>NZ_JATAAF010000009.1 GCF_030341905.1 Porticoccus sp. W117 | reverse complement strand
AAGAGATTTACAGGCGCCGGCAGGAGACAGTTGAACGCAGCTTCGCTGATGCTAAACAACTACACGGTTATCGATATGCTCGCTACACCAGGCTTAATAGAGTGGCTGGTCAGTGTCTGATGGCTGCAACTGCCCAAAACATCAAGAAAATTGCTCAGATGGCGGCCTGAGCCTCTATTGAGCCCTCTCTACACTCCAAACCCCTTGCTTAGCCTCTGTAAATGCCCCAGTACGGTGTTTGCGAGGCTCAACCTAGATTCGAGAGACTCTCCGGCTTTTGGGTTAGCAATGCCCAGAAACAACAAACCCCAGCAAAAATGCCAGGGTTTGTCAGCGATCTGGGCCCCTGGAAGGGGCTGGATGATGTGGAGCGGGCCACGCTAACCTGGGTGGAATGGTTCAATAACCGGAGGCTGCTACAGCCCATCGGCGATGTGCCGCCCGCTGAATACGAAATGCTGTATTATCAAACCGAGTCGAGCGAAGCTGCATGACTCAAATTAAACTGCCTCCGACAAACCCGGGGCGATTCATGGTGAGTGGGGGCAGCCTTTAACACAGGAGCAATATCTTGCTAGAGCAAAGCAATTTCTCTCTGGTGCGGCAGGTAAAGGTACTCTCCAGTATCAACGGTTTGATGGCTCTATAGTGCGTTACAGTAAGCGCACAGGGGAATATGGGGTGGTAGGGGCTGATGGCATAATTAGCACCCTTTTTAGACCAGCTATGTCGAAACGTGGTGGAGATGGATTGGAGTATTTTTTAAATGACCGCTTGCGAAATGTAGGTTATTAACATGGGGAAATTATATGCATGCCCAGTCTGTGGATGGACAGGCCTGGACGAAAAGCCAAAGTATCCATACAGCTCTCATGAAATATGCTCGTGCTGTGGTACACAATTTGGGCTGGATGTAGTGAGTGATAGTGGTATAAAAAAAGTTAGGGAAGAGTGGCTTGCTGAGGGTGCAAACTGGTTTGATGATGAAACTGTACCCACTGAATGGAATGTGGCTGCTGCTATAAGGCAAATTAAAGAATATTTAGGATCAGAGTAACAACACAAAAAAAACGCCCCGGCAGTTACTCTGCCGGGGCGTTATTTGTTTGGCTGAGTGGGTTACTCCCTGATCTGCTTTAGCTGCTCCCTGAGCCCCAGCTCTCGTTGCCGAATCAAACTGAGAAATTGCCCCAGCCCGACCAGGCTGTGGTGTGGCTGTTCAAGCCGGTCAACCACCTCAGCCATGATGCCCTCAATGGCGTCGTACAGAAACCAGTTGAGGGCGAAGACCTCGTAAAACTCATCGGTGAGCTGGGTGAGTTGGGGTGTTGATAGGTGAATTTTATCCGTAGTGGACTTATCATTGCTTCCAGCCATTGTTGACTCCTGTTTAGTCATCGGTGGTTAGCTGGCCCTGGGTGCTCCAACACTCAGGGCCAGTGCTTTGTGAACTTTATCTTTTAGCGGCTTGTCTCCCGGAATCCCAGCGCCGGGACTGATACTTGATAATCAGGCTCTCCAGAACCTCCCGAATCACCATCTGCTCGTCATCTGGCATCTGGTTGACCGCTTCGAGCTGCAAAGCGAGATCATCACTAGGGACACGTTCGTGTTCATCAAACAGCAAGAAGTCGGTACTGACGTGCAGTGCCAGAGCGATCTTCTTCAAGACATCCAGGGAAGGCTGTGCTTGCCCGGCTTCGTACTTTTTTAGGCTGTTGACGTGAATGCCGATGATATCGGCCATCTTCTGTTGGCTAAGATCCATATCGTTGCGCAAGGCAATCAGGCGTGCTGGTAGGCTCATCATCATGGATATGGCGCATCAATTCTATGCAATTACGCAGATTCCCAGCTTGTGCTAGAATTCGCGCCCCTTGATTTGTGGGCCTGCTTCCATGTCAGCGACTGAACGACTCAAAATTGCCGAGAACACCGAACACCGTGCCGTGGTGCAGGAGTATCTGGAGCACTTGCACGACAAGCCCAAATACAGTGCCGATGAGGTGACCCGCTACAGGGAGCGAATTGTTGAGCTGCTGGCGTCCAAGGATGCAGTGATTGTGGCGCATTACTACACCGACCCTGAGATTCAGTCATTGGCTGAAGAAACTGGCGGCATTGTCTCTGACTCTCTGGAAATGGCCCGCTTTGGCAGCCAGCACAAGGCATCCACACTGCTGGTCGCGGGGGTGAAGTTTATGGGGGAGACCGCCAAGATTCTTACCCCGGAAAAGCGCGTGCTGATGCCCACCCTGGAAGCCACTTGTTCTCTGGATATCGGTTGCCCGGCGGATGATTTCAGCGCTTTTTGCGATCAGCACCCGGATCGCACCGTGGTGGTGTACGCCAATACTTCAGCGGCGGTAAAAGCCCGCGCCGATTGGGTGGTGACGTCCAGTATTGCTCTGGATGTGGTGGATTATCTGGATGGGGAAGGGGAGAAAATACTCTGGGCACCAGATAAACATCTGGGCAGCTACGTTCAGAAGAAAACCGGCGCCGATATGTTGCTGTGGGACGGCAGCTGTATTGTTCACGAGGAATTCAAGGCCCGCGGCCTTCAGGACATAAAAGAAGTCTACCCGGACGCCGCCATTCTGGTGCACCCGGAATCCCCCGACAATGTAGTGCAGATGGCCGACGCCGTAGGCTCTACTTCGCAACTGATCGCCGCCGCCAGGGATTTACCCCACAAGCAGGTGATTGTTGCCACCGATGAGGGCATCTTCTTCAAAATGCAGCAGGCAGCGCCCCATAAAGAGTTGATTATTGCCCCCACGGCGGGCCGTGGTGCTACTTGTCGCAGCTGCGCCAACTGCCCCTGGATGGGCATGAACCACCTGCAGAATATGGTAGAAACCCTGGAACAGGGCAGCAATGAGGTGTTTGTTGATGCCGAGCTAGGGCGCCGCGCCATGCTGCCATTGCAACGGATGCTGGATTTTAAAAATCGGTAATTTCCGCTTTGGGCGGCGAGCTGCTAGCTACGGGCAGATCACGCCAGGCCGTTGTTGCGAAGCCTGAAACCCCTGTATTCCCTCTTTCTCACAATTTTTTCCCGCCAAAGGTAGGAAAAACGTTTTCTGATGCGTGGTCTAACATAGGGAAGTGGTGGAGTTACCTTAATTGCCCATAGCCATGAAAAAAAGCAACGTTGTCGGCTTTAATCGATCTCGAGAAACCAAAGAGCAAGCGCTTGAGCGCCTGTTCCAGGATCATGCGCCTGCGTTGCGCGGGTTTTTGCGCTTGAGAATGGCGGCAGCTAACGCCACTGAACATGAAGATATCCTCCAGGATGTGTTTATGCGCCTGGCAAAGATGGATGGATTGTCCTCCCGTTTGCCTGCTGGGCGCAGCGACAATCAATCGTTTGTGATTAAGGTGGCTAATAACCTGATTCTGGATATTGAAAGACGCCGTAAGGTCCGCAGTAATTACCTGGAAAACCAGGGTGAACAGTTGAAAGAGCAGATTGTGAGCACGATATCCCCGGATGTGGAAGTCCAGAGCCGGCGCGAGCTGGAGCAGACCAAAAAAGTATTGATGGCCATGAAGCCGCGCTGGCGTGACTCGTTTATCCTGCACCGCTTTGGCAACAAAAGTTACCTGGAAATTGCTCAGCACATGGGGGTATCCAGCAGTCAGATCGAAAAATACATTCGCCAGGCCGTCAAGCGTTTGAGAAGCGCCGCCGTGGAAATCAGAGGTGTAAAATGAAGTGGAGTGACATGGACAAGACACGCACAGTTGCCGACCGGGCCAGGGAAGATGCTATCAATCTGCTCTCTGGCACACTAACCGCAGAATCCGAGGGCCAAATAGAGCAGCGCTGTCGGGAAGTGCCCGGCTATCAGGAGGAATTTCTGGAAACAACCCGGCTGATGGCCAGCCTGGAATCTCTGGCGGAAGACTCTGATGTGGAACAGGTGTTGGGCCATTACCAGTCCACACACAGCCAAAAGCGGTCACCTGCAGCCAGCAAGTGGCGCTGGTCGGTTGCTGGCATGGCGGCAGGTTTATTGTTGGCGGTCACGGTTTTTCTGACCTTTGAAACAACTGAGCAAAAACCATTGGTGAAGATCGACCGCTATATCACCCAGATAGGCGAACAGAAAGACGTCACCCTGGATGACGGCTCAGTACTCAGTATGAACACCGGCACATTGATGTTGGTGGAAATGACCGGCACTTCCCGTCGGGTGATTCTGGAACGGGGTGAGGTGTATTTCGATGTAGCCAAAGACCCTGAGCGCCCGTTTACGGTGGCTATGGGGGAGCGTTCCGTCAGCGTGCTGGGCACCGAATTCAATATCCATAAATCTCCGGATCAATTTACCCTTGCGGTTGTGGAAGGCACCGTATCCATACACAAGCCGGAAGCGGTAGTGGATTCCAGTGCGCCATTGCTTGCTCCCCCGCAGGGTGAATCGCTGACGCTGACCTCCAGCGTGCCCCGCAAAGTGAACGCGCAAACCGTTGTGGAATACCAGAACGACGGCGATCGCATGACGGCTTCTGTGGATCACAATGTATCCCGATATCAACAGTGGCGCACGGGCATCCTGAGCTTTCGCAATGAGCCGCTGGGTAAAGTGGTGCAGCAATTAAATCGTTACACCGCCAAGAAAATTCTGGTGGAAAGTGTGGATCTTCTCGATACCAGAATTTACGCCACCATTCGTACCGACCAGATATCCATGGCCCTGGAAGGCCTGGAAAAATCTTTGCCAATCAAAGTGGTGGTGCACTTTGATCGCATTGTTGTCAGTGAAAAGCCCTGATTAGTGCTGTTGCATAACAGTAAAACGCTTTGTTTTAGCGGTTCTCCGTCATCCCCACGCAGGCGCACTACTGTCCGGAATAAACTCCCGGGCCGTCATTGCGAGGAGCGTAGCGACGCGGCAATCTAGCGACTATTAAAAGACGCTGGATCGCCGCGCTGCGCTCGCGATGACGAAATTTTTAAGTCTTACTGCCATCTTGAAAAATCGCCAGAGTCGAATTAACACAAAAAAACCTGCCTTTTTTTAAAAAAAGGTAGGTTTTTTTGTTTCTGAGACGTGGTCGGTATTAGCAGCTGATAGTCCAAGTCAGTAGCAAAGCAACTAGTCAAAGAAGTAATAACGTCAAATACTATATTTACAGCAGAGGTGGGATAAATGAATCAAGGCGGTCACAGTACGCGACGCAAACGCATGGTAGTCAACATGGCATCAGCCATTGCCCTTATGGCAGCCATGTCCGTTCAGGCGGACGACTCCAAATTTGACTTAAACATCAAGGGCCAAACAGCAGGCTCAGCGCTGGTTGAATTGGGCGAAACCTCCGGTGTGCAAATTATTTTCCCAGGTGGTACGGGCAACGGCGTTCAGTTAAACGCCGTGAACGGCAACTATACCGTTGCCGAAGCACTGACCATGATGCTGGAAGGATCTGGCCTGACCTTTGAATTTACCTCGGAAAGTACCGTGGTTGTCAGCGAGAAATCATCCGATGCATCTTCCGAGGAAGAGCCAGATGAAGAACTAGTGATCACTGGCACTCGTTTGAAGAACGGCGTGCAAACCGGCTCCAACGTCATTTCGCTGACCCGTGATGATATTGAACGTCGCGGCTTTGGCAGCGTGGAAGATGTAATCCGCTCTCTGCCGCAGAATTTCAGTAACGTCAATGCAGCAACAACCCTGGACAACAGTCTTTCAGCGACGGGTGATCAGGGTCAGTCCGCGGCCAATTTACGCGGTCTGGGCAGTGGTAATACCCTGATTCTGGTCAATGGCCGCCGCTGGGCCGGCTCCGTTACCTTTGGCGATGGCACAGTCAACCTCAATGGCATTCCATTCAACGCCATTAAGCAGGTAAATATTTTGCTTGACGGCGCTTCCGCGGTATACGGTGCCGATGCCCAGGGCGGTGTGATTGACTTTATTCTGGTGGATGATTACGTCGGTGCCGAAGTGTCGGCGCGCTACGATATGGGCCGCAACGAAGGGGACGAAAACGAAATTTCAGCGCTGTTTGGTTTTGGTTGGGGTTCGGGCAATATGAATGCCAGTATCAGTGCCAAATCCACCGACCCCGTAGACCGATTTAAAGCCGGCGGCACTACCTTTGATTTGAGCCCCTTGGGCGGTACGGATAACCGCATCTCCTCTACTTTTGCAGCTGGCCAACCTGGCCGCGTATTTGATGGCTTTGCTTTTTTGGGCACCTTGCCCGCCGGTGATGATGGTACCAACGGCCTGACGGGGCTGGATCCTGCGAATTTGACTCCCTTCGATCTTGGCGCAGTGCCGGTGGGAGGTAGTACAACAGAGTCAGATGACCTCTCTGTGTTTGTTCGCGCTGAGCAGGAACTGTTCGATGGTTTCCAGGTGTTTGGTGAGCTGTCTTACAGTGACAACGAATCAGAAACGGCACCAGGTATACCTACGCTCTCAGCTTTTCCTTCTTTTGGATCCGATCTTGGCGTTGTACCCACAACCAACCCCTACAATGACACCGGCAATGAACTGGGTGTGTACTATTCATTTGCTGCGGAAGCGGTGGCGGGTTTGCTGGATGGTGTGATTTCGCCAACCGTGAGTGAGCGAGAGAATACAACCCTGGTATTGGGGTTTGATGCACAGCTCAGTGATGATTGGGATATGAACTTTTCCGCCTCCCGTGCCGAGGAAGAGGCGTTGTTTTTATTTTCCCTTGGGTTTGACGACGACTTGTTGGCGCAGCGCCTGGCCGGTGTCGATGCCAATGGCAACCCGTTGCCCATTGAACAGGTGATTAACCCCTTTGGTGACGGCAGCGCCAATACTGCGGCCGCTTTTGAGGGCCTGGGTGGTGGCAATGGTGTTGTTGGTCCCTTAGGTACTGTTCTTCCCGATAGTGTGCCCAGTGTGTCTGAACAGGATAGCTACCTGCTGACGGTAACAGGAAACCTGTTGGAGCTGCCTGCAGGCGATCTGGGTGTTGTGTTTGGCGCCGAATACCGCACTGAAACCTTTAATAATGCTCCCGGTACTACATTGACCATTGTCGAAGATCCTGAGCGGGATGTAACGTCATTCTTTGCGGAAGTGGGTATTCCCCTGGTCGGCGACAACAACCGGGTCCCTGGTATACACGCTTTGGATCTGACCCTGGCGGCTCGTCACGATGACTATTCCCTGGAAGGGCCGTTTGACAGTGCCAACCCCAATGCTATTGAGAGCCGTTCCTTTAGCAGCACCTCCCCGAAAGTGGATCTGGCCTGGTACCCCATTGAGGAACTGAAAATTCGCGCCTCCTGGGGCGAATCCTTTAAAGCGCCTTCATTAAGAAGCATATTTGACGATCAATTGCTGCTTCAGTTCCTTCTTATCACTGACCCCAATAATCCCAGCGCAGGCCCGCAAGAACCAATACTGGTCTTTGGGGGCAACCCTGACCTGGGCCCGGAGCTGTCGGACAATAAGTCTTTTGGTTTTGACTGGACGCCCAGTGGCGCACTGCAAGGGCTAACGGTCAGTGCCACCATCGCTGAAATTGATATTACTGACCGCATCGATGGTCTGTTTAGCGTGGCATCGCGCACCCCGAACTTGCTGTTTGACGTACCCGGTGCGGTTGAATTTGACCCCACCACCGGTTTGATCAGCCGGATTAACGTCAACGATATCAATGTGGCCAACGAGCTGAGTGAATTTGCCGACTTTAATATCAGCTACGACTTTGATACCGACTTTGGCGCCTTTACTGCGGCTCTGGGCGGCACCTATACCAGCCTCAAGCGTCAGCAATTGACGCCGGGCTCCGCACCGGATGCGAATGATGGTCGCCAGGATGGCCCGGAAAGACTCAAGGCCGTGGGATCATTAGGCTGGGCCGGCGAAAACCTGTCCGCCAACTGGTTTGTCAACTACTCCAGCAGCTATACCCAGCAAGAGTCGTTTGGTACTACTTTCAGTAACCCCCTGCGTATTCACCACTACGTTACCCACGACCTCACTATGTCTTACGATATGGATGAATACGACGTGACCATTAAAGGTGGTGTACGCAATGTATTTAATCGCAGCTTTCCGTTCTTTGATGGCTTCGGTGTGCCCTGGGATCCACGCCGCGTTGATGTGCGTGGCCGCATAATTACCTTCGATGTTACCAAGCGGTTTGATATCTAGTGAAATAACATGGTTGTAACTTGTTGGGCGCGCAATTGCGCGCCCCTTTTTTAGGAGGAGAAAATGAAAAAGCTGTTAATTGTTGCGTTGATGGCACTGGGCCTGGCGGCTTGCAGTGACAGCGGTAAGCTGAACGCTGAGGCCCTTCAGGCTAAAAAAGCCCAACCAATAATGACCATACGCGGTCGCTACACCCTGACACCGCAATCCGAACAAGCCGGAGCAACTCCCGGCACACTGGAAGCGATGGTGTGGGTACCCAAGCCCCCTGGCTCAGCCATCAAAGGGCTTGTGAAAGAAGTGCAGAAAGTCGCCATCGTGGACGGCCAGTTTGAACTCAGCTTTCCTGTTACCGAAATACTGACTGGTGGCGTTGTGGTGAGTGCCGATGGCGGCAAGTTGACTGTGGCCAAGCAGAGTATTGTTTTGGAACCTGGTTCGATTAGTGTCGATATGAATGCAGAGACAATGGTTGGTGGCCCTTTGTATGAGCAGGTGTATGGCGTCTGGAAAAACGACCCGGAATATAAGCGGCTGGTGGCGGAGCGTCTGGCGTTGTATGGCAAATACAACGACACGCTGCCGGAATCTGAACTGCAAGCCATTAGCAATGAAATTGGTCAGCTCGGATCAACCATGGGGGCAATGGCTGAGAAGCATCTGATGTCTGTTATCGATAATGCGCCCAACCCGGTTGCCCGCTTTCTGGCGTTGACGGTGTATGAAAATGGTCTGGATGCCAGCCAGCGGCTGCAATACATGCAGGCACTGAAAGCGGAGATGCCCAACTCACTGGCTCTAGAGCACGAAATTGTCAGGCTCAAGGACAGAGTGGCAGCCGCTGAAATCAAAGACAGCATTAAAGTGGGTAGCATTATCAAAGATTTTGAAGCCCAGGATTTGCAGGGCAATAACTTCAAAGTCAGTGAGGTGATGAATAACAATAAATACGTACTGGTGGAATTCTGGGCGTCATGGTGTGCCCCGTGTCGGGCGGAAATTCCCCACATGAAACAAGCCTATAAGCACTTCAACAGTAAAGGCTTTGAAATCGTTTCCTTCTCTCTGGATCACGAACAGGAAAGCTGGGAAGAAGCCTCGGAAGAAGACGGCATACCCTGGGTGGATGTCAGCGATCTGGAGGCCTACGACAGCCCGGTTGTGAAACTGTACGGCGTCAACGGAATACCCGCCAACTACCTGGTAGAAGCTGCCACTGGAAAAATTGTCGGCATCAACTTGCGCAAGGAAAAGCTGGATAACAAACTGGCGGAGTTGTTTGATTAAGTTAAGCCGCGGGCTGTGCGCTGCGGGCTGCGAGCAGGGTGGTGCCAGATATCCGTCATCCCCGCGCAGGCGCACTGCTGTCCGGAATAAACTCCCAGGCCGTCATTGCGAGCGCAGCGAAGCAATCCAGTGTCTTTTAACACGCTGATTTATAAGCAAAGCCACTGGATCGCCGCGCTTCGCTCGCGATGACGAAATTTTTAAGTCTCTCTGCCATCCATTTGGCAATAGAGCTTACGCAACAAGGCTTTACAGTAAGCCTTTAATTTATTCCGGACAGTAGTGCGCGCAGGCGGGGATCCATTTTGACAGTGGCACAAAAGTCTTGAGTTGTAGCGGGACTCAAAAATACGTCATCTCCGCGAAGGCGGAGATCCATGTGAGTATGGCACTAAAGCTGGAAAATACGGTGGTCTATGGATGCCCGCCTTCGCGGGCATGACGGTAGAAAAAGTACCTCGGGCAGTAGTGCGCTTTCGCAGGAATGACGGGTTCGGAGATTTGCCAAACTGGATTGTCGATGTTGCGAGCGGCTCGTAGCCAGTAGCCCGCAGCTTTTTTTACAACTTCTCAATCTGCTTTTCCAACGCCGCCAGCTGAATTAACTTCTCGTTAATAATCGCGCTTTGCTGAAAGTCGTGGCGACTGAGTTTGGCGGCGTGGTTGAGTTGATCGCGAGCCATGTTGAAGGCGCCTACCAAAATAAAATATTCCGCCCTTGCTCGGTGCAGGCCGACGATATCCCCGGCCAGGCCGCGTACTTCCGCCAGTTGATACCACACTTGCGGGTCGGTGGGGCGCTGCCGTGACAGTTGTGTGAGTTGCTGATTGGCCAGCTGAAACTTTTTCGCCTTGGTGTAGGCGGTGGCCAGTTTGATTTTCAGGGCGTGGTTATTGGGGTAGAGCAGCAGCTGTTTCCTCGCCAGGCGAATCACTTCTTCGTTATTGCCCTGGGCAAGCAGCAAATCCAGCTCTGCTAGTTTATAGAGTTGGTTGCTGCCTTGTTTTTGCAGCTTGTTCAGTTCCTGGCGGGCTTCCGTCAGTTTTTCGCCGGCGATCAGTGCCAGTACCAGGCCGTACTGGGCAGCCTGTGGCGGCGTGCCGTCGGTGCCTTTCAATTGGCTGCGAAAGCGCTTGGCGGCGCGACTGGCGTTGCCTTCAAAATGGAGCAAGATTCTGGCGCGAATCAGGTGGTAATCCAGATTGTCCTCATACTCTTTTGGGTCGTAGTCGTTGGCTCGTAACTGGGTATCCGATATGCGTTTTTCGGTAAGCGGGTGGGTGCGCAAAAACTCTGGTACTCGCTGCCCGGAAAAACGGCTGGCGTGTTGCATGCGCTCAAACATACGCGGCGCACCATTAGGATCCAGCCCCGCTTTGTGCAAGGTTTCAATGCCGATGCGGTCGGCTTCCTGTTCGTTCTGGCGGCTGTAGCGCAACTGTTGATCTTGCGACAGCGCCTGTGAAGCGGTGAGTGCGGCAATTCCCGCATCGCCTTTGCTGGTAGCTGCCAGCACCAGCCCCGCCAGTAATCCGGCCATGGCGGTGACTGAATTTTTCTTGCGCTCCTGCAGGCCACGGGCAAAGTGCCGTTGGCTCAGGTGGGCCAGTTCGTGAGCAAGAACCGACGCCAGCTGATGTTCGCTTTCGGCAAAATTGAACAGGCCATTGTGTACACCGACCACGCCACCGGGCACCGCAAAGGCATTCATTGTGGGGTTGTCCACTACAGCGATTTCCAGGCGGCGATCTTTGAGTTCGCTGTGCACCAGCAGGCGGTAGATCAGTTGCTCTACGTATTGCTGCGTTTCCGGATCCGGGTATTCCTGGGTGCGGCTGCGAAAGGCTTTTAACCACAGGCGCCCCAGCTCGTGTTCCTTTTCCAGAGTGGCGCCGGCAGAACTGGCATCGCTGAGTTCAGGCAGGTTTGCGTCCTGAGCCTGAGCAGCAGATACCAGCAGTGTGGCTAGCAAAATTGCGCGTAAACCGTTTAGGGAAAATAAATAATTCAAGATGGCCTCTGTTTGGCTCGCCAGTGGGGTTGAGATGCCATAGACTTCGTTTGTACCTATCCTAATGTACACGGCAACGATTCGACAGCGGAATCTTGCCTGTGTTGCCAGTCAGGAGATTCAATGCCGGCAAAACCACAAAAAAACAGCGTAAAGGGTCGCTTTGACGGCTGGTTGAATCGCTACTTTGGTGACAGCGAAGCCATCCTGTTAACGCTGATGTTAGCGGGTGGTTTAGTCATTATTTTGACAATGGGCAAAGTAGTGGCCCCGGTGCTGGCTGCTCTTATCTTCGCATTCTTGCTGCAGAGCCCAGTGGAGCGATTGCAGAAGTGGCGAGTGCCACCGCTGGCATCGGTCATCACAGTATTTGTGCTGTTTGTCAGCTTGCTGCTGGCAGCACTGATATTTATGGCGCCGCTGGTGGTACGCCAGGCCAGCAATCTGCTGTCAGAAGTGCCGCGTATGCTGTCGCAATTGCACACGGCGCTGATGACTCTGCCGGAAAAGTACCCACAGCTGATTTCTGAGGAACAACTCACTTCCCTGATGGGGCAGCTGTCTGGCCAACTGGCGGTTGGTGCAGAAAATATGTTGGCGGGGCTCTTTAACACCGTGCCCAATCTGGTGGCGGTGATTGTTTACCTGGTGGTAGTGCCCTTTATGGTGTTCTTTATGCTCAAGGATCGCGAGTCGTTGCTGCAGTCGCTCAGCGGCATGCTGCCGGAACACCGCCCGGTGATGAGCCGCATTTGGGCAGAAATGAACGACCAGATGGCCAACTACGTGCGCGGCAAGGCGGTGGAGATTGTTATTGTCGGCGTTGCCACCTATATCGTGTTTTTGGTGTTGGGGGTCAACTACGCGGCTTTGCTCGGCTTGTTGGTGGGCTTTTCGGTGGTGATTCCCTACATCGGCGCGGCACTGGTGACTATCCCGGTGGCCATGGTGGGCTACTTCCAGTGGGGCTGGGGTGGCGAGTTTATGTGGCTGATGCTGGCCTACGGGGTGATACAGTTTCTCGACGGCAATGTGCTGGTGCCACTGTTGTTTTCCGAAGCGGTGAATCTGCATCCGGTGGCGATTATTCTCGCGGTGTTGGTGTTTGGCGGCTTCTGGGGCGTATGGGGTGTATTCTTTGCCATCCCCCTGGCGACTCTGGTGAAAGCGCTCTACAACGCATGGCCCCGCACTGAAGTAACCTCCTCGGGGTAGAATTTGTAACTATATTAGTTGTAGGCAGTTGCTTAAATTTTTATGGAAGTTTATAAAAATCAAGTATTTACCCCTTTCGGGTGAGCGTGCTTGGCACCTTCGGGCAATGGACGCAAAAGGGCAATTTTTGTAGAATGCGGCGGTTTTGTAATTTGGCTACATAATAATCGGCAGGCGTCCGCAGATGGCGCCTGTTTGCTAAATTCAGCTGTGTGGGTGTTGCGGCTGTAATAAAGAGAGGCAGATAAAAATATGCAGAATGATATCGATCCCATCGAAACTCAGGAATGGCTGGACGCCCTTCAGTCAGTCATTGACAACGAAGGCGAGGAACGCGCCGCCTACCTTATCCAACAATTGATGGACCGAGCCAACGACAAAAGCATTCCGCTGCCCGCCGCCATCACCACCCCATTCCGCAATACCATTTCCGTCGTCAACCAAAAGCCCATGCCCGGTGATTTGTTTATGGAACGCAAGCTGCGCTCCATGATTCGCTGGAACGCCATGGCCATGGTGATGCGCGCCAATCAGCGCGAAGACGGCATCGGTGGCCACATCGCTTCATTTGCCTCCTCTGCCACCTTGTACGACGTGGGCTACAACTACTTTTTCCGGGGCCGCAACGACAAGCACCTGGACGATTTGATTTTCTTCCAGGGCCATATTGCGCCGGGCATCTACGCCCGCTCTTATCTGGAAGGCCGCCTCAGCGAAGATCAGATGGACAAATTCCGCTGTGAGGTAGACGGCGATGGTTTGTCTTCCTATCCACACCCCTGGCTGATGCCCAACTACTGGCAGTTCCCCACCGTATCCATGGGTCTGGGGCCGCTGCAGGCTATTTACCAGGCACACATCATGCGCTACATGTCTGCCCGCGGTCTGGTGGAGCGCGGCGATCGTCAGGTGTGGGCCTTCCTCGGTGACGGTGAGTGTGACGAGCCAGAAACCCTGGGCGCCATTTCCCTGGCCGGTCGCGAAGGCCTGGAAAACCTCACCTTTGTGATTAACTGTAACCTGCAGCGTCTGGATGGCCCGGTGCGCGGCAACGGCAAAATCATTCAGGAGCTGGAAGGGGTATTCCGCGGCGCTGGCTGGAACGTGATCAAAGTGATCTGGGGCCGCCACTGGGACGCGCTGCTGGAAAAAGACACCACCGGCCTGCTGCAAAAACGCATGGACGAAGTCTGTGACGGCGAGCTGCAGAACTACAAGTTCAACGGTGGCGCCTATACCCGCGAACACTTCTTCGGTAAATACCCAGAGTTGTTGGAGCTGGTCAAAGACCTCAGCGACGACGACATCATGAAACTCAACCGCGGTGGCCACGACCCCTACAAGGTGTACGCTGCCTATGCTGAAGCCGCTGCTCACAAAGGCCAGCCTTCCGTGATTTTGGCCATGACCGTAAAAGGTTACGGTATGGGTGACGCCGGTGAATCCGCCAACATCACCCACTCGGTGAAGAAGCTGGATATTGAAAGCCTGAAGGGCTTCCGCGACAAGTTCGGCATTCCCATCGGCGACGAAGACTTGCCCAACCTGCCGTACTATCGTCCGGCAGAAGACAGTGCCGAAATGGCCTACCTGAAAAACTGCCGTGACGAATTGGGCGGTGCTGTACCTGCCCGTCAGGCAGATTTTGAAGCGCTCAATGTGCCTGCACTGGATGTGTTCAGCAAGCAACTGGAAAGCACAGGTGAGCGGGAAATTTCCTCCACCATGGCGTTTGTGCGGGTTCTTTCCAATCTGGTGAAAGACAAAGAGATCGGCAAGCGCATCGTGCCCATCGTGCCGGATGAAGCCCGTACCTTTGGTATGGAAGGCATGTTCCGCCAATTGGGTATCTACTCATCGGCGGGCCAGAAATACGTGCCTCAGGATCGCGACCAGATCATGTTCTACAAAGAGGACAAGAAAGGCCAGATTCTGGAAGAAGGTATTAACGAAGCCGGTGCCATGGCCGCCTGGACGGCGTTGGCCACTGCCTACAGCAACTACGATTGCCCCATGGTGCCGTTCTACGTGTACTACTCCATGTTCGGCTTCCAGCGCATTGGCGACCTGGCCTGGGCAGCGGGTGATTCCCAGGCTCGCGGTTTCCTGATTGGCGCCACTGCCGGTCGCACCACCCTGAATGGTGAAGGCTTGCAACACCAGGATGGCCACAGCCACATTCTGGCCAACACCATCCCCAATTGCCGCAGCTACGACCCGGCCTACAGCTATGAGCTGGCGGTGGTCATTCAGGATGGCCTCAAGCGCATGTACGGTGACAAGGAGAACTGCTTCTACTACATCACCACCATGAACGAAAACTACGTTCACCCGGCCATGCCGGAAGGTGCCGAAGAGGGCATCGTCAAAGGTGCCTACCTGTTGGAAGAAGGTGGCAAGGGCAAGCTGAAAGTGCAATTGCTGGGCGGTGGTACCATCCTCAACGAAGTGCGCGAGGCGGCTGCGATTCTCAAGCAGAACTACAAGGTGGATGCGGACATCTGGAGCCTCACCAGCGTCAACGAACTGACCCGCGACGGTCAGGCCTGCGAGCGCTGGAACATGCTCAACCCGGAAGCCGAGCCTCAGGTGCCTTATATCACCAGCCAGCTGACTGGTCGAAGTGGCCCGATCATCGCTGCCACCGATTACATGAAAAACTACGCCGAGCAGCTGCGCCCGTTTATCCCGGCCCGCTACAAAGTGTTGGGTACCGATGGCTACGGCCGCAGCGACAGCCGCGAGGCACTGCGCCACTTCTTTGAAGTGGATCGCAACTACGTGGTAGTGGCTGCACTGAAAACCCTGGCGGATGAAGGGGCCATCAAGATGAGCGTGGTTACTCAGGCCATTAAAGACCTTGGTCTGGATTCAGACAAAGCCAACCCGCTGTATTGTTAATACTGTAGGGTGGATTAGTCGCGAAGCGACGTAATCCACCATTGCCCTTGCGGTGGATTACGCCTGCGGCTAATCCACCCTACAGGAAAAACAGATTTGCCAGATGCCAATAGGCGGAAAAATAAGGTAGAAAAATATGTCCATAGAAAAAGTTCTGGTTCCCGATTTGGGCGGCGCAGACTCTGTTGAAGTGATTGAAATCAGTGTTGCCGTTGGCGACAGCGTTGAGGTGGAACAGTCCCTGGTAGTGTTGGAGTCCGACAAAGCCACCATGGATGTGCCCAGCAGCCACGCCGGGGTGGTGAAAGCCATTCTGGTGAAAGAGGGCGACAACGTCGGCGAAGGTTCTGCCATTGTCGAACTGGAATTGGCCGGTGGCGTTGCTGTGGAGGAGCCTTCAGCGCAACAGGAGCCCTCAGCGCAACAAGAGTCCCCGGCACCCGCTGCAGAACCGGAACCAGTGGCTGCTGAACCTGCGCCAACCCCTGCCGCCGCCAACGCCGAGCCGCAACTGGTGACCGTGCCGGACATCGGTAGCGATGGCCAGGTGGATGTTATCGAAATGAGCGTCGCCGTTGGCGATACGGTGGAAGAAGGCGACACCTTGATGGTGTTGGAATCCGACAAAGCCACCATGGACGTTCCCGCTCCCTTTGGTGGGGAAATTACCGAGCTGAAAGTGGCCGAAGGTGGCAAAGTGGCTACCGGTGACGCCATTGCCATGATGAAACCCAGCGGCGATGCAGCGGCTCCGGCTGAGGCACCTGCCGCAGCCCCGGCACCCGCACCTGCTGAAGCTCCGGCGGCGAAACCTGCGCCTGCGGCCCCTGCTGCAGCACCAACCCCGGAAGTGACCGCAGCGCCAGGTTCATCGGTACATGCCGGCCCGGCAGTGCGTCATCTGGCCAGAGAACTGGGCGTAGACCTGTCCAAGGTGGCGGCTACTGGCCCCCGCGGTCGCATCCTCAAAGACGACGTACACGCCTATGTGAAAACTGCGGTTAAAGCGGCAGAGAGTGGTGCCGGTGCAGGTGGCGGCGCGGCGATACCGCAAGTGCCAGAAATCGACTTCAGCCAGTTTGGTGAAATCGAACTGATTAAGATGGCCAAGATTGCCAAGGTTACTGCCGCCAATATGCAGCGCAGCTGGCTCAATGTACCCCACGTTACCCAGTTCGATGATGCCGACATCACCGAACTGGAAGCCTTCCGCAAATCCATGAAGGCGGAAGCGGAAAAACGTGGCACCAAATTGACACCAGTGCCGTTCCTGCTGAAAGCGGTGGCTGCAGCCATTGAGCAGAACCCGGCGTTCAATCGCTCTCTGCACGCCGATGGCGAACACATTGTGCAGAAGAAATACATTCACGTGGGCATGGCGGTGGATACCCCCCGTGGCCTGGTGGTGCCAGTGATTCGCGATGTGGACAAAAAAGGCATCTGGCAACTCACCGAAGAAGTGCTGGAAATGGCGGGCAAGGCCCGCGACGGCAAACTGAAGCCCGCAGAAATGCAGGGTGGCTGTTTTACCATCTCCAGCCTTGGCGCCATTGGTGGCAAGGGCTTTACCCCCATTGTGAACACTCCGGAAGTGGGTATTCTGGGTATTTCCAAAGCGGAGATGAAACCGGTGTGGAACGGCAGCGAATTCGTACCGCGCAATATGCTGCCCCTGTGCCTGAGCTACGACCACCGCGCCATCAACGGCGGCGATGCGGGGCGTTTTTTAACCACTCTGGTGAGTTTGATCGGCGATATTCGTCGTTTGATTTTGTAGTATCCAGAAGCGGTTTTAGATGTACTCTGAAAACACCCGGTTGCCTGCAGCCGGGTGTTTTTTTATGCTGGTATCTGGCCAAACACTGGAAGTTGCCCATGAACAGTAAAAATTCTGTCTTTCGCAGCGCTTCAAATAACGGCTTTACTCTGATCGAGTTAATTTTGGTCGTGGTTATTATTGGTATTCTTGCGACCGTCGCTGCGTCACGCTATGTGGACTTGCGGGAAGCGGTTTTGCAAACTCATGTGAAAACCGTAATGAGTAGCCTGCAAACAGGGCACCAAATGGCCAGAATACAGTGGATCCTGGCCGGTAGTCCTGGTGCTGGTTCCCCTGGTACCCTCCATGATATCGACGTTGATGGCATTACAGTGCGGTTTCGCAACGGCCAGCCCCACACCATTCGTGGCAATCTGGTGCCAGCGGGAACCCCTGCTCGCAATGCCGCTTCAACCCGCCTGTTTTTTCTCTATCTGTCTGTTCGACCCGGTGACATAGTCGCTCGTAGTGACAGCGACGGTACTGGTTGGGTAATGGATCGCAACGCCAACTGCGCCAATGTGGCTCCTCAAAATCGGCGTCGTTGCTGGCTTTATCAGGATGGTGGTGAGGATTTTGCACGCATCACTTACTCGGTAAACAGTGGCCAGTTTTCAACGGAGTTTTTGTGATTGCCTTTACCAGGGCGTTGCAAAAACTGTCAAAGGTAGCACCAGCGGAGGTCGCCGCAACAAGCGCCTCATTTTTCCTGGGGCTAATCTTGATGGTGTCTTACTATCTGCTGCGGCCGGTTCGCGATGCCATGTCCAGCCAGTGGAGCGATGCTGAACTCAGTACCCTCTGGACCATCAATTTCTTTTTCAGCTTTATTGTTATTGCCGTCTACAGTTTTTTTGCTTCCAGAGCTCCCCTGAAAAAAGTGGCTCCCGGTGTTTATGTGTTTTTTTCGGCCACATTTTTCCTGTTTTACCTAGCCGCTACCCTGTTTCCGGAATCCGGACTTACGGATAAAAGTTTTTATGTGTGGGTCAGTGTTTACAGTCTGTTGCAGATGTCGGTGCTGTGGGCGTTTCTGGCAACCATTTTTACCACTGAGCAATCGAAGCGGCTGTTTGGCGTAATTACCTCTGGCGCCAGTGTTGGGGCAATAGTGGGGCCATCTGTTCCACTGCTTTTTTCCGACATCGGTGTACAACATCTCATGTTGCTGGCAAGCGTCTGCCTGCTGTTTGCCTTGCCTCTGGTTGCCTACTTAAATCGAACCTATGAGAGCACGGCATCAACCAGCAACCCTGCATCGCTGAAAACAATCGTTGGCGGCAATGTGCTCTCTGGTTTCAAGGTTTTTCTGCGCAGTCGTTTTTTGCTGGCTATTGGTTTTTTTCTGTTTCTGTATACCGGCATCAGTTCATTTGTGTACTTTGAGCTGAAAAATTTAATGGTTGATATGGATTTTCAGCGGCGTACTGAAATTTGGGCGTTTATTGATCTGACAACGAATACCCTGACGGTTTTGGCGGGGCTGTTGTTGACCTCCCGTATCGCTACCCGGTTTGGCATAGGCGTGACTCTGGCGATTATTCCTTTGGTAGTGGTGATTGCCCTGTTATCGATTGTGGTGTTTCCAATGCTGGCGGTGGTGGTGGGGCTGCAAGTTGTACGTCGCAGCGGCAATTACGCCATTACCCGGCCAGCGCGGGAAATGCTGTTTACCTGCGTCGACCGGGAAGCCCGCTACAAAGCCAAGCAAGTGGTGGATGTAGTGGTGTACCGGGGAGGTGATGTATTCTGGGCGTGGAGCTTCACTTTGTTAACCGCCGGGTTCGGCCTGGGTGTGGCAGGGGTTGCCGGTGCCGGTGCGGCAATTGCGTTTGTCTGGGCAATACTGGGATTTTATTTGGGTAAAGAAGCGGATAAAAAACGGCAAGTCAGGAGGAGAGATTAATGAATCGTCGGAATTTTTTGAAAAACGCCAGCCTGGTGGCTGCCGCAGGGGCGTTGCCTTTGTCGAGTTTGCTGCGAGCAGGGGATAAAAAGCTCAATATTCTGGTATTGGGGGGCACTGGTTTTTTGGGGCCGCACACGGTGAATGCAGCACTGGCGCAAGGCCATAATGTGACGTTGTTTAATCGCGGCAAAACCAATCCCGAGCTGTTTAAACACCTTGAAACCGTAAAGGGCGATCGCAACACCGATGCCATCAAAAAGCTGGCTGGCAGGAAGTTTGACGCGGTTATTGATACCTCTGCCTATTACCCTCGCTCTGTGGATATGGCGATGGATGTGATGAAAGATAACATTGGCCAATATTTGATTGTGTCCACTATATCGGTCTATGCCAACTGGGCTCAGGTGGGTATGGATGAGTCGGGTGAGGTTGGCAAACTGGACGACCCCACTACAGAGGAGGTCACCGGAGAAACCTATGGCCCATTGAAAGCGCTCTGCGAACAGGCGGCTGAAAAACATATGCCGGGTCGAGTGACGGTTATTCGTCCCGGCCTGATTGTTGGCCCTCGAGATAAAACCGATCGTTTTACCTATTGGCCAATGAGAGTTCACAAAGGTGGCGAAGTGCTGGCGCCGGGGGACGGTAGCGATCACATACAGTACATCGATGTGCGCGACCTGGGAGAGTGGATGATTTACTGCCTGGAAAACAGCGTGCTGGGCACTTACAACGCACAAACCAATGGCAACGATATCACCATCAAACAATTACTCGATACCTGTGTCGAGACTATAAACCCCAGTGCCAAATTGGTGTGGGTGCCCACAGATTTTTTGCAAAAGCACGAGGTTGCCCCTTGGCAGGAAATGCCGGTGTGGATTCCGCCGGAAAGTGATTATGCCGGTGCTGGCAGTATGAGTTCTGAAAAAGCCTACCAAAATGGCTTGAAGGAAAGGCCAATGAAAGCGGTAGTGAAAGACTGCTTCGATTGGTTCACCAGCCTGCCTGAAGAACGCCAGCAAACACTTCGCGCTGGTATCAGTGCTGAAAAAGAAGCTGGGGTATTGGCTGCCTGGAAGGCATCGCAGGCGGGGTAGAAAAGTCTGTAGTCGAGCGTTTAGCCACGAGAATTAAAAAACTGTCATCGCGAGCGACAAATTGGCAGGACAGCCAATTTGGGCGCCGTAGGCGGGCCGAAGGGCAGAGCACCATGGATGGTGCGAGACAATCGCGGCGATCCAGTGGCTTTGCTTATAAATCAGCGTGTTAAAAGACACTGGATTGCCGCGCTGCGCTCGCAATGACGACTTGGGAGTTTATCTTGAACAACAGTGCGCAAAGGCGGGAGTCTATATCCTTTAAAAATCGTCGGTAGAAGTAAACAAGCCCACCCGCAAATCCTTGGCGGTATATATTTCCTTACCATCTACCAGCATGCGGCCATCGGCAATGCCCAGTACCAGTTTGCGCTCAATCACGCGCTTAAAATCAATTTCATAAGTGACTTTTTTGGAACTGGGTAATACCTGGCCAGTAAATTTCAACTCGCCACAGCCCAGTGCGCGACCACTGCCATGATTGCCGCGCCACAACAGGAAGAACCCTGTCAGTTGCCACAAGGCATCCAAACCCAGGCAACCGGGCATAACCGGGTCGTCTTTGAAGTGACAACCGAAAAACCACAGATCCGGATTGATATCCAGTTCGGCTACCAGCCGCCCTTTGCCAAATTCACCCCCGTCTGAGGTGATGCTTGTAATGCGATCCAGCATCAACATATTACCCTGGGGCAGCTTGCCATCTTCCGGGTTAAACAAGCGGCCTTCGCCGCAGGCGATCAATTCTTCTTTGCTGTAACTGTTTTGGCTTTGAGGCTGGAAAGACATAGTCACTCTCTCTGGCTAGGCACAATTGCTGTGGCAACACCAGAGGTGGTTCTATCTGGGGTGGCCGGTTTTGCGATGACCGATTTGGCAACATCGCAAACCAATCCTGAGGTTCAGCAGTCTATACGAAAAACAGGGTGAACAGGAGATTAAACGGTGTTGATGCGTCAGGGATATGTGGCTTGGGAAAAAGCCGTCAGCAGTTGGTCGTACTCACTGGTGACCAGTATCTCCGGGTGTTGGCAGGCAATGCTTTCTGGCGGGCGAAAGAAAAATCCCTGGTCGGCGGCTTGCAACATGGTTAAGTCGTTGTAGGAGTCCCCGGCCGCCAGTACCCGCAAGGCCATCTGCTGGAAGGCTTCCACCGCCACTCGCTTTGGGTCTTTTTGGCGCAGCTGGTAATTGACGATGCGTTGTTGGTCATCTATCACCAAGTGGTGGCAAAACAGGCTAGGCCGCCTCAATTGCGCCATTAATGGCTCAGCAAATTCGTAGAAAGTGTCGGACAGAATGACCACTTGATAGCGCTGTCGCAGTTGGTCGAGAAATTCTCGCGCTCCCGGTAGAGGCTTTAATTTGGCAATAACAGCTTGAATATCCGGCAGGGTCAGCCGATGTTGATTTAACAACTTGATGCGGTGCTGCATAAGGCTGTCGTAATCCGCCAGATCGCGGGTGGTCAGGCCAAAATCCGCGATACCGGTGTGCCGGGCAACACCATGCCATATCTCCGGAACCAGCACTCCTTCCAGGTCGAGGCAAATAACAGTGGCTTTGCGCGGCTTCAAGGGCGGTAACAAGAGTGAAATATTTGCATTGCGCCGATGCTAATGGAGATTTAGAATCCATTCCACTGTAACAGGTGCCTGCTGACTGTTGTGCAAGTTGTCCCCACAGTTGGGCAGGGTAAACGGGAAGTGTGGTGCGTACAGACCGGCGAGCGATCGCCAACAGGGACTCTGTACAAAGCCACCGCTGCCCCCGCAACGGTAATCTGGTCATCTCACGAGACATCGAGAGTGATCGAGTAAGCCCGGAACCGGCCTGAATTTATCCAGTTTGCCTGGGTAAATACGCAGTTTGATAACAATGAAGCGGAGGGCTTTCATTGCCGGTTGTCACCGTGCCCGAATTTTTTCGGGTGCACGCCACCTCGGTTCCCCCTCCCTCATTGCCATTTTTCCATTTTGGAAAACGTGACTTCTAAAAGCGTTTTCAGGCATGAGGTTAGTTATGAATTTTCAAAAACGCATTTTGGCAGCTGCTATTGCGGCACTGCCGGTTTCCTTTGGGGCATTTGCCGACGACACAAGCGACCGCGAAGTCGATAACGAAGTCGTCATTACCGGCAGCCGTATAGAAACACCGTTGCGCCAGGTTGGTACTTCAATTTCAGTGCTCGATGCGCAGGATATTCGAGATCGTGGTCACGCCACCTTGGTGGATGTATTGCGCACTTTGCCCGGTATCAGTGCCACCAGTAATGGAGGCTTGGGTAAAGCGACATCCTTGCGAATTCGCGGTGAAGCCGGTTATCGCACGGTTGTATTGATTGATGGTGTTGATGTATCTGACCCCACCGGCACACAGGTAGGCCCGCAGATTCAGCATATTCTGGCGGCGGACATTCAGCGTGTAGAAGTACTGCGCGGCCCTCAAGGCACCATTTATGGTGCCGATGCCGGTGGTGTAATTAATGTGATTACTCGCCGTGGTGAGCAGGGCATTAGCGCCAATGCCAATGTGGAGTACGGTCGCTTTGGTACTCAACGCGCCAATGCTGGTGTTCACGGAAAGACAGGCAGTTTTGATTACTCGTTATCTGTGGCCGATGTGCAGAGCGATGGCTTTAGCGCACGAGATACTTCTATCGATGCGGCGCAAGAAACTGATGGCTATGACAATACCACCATTAATCTTCAGTTGGGCGCGCAGCTCAACGAGGAATGGCGTGTAGAACTTGCTACACGGGATGTGAGTTCCGAGGCAGGTTTTGATGGTTTTAGCAGTGCCAGCAACCATGACAACATCGCTAACACTGATCAGTCTAATTACAAACTGACCGCCAAATACAGTGGTCAATTTGGCAGCCATCAGCTGTCTTACGGTGCCACTGATGTTGAGCGGGAAAACTTTACCGGAGGCGTATCGAGCTTTGCCACCGATGGCACAATCGATCAGTTTCAATATTTGGGAACGGTTAATGTTAACGACACTGGCACTCTGGTATTCGGCAGTGATTGGGAAGAAGAGGATATTACCTCCAGTGGTGGCCAGCAGCTGGACCGAACTCAACTCGGTGTCTATGCGGAATGGCAGGGCTCTGTCGGTGAGCAATTTTTCTACACGGCCGGTGTGCGCAGTGATGACAACGATGATTTTGGTCGCAATACCAGTATTCGCCTGACGTCTGCTTACCTGATTCCCTTGAGTGAAGGTGAACTGAAACTGAAAGCCAGCTATGGCAATGGATTCCGTGCTCCAGCCCTATCTGAAATTGCTTACAACAATGGCCCATTTGCTTTTGGCGAGGCAGCAGCCACCGAACTGAGACAGGAAGAAAGTGAAGGCTTTGAAGTTGGCGCCGAGTACCGAGCGACCAATGGCTTGTATGCGGAGCTGGTCTATTTTGACCAGGATATTACCGATGAAATATTTTTTGATTTGGTGAACTTTAGCGGCTATTTGCAAGATACAGGTCTGACTCGTTCCAAAGGCATTGAACTGAGCAGTCTTTACCCTCTGACAGACACATTTTCTGCCACTGGCAGCTATACCTACACGGACAGCATCAATGCCGATGGTAACCAACGCCGCCGGGTACCTACCCATTCCTATAACCTGGGTATTACCGGCCAATGGCTTGAGCAGGCGCTTCGGGTATCTGCCAATATCCGCTGGGTGCGCGATGTGGAAGATGGCGCGGTGCAGCTTGAGGATTATCAGGTGCTTGATTTTACCGCTAACTACCAGGTGTCCGACAAACTGAGCTTTTATGTACGCGCTGAAAATGCTCTGGATGAAACCTATCAGGAAATCGCCACGTACAACGCCAGCGGTGCGGCGTACTACGGCGGAGTGCGTTTCAATTTCTAAATTCGTACATAAATGGGGGTGGCGTTTGCTACCCCTTTGCATTTCTGAAGAACTCAATTCGGAGAGTCGGGCATGACTGAAAAAGACGACAAAAAATCCGCTGCTCACAAACGCAAAATGCAAAAGCAAAAGGAAAAGGTGGACGCCCATATTGCTGCCGCCAACGAGGAGCGCGGCTTGGTGTTGTTGCTTACCGGCGATGGCAAAGGCAAAAGCAGTTCCGCGTTTGGCATGGTAATGCGCAGCCTCGGTTATGGCTACAAGGTGGGGATCACGCAATTTATCAAAGGCGTTCAGAAATCCGGTGAGGAGTTGTTTATTCGCGACAAACACCCGGAAGTGGATTTCTACCAAATGGGCACCGGTTTCACCTGGAACACCCAGGATCGCGACGGCGATATCGCTGCCGCTGAAACAACCTGGCAGCAGGCGGCGCGAATGCTCAGCGACGACAGCCTGCATCTGGTAGTGCTGGACGAGCTGACCTATATGCTCGGCTACAAATACCTGGATGAAACCATGGTGCTGGATGCCATCCGCAACCGTCCGCCGGAGCAAACTGTTGTGGTCACCGGCCGCGGCGGCGGCTCCGCATTGCAAGAGCTGGCGGATACGGTGTCGGAAGTTAAGGACACCAAGCATGCCTACGCCTCCGGTTTGAAAGCGCGTAAGGGTGTGGACTTTTAATGGCCGCTACCCTGATGGTACAGGGCACCACCTCTGACGCCGGCAAAAGCGTACTGGTGGCGGGCCTGTGTCGTCTGTTGGCTCGCCAAGGCATTAAAGTCGCACCCTTTAAACCGCAAAATATGGCCCTGAATAGCGCCGTCACCGACGATGGTGGCGAGATCGGTCGCGCTCAGGCTCTGCAGGCGCAAGCCTGTTTTCTTGCCTCTCACACGGATATGAATCCGGTACTGCTCAAGCCATCCAGCGATACTGGCGCCCAGGTAATTATTCACGGCAAAGCGCTCAGCAATATGGACGCGGTTGGCTTTCACGATTACAAAAAAGTCGCCCTCAATGCAGTGCTGGAATCCCATCAACGGTTGAGCGATCAATACCCGGTGATTGTGGTGGAAGGCGCTGGCAGCCCTGCGGAAATCAATTTGCGGGAAGGGGATATCGCCAATATGGGGTTTGCCGAGGCGGTGGATTGCCCGGTTATTCTGGTTGCCGATATCGACCGTGGTGGCGTGTTCGCCCACTTGGTCGGCACCCTGGAATTACTGTCGGAATCCGAGCGCAACCGGGTAGTGGGTTTCGTGATCAACAAATTTCGCGGCGATATTTCCCTGTTGCAATCCGGCCTCGATTGGCTGGAAGAAAAAACCGCTGTACCAGTACTGGGGGTGTTGCCCTACCTGCAGAACTTCCACCTGGACGCGGAAGATGCCATTGCCGCCGAACAAATCATTGACGCCGAAAAACCATTAAAAGTTGTTGTTCCGGTGTTTTCCCGAATCAGCAATCACACTGATTTCGATGCACTGCGGCTGCACCCACAGGTGGATTTGCACTACGTGGGCCCGGGTCAGCCGCTGCCGGCGGCGGACCTGATTATTTTGCCGGGCAGTAAAAACGTGCGCGGCGACTTGCAGTGGTTGCGGGACAATGGCTGGCACCTGGATATCGAACGCCACCTGCGTTACGGCGGCAAAGTGCTGGGCATTTGTGGTGGCTACCAGATGTTGGGGCGACGCATTAACGATCTCTACGGTGTTGAGAGCACCGCCGGGGCCAGCGATGGTTTGGGCTGGCTGGACATTGAAACCGATCTGGCGGAACACAAACAATTGCAGCAGGTCAGCGGCCAATTGAAGCTGGGGGATGCGGCAGTTTGTGGCTATGAAATTCACTGCGGCATTAGCCGTGGAGAGGGCTTGCAAACCCCGCTGGTGCAGCTGGATGATGGCCGTTGCGATGGCGCAGTATCCGCTGATGGGCAGGTCGCCGGTACCTATTTGCACGGTCTGTTCGACCGCCCTGAAGCCACCCAGGGGGTTTTGCAGTGGGCCGGGTTGCACAGTGCCAATGCCGTGGATGTTAGCGCATTGCGGGAACAACAGTTGGAACGTTTGGCGGACACTCTGGATCAGCATCTCGACTTTTCCAAGCTCAATGTCCAAGTGGCAGGACTCAATCAATGACCGCCATTGCCCACGAACAAAAACTGTTTGCCGGCGCTTATTTGCAGCACAGCGAGAACTTTGTTCGCTTGCGGTTTGAACAACCTCGCCAATCACTCAGTTCGGCGGTGCTCAATGGCGGCAGCGTACTGGCGCAGCAGTTTATCAATTTGAAGGTGAGCTCCGAATACGCGCTGCCTGACGAAGACCCTGCAGATACCCTGCAAAAGTTTTGCGCCGCTAACCACTGGCCGGGTACTACCGTGGGCATGATGACCGCGGCCTCCATGAATTCCCTGCGGGTGCGCTGTGAGCACATTGATGATGTGCCACTGGCGATACTGGTAACCACTGGCCTGGGTAACGCCCGCCGCGCCGGTGACCGGGCCGAATATCGGCAGCTGGCCTGCCAGCCGCAAAAAGTGGGCACCATCAATCTGGCCATTTGTTTGGAAGCGCCGCTGCGACCAGAGGCCATGGTGGAATTGATCACCGTAGCAACGGAAGCCAAGGCTGCGGCATTGCAGCAGGCTGAAGTGATCAGCCCGGTATCCAGAGCACTGGCCACTGGCACCGGTACCGACGCGGTGGCGCTGTTTTGCTCACTGCAGTCAGACCAGAGCAATCCAATACGCTTTGCCGGCAAGCACACCTTATTGGGTGAGCGAGTTGGCTGCCTGGTAATCGATGCCATTGTGGATTCGCTGCAATTCACCGACAGCGAAAAGCGGGAGTACTGAGATGCGCCCACTGACCAGCACCCAATTACTGAACGTTTTGGCACTGTTACTGCCCGTTGCAGTTGTCGCCGGCTGCTTGGTGGGGCCCACGGTTATTCCTGCTGCCGCGTTGGGGGAGGGGCTGAGCCATCTGGTTGGCCTGTCCAGCGACCCTCTCAGTCAATCCGGCCTGATCGTTTCTGGCATTCGCCTTCCCAGAGTGCTGCTGTCGGCGCTGACTGGCGCAACCCTGGCCTGTTGTGGCGCGGTGTTACAGGGGCTGTTTCGCAACCCGTTGGCAGACCCCACGGTGATCGGTGTGGCGGCGGGTGCCTCGGCGGGCGCCAGTGCCGCCATTGTGTTTGGCAGTCTTTTTCTGGCGGCAGGTACGGTTGGCCTGCCAGTGGTAGGGCTTGGGGCTTTTGTGGGCGGCCTGCTGGCCTCTATCGTGGTTTACCGGTTGGCGACCTCCAGTACCGGCACCTCTGTGGCCACCATGTTGTTGGCGGGCATTGCTATCAGTTCCCTGGCGGCGGCAATTAGCAACCTGCTCAGCTATCTGGCGGACAACGATATGTTGCGCCGCATCAGCCTGTGGCAAATGGGCAACCTCAATGGTGCCGATTGGGCACGAGTTGCGGTAGGGGCCGGGCTGCTGGCCATGTTGTTGCCGTTGTTTTGCCGCGACAGCCGTGCTCTCAACGCCATGTTGTTGGGAGAGTCGGAAGCCCGCCATTTGGGCATTGGTGTGGAGTGGTTAAAACGGCGGCAGATTTTGCTGTGCTCCATGGGTATTGGTGTTTCCATTTCCATTGCCGGCTTGATTGCCTTTGTGGGGTTGATCATTCCCCATCTGGTGCGCCTGTTGATCGGCCCGGATCATCGCTACTTGCTGCCGGCGGCCGCCATGGCCGGAGCCATTTTACTGGTGCTGGCGGATGTGGTGGCGCGAGTGGTGTTGGCCCCGGCGGAGCTGCCCACCGGTATTCTCACGGCGCTGCTTGGCGTGCCCTTTTTCGTCTCCCTGCTGATTCAGCAGCGGCGTCATACGGTGTGAGGTGGGGCGATGCTAACGGCACATGATTTGAAAATGTCCTTGTCTGGCACGCCGGTATTGGATCAGGTGTCACTGCAATTGGCCGCTGGCCAGGTGATGGTGATATTGGGCCCCAACGGCACCGGCAAAACCACTTTGCTGAAAGTGCTCACTGGCGAACTGACCCCTGACGATGGCGCCGTGCAGTTTCAGCAACAGCCGCTCAAACAATGGTCGGCGGCAGCCCGCGCCCAGAGATTGGCGGTGCTGCCCCAGCACTCCACCTTGAACTTCCCATTTACTGCCCGCGAAGTGGTATTGCTGGGTCGCAGTGCCCACAGCAGCGGGCAGGTGCGCGACCGGGCCATTGTCGACAGTGCTTTGGCGCTGGTGGATGGCAGTTATCTGGCCGAGCGTTTTTACACGCAACTCTCTGGCGGGGAAAAACAGCGGGTGCAACTGGCGCGGGTACTGGCGCAAATCTGGGAACCACCCAGCGATGGGCTGCCGGGAGATGAGCGCTTTCTGGTTCTCGATGAACCCACCTCGTCCTTTGACCTGTCCCACCGCCAACTGATGCTGGACGTGATCAAGCATTTCGCCAAACAGGGCGTCGGTGTGTTGATGGTGTCCCACGATCTGAATTTGGCCGCCCAGTGTGCCGACCAGGTGATGTTGCTCAGCTGTGGCCATGTGGCGGCCTGTGGCGATTGCGATACGGTGTTGCGCGAGCCGCTGTTGCGGGATGTGTTTATGGCGGATATTGAGGTGGTGCCTCATCCGAGCACCGGGCAATCGTTGATTATCTACTGAGGCAACACAAATGCACCAATTGATACTGGGTGGGGCCCGCTCCGGCAAAAGCCGTTTGGCAGAGCAGCGTGCACTGCAATTGGCGGAGCACAGCGGTGGGCCGCTGTTTTACCTGGCCACTGCCACCGCCGGTGATGACGAAATGGCCGAGCGCATCGCTCACCATCGCCAGCGTCGCAGCGATCAGTGGCAGTTGCTGGAAGAGCCGCTGACGCTCATCGACACCCTGCGCGCCAACGATGGCAGCGGCCATGTGATTTTGGTGGATTGCCTGACTCTGTGGCTCAGCAACTGCCTGCACCACCAGTGTTGGCAGGCACAACGGGATAGCCTGTTGCAAGGGCTGGCGAATTTGCGCAGCCAGGTGATTTTTGTCAGCAACGAAGTGGGCTCCGGGGTGGTGCCGTTGGGGCAGTTGTCGCGTCAGTTTGTGGACGAAAGCGGCTTTTTACATCAGGCCCTGGCGCAGCAGTGCCAGCAAGTGACATTGACTGTGGCGGGGCTGCCACTGGAGTTAAAACAGCCATGACACAAGAAAAACCAACTCCTGCCTGGTGGCAAATAGAAATCGCCAAACCCACTGATGCTGCCATGAACAAGGCGCGGCAACGTCAGGAGCAATTGACCAAGCCCCCCGGTTCTCTTGGGCAATTGGAAAATCTGGCGGTGCAATTTGCCGGTTGGCAAAACAGCGAACAGCCCGCTGTCGAGCGGGTGGCGGTGCGAATTTTTGCTGCGGATCATGGTGTTGTCAGCGAAGGCGTATCGGCGTTTCCGCAAGTGGTTACCGCCGAAATGGTACGCAACTTTGCCCGCGGCGGTGCTGCTATTTGTGTACTGTCCCGGCAAATGGACGCGGATTTTGCGGTGCTCAACATGGGCACAGTTACCGAGCTGGAGCCTTTGCCGGGGGTGACCAATGTGCAACTGGCAGCAGGTACCGAGAACTTTTGTCAGACGGCGGCAATGAGTGAATCGGTGGTTGCCGAAGCACTGCAAGCGGGAGCTGACAGTGTGGTTGACGCCGATCTGTTTATCGGCGGTGAAATGGGCATTGGCAACACCACCGCAGCCGCCGCACTGACCAGCCAGTTGCTCGGCTTGCCGCCACTGGTGACGGTAGGGCGTGGCACTGGCGTGGATGACCAGGGCTGGGCGCGTAAGCGCAATGCGGTACAGCGGGCCTTGGACTTGCATAGTGAGCATTTGCATAGTGAACACTGCCAGCAACCGCTTGAAATACTGCGGCGTTTGGGTGGGCTGGAGATCGCCGCTCTTGTGGGAGCCTATATCAGTGCAGCACAACGGAGCATACCCAGTCTGGTAGATGGCTACATCTGCTCTGCTGCGGCACTGGTGGCTTGCCGCCTTAAGCCCGCAGTGCGTGACTGGCTGCTGTTTGCCCATCGTTCTGCAGAGCCGGGCCACCGCCATATTCTCGAACACCTGCAAGCTGAACCACTATTGGACTTTGGTATGCGCTTGGGTGAGGGCAGCGGCGCGGCGGTGGCGGTACCGCTGTTGCGTTCCGCCTGTCAGTTACACAATCAGATGGCCACGTTTGCCGAGGCGAGTGTTAGCGATGGCCAGCAATGAATGCCTGATAACCCGAGTCGATTTGCTGCGCCATGGTCACTGCCGTGATGGCGAGATATTACGCGGTACCACCGACAGCCTGCTTAGCGATAACGGCTGGCAACAAATGCATCAGACAGTGGAACCACACAATGATTGGCAGCAGATTATTTGTTCCCCGCTAAAACGCTGCCATCAATTTGGTCAACAATTGGCACAACAGTTGGATATAGAGTGCAGCCAGGTGAAAGGTTTTCGAGAAATTGATTTCGGTAAATGGGAGGGCCGCCTGATCAGCGATCTGTGGCAGCAGGAAGCGGAATTGGTCGGCCGCTATTTTGCCGAACCGGGGTCAGTGACTCCGCAGGGTGGTGAATCACTGAGTACGGCCAACCAGCGTGTCGCCAATGCCTGGCAGAACATGTTGCAGCAGCACCGAGGCCAGCGGCTTTTGATCGTTACTCACGGCGGCACCATTCGCTTGCTGTTGGCTCAATTGTTATCGATGCCTTTGGCTGCTCTGGCCCGCTTGACCGTGCCTTATGGCAGTTGTACCCGCGTGGAAATCTATCACCAGCCGGATGGTGATTACCCGTCGCTGGTCAGCCATAACCCCGCTGGTTTGGCGACGCCGGGCCAGGATACGTATGGAGTGAGTACAGGGTGAATATTGCTCAGGAATGGCTGGCACTGCGGGTGGCGTTGCAGTTTCTCAGCTGTCTGCCCGTGACCGTCCGTGAGGAAATAACTCCTGCCCTGTGGGCTCGTTCACTGCTGTGGTATCCGGCAGTGGGGCTGATTATCGGGCTGCTGTTGTGGTTGGCTTGTGCTCTGTTGCCAGAACAATTGCCGGCGCTGCTCGGCGCGGCTCTGTTGGTGGCATTGTGGGTCGGGTTAACCGGGGCACTGCATCTGGATGGCTGGGCGGATTGCGTGGATGCCTGGGTAGGCGGTATCGGCGACCGGGAACGCACCCTGGCCATTATGAAAGACCCACGTTGTGGGCCCATGGCGGTGGTGGCACTGGTCTGTCTGCTGTTGCTGAAAGTATCTGCCCTGATGGCGTTGTTGCTGGTCGGGGCAGGGTACTGGTGGTTGATTCCACTGTTGGCGCGGACGTTGATATTACCCGCCTTTTTGCAGCTGCCCTATGTGCGCAGCGAGGGTCTGGGCAGCGCCCTGGCGGAACACTTGCCGCGCCGCGCCGCCGTTATCTCATTGTTGTTATCGCTGGCCCTGTTGTTTCTGCTACTGCCATTTATGGTGTGGCTGAGCTGGTTGTTGGCAGCGGGATTGCTGTTTGTGGGCTGGCGGCAGGTGGTGATGGCGCGCTTGCAGGGGTTTACCGGCGACTGTGTCGGTGCCCTGGTGGCAGTTGCTGAAGTGGCGTTGTTAGTGGTGACGGCATTGGGTGTCTATCAATGACAGCCATCCTGGTTAGCTTTGCATTGTTGCTCGATAGCTGGCTTGGGGAAGTGCGGCGTTTTCATCCACTGGTGGGCTTTGGCCACTGCGCTCGTATGGCTGAAAAGCTATTAATTCGCCAGGGCGGATTGCTGCGGCTGATGGGTTTTATCGGCTGGGCAATATTAGTCATTCCCTTGCCGTTGGTGCTGTGGTGGTTACTGGACCAGTTGCCACTTTGGCTGAACGGATTGTTGCAGGCGGTGGTTTTGTATTTCTGTGTTGGTGGGCGCAGTCTGGTGGAGCATGCCCGTCGGGTCAGCACACCGCTGTTGGCCGGTGACCTGCCCGCAGCGCGGCAGGCGGTGGCGATGATTGTCAGCCGCGATACTCAGAATATGGATCAACCAGCCGTCGTGCGCGCTACCGTCGAGTCAGTGTTGGAAAACGGCAGTGATGCCCAATTGGCGCCGCTGTTCTGGTTTGTACTGGCGGGGGCTCCGGGTGCGTTGCTTTATCGCCTTGCCAACACCCTGGATGCCATGTGGGGTTATCGCAATTCGCGCTACTGGGATTACGGGTTTGCCGCCGCCAAACTTGATGATGGGCTTAACTGGTTGCCAGCTCGCCTGTGTGCTTTCAGCTATGGGTTGATGGGCAACCTGCAGTTGGCGCTGCACTGTTGGCGCCAACAGGCACCGCAGATGGACAGCCCCAATGGTGGCCCGGTAATGGCGGCTGGTGCCGGCGCGTTGGATATTCAGCTCGGTGGCAATGCGGTTTACGGGGATCAGCTCAAACGGCGCCCTCAACTGGGCAGCGACCGTGTTGCCGATGTTAGCGATATCGAGCGCGCCATCCAGTTGTTTATCAACACCTGCCTGCTGTGGTGGGCAGTGGTTGTTGTTGGGGTTGTTATCTGGTGAAAGGTTGAAACAGACGGTGAAGAAACTGAAACACGGTGGTGATCTGGCTCGCGCTGAGGCGGAATTCGGCGTGCCGGCAGCGGATTGGCTGGATTTGTCTACCGGTATCAGCCCCTGGTGCTGGCCGGTGCCGGAACTGCCAGAGTCTGTTTGGCGAACACTGCCAGGGGATGGGGCAGGGTTAAAAACGGCTGCAGCCGAATACTACGGCCTGAGCACAGAGGCTGTGCTGCCAGTGCCTGGTTCGCAATTGGCGATACAGACCATTCCCACTCTGTTTGAACCGGCGGCAGTGGCGATTCCCCGCTGGGGTTACGGGGAGCATCGCCTGGGTTGGCAACGCGCTGGTCACCATATCGTGCATTACCGAAATGCCGCTGAGCTTTGCCAACTGGTGGCCGCCGGACAAGTGCAACACGTGGTAGTGATCAACCCCAATAACCCCAGTGCGGAGCGGTTTTCGACTGAGGATTTACTGGGTTTGCAGCGTCAACTAAAGCACAAAGACGGTTGGCTGGTAGTGGATGAGGCGTTTATAGACAGCAGCCCGGAACACAGTCTGGCTAGCCATTGCCCGTTGCCGGGGCTGGTGGTGTTGCGCTCGCCGGGGAAGTTTTTTGGCTTGGCCGGATTGCGGCTCGGCTTTGCTATTGCCCCAGCCGCGCTGTTGACTCAGTTGGCGCAGTTACTGCCGCCCTGGATAGTCAGCCATCCCGCATTGTGGGTTGGTGAGCGGGCATTGGCTGATTGCCAGTGGCAACAACAACAGCGTGAACGACTGGCACAAGCATCCAGCCAGTGGCTACAGCAATTGCGTCAGGCACTGCCGACGCTGGATTGGGTGGCCACGCCACTGTTTGTTTCTGGCAGTGGCGATGACAACTATTGCCAGCAGATTTATCAGCAGTTGGGCCAGCAAGGAATTTTGGTGCGTATTTTTGATGCGGTGGATGGCGTAAATCGGCTGCGCTTTGGGATACCTGCCAATAAGGCCGAGGGGCAGCGGGCATTAAATGCTTTGAGTGAGGAGGTGAGTGCATGAGTCGGGTATGGATAGCCATGGCTTTTGTTTTGGCAAACACGGTCGCGCAGGCCGAGATTCGCATGAACGACGACCTTGGCCATGAGCTGGTGCTGACCAAACCCGCCCAACGGGTGATCAGCCTGGCCCCCCACATCACCGAGGCGCTGTTTGAAGTTGGTGCCGGGGATCTGATTGTCGGTGCCGTGGATTACAGCGACTACCCGGAGGCTGCCAAACAGATTCCCCGAGTGGGTTCCAATAAAGATGTGAGCTATGAAACAGTGGTCAGCCTGAAGCCGGATCTGGTGCTTGCCTGGAACAGCAACGGCGGTGACAAGATCATCAGGCGGTTAAAAGCGTTGGGTATCCCCGTGTTTGTGGACGACCCAAAAACCCTCGATGACGTGGGCGATATTTTAGGGCAATTTGGCGAGCTCACCGGGCGAAAAACACAGGGTAGAGTGGCCCAACAGCGTTACCGACAGCGCCTGGGCGAACTGCGCAATGCCAACAGTAACAAGCCGCCACTGACAGTGTTTTACCAGGTTTGGCACCAGCCGCTGATGACCTTGAACGGCGATACGCTGATCTCGGACATCATCGAAATGTGTGGCGGGGTAAATTCTTTTGCCGATGCTATTCCCATTGTGCCGCGTTTGAATGTGGAGTCGGTGATCACTGCCGATCCACAGGTGATCGTCGCCAGCGGCATGGGCAAAGCGCGACCGGAGTGGCTCGACGATTGGTTGGAATGGCCCATTATGCAAGCGGTTCAAAACGACCAACTGTATTTTGTCGAGCCAGATATTTTGCACCGCCACTCCCCCCGTATTTTGTTGGGGGCGGCGCAGATGTGTGAGCATTTGGACAAGGCCAGAGCCGCCTTGTTGACGGAGGCTAAATGATGAATTCACCCACAAGCCCACAGGAAGTTCATGAGTGCGACCGCCTGGGGTTTTATAACGTACTCTACAGCCGTCGCGACGTGCGCGCGGAATTTCTGCCCGATAAAATTCCCCATGATGTACTGATGCGAGTACTGGACGCTGCTCATCACGCCCCTTCCGTAGGCTTGTCGCAGCCCTGGAATTTTGTGGTGGTGGACGATCAACTCGTCAAAAAACAGGTTCACCGGGCTTTTCTCGGTGCCAATGCCGAAGCCGCAGAAATGTTTCCTGAAGAGCGCCGCGATCATTACCGGCAGTTGAAGCTTCAGGGCATACTGGAGGCGCCGATTAACCTTGTTATTACCTGTGACCACAGCCGCGGCGGCCAAGTAGTATTGGGCAAAACCCACCAGCCGGAAACGGACCTCTACAGCACCGTTTGTGCGGTGCAAAACCTGTGGTTGGCGGCCCGTGCCGAACAATTGGGGGTGGGCTGGGTGTCGATCATCAAGCCCCAGGCGCTGCGAAGCATATTCGGATTGCCCGACCACATTACTCCGGTGGCTTATCTGTGTATCGGCTATGTCGAATTCTTTCGCGGTGAACCGGAATTGCAGGAAAAAAACTGGGCCAAGAGAGCGCCGCTGGATTCGTTGGTGTTTCGCAATGGCTGGGGGTTGAAAGGCAGTTAATTGACCGGGCAATCAAATACTTCGTCTTGGACTATTTGATTGTCTACGAGCTTTGTGACCACTTTCTGTTGGTCGGTCATTATTTTGTTTGAGGTAACAATAACAATAATCGTCCTACCTACGTGATGCGGTAAATTACACTTGCCGATTGGTAACAGGGATTGCCGGGCCGAATAGGCTGGTAGTCAAATCCAACCAAATCATAGGGTGATAGGACATTGTTGGGCAATCTACTTTGTATTTATGGTGACCTTTCAAGAGTGGGCTTTGTTCAGAGCACACTCGTTCTATCAGATAACATAGTTACATCCTCTTGCTATTACCAAAACACCCCGCAATAGACTTTATTGCGGGGTGTTTTGTATTGGGCGTTCAGGTTTATCGCCCAATTATGAGGTTACAAGGAGTTTATTATGCGTACATTGCTTTCCTTAGTTTTGCTTCTCTGCACAAATATAGTTTGTGCAAGTGGTCTGCAAGTCCAGATTCCAGAAGATTTGAAAGACGAGGCCGCCAAGCAAGCCTATAAAGATGCTGTATTGGATGGTGCACTCGATGCAGTGAATGAGCTTTCCTCGCGAAGACGCTCAAATATCTTGTTTCCGAACGAACAAAGCCCTTTTTACGGCGTTCAGATGAACTACGTAAATGTATCCAAGGGAAATTTAACGTTTCTGACACGTGACAAGGTAGTGGTTGATCGAATGCCGCTTGTAGTGGGGCGGGTTTATGATTCAAGCAAGACCACATCAGAAGACTTCGGGCCGGGGTGGAAGCTCTCATTTGTAGAACAGCTAGAGAAAGTTGGCGAAACGTTTTTCTATCGAGACAGTACAAACTCTGAGTACAAGCTGCTTAAAAATGGCAGGAAATTATATTCTGAATATCCCCACCTGACGGGTATTGAAGGTGGGTTGAAGAATGGCCCATCAATAACTCTAACGGTAAATGGCCTGCAGAAGTTATTTACCAAGTATAAGAGTAAGTTTTTACTGACTAGAGTTTCACACGAAAATGGCTCTTATCTCGAACTCTCGTATAAAAATAGTTTGCTGCATCGAGTTGTAAGTGGTTCTGGTCGAGTGGTTACGATCAAACGCAATGAAAAAGGCCTGATCAAAAAAATCAAAATTGATGGTGGTCAGGAAGTTAAATATAACTACAACGAACAAGGGCTGCTCTCTGAATTAACGGATCTGAGCGGTTCTAAGTGGGTGTTCAAATATAGCGATACAGATATTTTAGCGAAGATCGTCGACCCAAGAAATATAGCAATTCTAAAAGTTTCTTCGAACGGCGATGGAAAAATATCCCGCGTCAAAAGTCAGTCTGACAACTCAGTGTTTGAATATAAGAAGCGATCTACCAAAGTAACTAATAGCCTTTCTCAAACTGCCAAACTTTGGCACCACGAAACCGGCTTAACATCCGCTGCCAGAGATTGGTCAGGTACTGTGAGTCAGCTCAATATCGACAGAGATCTAACAGTTTCCTCGCTTTCTTATAACGAAAAGGCATTTGCCAATCTGCACTACAACAAGGCGGGAAATATTGCCAAGATAGTCTCGCCCAATAATCCGGCTACAAACCAAGTATTTGAATATGACACTAATGGTAATCTGATTGCCACTACTAAAAACGGCGAGGCGTTTAAAAAGTATCAATATGATCACTATGATCGTGTCATCAGCGCTCTGGACGAAAAGGGAGTAAGGGGCTATGGATATAATGAAGATGGCGATTTAAACGCTCTTTCTTTTAACGGAAAAGAGATTGGTTTTAAAACGGATGATATCGGGCAAATTATCAGACTAGAAGCAGATGGTCACACTCTGGCTCTTGGCTATGATAACAATAGCAAAGTCATAGAGATTTCCAATGCAGAAGATGGGGTCAGTTCAAAGGGAGAATTTAATTACAGCCCTAATGGCTTGAGAAGTTATGGTCGCTACGCTTTGGCCAAAGAAGATCAGCAAGTAACCGCTGACTACCATATGAATTATGATGATGCGGCCAACTTTACTGAAATAACGATTGTGGCGGCAGATGGCGGCGAGGGCAGTATCAAGCAAAAACTAAAGATCGGTGCTCGCAATGAACTTTTGAAAGTCACTGGAAGCGATGGGGAAACGCTATTCTCTTATGACAAATTGGGCCGGCCTAAAAGCATCGACACGCCAGGCAGAAATGTACAGTTTCAATACGATACTTTAGGGCGGTTAAGTGATGTCTATATGGATTCTGAGCATATAGTATCGTCCAACTACAAAGCCAATGATCCTGACCCTGCCATAGGCAGTGATGAGCGTACCCCCTACACCTATATAAACTCACCGTTAGCGTCTTACATTTACGGGGACTTGGAATCTATAGCTTATACACGTATTAAAGGTACGCCATACGGCGCTATTCGCTTTGATGCAGATATGGCAAGGTTTCTTATCTCTGATAATGGAGTTCCCAGTCCAGATGCCGTCACTTATGACAGCTTGCGCAGAAGAAACCTGATTTTGAAGGAATCGGCAGAAGCAATGAAGCTGGTGCCGATGCTGGGTTTCGATAAGCCATCGAACGTGTTGTTTATTTCGCCTGAGTACTTTGGCGTTAATTGCTTGTTTGGCTGCCTTGGTTCGGTCTCAGGCTATGTTATCAATCCTATTGCAAATACCACTGTAGGGCAGCCTGTGACCATTACCAGTAGCGCCAGCACCAGTACTTGTGTGGATATTAGCCACCCCATGATTCCTTTTATACCCAGGAATTTTGTCCATAATCTTAGCTTTGGTGATGGACAGTCATCTTTAATACAGTCATCCAATGCCAGTTTTTCGCTTAGCAAAACATACAGTAGTGCTGGGAATTATACGGTTTCAGATGTGGTGAGGTGTACGTGTAATCCACTATTGACTTTAGCGTCAGCTTCAAGAACAGCGAGTGTCGTGACGCCATCAATTTCAATAACAGTTCCTTCTAGCTTGACTTTGCTAGATAATTATTCAGTAAGCACAAATTTGACACCAAGTTCAGTTTCGGCATCTAACTATCATTTCGAAATTAAGAGAAATGGATCTTCTACGTGGTATACGCTTCAAAATGGACAAACAGATACTTTTTCAGACTATGCTAAAGTGGCAGGGAACTTTAAGGTGAGAGCGACAGTTACAATTGACAATGCTACATATACGTCATCTGAAAGTTCATTGACTATGAATTTCCCAGATTTTAATCGAATATCTGCGGATTCATCAGTTGCAAGCGCAGTAAGTAATTCATGGTCAAGTATATTGAATGCTACAACGTCAACAAGTAGGAGAGAGGAGGGGTTCTGGATTCAATTAAACACCAATACTAGAAGCTATGAAATAGGAAGTACCATTCTAGGGGCAGTAGTCCCAAATAACACCACAGCAACATTAACACCAGGCCCTAAGCCATCCGATAGCAATTCTTCACCAACCCCTTTGGATACAGTTACGTACACTGTTGCTTTTTTTCATGGGCATACACCGACTAGATACAGAAATGGCACAAGACCCATAGGGCCTTCTTCAGCCGATAATACTTTCCATTCATCTCCAACTGTTGGTGTTGTCGGGCTTGTCGCTGATTATATTGAGTCTCCTTCTGGTAGTGGGTCTATCCCACCATTTTATAATTTAAATGGGCCATGGATGATTTATCATTCCGGTCCTCAGCGTAGGAGTACTCCGCAATGAAGAAATGGCCGATTTATATTTTGTTATTTTCTGCTTTAGTTTTTTTTATTACTATTTTTGGTTCGAAAATGTATGAGAGTAATGAAGAAAAAAATAAAAATCCAAGTTTTGCGAATGAAAGGGTGATTGATTTGCATAAGTCTGAACAAAAAAATCTAGATTCGGTGAAAGAGTTTAAGAAAGATATAACTGAGTTTTCTTTAAGCTCACTGTTCGTAAAAAATGGAGCTGTTTCTATTGATTCAGATGTAAGTTCTTACGATGATGCTGGTGAAAGAAGGTTGCACCATGCTGATCAGGCCTACAATGCAATAAAGGATCAAATATTTGTCCCTAATGGAGCCAAAATAATTGTAAGGGAAAATGATAATCAGATATTGGTGATGTTTGATAGTCAGCTTCCAGAAGGAAGTTTAGGGTCACATTATGCTGCAAAAGTATTTCTTGATTCTAAAACCGGAGAAGTTATCAATGTGATTTCCGCGCCGTAGCATTGTCCTAAGTAGGCCTATCGAATTGAAATAGAACGGCCTGAATAATCGTGGACGTAGCGCGGTGAATTGCATAGTCAACGCGGCAATCTCCCGGTTTTGACACGTTGTAGATGGAGATAACCGCAGTCACTTTGCTGTTGACTCGCACCATCCATGGCGCTTCGGCCTAAGGCCGCCTGCGGCGTCAAATTGGCTTTCCAGCCAATTTGACGCGATGACGATTAGTTACAGTTGTTATTCGCTACCGTCGGGAAACTCAGACTTGCGCTGTTTTACATAGGCAAGCAGAGCTTCATCGATAGCCGGGTCCAGCTCCGGCATCTGGTATTCCGACAGCATGGTTTTGTACAGCTGGTTGGCCCGTTGGGTGGCGTCGAGTTCGCCTTCTTCATGCCATTGTTCAAAACTGTTGTTATCGGCGATGGACGATCGATAAAACGCCGTTTCAAAGTTCTTCTGGGTGTGTTCACAGCCCAGGAAGTGTTTGCCGGGGCCCACTTCGCGGATGGCATCCAGGGCCTGTCCGTTTTCGGAAAGATCAACGCCCTGGGCAAACTTCTGCAGCATGCCGAGCTGATCAATATCCATCACAAACTTTTCGTAGCCCATGGTCAGGCCGCCTTCCAACCAGCCCGCTGAGTGCAGGGCAAAGTTGACGCCGGCCAGCAGGGTAGGTTGCAAGGTGTTGGCGGTTTCGTAGGCGGCCTGGGCGTCGGAGATTTTCGACGCGGGCAGCGCACCACCGGAACGGAAGGGCAGGCCCAGTCTGCGTGCCAGTTGAGCGGCGCCGTAGAGCACCAGAGCGGGCTCCGGTGAACCAAAGGTCGGGGCGCCGGACTGCATGGAAATAGAGCTGGCAAAGGTGCCGAATACACAAGGTGCACCCGGCGCGTACAGCTGTATGAAGGTAACCCCGGCCAATACCTCGGCGAGAATTTGCGACAGCGTGCCGGCCACGGTTACTGGAGACATGGCGCCGGCAAGAATGAACGGAGACACCACACAGGCCTGGTTGTTGCGCGCGTAAACTTTTGCCGCCCCCAGCATGGTGTCGTCGAAGGTCATGGGGGAGTTGGCGTTGATCAGATTGACGGTCACGGTGTTTTGCTGGACGAATTCCTCGCCGAACAAAATGTTACACATCGCTATCGTATCTTCCGCCCGTGACGGGTGAGTGACAGAGCCCATAAATGGCTTGTCGCTGTAGCGCATGTGGGTATACACCATATCCAGGTGACGCTTGTTAACGGGAACATCCACCGGCTCACAAATGGTGCCGCCAGAGTGATGAAGGTAGGGCGTCATGTAAGCGAGTTTTACAAAATTCTTGAAATCTTCCAGGGTGGCGTAACGGCGGCCATTGTCCAGATCGCGAACAAAGGGAGAACCGTAGCCCGGAACAAACACGGTATTTTTGCCGCCAATAACCACATTTTTTTCAGGGTTACGTGCGCACTGGGTAAATTGCGAAGGGGCGTTTTCTGAAATGATTTTTCGACACATTCCGCGGGGGAAACGCACCAGCTCCCCTTCCACGGTACAGCCCGCTTGTTTTAATACGTCCAGTGCTTCCGGGTCATCGCGAAATTCAATGCCGATTTCTTCCAGAATGGTGTCGGCGTTATTTTCGATAATGCTGATGGCTTCTTCATCCAGCACTTCGAAAGGGGAAATTTTTCGTGTAATGAAAGGGGGTGTGGAAACCGTATTATCCTGCCGTGCTTTCATTCTTGCGGCGCGACCACCGCCTGCGCGTCTACGAGTGCTCATGGGAAGCTGCCTGAAAAGTGAATGTTACTAAGAGTATGGTGGTGCATAAAAAAACTGCTATTTAATATGCGACAAAGGTATATCTCATCACGGCATAAACCGCGATTCAGGGTGTTTTATGCCTCGTTTTTTGGTCAATTGCAAATGCCAATAATTGGCTGACTATTGTGGGTGAATCCGTTTACACTGCGGGTATTTTCTGACCTGAAATTCCGGATTTAATAATGGCTAATCAGTTAACTGAATTGTTAAACGAAAAAGGCTGCCTGCTGGCGGATGGCGCTACAGGAACCAACTATTTTCAGATGGGTTTGCAAACCGGTGATTCGCCTGAATTATGGAACAGGGAACACCGGGACAGAGTGGCCGAGAGCTATAAACGCTTTATTGATGCCGGTTCCGATATTGTTCTGACCAACAGCTTTGGCGGTACTTCCTGCCGCTTGAAATTGCACAAGCTGGATAATGCGGTGGACGAGCTCAACGAGCAGGCTGTGGTTATTGCCAGGGCGGAAGTGGAAAAATCCGGGCGCAAGGTGTTGGTGGCTGGCTCCATGGGGCCAACCGGAGAGATTCTTGAGCCGGTGGGTACCTTTCCCATCGCCGAGGCAGAACAGGCGTTTGCACAACAGGCATTGGCTCTGGAGCGAGGCGGCGCGGACCTTCTGTGGATTGAGACGCTGTCCTCCATGGAAGAAGTGCAAGCGGCCATAGCCGGGGCGTCGAAAACCAATCTGCCCATTGTCTGCACCATGAGCTTTGATACCAATGGCCGAACCATGATGGGTGTAATGCCTTCAGACCTGGCTCGATACGCCAACGAGGCGTCCACCCCGCTGACGGCCTACGGCTCCAACTGCGGTGTGGGCCCGGCGGAATTGGTGGCATCAGTGCTGAATATGAAAGATGCCTCCGGCAGCGAAGATATTATTATCGCCAAGGGCAATTGTGGCATTCCCGAATACGTCGATGGCGCCATTAAATACAATGGCACGCCAGAGTTAATGGCGGACTACGTGCGTCTGGTGGTGGCTGCCGGTGCGCGGATAGTGGGTGGATGCTGCGGCACCACACCGGAGCATATTGCCGTTATGCGCCAGGCGCTGGATTCCATTGACGGCGACGAAGCAGTGACTCTGGAAAATGTTGTGGCCAAGCTGGGTGAAATATCCACCGGCAGTCACGCTCAGAACCGCAAAGAATACGATATGGAAGCGGGGAGTGCTTCGGGGGCACCCAGAGTAAGGCGCAGCCGGCGGAAAGCCTCGAAATAACCGTGATCCCCGCGTGGTTGTCATTGCGAGGAGCCTTTCTCTTTTAAAGTAAAGGCGACGCGGCAATCTAGTGGTTTCGCAGTAGAGGCTCTGGATCGCCGCGCTGCGCTCGCGATGACGTTTTTTAAGTCTCACCGTCCCTGGATTTATGAGCCAATGCCCCCGCATTGGCCTCCCAGTTCTGGCCATCAAATGAATTCTCGGTGACATCCAGTGTTTGCCAATCGTCCAGGCAGCGCCAGGTGACGGCGACGCCATCCGGGTTGGAGCGGGGAATGTAATAGCTTTTTACCCCGCATATTTTGCAGAACAGATGGCGGGCCACACCGGTATTAAAACGATATTCCGTGAGCTGGTTTTCCCCTTTCAACAAGCGGAAACGAGAGGCTGGCACAATCACGTGGACATTGCCGGACATGGCACAGATGGAGCAGTTGCAATCTTCCGCTTCAAGCCTGTTGGGCACATTTACTTCGTACCTGACAGCACCACAGTGGCAGCCGCCAGGGTGCCATTTAAGATCACTCATCCAGTACCTCCGGTAACAATTGTCGCTGCTCGGCAATTCGCTGACGAATGTTGGCGGTCAATTCAGCATATTCCGGCAAGCCGGTTAGTTGCTGTAGTGCCGGGTGGTGCTGCAGTGACCACCAGTCCCTCACCCAGCCCTGGTCAAAGCCTTGTTTGAGTGACTGCAGGGCTTCCTGCTGGCGACCCTTGAGCGCCAAAAGCTGGGCTTCAACCGCCTGCCAGCGCAATAAGGCGGGGTAGGTGTTAATGGTTTCTTCAATGGCAGCGGTCAAGTTGATGGCGGACTTGTCTGCGGCCTGCAACAAATGACTCAGGGCCATGGCGGCGTCGACATTGTGTATACGAACGGTGGGGTTTTTCGCAGAGGTTAACCCCGGATATCTTTTTCGCAGCAGCTCAATACCCTGCTGATACTTTTCAGCATTGGCAAAAGCTGTGTGCAGTGTGGGTACCAGGGAATAGGGGGTTGCTTCCACCCGCCCTAGACGAGGGGCGAGGGCGACGACCGTTTCCGGGTGTTGGTTGGCGATTGCCCGCTCAGTAAGCCCTGCCCAAAACCGGGCTTCGTCACTGTTGCCGTGTAAAGCGGCGGCGCGCTCAAACCAGACCTGAGCCTGTTGATGTTCTTCCAGCTCCAGAAATAAAAAACCCAGATAGGCCGCATTCACCGGTGATGATGCGTCGACCTCTACGCAGGTTTGCATCGCTTTGATGGCCTGTGCAATGGCGCCGCGAGAGTGGGCAATAATGGCCCGCCAGGCCAGTGCCCAGGTGTTGTCCGGGTCGATGGCCAGCGCCTGATCAATCATGGTGTCGGCATCGTCTTTGCGATCCAGATGAAACAGCATCAGCGCCATATTGACGTTGATCCAGGGGGACAGCGGGTCGAGGCTGAGGGCTTTTTCGGCGGCGGCCAGGGCTCGCAGTGGCTGGTTGTTTTTCAGCCACATCTCCGATTCCAGAAAGCGAGCGGTGGAATCGTTGGGGTTCAGTTCAACTGCGCGCTGTAAATCCCGCTGCGCGGTGTCGAAGTCCGCTGCCCTCATGGCGAGCACCGCCCGCGCAATGTAGGCATTGACCGAGCTGTCGTCCAGGCTGAGGGCTTTTTCAATGGCCTGCCTGGCTTTTTCTTCGGTGACGGCTATGGGCTGGTAGTTGTTGTAGTAATTGGAACGCGCATAGATATAGGCGAGCCCGGCGTGGGCCGGCGCAAAGTCCGGGTCCAGGGTGACAGCGTGTTCGAAAGAATCTCTGGCCTGGTAATACCAGGCGCTGATGTCGCCGTTCATCCACCAGTACAGGCCCTGTAAATAAGCGTTGTAGGCCTGGATGTTCTCGGTGCGCGATATTTCAACGGATTGGCTGTTTGCCAACAATTTGCCCTGCAGCACACTGGCCACTTCGTTGGCAATTTCCTGCTGCACCGCAAATACACCATCCAGGTCGCGTTCGTACTGGCGTGACCACAGGTTGCTGTCGCTGCTGGCGTCAATCAACTGGGCGCTGATGCGCAGGGTGTTGCCAGAGCGGCGCACGCTGCCTTCGAGAATATGGCGCACCTGAAGGGCATCGGCTATTTCTGCCAGGGAAACGTCCTGCCCCTTAAATGCAAAAGATGAGCGCCGTGAAGGTACTCGCAACCCCGGAACACTGGCCAGGGCCGCCAGCAATTCTTCGCTCACCCCCTCGGCAAAATAACCACTTTGCGGGTCTGCACTCAGGTTTCTGAATGGCAATACCGCTAGCGACGGTCGCGCGCTTGCCACTGCCACCGGTTGCTTGGCTGTTGGTGTTTTTGGTGCCATTGGTGTAAGTGTGCTTGGCCAGAGTAGCCACAGTGCCGCAGCTAAAGCGGCCGCAATGGCAATGCCTGGCCACCAGCGTCGCCGGGTCGCTTCTGCAGTGGGGGGTGACGGCGGATCAACGGGTTTGGGTGTTGGCTCTGTCGCAACGCTCTTGGAGGCGGGCGCCAATGTGTTTACCTCGGCGACGAGGCGATAGCCCTGTTTGGGCACTGTGCGGATGTAGCTCGATTCTTTGGGGGAATCGCCCAGAGCATTTCGTAACTGGGATATGGCTCTGGTCAGGGTTTCTTCCACCACCACTCGCCCAGGCCATACCAGTTGCAGCAATTGCTCCCGACTGACTGTTTCCCCAGCGCGATACGCCAGCACGCAAAGAACGGCCATTGCCTTGGGTTCAACAACGCTGGTGTATTCGCCATTGGTGATGCGATTGGCGCCGGGATCAACCCGGTGTGGCCCGATACCAAAGGGTGAGCTCAGCCTGTTGTTATCTTCATCCATCAAACTTCTATCCATAAAAAAATGGCGTATCCGGAAATGGGTAAACAGGGCCGTTGTATAGGCTCATTCCTTTGAAATCAAGGAAAAATAAGCACTTGCAGCGACTAAATGTGGGTTCATCAGGAATTCATTAGGTTTTTTTTAGGGTTTTTATGGGATTTCATCAGGTCGAAAGCAGGGGGCAAACCTAGAATGCGCTCAACCGTATCGCAGTGATCGGCCAACAAAACCACAACTCGCTTAACCACAACAGTTTAAAGATAGAGAGGCAGATAAAATGGCTAAATTTACTTCAGTATCTACCGTACGCGCCCTGTCCCTGGTTGCAGGAACTTTCATTCTTGGTTTGGCCACTGTACAGCCTGTAAGTGCTGATCAGGATCTGGCTATGCAACTGCGCACCTCTGACCGCGAAGTGCATGGCACCCGCGAAGTTGAAGCTGGCAATTACGATGCCGGTATCGCCAAGCTGCACAAAGCACTGGAAAATACCGGAAGCAGCCTGCGTCGCGCGCCGATCCTCAACAACCTGTGCGTTGCTTATGTTGCCAGCGGCCAGCTGGAAAATGCACAAGCCTACTGCGACCTCGCTGTTGAATCTGGCTTTGAGCAGTCTGTAGCACACAACAACCGCGGTGTACTGAACTTTGTACTGGGCAACTTTGACGCCAGCGTGAAAGACCTGGAAACCGCCACCAAAGTAGGTAGCCAAAAGCTGTATGTTGAGCGCAACCTGGACCTGGCAAAAACCAACAAAGGCGCTTAATCGCTTCTGAACACTTATTTCAGGACAATAGTTTCTAAGTAAGTAGTCAGAGCAAACGCTGAAAAGCCCTTCTCCGAAAAGGAGAAGGGCTTTTTTAGTTTCTAGGGGCTGTTAACAATCATTTGGTCATTGCTGCTGGAGTTCATTTTTTGTTCCAGCAAGGCAGAAGGAGTGCCGTGTAGTTATTCTACATAAGCGACTGATAACGCAGCTGGAGCAAAAAATGGGCCCAGCCCTTCGGGTTGCCCCTGAAAAAGCGTCATGCTGTGTTATTCGTCGCTCATTTGGAGCAACCAAACCGCACTCCTCACGCCTTGCCTGACGCCTTTTCAGGAGCAACAGCAACGATCAAATGATTGTTAACAGCCCCTAGCCTTCTTTGACTTTACTAACCACTTCAGCCGTCACTGTTGCAGCCACCAGGCTGATGCTCTCGTCGAGGCCGGGGACATCAATTCGATCGACGGATATTTCTATTTCACCGGAGTGGCCACCCATCAGTTCTGATTCCGCCTGCGCCCGGTCGTGGGCCAGCTGGCGAGCCATGTCGATGGCTTTTGGCCCTGAGCTGCAGGCTACAGGTTCCTCGTGAGTGTGGATCAGGTACCCTCCGGCATCGGAACGCGTGATTTCCACTACGCTCTGAACCTTGATTGAACCGGTGGCGGCGCCAATGGCATTGGCCACCTCGGCGTCTTGAGGAATGATCACCTCGCACCCCAGGCGTTCGCCCACGGCCGGATAGAAAACCCCCGCAGGCCCGCCCACGGCAATAACATCTATGTTCGGTACCAGGGAAACCCTCAGGTTGCTGACCCGGTGAGTATTGTTTGCTACCGAAGACAGCAGCGGGTCATTGTCAGCAAATTTTTTGCCGGCCAATGTCTCCACCACCAGGCGGGTACTCTTACCCGCTACCGCGGCGTGTACCTTTTGCGCGAGCCGGTTAACGTCAGCTTCTACATCGGCGGAGATGAGCCCATTGGCGCGGCCCAATAATTCAAACGCCAGCTGCGCCCCTTTTGCCGACCACTGGGATTGCAGCCCCAGTATGTGAGCAGCATCGGAAGGGGTGCAGCCGGACTCCTGAATAATGCCGCGATTGACCAGGCGCGTAACCCGCGAGCGGTCAGCGGCGCCGTATATGGCGTCGTTATAAAGCGTTGGTTTATCCGGCTTGAGCCTCGCCAGAAAATCTTTTTCTGCTGCGCTCAGGTCGTTGGGGAATACGCCGGGTTCTGTGCCCTCCGGGAACAGCAGGTAGTGGGTAGCTCCTCGCATGCCCTTGTTCTTTGTCAGTGCGGCGGCTAATTCATCCACGATATGGGGCCAGCGATGCGCCAGCAGTGACATGGGCACAACGCGATTGTTGCCCAGGGAAACCACCCCTTCAAAATCCACTTCGGCCTTGCTGTCGCCACCCAAGCCGAAAGTTTGCATGTCGATGGCTCGCACCAGAGTGCGAAAGCCTCCCACTTCTGAGCCTTGCTCATTGAGTTTCGGCCAGCCGTTGATCACCGTGGCGATGTCCGATGTGGTGCCGCCAATATCGGACAGCACAAAGTCCGCTTTATTGGCCAGGAAACGCGCGCCAATAACACTGGCGGCAGGGCCAGAGAGAATGGTTTCAATGGGTTTGGCAATCACCGATTCTGCAGTGGCAATAGAACCGTCACCTTTTACGATCATCAATTGTGCGTCGATACCCTGTTTGGCCATGCTGCTGCGCACGGCCTGCTCAAGGGCGACAATCAGGGAAATAATTCGCGCATTAAAGGTTGCGGTAAGAGCGCGTTTGGGGCCATCGAGAGCTGCGGACAAATCGCAGGAGGCGGTAACCGGGCAGCCGGTTATCTGGTGAATCAGTTCTTCGGTGCGGCGCTCGTGGTTGGGGTTGCGCACGGAGTAGTGTGAGGCAACCGCAAAAGCATCCAGGTTTGCGCCCTCGTTAGCCAGTACAGTTTCTATGGCTTTGGTGTCCAGTGCGGCCTGTTCCTGCCCGGTGTATTTGTGCCCGCCCCGGATGCGGAAAACCTTGGCGCTGGGCACAGCTTTGGCAATTTGTGTGCGTGCCGCCATGCCGTCGTCAAAGCCGATCAGAAATACACCCACCGCCGAGCCGTGGCCTTCCACCAGAGCATTGGTTGCCAGTGTGGTTGACAGAGATACCAGGTTGATAGCGCTGCGGTCGATGGTTTCTCCGGCGGATACCAGTACTTTCTCCAGCGCTTCGCCGACGCCCAGCGCGAGATCGCCTTTGGTGGTCAAGGCTTTGGCTGAGGCCACCAGGCGGCGACTTTGGGCGTCCATGATAACGGCGTCGGTGTACGTGCCACCGGTATCGATGCCAATGGAGTAGGTTTTCATTTGTGTTCTTCTCACAACAATGTTTCGCTGAAGGCGGAGCATATAGGCGTCTATATGCCAGAACAAGAACAGAAAAGGGTTGGTGTTATTGTGTATGAAAGTGACGCTTTCAGGTAAGTTATGACTACCTATATGGGTTTCTATTTTTTGAATGTTTTTCGCATTATTCTCACCATCAAATTTTTAGACGCTTGACCATGTGTGTTACGGGTAACACGTGGTCGGTATTTGCTGTGTCTAAAAGTTACTTATGCCCGTTTAGCTTTTTGTTTTAACACAACATTGGTGTATGGTGGATTTTGTTTTTTCAGGAGTTCTGGGAGTTTTTGCAGTAATAATTATTTAATTACAACCGAGGGGTATCAGATGTTAGCCAAGAATAAATTGTCTGCGGCCATTATTGCAGCCACCTTTGTACCCGGAGTAAGTTATGCAACGCTGGAGGAAGTGGTTGTTACCGCAACCAAACGTTCCGAAAGCCTGCAAGACGTACCCATTGCCGTATCTGCTTTAGGTGAGTTGGCGCTTGAGCAGCTAGGGGTCGAAACTTTTACTGACTACCTCGTGCAATTGCCCGGTGTGACCGCCGGGGGCAGCGGCCCTGGACAAGCCACCATTTACATTCGAGGCCTTGCCTCCACCACACCCAATCTGACTACCGCCGGTGTTGCCGGTCTGGCTCCTAACGTTGCTTTATATCTTGATGAACAACCCGTATCGCAGCCCGGGCGTAACCTCGATGTGTACGCGGCTGACCTGGAGCGGGTAGAGGTATTGTCTGGTCCGCAGGGCACACTGTTCGGTGCAAGCTCTCAGGCCGGTACCGTACGCTTGATTACCAACAAGCCCAAACTGGATGTACTGGAAGGCAGCGTTAAGCTGGGTACTTCCTTTACCGCAGGTGGCGAGCAAAGCAATAGCGTTGAGGGTGTTATTAACATCCCGGTCAGCGATCAATTTGCTGTCCGTGCGGTTGTTTATGCGGACAACCAGGGTGGTTACATCGATAACGTACGTGGAACAAGAAGTGCCCGAGATGCGGGGCGTTTCCGCTCTGCAGACGTGGTGCGCTCCAATGGTGTGCCAGTAGGTACAGATCGTGATGGCTTCCAATCGCCCACACAAATACCTGGCATAAGTTTCGATGGTGTTAACTTCATTGAGGCTACCAATGATGCGTTAGTTGAAGAAGATTTCAACGATGCCAGCTACAATGGTTTCCGCTTAACCGGTCTTTATGAGTTTAATGAAGATTGGCGTTTGACCGTCTCACATTCCCAGCAGGATATTGATTCAGAAGGTGTGTTTTTTGAAGATCCAGATGTGGGCGATTTGCAAATTGAACGCTTCTCTAACGACGAGTTGGAAGACAACTACGAGAACACCAGCTGGACTCTGAACGGACGAATCGGCGCTCTGGACATGGTCTACACCGGTGCTTTCACCGATCGGGAGACTGAGCAGCAAGTTGACTATACCGACTATCTTTTTACAGCTCAGTATCTGCCCTACTACATCTGTGATGGTTCTGTGACATACCCTGGTGATGCGTTAGCGCCTACTGGAACCTGTCAAGCACCCAATCTATTGGTAGATAGTACCAGCGACACCCTGATCCGCACCCACGAAATCCGCTTCCTGACTTCTCAGGATGCTCCCCTTCGTGCCACCTTCGGTGCCTTCTACAGTAGTCTTTCCCTGCGCGAGCTAAACGACTTTATCTACCCTGGCTCTCAAGCGGCAATCGCATTTAACGGCAACGTCGGGTTCGGGCCCAACTTCTCGACACCTGGCTCATCCAGCAGTCCCACTCCTTTCCCAGCGGGTGGTATTTTCCGTAATGATGTACTGCGCACTGATGAACAGTTGGGTGCTTTCGGTGAAGTCTCCTACGATATCTCAGATCAGTTCACGGTTACCTTTGGAGCCCGTTGGTACGATATCGAAGTTGATTTGCGCGGTAGCGCCGATGGCTCATTCTTTAACTTCGGTGCAACGGTCGACCAGAATGGCTTTTCTAACAACCTCGATACCTTGTTTGATGGTATTGACGGTAACAACCTTGGTCGTGGGCCCGATGGTAGCAACCCTGGCCGCAGTGATGTTGGTGCTCCAGATGTGGCTGCTACTGACGGCACCATTTTCAAGTTTAATTTGAATTGGAAGCCAGTCGAGGATGTGCTGATTTACGGAACCTGGTCTGAAGGTTTCCGGCCAGGTTTGTTGAATAGGCCAGGTGGTAGCACCGCAACAATCAACGGTCAGGCATTTACTGTACCTTTCGCAATTGACACGGATGACGTAACCAACTGGGAGTTGGGCTGGAAGGCTGAACTGCTGGACAACAGCGTCCGCTTTAACGGTAATGTTTTCTTCCTGGATATCGAAAGGTTGCAAACCACTATTTTCGACCCCAACATTACCAACCTGCTGTTTTCAGATAACGCTGCCGATGCAGAAATTCTGGGCCTTGAGGGGGATATTACCTGGGCGGTTGAGTCGGTACCCGGCTTGACGGTAACCAGTGCGTTCTCTTTCCTGGATACGGAAATTACCGAGGTGATCACCCCGACCGGTGATGTATCCATTGGTGACTCTCTGGCCTTTGCGCCAGACTTCCAATTCAACGTTCGGGCTCGCTACGAGTGGGATCTGGATAGCGGCGCAACCGCGCACTTCCAGCCACAGATAGTTTATTCGGATTCATCCTTTAGTGACATTATCAGCATCAACCGGGATGAAATCGATGACTGGCTGACGGTTGCGGTATCCGCCGGTATTACCACTGATACCTGGACAGCCGAAGTCTATATCGACAACCTGACGGACGAGCGCGCCGAGCTGGCTCGCAACTTCAACTTTGACCGCCAGCGGGTCACCGTGAGTCGCCCCAGAACCATCGGTTTCCGGCTTGGTTTTAATTTCCAGTAACCCGCATTATTGACCCTGGAAATAAATTATCTTAGGGTCGTCTAACCCATTAAAGCGCTCCCTCGGGGGCGCTTTTTTATTTACAGCAACGTAAGTCATTCCTGACAGTTGTATGCCGCGAATTTAAGAGAGCCCTTTTGTGCAAGACACCAGCAGCCCCATAGCCCAGTCCATACAGCAAGCCCAAAAACAAATCTCGACAAAACAGTTCGCGGCGGCTCTGGCGACACTGAAGCCTATCCTGGAAAAATCACCGGATAACACCGATGCGCTTTATATGCTCGCTGTTTGTCAGCGCTACCAGTCAGATGCCAGCGCTGCGCATGCCACTCTAAACCGGCTCAAGCAGCTCGCTCCGGATTTTGGTCGGGCTTATCAGGAAGAAGGGCACCTGTTGTTCGGCCAGCAAAAAAATGAACAGGCACTGGCCTGTTATCGCAGGGCAACCGAATTTAATCCCGCTCTTGAGGCGAGCTGGCGCAGGCAAAGTGAGATTCTCCAGTCACTTGGGCGGCAGCAGGAAGCCGGACAGACCTACGCCCAGGCCCAGCGCTTAAGAGAACTGCCCAAAGAACTCTTTGCGGTCACCAACCATCTCTATGAAGGCAGGTTGCTGAAAGCCGAAAACCTTTGTCGCTATTTTCTGCAAAAAACACCACACCACCCGGAGGCCATGCGGCTACTCGCGGAGATAGGTGTACGCTTCGGTGTCTACGAGGACGCGGAATTTTTGCTCGAAAGTGCAGTGGAATTTAACCCGGACAATGTGCAATTGCGGCTGGACTACATCAAGGTGTTGCACAAGCGGCAGAAATTTGCCAAGTCTCGAGAGCAGGCCCAGCACCTGTTGGATAACGACCCCAACAGCCCTCTGTTCCAGTCCCATTTCGCCATAGAGAGTATGCAAACCGGGGACTATGAGGAGGCCTTTCACTATTTTGAAAAAGTGCTGGAAAAACTACCTGAAGACCCTGCCACGCTTACCTCCCAGGGCCATGCCCTGAAAACCTTTGGCCGCCACGAGGAAGCGGTTGCCTCCTACCAGGCCGCTTATCGCGCCAGGCCCAACCATGGCGATGCTTATTATTCCCTGGCCAATCTGAAGACCTATCGCTTCAGTGACGCAGAGCTGGCAGCCATGACTGAGCAGCAACAAAAAAGCGACCTGCCACACCAGCAGCGCGTGTACTTTTGTTTTGCACTGGGTAAGGCCCATGAAGACAAACAAGATTATGAGCAGGCCATGCATTACTACCGGGAAGGCAACGAACTGCAGCGCCGCCAAAGTCGCTACAGCGCTGACACCATGACCGAGGCGTTGGCGGATCAGGAAAAATACTGTACAGCGGAATTATTCGATGGCCGCAAAGGCTGCGAAGCACCTGACCCCATTTTTATTCTTGGCTTGCCCCGCGCCGGTTCCACCTTGCTTGAACAAATACTGGCCTCCCACAGCCAGGTAGATGGCACCCTCGAATTACCTCATATTCTGTCTTATGCGCACCGCTTGCGTGGCCGTGGCCGCACGGGCAAGGACGGGCTTTACCCGGCCATTCTCAAGGAGCTTGGCGAAGACAAATTGCAGGAGCTGGGCCAGCATTTTATTGATGATACTCGCATCCATCGCGAAGACGCGCCCTTTTTCATCGACAAAATGCCCAACAACTTCCGCCATATAGCGCTGATTAAACTGATTCTGCCCAATGCCAAAATCATCGACGCTCGCCGCCACCCCATGGCCTGTTGTTTCAGCGGTTTTAAACAGCTGTTTGCCGAGGGTCAGGAATTTACCTACGGCCTTCACGAGGTGGGCAGTTATTACCGCGATTACGTCAAACTCATGGATCACTGGGATCGGGTGTTACCCGGCCAGATTCTGCGGGTCGAATATGAGGATGTGGTTGCTGATACGGAAACTCAGGTGCGAAGAATGTTGGACTATCTGGGGCTGCCCTTTGAACAGGCCTGCCTGGAACATCACAAAACCAAGCGTTCGGTGCGCACCGCCAGTTCTGAGCAAGTACGCCAGCCTATCTACAAATCCGGGCTGGAGCAGTGGCGCCATTTTGAGCCCTGGCTGGAGCCATTAAAGTCGGCCTTGGGGCCGGAGATTCTTGAGCGCTATCCGATTTAGTGTGTCGGTAAAAGAAGGTCTGGGTTCTTGGTAGGCATGAATTGGCTATTGCTTGCTGTGACCGTGGCCAGCATGGATGCTGGCCTCGAGCCTCCAGGGAAGGCTTTCTTTTCATAGGAAAGGCGGCGTGTCACAGCAAGCAATACCCAATTCACTCTGTTCAGGTTGTGTGGAATCATAATGGTTGAATATCCAAATGTCGTTCACAGTTAAGAGGCCGGTGGCTCGATAAATTAGGCTTTTCCAGTTTGCCAGCATGTGGCTGTTTGCGGCCAAACCCAACTTAGAGGTGCCACCATCATGTCCAGTTTTCCCAAAAGTGCGAAGGTAGTCATTATCGGTCAAGGGGGCATCGTCGGCGCCTCTATTGCGCACCACCTGATTGAACGGGGCTGGGACGATATTGTCGGTATCGACAAGTCCGCGATTCCCACTGACATTGGCTCCACCGCACACGCATCTGATTTCTGCTTTACCACCGCACACGATCAGATGACCATGTTCACCACCAACTACAGCATCGATTTCTTCGAAAAAATGGGCCGCTATGAGCGCATCGGTGGAATTGAAGTAGCGCGCAAAGGCGACGATGAGCGCATGGACGAACTGCGCCGCCGGGTCACTTCCGGTAAAGCGTTTGGCAACCGCTGTGAGCTGATCAGTGCCGCTGAAGCCAAACAGAAATTTCCTCTGCTGGAAGAAGATCTGATTCAGGGCGCTCTGTGGGATCCGGACGCTGGTTTGGTGGTTCCCCGTTCTCAGACGGTTTGTGCTGACCTGGTAGAGGCCGGAGAGCAGACTGGCAAGTTAAAAACCTTTGCTAATACATCCTGTACCGGCCTGCGTATTGAAGACGGCCGCATCAAAGGGGTGGAAACAGAGCGTGGTTATATCGAAACCGATCACGTGGTGGTCTGCGCCGGACTCTGGGGGCGGCTGATTGCGGAAATGGCCGGTGAAGACTTGCCGATTATGCCAGTGGATCACCCGCTGACCTTCTTCAAACCGTTTGACGAATTTGCCAATACCAAAAAAGAGATTGGCTACCCGCTGCTGCGCGACCAGGGTAACTCCGCTTATCTGCGCGATACCGGCGACCCGAAAACCTCCGAAGGTGGGCAGTTGGAGTGGGGCTACTACGAAGAAAAAGAACCGCGCTTGTGCCACCCGCGGGATATTCTTGAAAAGGAAGAAGCACGCCTGTCGCCTTCTCAGCGTGATCTGGAACTGGAGGAGGTGATTGAGCCGCTGGAGCGCGCCATGGAACTCACACCTATCCTTGGAGAGCTGGGTTACGACGACAAGTACTCCTTTAATGGCCTGTTGCAGGTAACTTCGGACGGTGGCCCGTCCATGGGCGAATCGTCCAATGTTCGCGGTCTCTGGTACTGCGTATCCGTATGGGTAAAAGACGGCCCCGGTGCCGGCAAGGTGATTGCCGACTGGATGACCGATGGCCGCACCGAATTTGATCACAGCAGTATCGACGTGGCGCGCCACTATCCTTTCCAATGCGAAGAACAATACATTTACGATCGCTGCTACGAGTCGGCGTTTAAAATCTATAACCCGCCGGTTCACAACCGTGAGCCCTATACCAAAGGGCGTGGTAAATTCCACAGCCCGTTCTACGAGCGCGAGGTGGAATTGGGTGGTTACTTTATGGAATTAGCCGGTTGGGAGCGCGCCCACGGTTACGCCAGCAATGAACACCTGCTGGAAGAATACGGTGATCGGGTGCCGGTTCGCGAAGCCGAGTGGGACAGCCGCCACTTCTTCCGGGTGTCCAATGCGGAGCACCTGAAAATGTCCGACGACGTGGGCATGATCAACCTGTCCCACTTCGCCATTATCGATGTCACTGGTGCCGATGCCGAAGCGTTGATGGAATTTGCTTGTGTTGCCAAGGTGGGCGGCGACACGCCAGTGGGCAAGGGGGTGTATACCCACTTCCTCGACCACATCGGCGGCGTGCGTGCAGACCTGACCGTATTGCGTCTGGGGGAGACACATTACCGGGTTATCGACGGTGGCGATGCCGGTCACCGCGACCTGGTGTGGTTGCGGCGCATGGCTCAGGACAAGGGCTTTGAGGTCAATGTTGAAAACGCCACTCAGCAATACGGTTGTCTGGGGGTATGGGGTCCGAACGCTCGCGCCACACTGGAAAAAATCGTTGATGATCCTGCTGCACTGAGTCAGGAAAACTTCCCCTTCGCCGGGTTGCGCAATATCAGTATCGGTGGTCAAGAGTACCTGTTTTTCCGCATCTCTTACGTGGGCGAACAGGGTTGGGAGATTCATTTCGAGATCGACAAAGGACTGGCGCTTTGGGATGCGTTGTTTGAGTTGGGTGTTACTCCGGTGGGCATCGAAACCTATGCCAACAGTCGCCGCCTGGAAAAAAGCCTGCGCCTGCAGAACGCGGACATTCTTACTGAATACAATTTGCTGGAAGTGGATTTGGCGCGCCCGAAAGTCAAGGCGGCGGACTTCTTTGGCAAGGAAGCTCTGCTGGAACAACGCGCTCGCGAGCACCAGCCCGCTTACCTCTGCACACTCACCATGAACGACAACGTCGATTCCGATGGTGTGGCTCGTTATCCGGTGGGCAATTGCCCGATTCTGGATCCGGAAACCGGAGAAACCCTGATCGACTCAGAAGGTCGTCGCTCCTACACATCCAGCATCGTGTTTGGCCCCAGCATTGGCAAAAACATTGCGCTGGGGTTCCTGCCTTACGAACACTGTGAAAAAGGTCGCCAGCTGGCCATTGAATACTTTGGCGATACCTATGCGGTAACGGTAGAGGCGGTGGGCTATGGCCCGCTTTATGATCCGGAGAATAAAAAGCCCCGGTCGTGATGTTCACTTAATGCCTCGTCATCCCGAATGGTGTGAATTAAAAACACCGTCATCCTGAGGAGGCAAAGCCGACGTGAGGATCTCAGACTTTGATAGTTGTGAGATCCTTACGGTCGCTTCGCTCCCTCAGGATGACAAAATGTTGGTTTGGAGGCTTAAGTGAACAGCATTGCGGTCTTGATTACTGCTTTCTTGAATGACATGTAGCCCGGGTGGAGCGTAGCGAAACCCGGGTTTTTCTTTTTACGGAGTTGATCCCGGGTTCCGCTGCGCTTTACCCGGGCTACTGTATGGTTATCCTCTTTTACGCCGTCTGCGCCTGCCCTCACCGGCAGTACTGACTTTTGGCACAGGCAGTGTCATTACTTTTTCCAGGTTTTCATGGCTGTCGGTTTTGTGGGGAAAGGCCATGGCTTCCACAAAGTGTTGCTGAAACTCCGGAGCCAGGGCGGTTTCTACTTTCTCAATGTCTTTTACCTGGCTCTCAATCTGGCGGCGGCATTCACCGCTGAGCAGTGCGATACGTGCGCCGGTACCTGCGGCATTGCCTGCTGCTGATACGTTGCTGAGGTCGCAGTCGGGAATCAAACCCAGCACCATGGCGTAAGTGACATCGATATGAGCGCCAAATGCCCCTGCCAGACGAATGCGATCCACGTGATCAACACCGGCGCGAGACATCAACAGTTTGATGCCGGCGTAGAGAGCGGCTTTCGCCAGCTGAATAGCGCGGATGTCGTTCTGGGTAATGTACAGAGGGCGCTCGCCGTCGGTGAGGCGGTAGCGGCAGGTGCGGCCGTCTTGTTCAACGCGGTCATAGCGTTCCACAAGGCTGACGTCGAAAACCCCGTCCTGGTCGATGATTCCCGATAAATATAGCTCGGCGATGGCTTCGATAATGCCGCTGCCGCACAGGCCGGTGACGCCAGTACCTTCAAGAGTACTGGCAAAGCCGGTCTGATCCGACCACAGTTCACTGCCAATAATCTGGTAGCGGGGCTCCAGGGTTTCGCGGTCGATGCGAAAACGCTCGATGGCTCCCGGCGCGGCTCGTTGCCCGCAGGATATCTGGGCACCTTCAAAGGCCGGGCCGGTGGGGCTGGATGCCGCATAGAGCTTGCCGTGATTGCAAAGCACGATTTCGGCGTTGGTGCCCACATCTACCAACAGGCTGATGCAGTCGCGTTCCTGGGGCGCTTCCGATAGCACCATGCCGGCGGTATCAGCGCCCACGTGGCCTGCGATGCAGGGCAGCAGATACATGCGTGCGCCATCGGCCATGCCCAGGTTGAGAATGTAGGAGCCTATGGATACTCCGCCATCCACTGCCAGCGCAAAGGGAGCGCCACCCAGTTCTACCGGGTCAATGCCCAACAGCAGATGGTGCATGATGGGGTTGGCGACAAGGGCCACTTCAAGCAGGCTGTCTTTATCCACATTGGCCTGGGCCAACAGGTTATCAAACAGCCCGGCAATGGCGACTCTGACCGCCTTGGTCATGGCAGCCGCACCGCCAGGGTTCATCATGCTGTAGGAAACCCGGCTCATCAGGTCTTCGCCAAAGCGAATTTGCGGGTTCATGGTGCCCGCTGAAGCCAGCACTTCGCCGCTGCTCAGATCACACAGATGCGCGGCAATGGTGGTTGAACCCAGATCCACAGCAATGCCGGTGAGGCGTTCGTAGAAGCCGGGCCACATGGCCACCACCTCGCGGCCATCGCGCACCGCCACGGTTATTTTCCAGTCGCTCTTTCTCAAGGTTGGCTGTACTTTGGGCAGCAGCCAGGAGGTAATAAAGCAATCCGTCAGCTGCCATTGCTCTGCCAGCGCTTCCAATATGCGCTCGCTATCGCCGGAAACCAGCTCCATGGAGGGTTCTTTAACACTGATGTAATAGAGGTGGAGGACAGGATCGAGCTTGATGTCCACTGCCTCGGCATCTTTGCGCACCACCTGTCGGTGCACCTGGCTTTCCGGGGGAACATCGATGACCACGTCCCCTTGTAAGCGGGTGTGGCAGGAAAGGCGGCGCCCGTCGAGCAAAGTCTTTTTGCGGGCAAAACGCTGTTCCGGTTCTGACAGCGGGCTCAGGCTATCGGCACTGGAGCGAATCTTGTGCTTGGCGAATTCCCCTTCACCTACGTTGACCTGACAGCGGCCGCAAATACCGCGGCCACCGCACACCGAATCAATATCAACGCCCAGATCACGGGCTGCCTGCAATAATGGTGTGCCAACAGGAAACTCCCCGCGTTTACCGGAGGGGGTAAAAACAACCCAGGCGTTTTCGCTCATACAGCTACCTTAATTAGATGGATGGATTAACCCCGACGGCGATTTCCTCGGCGTGCCCGGCGACCTTCGCCTTCAGCGGGTGGTTCGCGGTAAGCCTTGATCCAGTTCATGCATTCCGGGTCGTGACCCATCATTACGTCGGCACCGCGAATGCCCGCCATGATTTCTCCGTGCATCGGGTTGGTAATGGCTGAGGTCATGCCGGCGCCGATGGCCATGGACATAAATGCCGCGTTCAGACCATTGCGGTTGGGCAGGCCGAAACTGACGTTGGAGGCACCGCAGGTGGTGTTCACTTTTAATTCAGTGCGCAAACGGTGAATCAAATCCATCACCTGTCGCCCGGCGGTGTTAATAGCACCTACCGGCATCACTAGAGGATCGACCACCACATCGGAGGCGGGAATACCGTAGTCGGCAGCGTGCTCAACAATTTTCTTGGCGACATCGTAGCGCACATTGATGTCCTGGCTAATGCCGGTTTCGTCATTGGAAATGGCGACAACCGCACAGCCGTATTTTTTCACCAGTGGCAATACCCGTTCAAGATTTTCTTCTTCACCGGTGACTGAGTTCAACAGGGCTTTGCCCTTGTACACCGCCAGGCCGGATTCCAGTGCTTCGATAATGGAGGAGTCGATACACAGGGGAACATCGGTAAGTGATTGCACCAGCTGAATAACATCGGCGAGTATTGCCGGTTCGTCCGCCAGAGGAATGCCGGCATTAACATCCAATACGTGGGCACCAGCGGCAATCTGTGCCATGGCATCCGCTTCCACCCGGCTGTAATCGCCGTTTTTCATTTCTTCCGCCAGTAGTTTGCGGCCTGTGGGGTTAATGCGTTCGCCGATCACCACGAACGGACGCTCAAAACCCAGTACAACTTCTTTAGTGGCGGAACTGATAACGGTATCGGTCATGGACTGTCTCTCTGTGTTTTGATTGTTTTTGGCAACTATTCAGCTCGTGCTGGATTTCTATAAATTATGGTTGTACTGCGTGTTTTGGTGGGGGTGCCAGGGCGTGCGCCCATCCAGCACGCCGGAGCGCTGCACCATATCTGCAACAAATTCTTCCTGCCGGTAGGCCATTACGTGTACCCCGGCAACGCCTTCAATCTCTTTGACTTTCTGCATCATTTCGACACAGATATTCTGCCCTTCCAATTTTTGTTTTTCGGCGCCTTCCAGACGTTTGATGATGTCGTCCGGAATATGCACGCCAGGCACATTGTTGCGGATCCACAGGGCACTTTTGGCGGAAGCCAGGGGGCCGACACCAATCAAAATAAATACTTTTTCATGGAGGCCGCGATCTCGAACCCGTTTCATGTATTCCTCTAAACGGGGCAAGTCGTAGCAATATTGGGTTTGAATAAATTGCGCACCAGCGTCAATTTTCTTGGCCAGGCGATCAACCCGAAAATCGAAGTCCGGCACAAAGGGGTTGGCGGCGGCGCCTAAAAACACCCTGGGTGGTGAGTCCAGTTGGCGGCCGCTCTCAAAGTGAGATTCATCCCGCATGGTGCGCACAATGTTCAAAAGAGACATGCAGTCGAGGTCGAATACCGGTTTGGCGCCGGGGTGATCGCCGGCTTGTACACCGTCCCCGGACAGGCACATGATATTGGTCACGCCCATGGCGGCAGCGCCGAGCACATCCCCCTGGATGGCAATGCGATTTTTGTCCCGGCAGGAGACCTGCATGATGGGGGAATAACCCTCCCTGGTTAGCAGTGCGCACACACCGACACTGGACATATGGCAGTTGGCGCCAGAGCCGTCGGTGGAGTTGATGCCGTCTACATAGCCGTCGAACAACGCGGCGCGTTTGTACACTTCCGCGGCGTCGGCGGAATCTGGCGGTGCCAGTTCAGCGGTGACAGCAAACTTGCCCGCCCGCAATACCCGTTCCAGTCGCCCCGGAGAGGAGTGCCCCGGCAGTATGGGTAGCGGATCACCGGGAAAGGCCGGTGCGTCATGAATTTCCATCTGAGCCCCCGGATGACTGTTGAGCGATTTTTTTGCGCGCCTCGCGCAGCCAGGATGATTTGCCTTCCCGGGATCGGTCGACGGGCAATTGCACCACCTGGATTTTTTGTTCGCCTTCCCGCATCTTGCGTGAGCCTCGGGCCGCTTCCACCCAGACACAGCGCATGTCCGGTTTTACTTCGCAGTTGCCGTTGCTGCGCACGCCGCCACAGGGGCCGTTGCGCAATGTCTTGGGGCAGTTCATCGGGCAGCTCATGCCCGTGGAGGAAAGCACACACTGGCCGCACATCTGGCAGTCAAACAGCAGCCCTTTAACGGCTTTTTCGACAGCGGCAACCGGGCGGTCGAGACGCTCGTAGCCGATGGCGCGCCACATAGGGTCAAGTTTTATCATCAGCCATTCAACGCCGTTGTAAATCCGCTCCATGGTTCGGGCCTGGCTGGTAGACCAATAACGTACAGCTCGCATCGTCAGGACTCTTCGGCAGGTGGGGTGTTGCTAGGTGGCGTGTCACCAGGTGAAGTATCACTGGCAACGCCTTTGGCGCGGATCAACTGCAAAAGCTGTTCGTCGTCAAAGGCGTTATCAAGTTTCTGCGCAGCCTCTCTTACGGCTTCCTGCATATCTCCCTGCAGCGGTTCACTGACTCTGCGCCACTCGCTCAGGTAGGCGTCAGAGGAGCCTTTGCCGGCGCGCATGGCGGCCCGGTCTATGGCTTCTGCAAAACGTTGAGGCAGTACTTCCTTGACGCTCTTGCGGCCTTGTTTGGCAATAATTTGCGCGGGGATATCGCGCCAGTAAACCGTGATCAGTTTTGCCATTGCAGAACCCTTTTGTCGTCTAGCGCTTTGTGCAGATGATCGTAGCCGGTGAATCGATATTCAAACTCAAGGCCCAGCCAGGCAGCCTGCTCTTCCGCTTGTTGGCGGAGTTCCTGGTCGTCGGTTTGTGCCAGGTAGACCAGGCGTTTGTAGTGGGCAAAGTACTGTTCTTTGAGTTGTGGATAGCGGTCGAGCCCCAAACTGGCAACGAACAGGCGTTTGAAGTGGCGCACCAGAAAATCGGTGAGGAAAAAGGTGCCGAGCTCTTGCTCCATCAGCGCCTCGAAATCTTGATTGCCGGCAAAGAACTCATAGCAGTGCGCTCCCGGCAGGCGGGTAACGCCACGTTCTTCTAGCAAGCTATCCAGCTGGCCGCCGGTGCCACAATCGGCGTAGGCTACAAAAAGCTGTTCGTATTGATCGCTCAATTCGTCCAGCTTTTCGCGGATGCGCCCGGTAATCAGTTGTGGGGTATTGTGCAGTTCGGCGGGCAGGCAGTGGAGTTTGAAGGCGTTTTCAATGCCACTGTAGCGAGCGATTGCCGTCAGCTCGCGAGCAATAGCGGCGCAGGCGATAACGCCTACAGGGGAGGGCGGCTGCGCCGGGCTGTGCTTAGCCAGCGGCGGCACGGCGTTCAGCCACCATTTGTTTGGCCACGTCTACGGCGGTTGCCGCGTCGCGACAGTAGGCGTCGGCACCAATGGCTTCGCCAAATTCTTCATTGAGCGGCGCGCCACCAACAAATACCAGGCAATCGTTGCGCATGCCTTTGGCTTCCAGCTCGTCAATCACCACTTTCATGTAGGGCATGGTGGTGGTGAGCAGGGCGGACATGCCAAGGATGTCTGGCTTGTGTTCTTCAAGGGCTTCCAGATAGGTCTCTACCGGAATGTTGATGCCAATATCAATCACTTCAAAACCGGCACCTTCCATCATCATGGAAACCAGGTTTTTGCCGATGTCGTGGATATCGCCTTTCACCGTGCCGATGACCATTTTGCCAATGGGCTTGGCGCCGGTTTCTGCCAGCAGTGGGCGCAGAATTTCCATGCCACCCTTCATGGCGTTAGCGGCCATCAGCACTTCCGGTACAAACAAAATGCCGTCGCGGAAATCCACACCGACGATGTTCATGCCGCCTACCAGGGCATCATTCAACACCTTTTCAGCCGTCCAGTCGCGATCCAGCAGAATCCGCGTTCCCTCTTCGATTTCCTCGGTCAGGCCGTCGTAGAGGTCGTCGTGCATCTGGGCAACAAGCTCCTCATCGTCCAGTTCAGCCAGGACAATATCTTCTTCATCGTCGTAATTGCTGTCTGTCATGGTTTATCTCCCGAATACTTAGCCTGCGGCACGCAGAAGTGGAGGCGCTGGCAAATGGCCATATAAAAAATCGCAGCCTCATAGTTCCACGTAGGTGCGGCTAATGGTTATTTATAACCGACCAAGATATGCCTGTTTTACCACATATTTCAGCAACCTCTGGGCAAATCCAGCATGCCTTGCGCCCTGCACCCCTTAACAGCCGATTATTTGTCCGCTGAAGGTGGTTTTGGGGGCTGAAAATGCCGCTGTCGCGAAGGTGGAATTGCCATCGTTTGCTGTTGTTAGAAGCCACTTTATTGAACATGGGAAAAGGGTTTTTCGCCAGGTTTTATTGGCTTGAATGTGCCGCACCGTAATTTCAGGTATTGCTTCTCTTTGATAAAAAGTTGGTGTACCGTGATTTCTTTCGCCCTCAAAACTGTTCAGTTTGTGGGGCACTCTGGATTGCCAAAAGGCTCTGAAAAATAAGGAATTTAAGAAGAAATTTGTGTTTTGATGCGCACTGATGCCGCACATTTTCTGGAGGCTCGGCAGCCATGTGGTCGCATCCGAATATCTAAAAAAACGACCAAAATATTCTTTGTTTTGCCTGCCAAGACAAGAAAATAATATTGAGGGGTTATGAATGTCTGACAGCCAAACCGAGCACTACGAGACGGACTATAAAGTCGGTCAGGACAATATTCAGCGATTTGGCATGGATATTCACAATCCGGTTTTTATGGTGTCCGCCTGTGCCATGTCTATCATGGTGGCGATCGTCCTGATTTTTAATCAGGAAGCCTCGGATATGTTTGGCAGTTTAAAGCCCTGGTTGACCAAGCAGTTCGACTGGGTATTTATGATTGGCGTCAATATTTTTGTGCTGTTTTGCCTGCTGTTGATCGTTAGCCCCATGGGCAAAATACGCATTGGCGGTAAAGACGCCAAACCGGAATTTTCCTACCTTGGCTGGTTTGCCATGCTGTTTGCTGCGGGCATGGGGATTGGCTTGGTGTTTTACGGTGTGCTGGAACCCATGAACCACACCCTCAAGCCACCGTTGGGCCAGCCTGGGCTGGTGGATGAGGCCGGTAATATTATTGCCGCCAATATCGATCAGGCCAAAAGTATTGGTATGGCGGGCACCTTTGTTCACTGGAATATTCACCCCTGGGCGATCTATTCGGTGGTTGCTCTGGCGCTGGCGATTTTTTGTTATAACAAGAAGCTACCCTTGTCCATCCGCTCCGCTTTTTATCCTTTGCTGGGTGAGCGCACCTGGGGCTGGCCGGGGCACCTGATTGATATTACTGCGGTATTTGCCACCCTGGCCGGCTTGGCGACGTCGCTTGGTATTGGCGCCGGGCAGGCCAGTGCCGGATTGAACTATCTGTTTGATACTGGTGACGGCTTGGACACCAAAATTATTGTCGTTTTGGTGATTACCGCCATCGCGTTGATATCGGTATTGCGGGGCCTCAATGCCGGGGTCAAGCTGCTGTCGGAAGTGAACATGATCATGGCGCTGCTGCTGATGTTGTTCGTGTTTGCCATTGGCCCGACGATGGAAATTTTGTCTGGCATTGGCAGCAATATCGTCACCTATGTTGAGAAACTACCGGCACTGAGCAATTGGGTAGGGCGGGAAGACAGTTATTTTCTTCACGACTGGAGCACCACCTACTGGGCCTGGTGGATTGCCTGGTCGCCCTTTGTCGGCATGTTTATCGCGCGCATTTCCAAAGGGCGCACAGTGCGGGAATTTATTGTTTGCGTGATTTTGATTCCCTCCCTGGTGAGCTCAATCTGGATGACGGTTTTCGGTACCACCGCCATCGAACAATTTATCAGCGATGGTTATACCGGTGTGGTCGATACGATAACAAACTGGGCCCCTGAGCTGGCGCTGTTCAAAATGCTCGACGAACTCCCCTTTACCACCGTTACCTCTGTGCTCGGTATTATTCTGGTGGTTGTGTTTTTTATCACCTCCCTGGATTCCGGTGCTCTGGTTATCGATATGATCACCTCTGGTGGCAAAACCGACGCCCCCACTCGCCAGCGGGTTTTCTGGTGCTGTTTTGAAGCCACCATTGCCATTACCCTGTTGGTTGGCGGCGGCCTGGTCGCATTGCAGGCGTTCTCTATTGCAATGGGCTTTCCGTTCTGCCTGGTATTGATGCTGATGTGTGTGAGTTTGTGGAAGGGTTTGTCGTCGGAGCTAACTCTTCTCAAGGGTCCGCCTCATCCATCGCCTCAGCAGTGATGTAGGCGGAGGTGGGCACGGTAACCTGCAGTGCGGCGCTTTGCTCTTCGACAACCATGGCGGGTTTAACATTGATGCGATAAAGCGCAAATAGAGCGTACATGGCACAGACCACGGCGACGAAAATATACAGCCCCTGAGCATCGAAAAAACGCATTACCTGGGCGCCGATGATGGGGCCAAGAACCCCTCCCAGGCCGTTAATCATGATCAAACCACTACTCACCGAAAGTGTCTGTTCGGCGCTGATTTGATCGTTAACGTGAGAGGCGGCGATGGAGTAGGTGGTATTAATTACACCACCGGCCACCAGCAACATGGCGGCCATTGTCCAACTGCCCACCTGACCTGCAAACAGAATAATTACGATGCAGGCGAGCAGTGCCAAAAAGGTCAGTAAAAACAGAGTATGGCGCCTGTCCTGTATGTCGGAAAGTTTCCCCACTGGCAGTTGAAAAAGCACTCCGCCGGTCATCAAGGCAGCCACCATCAAGGCACTTTCCGAGTAAGAAAACCCCATGCTGCGGGCGAAAATAGCGGTGAGCGACATCACCGCTCCGGCGTTTACGCCGTGCACAAAAACGCCTGTTACCCCAAGAGGTGCGCTGGAAAACAGCACTCGAAATTTTATTTTTTTGCTGCTTTTGGTTACCGGCACTTCCGATGGCGTCATTAACAGCGGCACCAGCGCCAGGGAAATTAACACCGATGACAGAATAAAAAGCTCATAGCCTTCCGGGGATGCCAGACCGATCAATGCCTGGCTGATCACGTAGCCAATGGAGACCGTAAATACGTAAAGGCTGATCAATGTGCCGCGGTTTTTGTTGTCGGATATGGCGTTCAGCCAGCTTTCTGACACCAAAAACATGCCGGCGAAACAAACCCCGGTGAGTGTTCGCAAAAGGAACCACACCGGCTCGTTAACAAACACTGCATGCATAAGAATACTGGTGGAACCCACCGAGGCCAGCGCCGCGAAAACCCGGATATGACCGACGCTTCTGATCCAGGCCGGGGCCAGCTTGGCACCGATAATAAAACCCAAGAAATAGGCCGCCATAATGGCGCCGATAATTTGCACATCAAAGCCAGCGGCATCGGCGCGAACACCCAGCAATGTGGTTTGCATACCGCCGCAAAGGGAGATAAAAAGAAGCCCGCACAACAGGCTCCAGAAGCGATAAATTGGCGTGCTCATGGGCTATTTCCGCCTACAATGATTGAACTTGCCTGCCTCACAGCGAGTCAATAATAACTGTTGCACTACCTCTTTACCGAAAGCGGGCCAGTCATTATATTGGCGTTGGCAATTTTATACGTTACACACAACAGGTGTTGATCTGTGCTTGAAAATAATACCAATAATCATCCCGCACATATCGGTTTTTTGTTGCTGCCCAATTACACCATGATCACTTTTACCAGTGCCGTGGCGGTGTTGCGTGCAGCCAATCGACAGGGAGAATCGGAATACTACAAGTGGTCTGCCATCACTCTGGATGGCAAGCCGGTGCTGTCCAGCGACGGTTTGAAGCTGGAGCCAGATGGCTCCATCGATCTCGCCGATGACGTGGATATTCTTTTTGTTTGCGGTGGCTACAATGTCGAACAAGAGTGCGACAAGCCACTGCTGGATGCCTTGCGGCGCTGCGCCAATAGAACCCCTCTGGGTGCTTTTTGCACGGGCAGTTATGCCCTGGCGGCCGCCGGCTTGCTGGATGACCACCGGTGCACCATCCACTGGGAAAATGAACACAGCTTGCGAGAGCAATTTCCCAACGTAACGGTTTTATCGAAAGTCTTTGTGATTGACGGGGACCGCCTCACTTGTGCAGGTGGTATCAGCTCTATCGACTTGATGCTCAACCTGGTTGCCAAGGCGCAAGGCAAGGAACTGGTACAGGAAATTACTGATCAGTTTACCTACGAGCGGGTTCGCACCGAAGACGACACCCAGCGCGTGCCATTGAGCTATTTGCTGGGCACCAGCCAGCCGAAACTGGCCAGCTCCATCGCCTTGATGGAAGCCAATATCGAGGAGCCTCTGGGCCTTGATGAAGTGGCTGAGTACGCCGGTGTTTCCCGCCGCCAGCTGGAGCGGTTGTTTCACAAACACTTGAATTGTGCGCCGTCCCGTTACTACATGGAATTGCGCTTGCGTCGCGCCCGATCCCTGCTGCTGCAAACCAATATGGCCATTATCGACATCGCCATCAGCTGCGGCTTTTCCACTGCACCGCACTTCAGTAAGTGCTACAGCGAAAACTACGGCCACCCGCCTCGGGATGAGCGCAAAGGGGCGCCCTAGTTGTCGCCAGCCGTCATTGTCGCTCAGATGACCACTGTTCGTGATAACCGCCTAAGCCGTCATTGCGAGCGTAGCGAAGCAATCTAGTGTCTTACAAAATCTTGCTTTTCTAACGAAAGCCACTGGATCGCCGCGCTTCGCTCGCGATGACAATTTTTTAAGTTTCTTTGCCAACGCCCTGGCGAATATCCAACGGTTTCTGATTAAAGCTGTTACGAAAGGCGCGGGAGAAGTGCGCGGTATCCGAGAATCCGCATTCCTGCGCGATATTGGTGACGCTGTGTTCCGAGTGGCGCAATAACCACAGCCCGTAATTGAGGCGCACGTTGCGGTATGTGCGCTGCAGGCTTTCTCCGGTTTCTGCCAGAAACAGTCGCTCAAGTTGGCGCTTGGAAAGGCTGACACGGTTGGCGATGGTGTCGCTGCACAGCGGGCGGCTCATGTTTTGTTCCATGATCAACAGTGCTTTGCGCACGTGTTTGTTTTCCACTTTGAGTTCGGCGGGGGGCTGCGGCTGTGGTGTGTTGGCGGGGCGCGGTTGTTCCATACCCAGGATTCGCAGGCTTTTGCAGGCCCAGCTACGACCGATGTGGCGCTCGATAAGAGCAGCGGCAAGGTCGGCAGCGGCGGTGCCACCAGCGCAGGTAATCAGGTCGCCATCGTCGATATAGAGCTGGTCGGCAACAGGAATCACATCGCTGCAGTGTTTTACCAAATCCTGGTAGTGAAACCAGCTGACGCAGCAGCGCCGGCCTTTCATCAAACCGGTGCGAATCAGGGCAAAGGAGCCGGTACAGAGGCCAACCAGAGTGACATGCTTGTGCGCGGCCCGTTGCAGGTAATCCACCACCGCGTCACTGACCACCGGGCCCTGGTGTAACAGGCCACCGACCACGACGATGTAGTCGAACTGCTCCGGGTCGCGCAGATTTTCCCAAGGTTCCACCGTAACCCCGCAACTGGAATCAATGGCACTCAGGCTGGTACCCATCAGTGTCCAGCGGCAATTGATCTGGCGGCTTTGGTCACCTTCGTCAGCGGCCAGCCGCAAGGTGTCGATAAAGGCCGCAAAGGGCGAAAGGGTAAAGTGGGGCAACAGCAAAAAGCCCACCGACAGCAGCGGCCGTTGGGGGTCTTCCTGAGTATCTACAAACGCGGGTTTCGGGGTTTTTGCCATAGGGTCATTCTAGGTGCTATGGCGTTTTTATTCCAACCAGTGGCGGTGATTGTTGTAAAACAGCGACAGAAAATGACGCTTCTGACGTTTTTTTACCCTGATCATGTCGCTTCTTTTCTATCTTGCAGATGCTTCGGCGCGGTTTAATGGTCAGCCCACTAGTCGGCTCAGGCGGTTTCTTCAATGAAGAAATATTCGGTCTTTAATCTGTTTACCAATGCACTCAGTTATCACGAGAACTGGCAGCGCGCCTGGCGCAGCCCAAAACCCAAGTCGGATTACGACGTGGTCATCGTTGGCGGCGGCGGTCATGGCCTGGCCACGGCCTACTACCTGGCTAAAGTGCACGGTGTTACCAATGTGGCGGTAGTGGAAAAGGGCTACCTGGGTGGCGGCAACACCGCGCGCAACACCACCATTGTGCGTTCCAATTACCTCTGGGACGAAGCCGCAGCGCTGTACGAGTTTGCCCTGAAGCTGTGGGAAGACCTGAGCCAGGAGCTGAACTTCAATGTGATGTTCAGCCAGCGCGGTGTGCTCAATCTGGGCCACACCTTGCAGGACATGCGCGATATTGAGCGGCGTGTGAATGCCAATCGCCTCAATGGCATTGACGGCGAAGTGCTGACGCCGCAGCAAATACAAGAGATCGTCCCACTGCTGAACTGCTCGCCAAGCAGCCGCTACCCGGTGCTGGGGGCATCCTGGCAGCCGCGCGGCGGTACTGCCCGCCACGATGCGGTGGCCTGGGGCTACGCCAGGGGCGCGGACAGCTATGGCGTGGATCTGATCCAGCAAACCGAAGTCACCGGCATTCGTCGGGAAAACGGCGCTGTGGTGGGAGTGGAAACCAATAAAGGTTTTATTGGCGCCCGCAAAGTGGCCTGCGTGACTGCCGGTAACTCCGGGGTGGTCGCGGCCATGGCGGGCTTGCGGCTGCCGGTGGAATCCCGGCCCTTGCAGGCGCTGGTGTCGGAGCCCCTGAAACCCTGTCTCGACACCGTGGTGATGTCCAACGCAGTGCACGGTTATATCAGCCAATCCGATAAAGGCGACTTGGTGATTGGCGCCGGGGTGGATGGCTACAACGGCTATGGCCAGCGCGGCTCATTCAATGTTGTTGAGCACACCGTGCAGGCCATCTGCGAACTGTTCCCGGCCTTTAGCCGCGTGCGCATGAATCGCCAGTGGGGGGGCATTGTGGATACCTGCCCTGACGCCTGCCCGATCATCAGTAAAACCTCCGTCGACGGGCTGTTCTTCAACTGTGGCTGGGGTACCGGCGGTTTTAAGGCGACGCCGGGGTCCGGCTACGTATTTGCCGACACAGTGGCCAATAACCGACCTCACCCATTGGCCAAACCCTTTGCCCTGGATCGTTTTTACAGCGGTGCACTGATTGATGAACACGGCGCGGCGGGCGTCGCTCACTAGCACTGGTAGCTTATTCGGAATTAAAACTATGTTGCATATCTACTGCCCATTTTGTCGGGAAGAGCGTGACGAAGAGGAATTCAGCTACGCTGGTGAAGCTCATATTCAGCGCCCTCTGGACCCGGAATCCCTGTCCGACGAAGAGTGGGGCGACTACCTGTTCTTCCGCACCAACGCCAAGGGTATTCACCACGAGATGTGGTACCACATCGCCGGTTGCCGCCGTTACTTTAACGTCACCCGGGATACCCTCAGTTACCAGATTCTGGAATCTTATTTGATATCCCAGCAGCCCGGCGTTCGGGCCAAACAGACAGCCAGCGCCGAACAGGGGGAGCAGCCGAATGCAAACTAATCGAGTTGCCTCTGGCGGGCGAATCAATCGCGGTAACGCGGTGAACTTCACCTTTAACGGCAAAGCCTACCAGGGCTTTGCGGGCGATACGCTGGCTGCCGCCCTGTTGGCCAACGGGGTGGATATTGTTGGTCGCAGCTTCAAGTACGGCCGCCCCCGCGGCATCGTTGGCCACGGTGCCGAAGAGCCCAATGCCATTGTGCAATTGGGTTCCGGTGCGCAAACCGTTCCCAACCTGCGTGCCACTCAGGTGGAATTGTACGAAGGGTTGGAAGCGCACAGTGTTGGCGGCTGGCCATCTGTAGACTTCGATGTTCGCGAAGTCCTTGGCTTTATGGGCAAGATGATGCCGCCGGGGTTTTACTACAAAACCTTTATGCGCCCGCAAAATCTGTGGCACTTCTACGAGCGCTGGATTCGCAAGGCGGCGGGTTTGGGCAAAGCGCCGCTGGAATCTGACCCGGACTGCTACGACAAACTCAACCAGAACTGCGATGTGCTGGTGGTGGGGGCAGGGCCCGCTGGGCTGGCCGCTGCCAGTGCCGCCGCCCGTGCCGGTGCGCGAGTAATTATCGCCGATGAGCAGCAAGAGTTCGGCGGCAGTTTGTTGGCCTCCCAACAACAGATCGACGGCCAACCAGCCATGAGCTGGGTGGATGAGCGGCTGGCTGAGCTGGGCAACAACGACAACGTTATGCTGCTGCCCCGCAGTACCGTCTTTGGTTACTACGACCACAACTTCCTCGGTATTCTGGAGCGCCGCACGGATCACTTGGGGATTTCCTCTCCCGGACAGGTACGCCAGCGTATGCACCGGGTGCGCGCCAAGCAGGTGGTATTGGCTACCGGAGCCATAGAGCGGCCGCTGGTGTTTGCCAACAACGACCTGCCCGGTGTGATGATGGCTTCGTCGGTATCGACGTACCTCAATCGCTACGGGGTGGCAGCGGGCAACAATCTGGTGCTGTTCACTACCAACGACAATGCCTACCAGACCGCCATTGACTGGCACAAGGCGGGCCGCAAGGTGGTGAAGATTGTCGATTCACGGCCAGAGCCAACCGGTGCTTTGGTGAATACGGCCCGTGAATTCGGCATTGACGTCATGGCCGGGCACGTGGTGGTGGAAGCCAAGGGGCGCAGACGAGTCAAAGGCGCTATGGTCGCCCCCTTAAATGACAATGCCAGCGCGGTGGCCGGTGCCGCTATCCGCCTGGACTGCGATTTGCTGGCTTGTTCCGGCGGCTGGAGCCCGGCTATTCACCTCAGTTCCCACACCGGCGCCAAGCCCCAGTGGAATGACGAACTGGTGGGCTTTGTGCCCGGCGAATCGAAACAGCAGGAACGTTCTGCGGGCAGCGCCAAGGGTGCCTACTCGCTGGCGGGTTGTTTGCAGCAGGGTGATGAAGCGGGCAGGGAAGCGGCGCGCAAGGCCGGGCTCGATGGCGAGTCGACCGCTGCCAGCTACCAGGTGGATGAGCAGCCGCAACAACCACAACAGGCCATGTTCCTGGTGCCTCACGCCAAGAGTACCAGCCGGGCGCCGGTGCAGTTTGTGGATTTTCAGCTGGACGTGACAGCCGCTGCCATCGAACTGGCTGCACGGGAAGGCTACGAATCTGTAGAGCACGTTAAACGCTACACCGCCATGGGTTTTGGTACCGACCAGGGCAAGCTCGGCAATATCAATGGCATGGCCATTCTCGCCCGTGCCCTGGGCCGGGGCATTCCGGAAACCGGCACCACCATTTTCCGGCCTTCCTATACACCTACCACTTTTGGTGCTATTGCCGGCCGCGATGTGGCCGATCTGTTTGACCCGGAACGCTACACCGCCATGCAGCGCTGGCATCAACAGCAGGGCGCGGAATTTGAGAATGTCGGCCAGTGGAAACGCCCCTGGTACTACCCCAAACCCGGCGAGACCATGCACGATGCGGTAAACCGGGAATGCCTGGCAGTGCGCAACAGCGTGGGTATGTTGGATGCCTCCACCCTGGGCAAGATCGATATTCAGGGGCCGGATGCCGGGGAATTTCTCAACCGCATGTACACCAACGCCTACGCCAAATTGGCACCGGGCAAATGCCGCTACGGGTTGATGCTGAAAGAAGACGGCATGATCTTCGACGACGGCGTAACCGCCTGCCTGGGGCCAAACCATTACCTGATGTTTACCACCACCGGTGGGGCGGCTGCGGTGCTGGCCTGGCTGGAATTGTGGCAGCAAACGGAATGGCCGGAGCTGCAGGTGTACTTTACTTCGGTGACCGACCACTGGGCCACAGCCACGGTCACCGGCCCCAATGCCCGCAAGGTGATTGAAAAAGTCTGCGACGACATCGACCTGAGCAACGAAGCCTTCCCGTTTATGGACTGGCGCGACGCCACCGTTGCCGGTGTGAGTGCGCGCATCTTCCGCATCAGTTTTACCGGTGAGCTGTCACTGGAAGTCAACGTGCCCGCCCACCATGGTCGCTATGTGTGGGAGAAACTGGTGGAGGCCGGTGAGGAATTTGGTATTACTCCCTACGGCACCGAAACCATGCACGTGTTGAGGGCGGAGAAGGGGTTCATTATTGTTGGCCAGGACACCGATGGCTCCATGACCCCGGCGGACATGGGTATGAACTGGGTGGTGTCCCAGAAGAAAGAGTTCAGCTTTATCGGCAAGCGTTCCCTGTCCCGTTCTGACATGTTGCGGGAAGATCGCAAACAACTTGTCGGCTTGAAAACCCGTGACCCGCAAGACGTATTGCCAGAAGGCGCGCAGATTGTGAATCAGCCAGAACACGCCCCACCGGTGCCGATGCAGGGGCACGTTACCTCCAGCTATTACAGCGCCAACCTCGGTCACTCCATTGCTCTGGCTGTGGTCAAGGGTGGCCACAAGCGTATGGGCGAAACCGTGTATTGTCCGCTGGCGGACGGACGCGTTATTGAAGCTGAAATTGTCAGCTCCATCTTCTATGACCCCAAAGGAGAGCGCCAGAATGTCTAGCTCTATTGAAACGCCTTTACACTATTTTCACGGGCAACAAACTGGCTCCGGCGATGCTCAGGTGACCATCTTCGAATCCCCTTTGTGTGGCCACCTGAACCTGAGAGGTAACCCACAGGACGAACAATTCCTGGAGGGGGTCGAAAGCGTCGTGGGTGTAAAACCGCCGACTACAGCGGGCAGCTGTGCCAGCTCAGGCGACATCAGCATCTATTGGCTCGGCCCGGATGAATGGCTGCTACTGCTACCAGAAAGCCGAAGAGCGGAAGTGGAAAGCGAACTGCGCAACAAACTCAGTGGCCACTTTTCGGTGGTTGACGTGAGTGGCGGGCAAACCCTGCTGAACGTGCGCGGTGATGGGGTGGCCGATATGCTGAAAAAATCTGCATCCTACGACTTCCACTCGAACAACTTCCCGGCAGGCCGCTGCGTGCAAACTCACTTTGCCAAAGCAACCGCTCTGGTAAGCAAAAAAGACGATGGTTCATTTGACCTGGTCATCCGCCGCAGCTTTGCGGATTACCTGGCGTCCTGGTTGCTGGATGCGGGGGAGGAGTTTGGGTGTCGGGTTGTTGGGGGTGGTGAGGTGTAGCTGTATGCCTGATCGTATTCCGAAACCCCTAAATGAAAAAAGGCCGATTTCATATTAATGAAATTCGGCCTTTTTTGAAGAAATTGTTATTAAAAACAATTTCTTATATTGGTGCCAGGAGAGGACTCAATGGGTGGGCTTATCTATCTGTTTTAGTTAGAGATTTAGGTTTTTCAATTATTATGATGTTACTTTCAGTGTTGTATGCATCCTGCACTGCACCCTGTGTTTGCGAAGGGGAACGCTTCTAATCTTCTCAAAAACTGGATTTATTGAGGGAAAACCGCCTTATATGTTTATATTTACAAAATATGTCGACATAATTGCTTGACGTGTCGATACTATCGACATATGCTCGAAACATGTCGAAAAAAGTAAATTTAGTGAACATATGAGCTGGCACCCCGAAAAGCCGTATAACGATCTTCCTGTATTGCCGCCAGGCATTGAGCTGGAAACCAAGGCGGTATTAAAGCAGTGTATTTCTGCACGGGCAGCCCTTGCTGAGCTTAAGCAAGCGGCTGAGCTTATTCCCAATCAGGCTATGTTGATTAACACCCTGCCCATATTGGAAGCCAAGGACAGCTCGGAAATCGAAAACATCGTCACTACCACCGATAAGCTCTTTCAGTACGCCGATAGTGATGAGGCGCATGCCGACCCGGCCACAAAAGAAGCGCTTCGCTATCGCAGGGCCTTGTACGAGGGCTGGCAAGCATTAGCACAGCGACCCATTAACACCAACATGGCCGAGTCTATCTGTAGCCAGATTAAAGGTGTTGAGATGACAGTACGCAAAGTGCCTGGTACAGCACTGGCCAACGACAAAACTGGCGAAATCATCAGTACTCCGCCAGCAGGTGAAAAGGTATTACGAGACCTGTTAAGCAATTGGGAGTGCTTTCTTCATGAGCAGCCGGAGTTAGATCCACTGGTTCGCATGGCAGTTATGCACTATCAGTTTGAGGCCATTCACCCATTTACTGACGGTAATGGTCGTACCGGCAGAATCCTCAATATCCTGTATTTGGTGCAAGAAGAGCTGCTGACCCTACCTATTTTGTACTTGAGTCGCTATATCATTGCTAATAAAGCTCAATACTATAGCGGTCTTCTGGCCGTGACCCGCGAGCAGGCCTGGGAGCCTTGGTTACTGTACATGCTTGAAGCGGTTGAAAGCACCGCACAGTGGACAACACAGAAAATACTCAGTATCCGCAGTCTGGCAGACCATACGGCGGATTATGTGCGTGAAAAACTCCCCAAAATTTATAGTCGCGAACTAATAGATGTTATTTTCGAGCAACCTTATTGTCGAATTACGAATCTAGTGGAAGCCGATATTGCTAAACGACAGACGGCTTCCGAGTATTTGAAAAAATTGGTGAGTATCGGCGTACTAGTGGAGCAACAAGCTGGTAGGGAAAGGCTGTTTATTCATCCCAGATTGATAGAGCTTATCTCCTACGATAACAATAGCCTTAAACAATACAGGTAAGCTGCGAAAGCTTTCGTAAAAGACGGCCATCGAATTATGGATAAAAAAGAGAAGCAGGAACTCAGCGAAATTGATATCTGCGATTTGTTTATCACTCCTGCGTTAAAAGATGCGGGGTGGGATCAAATGACGCAAGTTCGCCGTGAAGTCACGCTTACCCCGGGTCCGGTAATCGTGCGAGGAAACCTCTCGTCGCGCAATAAAAAGAAACGCAAGCGTGCCGATTACGTATTGCAATGGGAAAAAGGCGTACCCATTGCAGTGATCGAAGCTAAAGACAATAAGTGTACCGTTAGCTACGGTATGCAGCAGGCTCTAGGCTATGCAGAAATTCTAGAAGTCCCCAGCGCTTTCAGCTCTAATGGCGATGCTTTTGCATTCCATAACAAAGTGCCAGGTAATGGCGAAGACATAGAAACAGAATTTCCCTTGAATGAATTCCCAGCACCGCAGGTGCTGTGGCAGCGTTATAAGAGCTATCGCGGCATTGAAGATGAAGAAGAGCAGCTTGTTTTAGAGCCATATTTTGACGACGGTTCTGGTAAAGAACCGCGCTACTATCAAGCTGAAGCCATTAACCGTGTTGTCGAAAATGTCGCTAAAGGTCAAAGGCGCTTATTGCTAGTCATGGCAACAGGCACAGGAAAAACCTACACCACTTTCCAGATTATCTGGCGCCTCTGGAAGGCCAAGTCGGTCAAGCGTGTCCTGTTCCTGGTGGATAGAAATATTCTGGCTGACCAAACGTTGGTGAACGACTTCAAGCCGTTTGGTTCAGTGATGACCAAAATTAAAAATCGCAAAATTGACCCAGCTTACGAAATACACCTGGGTTTATATCAAGCGCTAACTGGCCCGGATGAAGAAGACAAAATATATAAACATATCTCGCCTGATTTTTTCGACCTGATCGTTATAGATGAGTGCCACCGAGGCAGCGCCAAAGATGATTCTGCCTGGCGAGAAATTCTCGATTATTTCAAAGGCGCAATTCAGTTGGGTTTAACGGCTACCCCGAAAGAAACCGAGTATGCGTCCAATATCACCTACTTTGGTGAACCGGTTTATACCTATACGCTTAAACAGGGCATAGAAGACGGTTTTCTGGCCCCCTATAAAGTGGTACGCATTGATATTGATAAAGACATCTATGGCTGGACGCCGCCCCCGGGCATGACAGATGATCTGGGTAACCAAGTAGAGCAGCGTGTTTATAACCAGCAGGACATGGACCGAATTTTGGTGCTTAACCAACGTACCAAACTCGTTGCCAAGCGGGTTATTCAGCTGCTTAATGCCACAGACCCCTTCTCCAAAACCATTATCTTTTGTGAAGATATAGACCACGCCGAACGTATGCGCAAAGCCATCGTCAATGCGGCAGGTAAAATAGCTATCGACAACCCTAAATACGTGATGCGTATTACCGGCGACAGTCCGGAGGGCAAAGCCGAGCTGGATAACTTTATTGACCCGGAAAGCAAATTCCCGGTGATTGCCACCACCTCAGAACTACTAACAACCGGTGTTGATGCCAAAACCTGCAAGTTAGTTGTGTTGGATAAAACCATTAACTCCATGACTACGTTTAAGCAGATTGTTGGTCGGGGCACACGAATAGAAGAAGACCACAACAAATATTTCTTCACCATTATGGACTTTAAAAAAGCTACCGAACTGTTTAAAGACCCAGATTTTGATGGTGAGCCTGTGGTGATTTATGAACCTAAGGGCGGCGATGATCCGGTGCCACCTGACCCTCCGTCAAGTGATGACGATGGGCCTGGCGGTGTAGAAGAGCCGCCGGGGGTTTATAAAGTACGTGTCAGTAATGTGGACGTTCGCATTATTGCCGAACGGGTGGAATACCTGGGCGAAGATGGTCAAATGGTGACAGAAAGCTATCGAGACTACAGCCGTAAAAATATTCGCAAGGAGTTCGCTTCACTGGATGAATTTCTAAGCAAATGGCATAGCAGCAAAAAGAAAATTGCCATTATTGATGCACTGAAAGAATACGGCATCGAACTCGATAAACTCGCTCAGGAAGTAGGCAAAGACTATGGCGATTTTGATCTTATTTGCCATATTGCCTACGACCAGCCGCCATTGGCCCGAAGGGAACGCGCCAACAACGTAAAAAAGCGCAACTACTTTACCAAGTACGGTGAGCAGGCCAGGGCGGTATTAGAAGCGCTATTAGACAAATACGCCGATGAAGGCATTGCCACCATCGAAAGCAATAATGTGCTCAAGCTTAAACCTTTCGACAGTATGGGCACCCCCGTTGAAATCGTCAGAGATGTATTCGGTGGCAAAACCCAATACGAAAATGCACTACAAGAATTAGAGCAGGCACTCTATGAACAGGACCAATCTGCATGAGTAATGTAAGCGGTATTATCAAATCCATTCAGGACATTATGCGCAAAGATGTCGGCGTCGACGGCGACGCCCAGCGCATCAGCCAACTGGTCTGGATGTTCTTTCTAAAAATCTATGATGACCGCGAAGAAGAGATAGAACTGCTTGAAGATAACTATCACTCGCCACTGCCAGAGCACCTGCGCTGGCGCAATTGGGCCGCAAACCCAGAAGGTAGAACCGGTGAAGAGTTAAATAGTTTTATCAATAACGAGCTGTTTCCCACCTTGAAAGATAAGTTGAGTCTGCAAGGCGATAGTGGCCAGCGTGCAGTTGTTATTCGCAATATTTTTGAAGATGCCTATAACTATATGAAATCAGGCACACTGATTCGTCAGGTCATTAATAAAATCTGCGAAATTGATTTTAATAACACCCAGGATCGCCACACCTTTGGCAGTATTTATGAGCAAATACTGAAAGACCTGCAAAGTGCAGGCAATGCCGGAGAGTTCTATACGCCACGCGCCGTTACCCAGTTTATTGTTAATCGCGTCGACCCTAAGCTAACGGAAACCGTGCTAGACCCCGCATGCGGAACTGGTGGGTTCTTGGCCTGCACCATCGATCATAAACGCGCCAGCTACGTTAAAGCCGCCAAAGATGAAAAAGCGCTACAGAAAACCATTAACGGAGTAGAGAAAAAGGCGTTGCCCCATATGCTCTGCACCACCAATATGATTCTGCATGGCATCGACACGCCCACACAAATTAAGCATGAGAATATGCTCAGTAGGCGGCCCTACAAGGATTACGGCAATAAAGACAGGGTTGATATTATCGTTACCAACCCGCCTTTTGGCGGCATGGAAGAAGACGGTATCGAAAACCAGTTTCCAGCTACCTATCGCACCCGTGAAACCGCCGACCTGTTTATGGCGCTGGTCATCAAGCTGCTTAAAAATCATGGCCGCGCTGCGGTGGTATTGCCCGATGGTTTTTTATTTGGCGAGGGCATGAAAACTCGCCTCAAACAAGAACTGTTAGAAAAATGCAACCTGCACACCATAGTGCGCCTGCCTAACGGCGTGTTTAACCCCTACACCGGCATTAAAACCAACATTCTGTTTTTTACTAAAAAGCCCGAAAGCGAACAGCCAGCCACCCAGCATATCTGGTATTACGAGCACCCCTACCCGGAGGGCGTAACCAGCTACAACAAAACCAAACCCATGCGCTTTGAAGAATTTCAAACCGAAATCGACTGGTGGGGGGCTGAGGAAGACGGCTTTTCCGTTCGGCAGGAAACCGAGCATGCCTGGAAGGTAGGCATAGAAGATATAGCCGCTCGCAACTACAACCTCGATATCAAGAACCCTCACATTGGCGAACAAGTAAGCTACGACCCGGAAGAACTGCTGGCTGAATACCAACAACAGCAGGGCGAAATTCAAGCGCTGCGTGATCAGTTGAAGAACATTCTATCTGATGCGCTGAGTGGGGCTAATTAATAAATGACGCAAGCAGAACAGTTAATTACCGATAACCTTGATGTCTGGACATCGGCCGTTCAGACAAAGTCCACTGCCGGACGCGGTAAAAGTAAAAAGCTTGAACTCTATGGCATCAAGAAGCTACGCGAGCTGATTCTGGAACTGGCGGTGCGGGGGTTGTTGGTACCTCAAGATCCGAATGACGAGCCAGCCAGCGAATTGCTTAAGAAGATTGCTGCTGAAAAAGCGCAATTGGTGAAAGAAGGAAAGATCAAGAAGCAGAAGGCACTGCCAGTGATTGAGGAGGATGAAAAGCCTTCCGATTTACCGGATATCTGGGAGGCCGTTCGATTGGGCGAAGTTAACCACTGGGCGATTGGGTCAGGATTTCCTAAGAAAGAGCAGGGTCTAGAAAACGAAGCAATCTTGTTCTCAAAAGTGAGTGACATGAATCTGCCGGGCAATGAGAAGTTTCTGCAAACGACCACTAATACTGTGTCTGAGGAAACGGCCACCAAGTTGAAGCTCAAAGTTCATCCGCCAGGAACCGTATTTTTCCCAAAGATCGGGGGCGCGATCTCGACAAACAAGCGTCGGATCATTGTCAAGCCAACTGCTATAGACAACAACTGCCTGGGCTTAACGCCGACTTCGGGCATAACTACCGAATATCTTTATCTGTATATGCTTTCGGTCGACTTAGCAGATTACCAAGCTGGTACCTCAGTCCCGGCACTTAGTCAGGCAGTCCTATCGAACATTGTTTTTGGTTTGCCACCACTCGCTGAGCAAACCCGCATAGTTGCCAAAGTCAACGAGCTCATGACTCTCTGCGACCAGCTGGAACAGCAGCAAGAAACCAGTATCACCGCACACCAAACGCTGGTAAAAACCCTGCTCGACGCACTTACCACCGCCAGCGAGCGCGATGGCTTCACCGCCGCCTGGGCGAGAATCGCCGATCACTTCGATACCCTCTTTACCACCGAATGGAGCATCGACCAGCTAAAACAAACCATCCTCCAACTCGCCGTTATGGGTAAACTCGCCCCGCAAGACCCTAACGACGAACCGGCCAGCGAGTTGCTTAAGAAGATTGCCGCTGAAAAAGCTCAGTTGGTGAAAGACGGCAAGATCAAGAAGCAAAAGCCATTACCGCCAATTGAGGAGAATGAAAAGCCGTTTGAGCTGTCGGATGGCTGGGAGTGGGCGCGACTAAATGAGATGGTCTCTCAGCTCGGTGATGGGTTACACGGAACCCCCCAGTATGACGATAGGGGTGAGTACTTCTTTGTTAATGGAAATAACCTAAGAGATGGTGAGATTGTAATAAAGCCTGAAACCAAAAGAGTTAATGAGCAAGAATTTCAGAAGTATCGAAAGAACCTAACTGATAGAACAGTTTTGGTATCCATAAATGGCACGCTTGGGAATGTCGGTTTTTACGACAACGAGCTAGTAGTGCTAGGAAAAAGTGCGTGTTACTTCAATCTCGGTGCAGGGGCCTCAAAGCGCTTTATAAAGATATTGATAGAATCTCCGTACTATCTCAGTTATGCGTTCGAAAATGCTACCGGAAGCACTATCAAAAACCTCGGTTTAAAAGCCATGAACAACTTTCCCGTTGCATTGCCGCCCAAAAAAGAACAGAACAGAATTATCGCGAAAGTTGATCAGTTGATGGCTCTCTGCGGTCAACTAAAAGCCAAACTTAATACGGCGCAAACCACGCAATTACAGCTAGCTGATGCCATAGCAGAACAGGCAATAAGTTAGGAATGCCGCACATGGAAGCAAATAATAAAACCTGGTGCGAGCGTGATGAACATCATGAGTTTGAATACTACTTGGATTTTAATCGATGGTTGGATTTAGCTGACGAAGAATCAGCTGGTGTTTTGCTGCAAAGTCATGGCTTGGAAAATATCCGCCAGCCCAGCAAAGCACTTTTCGCCAGCGATAAACCAGCTTACGATATGGCTTTTCGGGAATACCGCATTCAACGGCGTAACGAAGTGCTTTCTCGCGAGCTTCTTGAAGCTATAGGAGGTGACGATCATTGGTATAACCGCAACGAAGAGCGTTTTCTTCAACTGGTGGGGGAGTTGCGGCAAAAGACAGTGGTACCTTTTGTTGGTGCAGGTATTTCGGTAGCGGCGGGGTTTCCTACCTGGAAAGATCATCTTAGACAACAGGGAAAAACGGCGGGCATAGCTAATGGAAAAGTTGAAAATCTATTGGAAGCTGGCAAGTACGAGCAGGTAATTCATACCATTGAGGAAAAGTTAAATGCTGATGTATTCGCCCAGGAAATTCGTGATGTTTTTCAGAAAAAACTGGACCCTCCTGAGGTTGTTTACCTGCTAACCCAGCTATTTGGCGATACATTGATTACGACAAACTACGACCAGCTTATTGAAACGGCCTACCAGAATATCAACGCAAAGCCGGTTCAACTGATCAATGCAACTGTGGCAGAAGAAAGGCCTGATGGCCAATCATTGAGTGTGGTTAAACTACATGGTCATATCAATATTCCTCAGCGGTGTATTATCAGTGCCAATCAATACGACTTGGCTTACGGCCAAGGCGAGGTTGATCTTTCCTTGCCTATTCCAAAATTGTTGGGGCATCACTATAGAAACAGTAGTTTGTTGTTTCTTGGTTGCAGTTTAAATAATGATCGAACGATTCAAGTTTTCAGAAAAGTAAAGGGGCAGATGCCGGATGTGGATAGGCCGCAACACTTCTCTATAGAGCAGGCTCCTAATGATGTTAATGAGTTGACCCAGAGAAATGCCAGCTTGTTAGAGCTTGGCATAACTCCTATCTGGTATGAGCAAGGAAATTACGAGTCTGTCGAAGCGTTACTTCAACATGCGAAGCACGAGGTTGAATATCAAGGTGGATTTATAACGCCGAGGGCTTTGATAACAGATGCGAGCGGGTTTGACGAGAATGAGAGGGGAGAGATGGATAAGTCAAGGGCTGTAACCGAGTTGTTCAATAAAATAAAAACAATCCTCCTGTTTACCAAGAAGTGATAGCAAGGAAAAGTATTGATGGCAGTTCAACACGGTATTTGGAAAATTGGCAGTAAGCCACAAGCATTGAAGCCAATACAATTGGATTCAGAAGAGCTGCTTGAGCAACAAATTTTCGAAGATGTTTCTATTCTCAATGAAAGCTGGTTGTTGATTGGCCGCCAGGTATATACAGATTTTGGCAAGTATATTGATCTACTAGCGATTGATGCCTTCGGTTCCATTATTGTTATCGAATTAAAAAAACATAAAACGCCCCGCGATGTAGTGGCCCAGACAATCGATTATGCTGCATGGGTTGAAGGCTTACCGACTGAGCGTATTGCCCAGATTTATCAGGATTTTGCCGAGCAATTTCAGTTAGCCATTAAGGATTTTGACGAGGCATTTCAGGCGAAGTTTGGTAGCAAACCGGTAGAGGATGAGGTGAATAGCTCTCATCAAATGGTGGTCGTAGCCGCGGAGCTGGATGCCAGTACTGAACGCATTATCAACTACCTGAATGATAAAGCCAGTGTGGCGGTGAATGCCGTTTTCTTTTCGGCTTTCGAAGATGGGGATAACCAGTATCTGAGCCGTTCCTGGATGATTGACCCCGGTGAAACGGAAGATCATGCTATTAACGTAGGCCAGAAGAATGAATGGAACGGTGAATACTATGCCTCCTTTGGTGTATTTGAAGATGGTCGCTCGTGGGAAGATGCTCGAAAGCATGGGTTTATCTCTGCCGGTGGTGGTCGCTGGTATAGCAAAACGTTGTTTAAGTTAAACCTCGGCGACCGAGTTTGGGTCAATATCCCCAAGACCGGGTATGTTGGGGTAGGAGAGGTAATCAGCAAAGCAATAGTTGCTGATGATTTTATTACTCCTGATATGGAGTTGAGCGGAAATTACAAAAGCGCTGCGGATTATGGTGAGGATAACGCAGAATATTTTGTTCAGGTTAGATGGATAAAAGACTTTAGCCCAAGGGACGCAGTGAACGAGGTTGGTTTATTTGGTAATCAGAATTCTGTAGCCCAACCCAGAACCTCAAAGTGGGATCACACTATAGAACGTCTACAGACTATATGGGGAGTAAAGTAGACTGCTATCGGCCGAGATAGGTAGTTGTGATTTGCTCGCGTTTACGCCAGACCCGCAGTCTATACAAAAACGATAACAGTAGGGCGGTCTAGAACGAAAACAGCCCAACAAGAAAACTTGCTGGGCTGTAACGCACTGAATTAGCAGTGAAATTTTGGTGCCCAGGAGAGGACTTGAACCTCCACGCCCGTAAGAGCACTAGCACCTGAAGCTAGCGTGTCTACCAATTTCACCACCTGGGCAGCAGGGAAATCTGCTGGCTGTGCCAGCGAGGGCGCAACTTTACTGATCCCGGTTTCCCTTGTCAACGCCCTGTCTGGAAAAAATCCAAGGATTGTCACAGTCCATGGGCTACAATGGCTGCAAAGCCGCTGCTGCGGCGCAAACCAATAAAAAGCAGATACTTTTGAGCAAGAAAAGAAACCCCAAAGACCCCCATGCCGCCCGCGAGGCGCAGCGTTACGCCAACCCCATTCCCAGCCGCGAATTTATCCTCGATTTCCTGCGCGACAGCATTGGCCCCATGACTCATTCGGAGTTGTGCAAGGCGCTTAAGTTGCGTGATGAAGAGGCGGTGGAAGCGTTGCGTCGTCGCCTGATTGCCATGTGCCGCGACGGCCAGTTGGTGAGTAATCGCCGCGACGCTTTTGGCCCACTGGATAAGATGAATCTGGTGCGAGGCCGGGTGATCGGCCACCCAGAGGGCTTTGGTTTTGTGAAGCCGGATGCCGGGGGCGACGACTTATTTTTGTCCAGCCGCCAAATGCGCCGGGTGATGGACGGCGACCGCGTGCTGGTGCGCGCCGCCGGCCGCGATCGACGCGGCCGGGTGGAGGCTTCCATTGTCGAGGTGGTGGAGCGGGGCAACAGCCAGCTGGTAGGGCGGTTGTTTTCCGAGAGCGGAGTATTCTTTGTGCGCCCGGAAAACCCACGGGTGCCGCAAGATATTTTGGTGCCGCCCAAGGACATCGCCAATGCCGAAGAAGGGCAGGTTGTGGTGGTGGATATTGTCACCCCTCCGGATCGCCACACCATGCCCACCGGCAAAATTACCGAAGTACTGGGTAGCCATTTGGACCCTGGTATGGAGATCGATATCGCCATCCGCAACCACGGCATTCCCAACCAGTGGCCTGCGGCGGTTACCAAGCAGTGCGCAAAAATAGCGGACGAGGTGACGGAAGTGGACAAACAGCACCGGGTGGATTTGCGCCAACTGCCGTTTGTCACCATTGACGGCGAAGACGCTCGCGACTTTGACGATGCGGTGTACTGCAAGCCGGGCCGCATGGGCAGTCACACGCTGTATGTGGCCATCGCCGATGTGTCCCACTATGTGGATGTGGCCAGCCCGCTGGATCGGGAGGCTTGGGAGCGGGGCAACTCGGTATATTTTCCCGAGCAAGTGGTACCCATGCTGCCAGAGAAACTGTCCAACGGCCTCTGTTCCCTGAATCCACAGGTAGATCGCCTGGCGATGGTGTGCGAAATGAAAGTCACTGCCAATGGCGAGGTGAGCAAGTACCAGTTCTACGAGGCGGTGATTCACTCCCACGCCCGTCTGACCTACACCCAGGTGGCGCAGATGATCGCCCAGCGGGATGATCGCGACAGCCCAATGCGGCAGCGCTTTAAGTCCGTGGTCAAACACATCGACCACCTCTACAAACTGTTTCAGGTGTTACTGGCAGCTCGCAGCCAGCGCGGTGCTATCGACTTTGAAACCACTGAAACCCGCATCCTGTTTAATGCCGAACGCAAGATTGACCAGATTGTGCCCACCGAGCGCACCGATGCCCACCGCTTGATTGAGGAGTGCATGCTGTGCGCCAATGTGTGCGCCGCCCAGCTGTTGGAAAAAAGCAAACTGCCGGGCCTGTACCGCATTCACGATACTCCCAAAGAACAGAAACTCACTGCATTGCGGGAATTCCTTGGTGAGTTGGGCTTGGGCCTTGGTGGCGGTGAATCGCCATCGCCTCAGGATATGCAAAAAGTGTTGGGCAGTATTGTCGAACGCCCGGATCGCCATGTGATTCAAACGGTGATGCTGCGCTCCATGAACCAGGCGGTGTACGACCCGGAAAATATCGGCCACTTTGGCCTGAACTACCCGGCCTACACCCACTTTACCTCGCCCATTCGTCGCTACCCGGATTTGCTTACCCACCGCGCTATCCGTCATTTGTTGCGCAGCAAAAAGCGGGTTAGTGGTTTAAAACGGGTTAAGGGTGCGCCGCTGCTAACGGCGGACAAAATCTATCCCTACGATGTAGCTGCGATGATGGAGGCGGGTGAGCACTGCTCTATGACCGAACGCCGCGCCGATGAAGCTACCCGCGAAGTCGTCAGCTGGCTCAAGTGCGAATACCTGCAGGAGCACGTTGGCGATGAGATGGACGGTGTGGTCAGCGCGGTGACCAACTTCGGTTTATTTGTGGAGCTGCAGGATATTTACATCGAAGGTCTGGTGCATATCACCAACCTGCCCAAGGATTACTACAACCATGATCCCTCGCATCACCGTTTGGTGGGCGAGCGCACCCGGCGGGTGTACCGTTTGGGGGATCGTTTGCGGGTGAAAGTGATTCGTGTGGCTTTGGATGAGCGCAAGATCGATTTTGAGCTGGTTGATAAAGCACCGAAAGTGCAAACCAAAGCAGAGGCTAAAAAACAATCTGGCAAAGATAAATTTATGGCGCAGATGAAGGCCGAACAGGGGCGCGGTAAAAAAGGGCCGAGTAAAAGGCCGGTGCGGCGGAAGAAGAAATAACGAATTACGTCATCCTGAGGAGCGTAGCGACGTGAGGATCTCAGATTCAGGTAGTTGTGAGATCCTCACGGCCACTGCGTGGCCTCAGGATGACGGCATCGAAAAGGTAACCATGTGAAATCCCAAGAATGGCAATACGGCCTGCACGCGGTGCAAGCGCTGTTAAAAACCAATCCGGAAAAAGTCAAAGAGCTGCGCCTGCAACGGGGCCGCGACGACGAGCGCATTAAAAAAATTGTGCAGATGGCGGAGCGCCACGGCACGCCCATTACCTGGGTAAATCGCAAGGAGATGGACAAGTCCGCTGACGGTCGTCATCAAGGGGTGATGGCTTTGTGCGAAGGCGGTGAGGTGCGGGATGAGCACTATTTGATGCAGTTGGTGGAACAGTTGAATCATCCGCCGTTTTTACTGGTGCTGGATGGCGTCACCGATCCTCACAACCTGGGTGCCTGCCTGCGTTCCGCCGATGCCGCCGGAGTGGATGCGGTTATTGCCCCCAAAAATCGCTCGGTGGGTATTACCCCTACGGTGAGCAAAGTGGCCTGCGGCGCTGCGGAATCGGTGCCCTTTGTGGTGGTGACCAATTTGGCGCGCACTTTAAAACAGTTGCAGGAGGCAGGTGTGTGGGTGGTCGGTACTGCCGGTGAGGCGGAACAACTGGTCTACAACGCGGATTTAAAAGGCCCGTTAGCATTAGTGATGGGCGCGGAAGAAAAAGGCATGCGCCGCCTTACTCGGGAACAGTGTGATGCTTTGGTGAAACTGCCTATGGCCGGTGAGGTCAGCAGTTTGAATGTGTCGGTGGCCACCGGGGTTTGTTTATTTGAGGCGGTTAGGCAGAGAGGCTAGAAACGCTATAAGCGTAGGGCGGATTAGCGCAGCGTAATCCGCCATGTATGGTCAGGCTGTGTTTGGTGGATTACGCTGCGCTAATCCACCCTACGAAGTACGTGCTAGCTTTCTTTTATCCAAACCGTCATCTGCGCCAACGTATGCTGAAACTTGCGCCGGGTTTCGCGAATCACAAAAGGAATATCTTGCGGCTCGGCCAGCAATTTGAATTCCGGTTTTAACTGATCCTGCAAACCTTCCAAGGTATCGTAATTCTCACCGGTATTGGCTTTGTAACCACCGATCCATTTATCCCGCGGCGTAAATTCCTCCAGCCAGGTGTAAGGGGAGGTGAGTACCAGCAAGCCGCCGGGGCGGATGCGGTCTTTTATTTGTTGCAGGAATTTCGCCGGGTCGTAGAGGCGGTCCAGTAGATTGCCGGCAAATACCAGGTCGTAGTCGCGATATTTCTCCACCAGGTTGCAGGCATCTCCCTGCATAAAATCAATGTTGTCTTTTATGTCGTCGTAGCCGCCGAAGTCACTCAATTTTATTTCTTTGTAAGCGACCAGCTCTCCCTCATCCTGAATAATGTAGCGTTGCGAGCCATTTTTTTGCAGGTTGCTGGGGGCTTCAATCAGGCGTACAGAAAAATCGATAGCGTCCACATGGCCAAAATGTTTGGCCAGCTCGAAGGATGAACGTCCGGTGGCGCAACCAAGGTCCAGCGCTCTTTCGGTACTTCGGCCTGCCAGGTATGGCTCGACAGCGTTAATGCAGGCCACCGGAAAATTGGGCACGCCAAAGTGTTCGTCGCCGTAGTGAAATTCAATGTACTGAGCCACCATGGCGGAAGACTCGTAAGTGTTCAGAGTTGGGTCTGACAATTTTTCACCCTCCACATAGCGCAGGCCGGAGTATTGGAAAAAGTGGCGCCGAAAGGCGTAGCGGGAATCGCGGATGGCGTAGTTGCCGGTGGATACCCAGCAGCCGCCCTTAAAAATATTGTGCTTGCCATCGAAGGTGGGGGTGGAGAAGTCGTCGTAAATGGGGTGCACTTCAAAGCTGTCAAAACCATCGATGGGGGTTTCGGTCCACTGCCAGACATTGCCGATAATGTCGTAAAAACCGTCGGCAAACTCGTGGCGGTTAACCGGGCAGGGGGAAAATTCGCCCTCTAAATTGATATTGCCCGGCGCCCTTTGCCAGTCCGGTTGATCGCACTCGACCCGCTTGCGTAATTGGTACCATTCGGCCTCGGTGGGCATGCGAATTTGTTTGCCGGTTTGTTCAGATTTCCAATTGCAAAAGGCTTTCGCTTCCAGGTAATTGATATCTACCGGCCAATCCCAAGGCATATCGATCACTTCCAGCATGCTGCGGTAGCGATAGCCCTGCTCGTCGCCAACCCAATAAACCGGGTGCCTGGCGTTGCGAAATTGCGCCCATTGCCAGCCTTCTTGGCTCCAATAGCGTTCATTGGTGTAGCCGTCGGCTTGCACAAATTCCAGAAACTCCTGGTTGGATACTAGATACTTTGACGCACTGAATGGGGCCACTTCTTCCTGGCTGTGTCCGTATTCATTGTCCCAACCGTAAACCGGGTTGCTGCGGGGTTTGCCCATCGTCACGCTGCCACCGCTGACCGGCAGCAATTCATTGGCGGGAGCCTCGCCGCTTTGACGGCAGATATTGCTCCACAGGGGGTGGGGTTTTACGCATTCCAGAGGCAGTTCACGAATCAGAACGGCCGTGGTTTCCAGGTGAATGCGCTCGTGCTCGATGCCCATCACCACAATCCAAAGTGGGTCGTTCCACTGGATTGGCAAGCTGATGTCGCAGTTGCGAATAAACTGGTCAACTACCTGGCGGGTCTGGTCGCGGTGGGCCTTTACCTCTGCCGGTGTTGGCCAGTGGTAATTTTTCTCATTGAGGTCGTCCCAGGACATTTCATCCACGCCAATGGCCAGCATGGACTCAATGCGCTCGTTCACCCGCTGGTTAATCAGCTTGGCCACATTGAGCTTGTTGATAAAAAATACCGAGGTGTGGCCGTAGTAAAAAATCAGCGGGTGGCGCAGGGGGTTGGCGCGGGTATAAAACGCCTGGTCGTCTTTCAGGCATTCAAAAATGCTTTCGTACAGGGAAAAGGTGTCGTGGAAATATTGCAGAATTTCCTGGCGTTTTGCTTCCGGGTCGCCGCCATTGAGGAGGGGTGTTTTGGTAATCAGGTTGTATTCACTAATGCTGGCTGGTGGCGATAGTGGGGTTTCCACGGGCATGAACAATTCCTTACGGGTTTAGTGTGGGCTCACTGGTGCAGCTTGGACTCAATAACCTGGCAAAAATTCGCGATTTCATCGTCATTATTAAAATAGTGCAGCGACGCCCGTACCGCCGAGGGCACCTTGCGTTGCTGAAAATCCAAACGGGCATTGCGGCGAGCGGTTACCGAGGTGTTAATGCCTTCTGCACGCAGTTCCGCCACCAGTTTTTCTGCATCTTTGTTTTCGCAACTGAAGGTGACGATACCACAGCGTTGGCTGCCGGGGTCGTGCACTTTCACGCAATCGATGGTGCTCAATTCGGTGCGCAGGGTTTGTGCCAGCGAAAACACCCGTTGCTGGATCTGGCTCAGGCCAACTTCCATAGCGTAGTTGGCCGCCGCTGCCAGGCCAATCTTACCGGCGGCAAAGCATTCCCAGTTTTCAAAACGCCGGGCATTGGCCTGAAATTCGTAGTCGTGATCGGCAGTCCAGGCAGCGGAGTGAAGATCAATAAATGGCGGTTCCAGAGTATCCAGACGCTCTTTTCGCACGTACAGAAAGCCTGTGCCACGAGGGCCGCGCAGGAATTTGCGGCCGGTGCCAGAGAGAATATCGCAGCCGATTTGCTGCACATCAATGGGCATTTGCCCCGCCGCCTGGCAGGCATCGAGTACATAGAGCAGGTTGTTGTCCCGAGCGATGTCACCCACTTCACCAGCGGGGTTCACCAGGCCGCTTTGCGAAGGCACGTAAGTGAGGAAGATTGCCCGGGTCTGTGGGTGAATCATTTCCTGCAATTGCTCCAGATCGATGGCGCCATCACTGCCGGAGGGCACCTGATCAATCTGAATACGCTTCTCCCGAGCCAGTTGCAACAGGGCGAGATAGTTGGAGGAGTACTCCGATTGGTGCACCAATACCCGGTCGCCGGCTCGCCAGGGAATGGCGTACACCGCCATGTCCCAGGCGCGGGTGGCGTTTTCCACAAAGGCGATTTCATCCCGGCTGGCATTCAGCAGGTTGGCAAAGGCGCTGTAAAAGCTGTCGAGCTTGTCGGCATTCTCAGCGGCGGCTTCGTAGCCGCCGATAGTTTGTTCCAGCTGCAGATGATCAAGCACCGCCTGGTATACCGGTTGTGGCATCAGCGATGCCCCCGCGTTATTGAAATGAATCAGTTTTTCGCAGGCGGGGGTGTCGGCGCGGGCTTTTTGCAGGTCAAACAAATGGCTAACCTTATTCGTCGTCGCTACGGAAGATGCAGTGCTTGGCAAAGTCGGCAGCTTCATTGGCTGTCCAGTCGCCTTTGGGCTTTTCTTTCATGGCTTCGCACCAGGCTTTACTGCCCACTTCCGGGGCGCAGGCGGCAAGCATGATTGTGGCAATGGCGACAGAGGCTAACAGAGATAACTTTTTCATAATCACATTCCAGACTGAAAACAGTCGGTCATTGTGCGTGGGCAACTCTTTAACATCAATGGCCAAACGGTTACATTCCTTTTACTTGCATAAAGTGTGCTGCCAATGGAGTGAAGTATGAGTGAAGAAAATCCTTACCAGACCCCGGAAGCGGATGTTGTAGAGCCGCCCAGTAATGGCGAGCGCTCACTGGTGGCGCCACGAGCCTGTGCAGCGGGCAGTGGCTGGAGCTGGATCAGAGAGGCATTTTCCCTGTTTGCCCGCAGCCCAGGCATCTGGATTCTGGTATGCCTGGTATTGTTTGGTATGTCTATCGTTATTGCCTTTATTCCTTTGGGCAGCATCGCCCTCAGCCTGTTCACCTATGTGCTGGTGGCGGGCATGATGATGGGCTGCGCCGATTTGGAGAAAGGCAGCGAATTGTCAGTAGAGCACCTGTTCAGGGGCTTTAAACACGAGGGAATGGGCGCGCTGGTTATCTGCGGTGCAGTGGTGCTTGGCATCACCATTTTGCTGACGGTATTGATTATGGTCGGTATGTTTTTGTTTGCCGGTATGGCGGCCACTCTGGGCAGTATGGAACAAGACTTGTTGGCGGGCAGTATTGGTCTAGGCATTGTGCTGATGATACTCATCTTTATTGCCCTGACCCTGCCACTGGTGATGATGACCTGGTTCGCTCCGGCGTTGGTTGTGTTCCATAAACTCAGTGCCTGGGATGCCATGAAGCAGAGTTTTATGGGCTGCCTGAAAAATATTATTCCTTTCTTGATTTATGGTCTGGTGATGTTGGTACTCACGATAGTCGCCAGCATTCCCCTGGCATTGGGCTGGCTGGTGCTGGCGCCGGTGATGGTGATCACCATGTACAGTTCTTATAAGGAAATTTTTATCGAATAGCACTAACTGTCATCCTGAGCGCAGCGAAGGATCTCATAACCAGCCGAACCTGCGAGATCCTTCGCTGCGCTCAGGATGACAACAACCTCGATCTGCTCGTAGCCAGTAGCCCGCTGCCCGTAGCCTTAAAGCCTTCCCGCCCGTTTGATATCCAGATACTGATTCACCAGTTTCACCGGCAACTGTTCGGCGGTGGTGTCCATGCACAGGGCACCGCTGTGGCCCAGGGATTCGTGCAGGCTGCGGCGCCGTTGCAGGTAGTCGTAAACACTGTGGTATTGCAGGGCGCTGTCCAGGGTGTTGACGTCTTGTTCAATGGATTGCTGCAGGGCCGGTTCTTGCAAGTCCGCCAATACCACCAGGTGACGGCGGGACAACAGTTGCACCGCTGTTAGCAGCTCCTGCTGATCTTCATCACGGGTGTTGGTCATCAGAACAATCAGGCTGCGGCGACGCTGCAGTGACATCAGCCGCCGGGCGGTGCCGAGGTAATCCGCTGCATCCATGGTGGAGGGCAGGTCAAAGGTCTGGTTCAGCAGTTGATTGACCGCGCCCTGGCCTTTTTGTGGTGCACACCAGCGCTCGTCGCCAGCAAAGGAAATAAACCCCGCTGCATCCCCCTGGCGCACCGCCACGTAGGAGAGCAACAACATGGCGTTGAGTGCCTGATCCAGGTGCTCTTGGCCATTCTCTTTGTGGCGCATACGACGACCGCAATCCACCATAAACAGAATCTGCTGGTCGCGCTCGTCCTGGTATTCCCTGGAAATCACCTTGCGGTGGCGGGCGGTGGCTTTCCAGTCCACCTGCTTGAGGCTGTCACCGTCGCGGTATTCCCGCAGCTGGTGAAAGTCGTTGCCTTCGCCCCGGCGCTGGCGCCGTTTTACCCCCATCTGGCTGAGGCGATTGTCAGTGGCCAGCAGAGTGTAATGGCTGATTTCGGCAAAGTTGGGGTATACCCGCACGGTGCTTTCCAGTGGCAGCAGTAAGCGTCTGCGCCACAGGCCAAAGGGTGAAGTAATCAGCAAGTCCAGCGCGGCAAAGCGGGCATTGCCGCGCTGTTGCGGTTTTACCGGGTAGCTGATTTCCGCCATTTTATCGGTGGGCAGCGACAGCGGTTGTGGTTGTTGCCGGTACCGGAAGCTGTTGGGCACGTGGTCGTGCAGGGTCATGTGCAGCGTGCGGCGGTGGTGGTGACGCAGCCGCAGTTTGACGTCAGACCAGGAGTTAATAGGCAGGTTGTGGTTGACCTTGCGCTCTGCCTCAATCTGTTTGAGTTGGCGAACCCAGATTCCATCCAACACCAGTGCTGCGGCCAACAGGGCGGCGCAAATCACCCAGGTTTTTACCAGTGCCGGCACAAAGGCGGCGGCGACTGCCAGCAATAGCCAGGCGAGTAGCAGTATAACCAGGCGGGTGGTGGGGCGGATCACGCTGTTACCTCGCACTGCCCGCAGTCATTGCGAGTCGCGAAGCGGCGTGGCAATCCAGCGACTTTCTCAATATTAAAGACACTGGATCGCTTCGCTGCGCTCGCGATGACGGATAATCCCATGTGGCGGTCTTTAAACCCGCGGCGCATCAGTATTTTCCAGAATATCCGCCAGTACCCGGTCCGGGCTGTAGCCTTCAATTTCAAAATCCGCAGTGAGGCGAATGCGATGGCGCAGCACTGCCGGAGCCGCCTGTTTAACATCGTCTGGGGTCACAAAGTGATTGCCGCTCATCAGTGCCTGGGCGCGAGCGGCGCGCAGCAGGGAGATGCTGCCCCGTGGCCCGGCGCCAAATTCAATACCGCTCCACTCCCTGGTGGCGCGCACAATGCGCACGGCGTAATCGACTATTTGCTGATCCATTTCCAGTTCGGTGGCCAGCTGCTGAATTTCCACAACCCGCTGCGGGCTCAGCACGGTTTCGATATCGTCAATGTTGAGTGTGTCACCGGTGGCGCCCGTTGTAACCTGGCGGGCCAATGTACTTTCTTCTTCGGCGCTGGGGTAGTCAATCAGTACTTTCAGCAGGAAGCGATCCAGCTGTGCTTCCGGCAGCGGGTAGGTGCCTTCCTGTTCCACCGGGTTCTGAGTGGCCAGCACCAGGAACGGTTGTTCCAGCTTGTGGCTCTCGCCCTCGATGGTGACTTGCTGTTCCTGCATTACTTCCAGCAGTGATGACTGGGTTTTTGCCGGCGCCCGGTTGATCTCGTCCGCCAGCAGGAAGTTGCAAAATACCGGGCCGCGGCGAATACGGAATTGTTCGCTTTTCATGTCGTACATGGCGTGGCCGGTGACGTCGCTGGGCATCAGGTCGGGGGTGAACTGTACCCGACTGAATTCGCCGCCCACCGCTTTCGCCAGTGCCCGCACCAGCAGGGTTTTGCCAAGCCCCGGCACACCTTCTACCAGGGCGTGACCCGATGCCACCAGGCAAACCAGCGCCTGGTCGATCACCGCGCTCTGGCCAATGACGGCGCGGCCAATTTGCTCGCGCAGTTTGTTGAGATCGGCAATGGCATTGTTCAGCGCTTCAGCACTTATCTGACTAGAGTGGTCTTGGCTGGAACTGTTTTGGCCGGAATCGGGCTGGCTGTTTTCCGTTGCCGGGGAATGCTCTGCGGGCGACGTTTCCGTTGCTGTATCGGGCGTTTGGTCGTTCATAGCGTCTTCCGTATCTGTTGCAGTAAATGGGTCAGTTCAATAAATTCCCGCTCGCCTTGCCAGTCGTGATGCAGGGCGCGGGTGATTTGTTCGATGGTCAGGTGACATTTGTTCTCTGAACGAGAGTTGCCTGCCAGCAAGTCCGCCAGTTTGGCGCTGCGTTCCGCCACTGGCAGGTTGGCGATTTGCGGGTGCTTGCGACGCAGCAGCAGTTCGATGTCGTGGCGAGTATCGCTAAACAGTTTTTGGGCACGATCCTGACGCCAGGCGAATACAGCGCTCATTTGCAGGTGTTCGAGAATGTTGCGGCGCTCCGGGGTAACACTGGCGCGCAGCGGCCCAAAACGGTTGTACAGCCACCACAGCCAAAATAACAAAAGCACCAGCAGGGCAATAACGGCGTGGCGGCCGTGTTGCCAGATCAGTTTTGTGATTGGTTCGGCATCGACACCGCGCACCATCCACACCGTGTTCACCGACTCCACCAGCCAGCTCAACATAAAGGCGTGATCCCGCTGGTGGATGGAGGGTTCCGAGTTTTCCCAGTAGGTGTATTCTCTGGGGTTGCGCATAAATTCAAGGTCGGTGGTCATCATCACCCAGCCTTTACCGTGGGGCACTGCCAGCAGGTAGGTGCTTGTTTCGCTGGAAACGTGGTGGCTTTTGCGGTTCTCCCAATCCGGGTCGTACAGTGACAAGCCGTAATCGAATTCCGCCTCAAAGCGAGTGCCGTTTTGCAGGGTAGTGGTGACTACCTCGAAGTCTGGCCATTCCTCGCTGTCTTCCTGTTCATCGTAATCGTGCGCCCAGAGAGTCAGGCCCAGTTTGTTCAGCAGCTTGTCTGCGCCACCTGGGTCGTCATCTATCCAGGAGCGCTGCACGCTGGTGAGAATTTGGCCGCCCTGTTCCACCCAGGCGAGCAGCTCGTCCACCCGGTGATCCGGCAGGCGCCCGCCGAGGTACTCGCCAATAATAATGTCGTCAGTGGCTGGCAGTGCCTGAAAACGGTTCAGGCCGTTACTCAATTCCACCGGGTAGCCTTTGCGTTCCAGAAACAATTGGGCGGCATGGAAGGGGTTTTCCCGCACTTCTTTTGAAGGTCGTAAGCGAAACTCCTGCTCCACCAGCTCGTGGTTTTGCAGCCACCAGTAGATATAACCGCCAATGGCGACGGCAAACAGCAGTATCAATAGAACCAGGTTGCGTTTATCCGAGCTCACGAAACACTCCCGGATTCTGCTGACCTTTCATCGCGGTAGTGTTGCGCCCAGTTTTGGCACAGTTCGCGAGTGTGTTCCGCACTGGGGGGCTGGTGAGCGTAAGCCAGCAGTAGCCAGGTGTCAGTGAGTCGACGGAAGTAGCCCAACTCGCTGGCGGGGCGATGGCGCTCTGCCAGCCGCAGGCACTCGCCCTCGGTACTGCTGTCGCTGATGGGCAGCTCGCTGTGGTGCACCATATGGCTGAGGGCAGCTCGGAACAGCAGGCTGATGGCTTCGCGGATATGGTCGTTTTCCAGCAGTTTCAGGGCGCTGGCTGCAACGTCGTCCGGCAGCGATTCACGGCCCAGTTCAAGGCCGAACAAGCTGCTGGGGGGCGTTTGTTTACGGCGCTTGCCCTTGCCTGGCAGATTGAGCCAGTCCAACCAACTGGTAAAACGAATGATCAGCCAGACAATCAGTGCCACCAGCAACAGCACAATCACCACTTTCAGGAACAGCCCCAGCGCCGGCAGCACTTTTTCCAGCCATTCAAAAAAGCCGCGCAGTTTTTCAAACCAATTCCTTTCAGCTTTTGGTTTTTCTTTTTCGATGGGGCGCCATACTTCGCGGGTTTCCAATTCGCCGAATTCCGGCTGGGCGGCAATTTCTTCCGCCAGTGTTTTGTCCGCCTGCAAATCCGGGGTTTTGCTGTATTCACTGGCCGGTGCTGGCGGGGCCAGCAACGCGCCGCACAGGCAGAGTGTTAACGCCAGCGCGGCTCCGGCTTTGCCGCCATTAGCGGCGCGTTTTTGCTGGCGGTTGGCCATGCGCCGGAAGGCCAATTCAATATCCCAACCTTCCAGGCGAGTGCGGCGACTGAGGTAGAGGGCAAAACCACCGGCGATAAAAAACGGCGCCACCAGAGAGGTGGAAGTCAGCCATACCAGTGCCGCCAGCCAGTGCAGGTCTTCCCCCTGCTGCCAGGAAAGCAATCGGCTGGCGATGTTTTCCATAAACCACAGATTCAGTTCTTCCGGTAACAGCATGTAGAGCAGGGTAATTTGCGAGCCGTCCAGAGTGCGGCCAAACAGCCAACACAGCAAGCCAAACCAGATGGCGGTACCGCTGGTGCCGAGCCCCAGCACACTGAGCCGTTGGCTGCGGGCTTTGCCTTTTAAACCTTCCAGTAATGCAACTGGCTCGACAAAACTGCGGCCAGGGTGAAAGCGCCGCCACAGTATCGTCACCAGTAATTGTGGTTTTACCAGCTGCCAGTAATGGCGCAACTCTCGCCGCACTGATGGGTATTCACCAAACAGGGCGCGGCTGAGAAAGTGCAATAGCGGGCGTTCGTAAAGCGGCTGCAGCCACCAGGCGACCACCAGTGCCAGTAATACACTGTCGATCAAGCTCAGTGACAGGGCGGTGACGATGGTGGCGGGCACCAGCCATAATAGCCACAAGCGCAGAAACCACTGACGCGCCAGGCTGAAACCCAGGTCGATGGCTTCCCAATTGTTGCGCAGCCGCAGGCGGGCGGAGATTTTGTCAATTTGCACGGGCTGCCCTCGGAGTGGAACGCCCGCGCCCGGCACGCCACAGATACAGAATGGTGATTACCCACATCAAGGCAGAAAAACCGTATTTCACCGGGATGGGGATATTGGGGTTGGGCGACCAGAAGGCTTCGATAAAGGCAGCGGCAGTGGTCATTACCGCCGCACCGATCAGCAGTTGTATCGATTCCCCGGCAGCAATTTTTAAGGCGTCGATACGGCGGTAAGGGCCGGGAGATAACAGCGGTTGCCCAAGGCGCAAACCCGCGGCGGTGGCAATGGTGAGCGCGGTCAGCTCAAAGGGGCCGTGGCCGCTGACAAAGGGCCAGAACGTCTCTGTAAAACCCAGTTGGCTAAGGTGGCCGGCAACACCGCCGATGCTGAAACCGTTGAACAGGGTGATCAATACGGTGCCAATGGCCGCCAGTATGCCCAGGGCGAAGGAACGGAAGTCGATGGATACGTTATTCCATATATAGTGGCCGAGCATCATGATGTCACTGTCGGCCTTGCGTTCGGAATCCCGGCCAACCTGCTCGTTGGCCGGGTCGTACATGTATTCCATACGGGCCACAGAGCCGTCGGGCATCAGACTGTAGATCATGTCGCCGTCTTGGTAGCAGGCGATGCCAAAGAAAATCGCCGGCAAATAGAACAGTGCCGTGGCCAGCCAGAAGTGGCGGTGGTGGCGGCGCAGTTGGTTGGGGAAGGTAACCCACAAAAATTCCAGCAGGCGCCACAGCCCGGAGGATTTACTGCGGTAAAGGTGCTGGTGGCCGCGCATCACCCGCTGGTGCAATACCGCCACCAGATGGGGGCTGTAGTGACGTTGCTGGGCCAGGGCGTAGTGAGCACACAGACGCCGATAAAGGGCGGGTAACTGCTGGCGTTGTTCAAGGGGTAACTGGGGTCTGCGTTGATCCAGGTCGTCCAGCAACCGGTCGAATTGTTCCCAGCGTTCTTTATACAGTTGTTCAAAGGCCTGCTGTTTCATCTGGCGCCTTTCTTGGCAGAGGTTGTAGGGTGGATTAGCCGCAGGCGTAATCCACCAAATTTGGCGCGATAGCTCGGTGGATTACGCCTGCGGCTAATCCACCCTACGAAGTCCGTGCTAAAGATACTTTGTAGAAGCAATGCTAACCCCCTTTGCGCAACCACTGGGCATAGCCGTGCAGTGTGTTGGTGGCTTTTTCTGCAGGCGCCTGGGTCATGGGGGCAAGCAGACTCGCCAGCTCTCGGGCGCGGGCATCGGAAAAGCTGCTGCTGCGTTCGGCAAAGTTGGTAATGGCCTGCTGCTCGGTTAAATCCAGCGGGTAGGGTGGTGGTAGGGGCTTTTGCTCCGGTAAGGGTTTCTCGCTGTTTTTATCCGGTGCGTACACCACCACCGTGCCTGCTGCCAAATCCCCCAGGCGTTTGAAGTCGCGATTGAGCAGGGTGCTGAGCAGGCCAAAGCCGTAGAAAAACGGCAAGAAGTCCACCACCCGCAACAGGTTGCGCAGCAGCGAGGCGCTCCAGCTCAGCGGCGTGCCGTTGTCCTGACACACCAGCAGACCCATCACTTTTTTGCCCGGTGTGGCGCCGCGAATGGCTTCGAATACCACCGGATAAAACCATTCCAGCAAGAATGCCATCAGCAAAAAACCGCCACGACCCACCTTGCCCAGAAAAGAGAGTATCCACCAGGCAATCAGGTAGATCGCACTGCGAATCAATATGTCGATCAGCCAAGCACTGGCACGCACCGCCGGGCCGGCCAATGGTAGTTTGAGTTCGATACCTTCGGGGGTTTCGTAGTGGCGCAGAGTGTCGATCACTGACAGGGGGTTCCCAAAACAAATAGCGGCTTATTGTGTATTGGCTGGTGGATAAGGGCAAGAGGTGGTGGGTGACTTGGGATGGCTGGTGAAAAACTCGCCATCAAGTGTCGCTCAGCGCCTTCCAACGGCTCAGAAAGCCGTGGTATAACAACAACATGGACACTTTTAAAAAGGAAAGAATTTTTTCCATTCCCAATATTCTCAGCCTCAGCCGGCTATTTATGGTGCCGGTACTGTTGTGGCTGGCGTGGCTCGGTGACGGCAGTACGTTTTTGCTGTTGCTGGCGTTTTCCCTGCTCACGGATTGTTTCGATGGTTTTTTGGCCCGCAAACTGGGGCAGACCACCGAGCTGGGGGCCAAGCTGGATACCTGGGCGGACGTGCTCACCTATGGCGCTATGGCGTTTGGCCTGATGTGGGCATGGCCAGAGCAGTTCCAGAGCGAACGCTGGTTTGTGGCGCTGGCCATTGTTGCCAACCTGCCGCCGATTATTGTTTGCCTGGCGCGTTTTGGCTGCTTCCCCAGTTACCACACATGGGCCGCCAAAGGTGCGGCTTTGTTGCTGGCACCGGCGTTTTTCTGGCTGACTCTGTTTGAGGATTCCTCCTGGCCGTTTCGTGCTGTTGTGCTGCTGCACGTGTGGGTGGCCATTGAAGAAGTGCTTATTACCTTTATGCTCAAGGAGTGGCGTTGCAATATTCCCAGTGTGTTCCATCTGATGACCGAGAATCGTCGCAAGCCAGGGCCTATTCGAACCAATTGAGTCGCCACTGTTGTGTCTAAAAAAGCGCCAATCAAGGCGCGAGGAGAGTGGTTTGGTCATTCCAAATGAGCGACGAGCAACACCGAGTGGCGCTTTTTTAGCCGCAACCCGAAGGGCTGGGGCCATTTTCCCACCCAGCTGCGTTATCAGTCGCTTATGTAGAATGACTACACGGCACTCCTTCTGCCTTGCTGTGTGAAAAAATGGCTCCCAGCAGTGATGACTCAATTGGTTCGAATAGGCCCAGAGTAGGCCGTTTGCGGGAAGACTGATACCGCTCTTGGGTGCCTCTCTCTGGCGCTTGCATCTGCATTAGTACCTCACTATAATTCCGCGCCCCCAGCTTCCCAGAGGCTGGGCCTCCTTGCCGCACTACACGCCCTTTACCACGGTAAACAAGTATAGGCGGCTGTTTTAACCCGTAAGGAGTCACAATGAGACATTACGAAGTCGTGTTCATGGTCCACCCGGATCAGAGTGAACAAGTTCCGGCTATGATTGAGCGTTACACCAAGGCGATTAAAGACGCCGACGGCAGCGTTCACCGGCTGGAAGATTGGGGTCGTCGCCAACTGGCTTACCCCATCAACAAAATCCACAAAGCGCACTATGTTCTGATGAACATTGAATGCCCGCAGGAAGTGTTGGACGAAATGACCTTCAACTTCCGTTACAACGACGCGGTGCTGCGCAATTTGGTGATCAAGCGGGATCAGCCGATCACTGAAGACTCTTCCATCATGCAAGCCGAACGCGCCGAGAAAGCCGAGCGCGAGAGCCGTGAGCGTCGCCGCGAGGAGCGCCAGGCCCAGGAAGCTGCCAAGGCAGAAGCGGAAAAAGCCGCTGAGCCCGCAGCAGAAGCTGCTGAAGAAACCACCGGTGAGGGAGAGTAAGCCATGTCACGTTTTAGCCGTCGTCGCAAATTTTGCCGTTTCACCGCGGAAGGTGTTACCGAAATCGACTACAAAGATCTGGAAACCCTGAAGGCCTACGTTACTGAAACCGGTAAGATAGTACCGAGCCGTATTACCGGTACCAAGGCGAAGTACCAGCGTCAACTGGCCAGCGCTGTCAAGCGCGCCCGTTACCTGGCCCTGCTGCCTTACACAGACAGCCACAAATAAATAAGTAACTCGCAGTCGTGCGCGCCTTGGCGGAATTTGTAATGCGCGGGCGCGTACAGGCGATAGCCGCTGCGTTTGTACCTGTTATCGGCTTTTTTGTTATTGGGCTGGTAACACTGAGAAAAGGATTTCAAGAAGGCGGATTGATTCTGCTGGCTGCGTTGATTCCCTGGTTGTTTACCTTGGAATCAAAAGCCATCTTGGTATTTGTGGTTGGGTTGAGTGTGGAGATGCTGATAATTGCCAGCGCTTTACGTTTAACTCAATCCTGGCCAAAGACACTGCTGATAGCTACCGGCATCAGCTGTGTTTTTTGGTTGATGCCAAGTGCCGCAGAGGTTGTGGGGCAATACAAGCTCCATTTTGACAAAGCCTATCAAGAGATGTTGCAAGCGGAAGAGCCGGTTTTGCTCTTCACCATGCTCAGCCAATATACCTTGCTGGATCTACAGGCCGCTTTTGCGTCTGCCACCTTGGAACTGCTGGCTTTGTGTTTGTTGCTTGCGAGGTATTGTCAAGCCGCACTCTACAACCCCGGTGGGTTTCGACAGGAATTCCACCAGCTGCGATTCAGTCGCTATCAAGGGGTGTTGCTGGTAGCTGCTGTATTGCTGTGTACCTTGATGGGGCCGGGCTGGCAACTTTGGGTCAACGTGTTGGCACTGCCACTGTTGATCGCCGGTGCTGCACTGGTTCATTGGTGGGTGAGTAGCAAGCAACTGGGTGTGCAAACGCTGGTTATGTTTTACGTGGGACTGATTCTGGTGATGCCATTGTTTGTCCCCATGCTGGTGGTAATTGCTTTTACCGACAGCATTGTGGATTTGCGCCGTTACTTGGGCCGAAAGCCTTAAGGCGTGTTGAAGAGTTAATTTAAGAGGATACCGAGATGGAAGTAATCCTGCTGGAAAAAATCGGCAAACTGGGCTCCATTGGCGACAAGGTCAATGTGAAAGCCGGTTATGGTCGTAACTACCTGATCCCCAATGGCAAGGCGGTTTTCGCCACCGACGCCAACCTGGCGGAATTTGAAGCCCGTCGTGCCGAGCTGGAAAAAGCCGCTGCCGATGCACTGGCTGCCGCCGAAACGCGTGCTGCCAAGCTGGAAGATGCTGCAGTAACTATCGAAGCCAACGCTGGCGACGAAGGCAAGCTGTTTGGCTCTGTAGGCACCGACGCCATCGCCGACGCTCTGGAATCTACCGGCGCTGAAGTGGTGAAAAGCGAGGTTCGCCTGCCAGAAGGCGCTATCCGTGAAGTGGGTGAATACGAAGTAGATATTCAGCTGCACGCGGAAGTTACTGTTACCGTAAAACTGTCTGTTGTTGCCCAGGGCTAAACTGGCCTACATCGACGTTTTAATCCGTGTAACAATACGGCACTGCACAAACCACCGGGTTTGGGCAGTGCCGTTTTTGTTTTCAGGTGACCGACAAGCATGAACACAGTAGTCGATATCGAAGACGCCCGCGAAGTGCGGGGCCAGCCGCTACCGCATTCCATTGAGGCGGAGCAGGCGGTGCTTGGCGGTCTGATGATCGCCAACGAAGGCTTCGATACCGTGGCCGCGATCATTGTCGAAGAAGATTTTTACAGTCACGACCACCGGGTGATTTTCGCTGCCATGCGCCAGCTCAGCGAGCAGCAAAAGCCGCTGGACCCGGTCACCCTGTCGGAACTGCTGGATACCAACGAAGAACTCGACCAGGTAGGCGGCATGGCCTACCTGGCGGATATTGCCGCTAATACCCCAAGCTCCGCTAACCTCGCTGCCTACGCCCATATCGTTCAGGAGCGGGCCATTGTTCGCCAGCTGATCAAGGCGTCCAGCGACATCGTCAAGCGGGGTTACCAGCCCTCCGGTTGGGACAGCAGCCGCCTGCTGGCGGAAGCGGAACGCAAGCTCAACGAAATTATTGAAAATCGGCCCCGTGAGGGCGGTTTTGAAAACGTTGATAACTTGCTGAAAGAAGCCATCGGCAAGCTGGAAGAGCTGTTTAATAGCGAAGACGACATTACCGGCCTGGCTACGGGGTTTCGCAAGCTCAACGACATCACCTCCGGTTTCCAGACCTCCGACTTGATTATCGTTGCCGGGCGCCCCTCCATGGGTAAAACCACTGTCGCCATGAATATGGTGGAGCACGCCACCATGCACCAGGAACGGCCGGTACTGGTGTTCAGCCTGGAAATGCCCGCCAGCCACCTGATGACTCGTATTCTGTCGTCCATTGGCAAAATCGATTCCAAGAAAATGCGTGACGGCCAGCTGGCGGAAGACGACTGGCCGCGGCTCAATGGCGCGGTGCAGCGCATGCGCGGTCGGCCGTTGTTTATCGACGATACACCGGGCATCTCGCCCATGCAGATGAAAAACCGCATCCGCGACCAGGTGCGCAGCCAGCGGGAGTTGCTGAAAAAACAGCAACCGGACTGGGATACCGAAAAGCTCGATCGGGAAAGCATGCCCGCGCTGATTATGGTGGACTACATCCAGCTGATGAGTGGCAGCGTGCCCGCGGAAAGCCGAACTCAGGAAGTGTCGCAAATATCCCGGGAACTGAAAGGCATCGCCCGGGAATTCAAATGCCCACTGATTGCCCTTTCCCAGCTCAGCCGGAACGTGGAACAGCGTCCCAACAAACGCCCGGTAAACTCCGACCTGCGGGAATCCGGTGCCATCGAGCAAGACGCCGACATCATTATGTTTGTCTACCGGGACGAGGTGTACAACGAAGACTCCCCGGACAAAGGCATTGGCGAACTGATTATCGGCAAACACCGCAACGGCGAACTGGGTACCGTGCGCTTGGCCTTCCTGGGTAAATACACCCGCTTTGAAGATTTGGCGGAAGATTATTTTTCTGCTGAAGAATATTAACTGCTCGTCATCCTCGCGCAGGCGGGGATCCATACATCTGACGAAGTAGCAAGATGGATTCCCGTCTACGCGGGAATGACGCAAGCTCCGAACCAAAGCGTGCGACATCTGACGTCAGACGTGCGGCCGCTCAATAAACCCTAGATACTTCCAGTTAACCAACAAAACCCGTTATGAAACTATTCCACACCGTACAAGGCATCCGCGACGCGGTATCCGCCAGCCGCCGCGACGGCAAACGCATTGGCTTTGTGCCCACCATGGGCAACCTCCACGAGGGCCACCTGCAGTTGGTGCGTCTGGCGCGGGAAACCTGCGATGTGGTGGTGGTGAGTATTTTCGTTAATCCCCTGCAGTTTGGCCTTAACGAAGACTGGGAGACTTACCCCCGCACCCTGCAAAGCGATGCCGAAAAGCTGGAATCGGTAGGCTGTGACTACCTGTTCCATCCCACCGAAGGTGAAATTTACCCCAATGGCATGGCGGACCAAACACGCGTAGTGGTGCCCACCATGACCGATATACTCTGCGGTGCCAGCCGCCCCGGTCACTTTGAAGGGGTAACTACGGTGGTCTCGAAGCTGTTTCATATTGTTCAGCCGGACGAAGCGGTATTCGGCATCAAGGATTATCAGCAACTGGCGGTAATTCGCCGCATGACCGAAGACTTGTGCATTCCGGTGGAGGTGATTGCCGCGCCCATCGCCCGTGATCACGATGGCCTGGCATTGAGCTCCCGCAACAGCTTTATCAGCGAAGATGAACGCCCTAAAGCGGATGTGTTGTACCGCACCTTGTGCTGGGTAAAAGAGCAGATCACAGCTGGCGAGCGGGATTTTATGCGCTTGCAGGATGAGGCCAATCAACGCATTGAAGCCGAGGGCTTCAGGCCGGACTACCTGGAAATCTGCCACGCCAAAACCCTGGAGCCTGCTGCCTGTGACGATACGGAAATCGTGGTACTTGGCGCTATGTACGCTCGCAATGCACGGTTGATTGATAATGTGACAGTCAGCCTTTAATTAAAGGCTGACTGTCATCCTGAGGTCACGAAGTGACCGCGAGGATCTCACAACTATCACGCTCTGAGATCCTCACGCGGCTGCGCCGCTCAGGATGACAGGCTTCAATCGGGGTGGCGCTGTAAAATTACGACGCTATAATGTCGCCCCCTTGAGAACACCGGATACACCCAATGCAAAGCAAGATGTTGAAGTGCAAACTGCACATGGCCACAGTCACCCAGGCGGAACTCTGGTACGACGGCTCCTGTGCCATCGACCAGGAGCTGGTAAAGCTGGCTGGTCTGCGCGAGTTTGAATACATCGAAATCTACAACGTCAGCAATGGCGAGCGCTTTGCCACCTATGTGATTCTGGCAGAGCCGGGTTCCAAAACAATCTCCCTAAACGGCGCCGCCGCCCGCAAGGTACAGCTGGGTGACCGCATCATCATTGCCGCCTACGGCCACTACGAAGAAGCCGAGTTGGCCAACTTCAAGCCGCGCCTGATTTACCTGGATGAACTCAACAACGTCGAGCGTACCGCCAATACCATTCCGGTACAGGTGGCATAAGCTCGTCCGTCATTGCGATCCGTGTAGGTCGGGCTTTAGCCCGACAGATATACGCATTACTTGTCGGCCTGAAGGCCGACCTACAGAGCTTCGATCCTAATTCTTAGACATAGGTCGAAACAGCGGCAAATTCGTTTACTTGTCGTTCGTACCTGAGTATCTTGCTCCCTTTGTGATTGCCAATACAGGGAGCCACCATGCACGAATTCCCCACTCACCCGGTCAGTGAAACCTGGCAACAGCGCGCCCATATTGACGACGCTACCTACCAGGCCATGTACCGCCAATCTCTGGATGACCCAGACACTTTCTGGAGTGAACAGGCCAAACAATTTCTGCAGTGGCATCAGCCCTGGCAGACGGTAAGCCAGTACGATTTGCCGAAAGGGGAAGCTAAGTGGTTTGACGGTGGCAAGCTCAATGTGGCCAGCAATTGCATCGACCGTCATCTGAACGAGCGCGGCGACCAGACGGCGATTATCTGGGAAGGGGACGACCCGGCCGACAGCAAACACATCACCTATCTGGAACTGCACCAACAGGTGTGCCGCCTGGCCAATGTGCTCAAAGATCGTGGTGTGAAAAAAGGCGACCGGGTGTGCATCTATATGCCTATGATTCCAGAGGCCGCCTACGCCATGCTGGCTTGTGCCCGCATTGGTGCCGTGCACTCGGTGGTGTTTGGTGGCTTTTCGCCAGAGGCGCTGAAAGACCGTATTCTCGATTCCGACTGCCGCTTGGTGATCACCGCCGACGAAGGCGTGCGCGGTGGTAAAGCGATTCCCCTGAAAGCCAACACCGACGTAGCCCTGGCTAACTGTCCGAATGTACACAGCTGCGTGGTAGTGAAACGCACAGGTGGCGACATTGCCTGGAACGAAGACAGAGACATCTGGTACCACGAAGCCACCGAAAAGGTGGATGCCCACTGCCCGCCAGAAGTGATGGATTCCGAAGACCCGCTGTTTATCCTTTACACCTCCGGCTCCACCGGCAAACCCAAGGGCGTGCTGCACACCACCGGCGGCTATCTGCTGCAGGCCGCCATGACCCACAAATACGCATTCGACCACCAGGAGGGTGATGTTTACTGGTGCACTGCCGATGTGGGCTGGGTTACCGGCCACAGCTACATCGTTTACGGGCCGTTGTGTAACGGTGCCCAAACCCTGATGTTCGAAGGCGTACCCACCTACCCGGATGCCTCTCGCTTCTGGCAAGTGATCGACAAACATCAGGTCAATACTTTTTATACCGCACCCACCGCCATCCGCGCTCTGCAAGGTGCCGGTGATGACTTTGTCACCAAAACCAGCCGCAGCTCCTTGAAACTGCTGGGCACTGTGGGTGAGCCCATCAACCCGGAAGCCTGGGAGTGGTACCACAAGGTGGTGGGTGACGAGCGCTGCCCCATTGTTGATACCTGGTGGCAGACCGAAACCGGCGCCCATATGCTCACCCCGCTGCCCGGTGCTACCCCGTTAAAACCGGGTTCAGCCACCCGGCCATTCTTTGGTGTAGAGCCGGTAATACTGGATGAAAATGGCAACGAGTTGGAAGGTGCTGCCGAGGGCATTCTCGCCATTAAACGTTCCTGGCCCAGCCAGATTCGCACCGTCTATGGCGATCACCAGCGCCTGATCGACACTTACTTCTCCACCTTCCCCGGCTATTACTTTACCGGCGACGGCGCCCGCCGCGACGAAGACGGCTACTACTGGATTACCGGCCGGGTCGACGATGTACTCAACGTATCCGGCCACCGCATGGGCACCGCCGAAGTGGAAAGTGCTCTGGTACTGCACGACGATATCGCCGAAGCCGCTGTGGTGGGCTACAACCACGACATTAAAGGGCAGGGAATTTATGCTTATGTAACGCCAATGACTGGCGTAGAACCCAGCGAAGAACTGCGCAAACAATTAACAGCGTTGTGCGTGCAAGAAATCGGCCCCATCGCTAAACCAGATATTATCCAGTGGGCGCCGGGCCTGCCAAAAACCCGCTCCGGCAAAATCATGCGCCGGATATTGCGCAAGATCGCCGGTAATGAAATTGACAGTTTGGGAGATACCTCAACCCTGGCTGATCCGTCGGTGGTGGAGCAGCTGATTGAGAATCGGCATAACCGGTAGCGTTTTTGTAAGGCGTGGAGGCCAATTCAAAGTGCTGAGTGTTTTGCTGACAGGTCGCACGTCGCATGTCTGACGTCGCACGCTAAAACCTGGAACTTCGTCATCCCCGCGAAAGCGGGGATCCATGCATCTGACGAGGCGTTCCATGGATTCCCGCATTTGCGAAAATGGCGATGATTCGAGATAAAACTTGTTATCTAGGGCAGTCCCTAACTTATTTAACAAACGTTAGGGATCATTCTCTTTAAACTCAGCAATGATCTCGCCAGTTGATAAATCTTTTATCCAAACACTTGATTCTTCCTTGCTAAGTGAGCCATTGATCTCATAGGTGCGTCCCGCTTCTGGTTTGAATTTTATATCCCCTTCGATTCTTAGGTCTGCTTCTATAATGCCACGGCCATCCATAGCCCAGACATGTGAGCCAACTATTGTATAAATATGCTCTTCAGCGGCGATAGAATATGGCGAATCAATGATGGTTAGATTATTTCCCTTTCCATATGAAGCTCCAAATGATTTGGATGCGGAGACATTAACCGTCAGCTAACGACCGCTCAAGATGTGGTTTATTGAGCGCTTACTTCTCAACACCAACTTCTAGCACGCATCAAACTCCTTTCTACTGTTAACGCCTTTAGCATGGGTCGGAGCTGCGAAGCAGCGGAGGTCCAGCCTGAGGGGCGAACATGCCTAAACTTGTATGATTGAAATTCCATTATTTCGTTATTGATTCTCAAGCGATAAGGTGAGGCCCAAGCCTGCGCACCAGGCTTTCAGCGTGGCAGCTCGATGCCGACTTGGTGCAGACAATGTCTAGCCC
>NZ_JATAAF010000008.1 GCF_030341905.1 Porticoccus sp. W117 | reverse complement strand
GGTATGGGGTTAATGCACTACTCCGGGAGTTGAAGTGAGAAACAACTGCCTTTAAACGACAAAGCCTCCACTCAAAAAGTGAAGGCTTTGAAGTCGGCCGTTCGAAAACTGGTTTTTACACAGTCTCGTTACCGCGGCGTTTTTTTATATTTTGAATTTTTATTTTTTTAAAACTGCATTTCCGGCACATCATCCGGTACCACCAATTCTCCTCCGGTCTTGGCAACAATCTCTTCAACCGGCACGCCAGGTGCACGCTCTTTAAGGTGGAATTTGCCGTCTTCAATTTCGATATAAGCCAGATCGGTAACCACTTTTTTAATGCAGCCAGCGCCTGTCAGGGGCAGGGTGCACTTGGGCAGCAGTTTGGAATTGCCGTGTTTGTCCGCGTGGGTCATGGTGACGATAATATTGTCGGCACCGGCTACCAAATCCATGGCACCGCCCATGCCTTTAATTAACTTGCCGGGGATCATCCAGCTGGCAATATTGCCTTCCACGTCCACCTCAAAGGCACCCAGCACTGTTAAATCCACATGGCCGCCACGGATCATGGCAAAGGATTCGGCGGAGGAAAAAATAGATGCACCGGTAGCCGCCGTGACGGTCTGTTTTCCGGCGTTAATCATATCGGCGTCTACTTCCTCCTCGGTGGGGAAGGGGCCCATACCCAGCAGGCCATTTTCCGATTGCAGCATCACTTCCATGCCTTCCGGCACGTAGTTGGCCACCAAGGTGGGAATGCCTATCCCTAAGTTTACGTAGTAGCCGTCTTGCAGTTCGCGCGCCACGCGCATAGCGAGTTGTTCACGAGTCAGTGACATGTCTTTTCTCCTTATGCCTGGCGTACGGTGCGTTGTTCGATACGCTTCTCGAACGTACCTTGAATCACCCGGTTCACGTAGATACCCGGTGTGTGGATCTGCGCAGGATCTAGTTCACCGGGTTCAACAATTTCTTCTACCTCGGCCACAGTAATTTTCCCGGCAGTAGCCGCCATAGGGTTAAAGTTTTGTGCGGTGTGGCGATAGATCAGGTTGCCGTAACGGTCTGCCTTCCAGGCTCTGACAATAGCGAACTCGCCGGTAATGGACTCTTCCAGAATGTGTTGGTGACCGTTGTACTCCCGTACTTCTTTGCCTTCACCAATTGGAGTGCCGTAGCCGGTGCGGGTAAAAAACGCGGGAATGCCAGCGCCGCCAGCGCGCATTTTTTCCGCCAATGTGCCCTGCGGTGTCAGCTCTACTTCCAGTTCGCCGGACAGCAATTGCGTTTCGAACAAAGCGTTCTCGCCCACGTAGGAAGAAATCATTTTTTTGATTTGACGATCTTCCAGCAAAATACCCAGGCCAAAACCGTCCACACCGGCGTTATTGGAAACCACGGTTAATCCGCGAGTGCCCATTTTTTTTATCTGGGCGATCAGGCCTTCGGGAATGCCGCACAGGCCAAAACCGCCTGCGATAATGGTCATATCGTCTTCAAGGCCAGCCATTGCTTCCTCGTAGCTGGTGACGACTTTGTCAAAACCGGACATGGAGTGCTCCTATCATTTTGTCATCCCCGCGCAGGCGGGGATCCATCCTGCGGACGGTGGATTCCCGCCTGCGCGTGCGCGGGAATGACGATTTCTTTTCGATTAACAGGCCGCTGTTGTTGCCTGCGCTACTTTGGAACCGTTGGTGCGATTCAGTTTGCCAACAATAAAGTTGCCGGCATCGATTAATTTTTGCAGGTCAGTACCGTGCTCAATGCCTAAGCCGTCCAACAGGTAAACTACATCTTCGGTGGCGACATTACCGGAAGCGCCTTTGGCATAGGGGCAGCCGCCGAGGCCAGCCACCGAACTGTCTACCACGCTCACGCCCATTTGCAGGGCGGCGTAGATATTGGCGATGGCCTGGCCATAGGTGTCGTGTAAGTGCACTGCAAGCTTTTCCAAAGGCACATCCTGAGCGCAGGCAGCTACAACCTGCTGGATTTTAGCGGGGGTGCCGACGCCAATGGTATCGCCGAGGGAGACTTCGTAGCATCCCATGTTGTAAAGGGCTGTTGACACTTCGCGGACTTTTTCCGGGGCTACCTCTCCCTCGTAAGGGCAGCCCACCACGCAGGATACGTAACCGCGCACCGGCAGGCCTTTTTCCTTGGCCGCTGCCATAATTGGCTCAAAGCGTTCCAGGCTTTCGGCAATGGAACAGTTGATGTTTTTCTGGCTAAAAGACTCGGAGGCAGCAGCAAAAATAGCCACTTCGCTGGCATTCACCTCCAAGGCTCGCTCGAAGCCTTTCATGTTGGGTGCCAAAGCAGCGTAGGTAACGCCTTGTTTGCGTTTAACCCCCTGAAACACCTCCTCACTGCCCGCCATTTGCGGTACCCACTTAGGATTCACGAAAGCGCCTGCTTCGATATAGCTGAGCCCAGCATCCGTAAGGCGGTCTATCAGCTCAATCTTGGTGGCGGCATCAATGGGTTGCTTTTCGTTTTGCAGACCATCGCGAGGGCCGACTTCGACGATTTTGACCTTAGTGGGGAGTGAGGAGCTGCGTAAGTTGGTTCTTGAGTCTGTCATGTTTCTTTACTCTGATTTGAAAGGTCGCACGTCTGACGTCGCACGCTAAAAGCACCATTCTATGTAGGTCGGGCTTTAGCCCGACACCGCGGTTGTTGTTGAGCTGTTTGACGGCCTGAAGGCCGACCTACAAGGTACTTGGTTTTAGCGTGCGGCGTGCGACGTCAGACGTGCGGCCACTAACCAAGTACCTCAAAAGCCACCAGTTCACTGCCACCGTCGACAAGATCCCCCGGCTGATAGTAAAACTCAGTCACTTTCCCAGCTGCTGGCGCGCGAATGGTGTGTTCCATTTTCATGGCCTCCATCACCAGCAGGGGAGCATCCGCTTCCACTTCGGTGCCCACTTCCGTCAGCAGGGTGACAATGGTGCCGTTCATGGGGGCGGTCATACCACCTGCATTGTCACTACCATCGGCGTCGCCGAGATCCGGCTGTACCAGCGAGAAGTGCAATGCCTGCTCGGCGCTGAACAGGGTGTACTGACCGTCGTGTTCGCTGGCGGTGATGCGCTGGCGGAAACCGTCGATATCCGCGTAGAGCTCATCGCCATTCAGTTCGCCGCTGGCTAGAACACAGTGATCGCCACATCGGATTTTATAGCGGCTGCCTTTGTGCTCCTCCACGGTGACTGAATGGCTCTGGCCATTGAGATCGATTTCCAACGAGTGACTATGTGTCTCGTTCAGGCGCCAGGCATTGGGGCGGCTCCATGGCGAGTACCGGTCGTTGCTGCCATGGGCTTGATACTGCGCTTGCTGGTCCTGTTTCAATACCAGATAGAGCGCCGCCAATGGTAGGTATTGGTCTGAGTCGCTGTTGCTGGTATGAAAGATCGCGTCGTGGTGTTTTTCGATAAACCCGGTATCCAGATCTGCATCGCGGAACGGTTTACAGCTGGCCAGGTTGTACAAAAACTCGGTGTTGGTGGTCATGCCACTGATGCGGTATTCCGCTAGCGCGGTGGTCAGACGGTTGAGGGCACGGTCGCGGTATTCATCCCACACAATCAGTTTGGCGATCATCGGGTCGTAGAACACGCTGACTTCGTCCCCTTGCAGCACGCCAGTGTCCACACGCACATGCTCTGATTCCATCGGTGGCTGCAGGTAATTGAGGGTGCCGGTGACTGGCAGAAAGTCGTTGGCCGGGTCTTCCGCGTAGATACGGGCTTCAAAGGAGTGGCCGTTAATGCGCAATTCGTTTTGTTGCAATGGCAGCTTTTCCCCTGCTGCTACTCGCAGTTGCCATTCCACCAAATCCTGACCAGTAATTTTTTCAGTAACCGGGTGCTCTACCTGCAAGCGGGTGTTCATCTCCATAAAGTAGAACGAGCCGTCCACATCCAGCAGGAATTCCACGGTGCCTGCCCCCTGATAATTAATGGCCTGGGCGGCGCGCACGGCCGCTTCGCCCATGTTGGCGCGCAGCTCGTCGGTCATACCTGGGGCGGGTGCCTCTTCAATGACTTTCTGATGGCGGCGCTGTACGGAGCAGTCGCGTTCAAACAGATAAACCGCGTTGCCGTGACTGTCGCAGAACACTTGCAACTCCACATGGCGAGGTTGGGTGAGGTATTTTTCCACCAACATTTTGTCGTCGCCAAAGGCGTTCATGGATTCCCGCTTGGCGGCGGCCAGTGCCTCGTCAAATTCATCGGCGCTCCACACCTGGCGCATGCCTTTGCCACCACCGCCAGCGGCGGCTTTCAGCAGCACCGGGTAGCCCATATCGTCGGAAGTTTTACGGAGAATCTCCGGGTTCTGGTCGTCACCGTGGTAGCCCGGTACCAGTGGTACCTGGGCATTCTCCATAATGGTTTTTGCGGCGGATTTGGAGCCCATGGCCTCAATGGCTTCAATAGGCGGGCCGATAAACACAATATTGTTGTCGGCGCAGAGCTTACAGAATTCGGCGTTCTCCGACAAAAAACCGTAACCGGGGTGAATGGCCTGAGCGCCGGTTTTCACGGCGGCTTCAATGACCTTGTTGCCGCGCAGGTAAGAATCCCGCGGTGCCGGTGCGCCGATATGTACCGCTTCGTCTGCCATGGCCACGTGCAGAGCATCTCGATCGGCATCGGAATAAACGGCGACGGTTTTAACGCCCAGTAAACGAGCGGTTTTGATAACCCGGCAAGCGATTTCGCCGCGGTTGGCGATCAGTATTTTGGTGAACATAATTATTGCTCGTCGTTAATCCAGTTCGGCTTTCGTTTTTGCAAAAACGCCTGCAACCCTTCCTGGCCTTCTTCTGACACCCGAATCGCTGCAATTTGTTCGCAGGTGTGTTCGATCAATTCCGCAGTCAACGGTTTGCCCGCTACATCAAACACCAATTGCTTGGCGGCGCGCACTGCTTGCGGGCTGTTGGTCAGCAGGTTGTCGATCAATTGGTCGAGTTCTTTTTTCAGATCTTCTTCGTCCACCACCTTGCTTACCAGGCCCAAGCGCCGAGCGGCTTTGGCGCTAAAGCGTTCTGCGGTGGTAAACAGGCGGCGCGCGGCGCGGGCACCGATGGCGTCGATCACGTAGGGGGAGATGGTTGCGGGGAGTAGGCCAATCTTGACTTCACTCAAACTAAAGCTGGCGCGGCTGGCGGCGACGGCCATATCGCAACAACTGATCAGACCCACTGCGCCACCAAACGCAGCTCCCTGTACCCGGGCAATGGTGGGTTGGGGCAGGGTGTTGAGCTTGCGCAACATTTCCGCCAAGGCGTGAGCGTCGCGCAGGTTCTCTTCGTAGCTGTAGCTGGCCATACGCTGCATCCAGTTTAGGTCAGCACCAGCGGAAAAACTGCGGCCCTCGGCGGCCAGTACCACAATGCGCACATCGTCCCGCTCTGCTAGTTGTGCGAACAGGCTGTCCAGCTCGGCGATAATGGCGTCATCGAAAGCGTTGTGCTTTTCCGGGTTATTTAGCGTGACGGTGGCTACACCACGATCGTCAATGTTTAGCAATACAGCGGTCATGTTTGTGCTTCCATTTACATTCTAAAGACACCGAACTTGGTGTCGGCTATGGGCTGATTTAACGACGCGGATATTGCCAAACCAAGTACGTTGCGTGTCTCTGCCGGGTCGATCACGCCGTCGTCCCACAGGCGGGCGGAGGCGTAGTAGGGGTGCCCCTGATGTTCGTAGTCGTCGATGATGGGTTGTTTGAACTCTGCTTCGGCTTCCTCGCTCCACTGCTCACCACGGCCTTCTTTCTGATCCCGTTTTACCTGTGCCAGTACACCGGCGGCTTGAGGGCCGCCCATGACCGAGATGCGGGCGTTGGGCCACATAAACAGGAAACGCGGGTCGTAAGCACGGCCGCACATACCGTAGTTACCCGCGCCAAAGGAGCCACCGATTAATACGGTGAATTTGGGCACTTGGGCGCAGGCGACTGCGGTTACCATTTTGGCGCCGTGCTTGGCGATGCCGCCGGCTTCGTACTGCTGACCCACCATAAAGCCGGTGATGTTCTGCAAAAATACCAATGGGATTTTGCGTTGGGCACACAGCTCCACAAAGTGGGCGCCTTTTTCGGCAGACTCGCCAAACAAAATACCGTTATTGGCAACGATGCCCACCGGGTAGCCATGGATGCGGGCAAAACCGCACACCAGAGTGGCGCCGTACAGAGCCTTGAATTGATCGAATTCGGAGCCGTCCACCACACGGGCAATGACTTCGCGCACGTCGTAGGGTTTGCGGGAATCGTTGGGTATCACCCCGTAGATTTCCTCTGGATCGTATAGCGGGGCTACAGGTTCGGCGATATCCAGCTGTTCTGGTTTATTGCGATTTAACCGCGATACCGCCTGACGTGCCAGCTGCAAGGCGTGGTGATCGTTCTGGGCGTAGTGATCTGCTACTCCAGAGGTGCGGCAGTGCACATCGGCGCCACCCAAGTCTTCGGCGGAAACCACTTCGCCGGTAGCGGCTTTTACCAGCGGCGGGCCACCCAAAAAGATGGTGCCCTGTTCCTTCACAATAATGGATTCATCCGCCATGGCGGGGACGTAAGCGCCGCCTGCGGTGCAAGAGCCCATGACCGAAGCAATCTGAGGAATGTTTTTGGCGGACAGGTTGGCCTGATTAAAAAAGATACGGCCAAAATGCTCGCGATCTGGAAATACCTCGTCCTGGCGGGGCAGGTTAGCACCGCCAGAGTCCACCAGGTAAATACAGGGCAGATTGTTCTGGTCGGCGATAGTTTGTGCGCGCAGGTGTTTCTTTACAGTGAGCGGGTAATAGGAGCCGCCTTTTACCGTGGCGTCGTTGGCCACGATAATGCACTCTTGGCCTTCCACTCGGCCAATACCGGTAATAATACCCGCCGCCGGTACGTAATCGTCGTACACCTCCCAGGCGGCCAGTTGTGACAGTTCCAGAAACGGCGAACCGGGATCCAGCAGGGCATTGATGCGATCGCGAGGCAGCAGCTTGCCGCGAGCGACGTGTTTGTCACGGTATTTTTCACCACCGCCCAGTTTAATTTGCGCCAGCTTAACGCGCAGGTCGTTCACCTGCTGTTGCATGGCTTCAGCGTTGGCGGTGAAGTCGGATGAGCGGGTGTTTATTTTGGATTTGATGGTGGCCAAGGTGCGCACTCCGTTAGTGTAACGGTCGCACGTCTGACGTCTCACGTCGCACGCTAAACCCAACGAGCCCTGCCATTCTCGCTTAGGCGTGAATCTATTTGGCTACTTCGTCAGATCCATGGATCCCCGCTTTCGCGGGGATGACGCATTCTTTCTGACAAGGTGCTTGGTTTTAGCGTGCGACGTGCGACGTGCGACGTGCGACCCAGATCTTACTCTGTCTCTTTAAACAATTCCCGGCCAATCAACATCCGCCGAATCTCGCTGGTGCCAGCGCCGATTTCGTACAACTTGGCATCGCGCAGCAAACGACCGGTGGGGAATTCGTTGATATAGCCATTGCCGCCCAGAGTTTGGATCGCTTCCAGTGCTACCTGGGTGGCTTTTTCGGCGCAGTACAAAATCACCCCGGCGGCGTCTTTGCGGGATTCTTCGCCGCGGTCGCAGGCTTTGGCCACCGCGTACAAATAGGCACGGCAGGCATTGAGTGTGGTGTACATATCGGCAATTTTGCCCTGCATCAGCTGGAACTCACCGATGGCGCGGCCGAACTGTTTGCGGTCGTGAATATAGGGCACCACGATATCCATGCAGGCCTGCATAATGCCGGTGGGGCCTCCGGACAGTACCGTGCGCTCATAATCCAGGCCACTCATAAGTACCTTAACGCCTTCGCCTTCTTTGCCAAGAATATTCTCCGCAGGTACGCGAGCGTCTTCAAACACCAACTCACAGGTGTTGGATCCGCGCATGCCCAACTTGTCCAGTTTTTGCGCCTGGGTGAACCCCGGTGTGTCGCGCTCCACGATAAAGGCGGTGATACCGCGGGAGCCTTCGCCGGGGGCAGTTTTAGCGTAGATCACATAGGTGTGGGCGTCGGGGCCATTGGTGATCCACATTTTGTTGCCATTGAGCACGTAGTGGTCGCCGTCTTTGACGGCGCGCAGCTTCAGGCTCACCACGTCGGAGCCGGCGTTGGGTTCGGACATGGCCAAAGCGCCGATATGCTCACCGGAACACAGCTTGGGCAGGTATTTCAGCTTTTGTTCGTGAGTGCCGTTTTTGTGAATCTGGTTAACACACAGATTTGAATGTGCGCCGTATGACAGGCCGATAGACGCGGATGCGCGGGAGATTTCCTCCATCGCCACCACGTGGGCCAGGTAGCCCATATTGGTGCCGCCGTACTCTTCGGCCACAGTCATGCCCAGTAAGCCCATTTCTCCCAGCTTTTGCCATAAATGGTTGGGAAACTCATTCTTAAGGTCGGTTTCTTCGGCGATGGGTGCAATTTCCGCCTGGGCAAACTGGGTTACTGCATCGCGCAGCATGTCGATGTCTTCGCCCAGGTCGAAGTTCAGGGTGGGGTAATAAATGCTCATGGTTGGTTTCCGTTCAGTTGCTCCCTGCAGATGCGCTCGGCTTCGTCGAGGTCGGTCATCAGCAGATTGATTTCTTCCAGTTGGTGCTTTAAGTGTTGGCGTTGTTGCTCAATACCCTGCAACAGGCTTTGTAACTGTTCTTTGTTACCGCTGGCCGGGTCGTACATTTCGATAATGTTGCGGCTTTGCTCCAGGCTGAACCCCAAGCGCTTACCCCGCAAGATTAACTTTAGCTTGGTGCGGTCACCGCTGCTGTAAATCCGCGTCTGCCCCTTGCGATCTGGAGCCAACAGGCCGATGTCCTCGTAGTGGCGGATGGTTCGAGTGGTGATATCGAACTCCTGAGCCAGTTGGGAGATGTTGTAAGTGTGTTGGTCGGGCATGGGGGAAGTTTACGTTAACGTAAACTAATCTGCAACGGGTTACAAGCTGCGGGCGGCGAGCAGTTTGGGTGGGTGCTGTTAGTTGTGAGTGTTAAAGCAGTTTGTTGTTATGGGGGGCAGTGCGCTGATGGGCGGGTTGGCTCAGGACTGCTCGTGGCCCGTAGCCCGCGGCTCGTTGCTGATTAAATACCGCAGCTGCTTATCCAGCAGCCCTTGATACTCTTTGGTAAACCCGGTGATTTGATGCAAGTCGGCGCTTTCTGATAGCTCGTCGCTGTTGATAGCGTCGCTGAGTGAGTGGTGCAGGCTGGTGGCGCTGTCCACCAGTATTTGTTTGGCGTGGCTTTGTTGGGCCAGGCGGGCGACTTCCAGTTCCCGCTTTTCTCGCTCAAAATCATTGAGCAGTGCAGCGCCGGCGGTGGCGGGGCTGAGTTTTACTGCCGCTGACAATTCCATGGCCACTCCCTGAGCGCGGGCGTAGTGTTCGGCCAGTTGCAGCAAAATTTGCGCACAGAACAGAGCCCGCGCCGGGTGGTCGCCAGTTTCGGTATCGCCGCCAAATTCGATAAACAAAGTCTGATCGCGACCGGCCCGGCGTTGGCCTTCGTACAGCGTTGCCAGGTGATCAAGATCGTCGTCCAGCTTGTTCAACAGGTTTTGGAACTTCTCTTTGCTCAGCTGCACTTCAAGCTTCTTCAGGTTCTTGCAGTGCAGAGCCATAGTAGCCATTTGCAGGGCGCTTTCTTCCTCGGGCTCCTGTTGCTCGTTGCTGGCGGTTAACAGCGGCTCCAGGCGTTGCTCAAGCAGCTCCAGCTCATTGCCTTTCTGTTCCGCGCCAGGGTCGCCGGGCAAGCGCTCTGTGACGGCTGCCAGTTGCTTCGACAAACGGCGGCCTGTTAACAAGGCTCCGGCTACCAGTAACAGAGAGAATCCAGCCCATACAGCCAACACCCAATCCAGTGGCTTGCGATAGCGTTCTAACAGCGTATCAATGCTCAGGCCAACGCTGGCGGTGGCGGCGGTACGCCCTTCAATCACCACCGCCTGGCGATAGGTTTTCAAGGTTGTTGTATCACCGCTATGGGCCAGCTGGCGTTGTTGGCCATTGAAAATGGTGGCAGTCGAGGCTTCTGTTTGCCGCACTAGGTGATCCACGTGTACCTGCAAACTGACCAGATCGTTATGGAGGATGTAAGGGCGAATGATCTCTGCGGACTGTGCTGCCAATGCTTTGCCCAAGCGGTCACTCTCCGCTTCTGCAAGCAAGCGTGTTTGCCATTGGCCCAGTAGCAGGATCAACAACCCGGCAAGCAGGCACAGCACCAGCGTAAACAGCGGCAGACGAACGGCGAAAGAGTGTGTGGTGGCCATGGATGTCCGTATATGACAGGTCGGGCAAAGGCGCAATAATAACCGCTGCGTCGGTCGACGAAAATTGATTCGGTCAAATTTTACGTTTTTGCGCCGTGCAACATTGAATGGCTGGTACCAAGGGCCATAAAATACGCGGCTTTGTTTGCCATTGATGGATGTGCACCATGTTAAATGCCAGGGTAACTCTGCAGGCTGCTGAGATTGATCAGGCCTTGACCCAGCAAATCGAAACCTTGTTTGTAGCCCACGACTTTACCGTGGTGGAACGCCAGTGGTTGGCTCAGCGTGACGACCATAGCTGCCTGCAATGGCAGGTGGATGGCCCGGAAAACATGCAGCCGGAATTATTGGTGTCCTTGCGCAGTGAAGCGGAACAGCGGGGCGCTGATGTGGCCTTGCAAATGAACGCGCCGGACAGCAGCCACTACGGCCTGGCGGTGTTCGATATGGACTCCACCCTGATTCAGGCAGAAGTAATTGACGAGTTAGCCAAACGGGCTGGTGTGGGTGATCAGGTATCCGAGATTACCGAAGCTGCCATGCGTGGCGAGCTGGATTTTAAGCAGAGCTTTGCCAAGCGCCTGGGCTTGCTGAATGGCCTGGATGTGTCGGTGCTGGACAGCATAGCCGACTCCCTGCGCCTGTCCCCCGGCTGCGAACGTCTGATCTCAACCCTGCACAAGCAGGGCATCAAAACCGCCATTGTTTCCGGTGGCTTTAACTACTTTGGTCGCTATCTGCAGCGCAAGCTGGGCTTTAATTATGTATTCGCCAACCAGTTGGACGTGGTGGATGGCAAAGTCACTGGTGAAGTCAAAGGCGACGTAGTGGACGGCAACCGCAAAGCAGAGTTGTTGCGTGAGCTGGCTGCCAAAGAAGGCTTGGAATTGGATCAGGTAATCGCTGTAGGTGACGGTGCCAACGACCTGCCTATGCTGGGCATCGCCGGGCTGGGGGTGGCGTTTCATGCCAAGCCGTTGGTGCGGGCTACCGCCAAGCACACTATTTCGCATATGGGGCTGGATGGAGTTTTGTATATGTTGGGGTTGGGAGAATAAGGACATTGAGAGGTAGAGAGATGCAGTATCCATCTAAATATTTTTGTGGTAAAGGGGTTGAAATATTCTCTTTATAGGGGTAAGTTTTTTCGCGTGTAGGGAAGTGCTGTTTATGGAGTTGTAATGAAAACGGATTTATTTCGCAGGGAAGCGGTAGAAAATAAGTGCCACAGCCTATGGGGTAGTACCCTTCTCGTACAGCCCGCCAGTTTCAAATTTTTTACAATCATTCTCCTCGCAGTTGTTTCATCTCTCGTTACTTACCTGATTGTTAGTGAATACAGTCGTAAAGAGACTGTGCGTGGTTATATTGTCCCCGACAAAGGTGTCGTCAAGGTATACCCACTGAGCAATGGCTCATTTCGAAAAATATGGGTTAAAGAAGGTGAGTCAATAATTAAAGGTCAACCTTTGTTCCGGGTGGATAGTGGTCGGCGTACCAATAATGGTGAAGTCGGCAAATTGATGTTGGCGGAGTTAGATGCCCAGAAAAAACAGATTGAACAGCAAATCCAACTTCAAAAATACCAGCGTGACGACCGTGAAAAACGCATCAATAGCGATATTTCTACCCTTAAAATTCAGCTGTCAAAAGTAGAAGAGCAGGTTGGTCTGCAGCGACAATTGCTGGTTCTACAGCACGAGAAGCGAGATCGCCATCAAGCGCTTTTTGACAAAAAAATGATCTCCGAAGTCGATATGGCCCGGCTCGATGAAGGTTGTTTACTGCAAAAAAATAAATTGCAGGAACTGGAGTCATTGCAGCTTGGGCGTCAGCAGGAGTTAAAGCGTTTACAGCATGATTTGCGCGAACTGCCTGTCGTTACATCTCAGCGTTTGTCAGAACTGCAATCATCCATTTTATCCATAAATAGACAGATCCTGGAGGCTGATATTCAGGCCAGTCAGATGGTTAATGCGCCTGTTAGCGGACGAATTACTTACTTGAATGCCCGTGAAGGACAGTTTGCAAACGGCCAAATGCCGGCATTGGCAATATTGCCAGAGGGCGCGGAACTTGCAGTAGAACTTTACGTGCCAACGCGGTCGGTTGGGTTTGTGGAGCGGGGTATGAGCGTCAAGCTCCGCTATGATGCCTATCCATATCAAAGATTTGGTAGTCATTTTGGGTGGGTTGCCAGTTATTCGAAAACGGTACTAAGTCCCCGCGAAATCACTGCACCCATCAATTTGGAAGAGCCAGTATACAGAGTGCTTGTGAGGCTCGATAGCCAATCCATAGAGGCTTACGGGAAAGAGCTGCCATTGCAGCCGGGGCTGGCCTTGGAGGCAGATGTAATTTTGGATAAACGCTCATTGTTTGAGTGGATTCTGGAGCCGTTATACAGCTTGAAAGGCCGCGTTTAAAAGGTCGTAGTCAAGAGGACGCATGGATGCCTGTAATATCAGATGCCGCTAATTCAAGGCATAATCCTAGTAATTTACTGCGCTTTTCCGGTCGCAAGAGATTGCCCCTTATATTGCAGTCAGAAGTTGCTGAGTGCGGTTTGGCCTGTTTGGCTATGGTGGCAAATTTCTATGGGTATCGCACGGATTTGCCGGCACTTCGGAGAAAATTTTCAATATCGCTAAAAGGGGCTACTCTGCGTTCTTTGATGCAGATAGGCGAACAACTGGGGATGCGTCCTAGGGCTTTGCGGCTCGAGTTGGAAGAACTCAGCGAGTTGCAAACTCCCTGTATTTTGCATTGGGATATGAACCATTTTGTGGTACTGAAATCCATTCGAGGCAATAAAGCAATTATCCATGATCCCGGCACGGGTGTACATTCCATATCTCTCAGGAAGATGGGTTCGCATTTTACTGGCGTTGCCTTGGAATTGTCACCTATAGAAAAATTCTCTCCTCAGCAAGATGCTCGCAAACTACGTTTAAAAGAGTTTTGGGCTCAAACATCTGGTCTGAAAGGCTTTTTGATTCAACTTCTGGTGCTTTCTTTGGTATTGCAAGGATTTGCGCTGCTGAGCCCGTTTTATATGCAGTGGGTAGTAGATGAGGTGTTACTCAGCCACGATAAAAGCCTGCTTCTGGTGCTGGCCTTGGGATTTGGCCTGCTCATGTTGCTCAATGTCATGGTGACTGCTTTTCGCAGCTTTGTGGTTATGTATCTTGGGGCATCTTTCAGTTTTCAGGTGGCCAATAACCTGTTGCGACATATGTTGCGTTTGCCCCTATCATTTTTTGAATCTCGGCATATCGGCGACATTGTCTCTCGGTTCGGTTCACTGGGCAGTGTGAAAGAGCTGCTAACCAATGGGTTAATTGAGGGAATTATCGATGGTTTGATGGTAGTGGCCACTCTAATACTGATGTTTTTATATAGTCCAACACTGACATTTGTGGTGCTGGCAGCAGTGGTTATATATTTTGGATTGAGGCTTGCTTTGTTTCGTCCTTTACGCCAGTTAACTGAAGAAGAAATTGTGGCTGGTGCCAAGGAGGACTCCAACTTTATGGAAACGATTCGGGCCATGGAGGGCATCAAAAGCTTTGGCAGAGAATCTGATCGCCAGCATCTGTGGCAAAACTGTAGCGCAGACAGAATTAACCTGAGTGTGCGCATAGGCAAGTGGAATATCTCTTTTAATGCCATCAATGGTCTGCTATTTGGTATTGAAAATATAGTTGTGATTTATCTTGCAGCAACCATGGTTCTGCAAAACAGTTTTACTGTTGGCATGCTCTACGCGTTTATGTCCTATAAGGGACAATTTAGTGGTGCAATTAGTGGGCTCGTTGACAAGGTAATTCAATTCAAAATGCTGGGGCTTCATCTGCAACGCTTGTCGGATATAGCATTGGAAGAGCCTGAATTGGTTGCAGAACAAGAGATTGTTGCAATTGAGCTGGGTAATAATCACATAAAAGGAAGATTGGAATTATGCGGTGTAGGGTTTAGCTATTCAAACGATGGCCAGGCGGTATTGCAAAAAATAAATTTGGTAGTGGTTCCAGGTGAGTCTATCGCTATTGTCGGACCTTCTGGCGGAGGTAAGACTACTTTACTAAAAGTTGCTGCCGGTCTTTTTCGGCCCACTAGTGGCACTGTGAAAATTGACGGTCTGGATGTCCGCCAAATGGGACTAAAAAATTACCGTCGACTAACTGCATCTGTTATGCAGGATGGGCAGCTGTTATCAGGATCATTGGCAGACAATATTTGCTTTTTCGATCCGGAAGCTGATCAGGAAAAAATACAGCGGTGTGCGCAATTGGCGTCTATTCACCGAGATATTGTTTCTATGCCTATGGGCTACAATAGCCTGATTGGGGATATGGGAAGTAGCTTGTCTGGTGGTCAAAAGCAACGTGTGTTGCTGGCTCGCGCTCTTTACGCAGATCCGAAAATATTATTTTTAGATGAGGCTACCAGTCATTTGGATCCGCAAGCTGAGATTGCAGTTAACGAAGCGATAAAAAAATTAAACATTACAAGGATAGTTGTGGCACACCGTCAGGAAACTATTCAGTCTGCTGATCGAGTGTTTGTTTTGGTCAATGGAGAAGTCAAGGAGGTGACGTATGACTTGGGTGTAAAAGCTGGTATTTGAAGTTTTTTGAAAATCCTACTTACTTTCAAATTTGAGGAACTTATTATGCGTGAATTAACTGTTAATGAAGCAGAAGATGTGGATGGTGCAGTTTTTAATATTTTAGGAGGAGCACTTATTGGTGGTCTCGTGACCGGAGCAGGAGCTGCGCTTGCTGGAGGTTCTTTTTGGGGTGCTTTTGGAGCAGGTGCTGTCTCAGGCGCTCTAATTGGTTCTGGTGTTGGTTTGGTGGGTGCGGCTGTAACAGGTGCATCCGGATCTGTAGTTGGAGGTGTAACGCTTATCGGTTTGGGAGGTGCTGTTGGCGTGACGGGTGGTTTAGCAGCTTCTTGTCCGCCTGGGACTAGAGCGCAGGGCCATGATGGCCGTATCTATTGTGTTAGGTAAAGTTATGCCCCGGTAATTCCGGGGCGTTTAATTAATGAATGGCGGTCTTATGAATAATTATTTTTTTTTGTATGGGATATTTTCGGTGGTTATTTCATCTTTGACACTTATTGTTATCCCGAAAATTTTAGATAAAGGCGATAATTTATCTTTAGTGAGATGTCTTTGCCTGTGTCAGTTGGGCTTTCTTATACTTTATCTTTTTATTGGTAAAGGTATTGTATTTTCGTTGGGCGCATCACTTTTAATGACTTTTTTGGTGCTGGTTGGTGGTATAGCTTTTAAAAAAATCAAATCTTGGCAGCAAAGGCCTAAGTAATCTCTGGTACTCCCAACCGCGCCGTCAACACCAACAACCCCACCCGCTGCTGTAACAACTCAAATTCCGTCTGTATCCGCGCTAAATTCCCCTGTTCATACTCCAATCGCACTTCTACCAAATCAGGCAGGGTGCGGGTGCCCAGTTCGTATTCCATTTCTGCGGCATCCAGTTGTTTGCGGTATTGCTCCACTACGGTTTCCCGGCTTTTGAGTTGCCGTTCCAGAGAGGAAATGCGGTACCAGGTGATATGCACTTGTTCCCGCAGTTGGCGGCGGGCGTCTTGCAGTTCGCTGCGGGCGGCGGCTTCGCGGGAGGCGGAGCGTTGTTTGCGCGCGCCCAGGGCGCTGCCGGTGTAGAGCGGTACGGATACGTCGATGCCGATGCGGTCTTGAAATTCAAAGTCGCTACCGCTGCCCAGAGAGGAATAAGAGGCAATGCCCACCACGTCGATAATGGGCAGGCGGTTGCGTTTTTCCCTCTGATATTCGGCATTAAAACTGTCAGCGCGGTTTTGCAGGGCTTTGATCGTGGGACTTTCATTCAATGCCAGACTGACGGCGGCTTCGCTGTTGGGCAGGGTGTGTACCTGAGCGTTCAGATAGCCGCCCAAGTCGTTGCTGGGGCACAGGTCTTGTTCGTTGCCGGTGTTGATGGCGATGCGGGTTTGCGCCTGTTGCAGCTGGAATTGCAGTTCCAGATAAAACGCCTGGGCGTCTGCCAGTTGTGCCGCTACGTCGGCTCGCTCGGATAAGGTGGCACCGCCCTGATCCAGCAGCTTGTCTACGGATTCCAGTTGCTGACGAAAGTAGTCACGTCGTTCGGCGGTGATGTCCAGTTGTTTTTGCACGTTCAGTGCCGCTAAAAAGGCGAGGGCGGATTCCTGAGCGGCGGCCAGTCGCGCCAGACGGATGTCTTCTTTACTGGCTTCCAGATTGCTATTGGCGGCACGGCGGGCGTAGCGGGCATCGCCAAAATCCAGAACCCGCTGGGAAATGCGCAGGCCAATCTGGTTTTGGATGGTGCTGTCCACCACGTCGGTATTGCCGCTGCCGGTGCGGCCAAAGGCGTTGATCTGGGGTTTATACAGGGATTTTGCTTCCCGCAGGTCGGAGGCGGCTTCGCGGCTGCGAGCGCGTGCCACTGCCACAGCCGGATCCAGCTTGGCGGATAAGGCCAGAGTCTGTTCAAAGCTCAGACAACTTTGTTCTGCTACCGCACTGGTAGCAGATGCAAACAGTGCAAAGGCAATCAATGATTTTTTCACGATGAACGCAGCCCCTGGAAGATGGATTTACCTAGCGGCTCGAACAAATAGTCGAACATGGTGCGGCTGCGGCCAGAAAAGATAAACGCATCCACCGGCATGCCGGGGGTCACGTCGATATTGTTGGCCCGCTGCATTTCGTCGGCGGGAATCAGTACCCGCGCTTCGTAATAGCTTTGTGAGGTGGTCGGGTCGGTTTTCAGGTCGGCGCTGACGTCCAGCACCTTGCCTTGCAGTTGCGGTGCCTGCCAGCCTTTGTAGGCGGAGATTTGCGTACGCACGGTTTGGCCTTCAAATACCGACGCCCGCTGCTGCGGAGCAATGCGTATAGAGGCCGTGACTTCGCCGATATTGGGGATAATTTCCATAATGGTTTCGCCGGGGCGCAGCACGCCGCCCACCGTAGCGAACTGCATATTCAGCACTTCGCCGGATACCGGCGCGCGAATTACCGAGCGATCCAGCACGTTTTGAGTAGAGCTCAGGCGTTCTTCCACCGCCTGCAATTCAGTGCGTGTTTCCAGCAAGGTGGCGGATATCTGCTGGCGGAAATTGGCCCCAGTTTGGCGGATTTGCGCTTCCAGATCCCGCTCCGAGGCGGCGGCGTTTTGCTTCTCGCTGTGCAGCTGGGCGATTTCTGATTCCAGGTTAATCACCTGGCGTTCGATATTGGTGGCCTGGTCGCGGCGGGCGAGGCGTTGTTCCAGCATGGTGTTGATCAGCTGGTACTCTTCGCGCGCGGCTTTCAAGGCGCGCTCCACAATGGTGATTTGTTCGCTGCGGGCTTTTTGGGTTTGCACAGCGGCGTTGCGACGGGCTTCCAATACCGCCAAGTCGGCGGCCTGGGCGCTTTTTTGCTGGTGAAATAAATCCCATTCCCGTTCGATAATATCGCTGCGTTCCTGCTCTCCCAACGCCAGTTTGTCGAGCAGGGAAAAGTCTGGCTCGGCGTCGGTTTGCTTCAAGGATTGCAGTCGCTCTACTGACGCTGCCAGAGCAGCGTATTCCTGAATGGTCAGGTCACGGCTGGCGAGGGATACAGTGTCTTCAAGAACCAATACCACCTGGCCTTGCTCCACCCACTGGCCATCGCGCACGCGAATCTCGCTGATAATGCCCCCTTCCAGGTGTTGCACCACCTTACGCTGGCTATCCACCACCACTTTGCCGGAAGCGGCGATGCCTTCTTCCAATGGGGCAAATGCGCCCCACAGCAGAAAACCACCGAGGCCAATCAGGCACACCAGAGCGGTGCGTACCACGCGCTTGTCACTTTTCGGCGTCAGGTGAATCATGCTTTTGCTCCCACTTTGGCTTTAGTAGCAGACTTGCTGGATGGAGAGATGGATTGCAGATAGTTTTTCGATTCCGCCGACAACACTGAGCCGTTGCGAATTAACAAGGTAGTAGCGGTGGCGGCAATCAATCGGCGATCGTGGCTGGCAATTACAATCACAGCACCAGCTTTAGCCACGGCCTGCAGGCTTTGAATAACCGCTTGCCCGGCTTCCCGGTCCAGATTGGCGGTGGGTTCATCCAGCAGCAATAGAGCCGGCTCGCCAAACAGGGCGCGAGCCAGGCCGATCAATTGCCGTTGCCCAGCGGATAATTGGCCGCTGGAAGTGAGCTGGGTGTCGTAACCTTGTGGCAGTTTCAAAATCATCTCGTGGGCACCGGCGCGTTGGGCGGCGGCGAAAATCGCCTCTGGCTCGGCGTCGCTCATACGGGCGATGTTTTCGCCCACAGTGCCCGGCAGCAATTCCACGTCTTGGGGAACATAGCCCACGTACTGACCCCGGTCGGCGCTATGCCAGCTGTGAATGTTGCGATTGCCCAGTGCGGCGCTGCCAGAGAGTGGTTCCCAAGCGCCCGCCAGGGTTTGCAGCAGAGTGGTTTTGCCTGCGCCGTTGCCGCCTACCAAAGCCACCAGATCGCCCTCGTTCACTTGCAGGCTAAATGGGTGCACCATCGGCTTGTTGCTGCCAGGGGCGGCTACGGACAAACGATCCAGGGTGAGTTGGGCGCTGGGTCTGGGTAGCGGAGTGAATGCCTGTTGTGCCAGGTCGTTTTCGCGAGTGCTTTCCAGTTGCTGCCAAGCCACGCGGCACTGGGTAATGGCGCGCCAGCTACCGACAATCTGGTCGATGGGTGCCAGCGCACGGGACAGCACAATGGAGCCGGCAACAATCGCCCCCGGTGAAATCTCCTGACTGATGGCCAAGGCGGCACCGGCGCCGAGAATAAAGGTTTGCAGAATTTGTCGGGCAGAACGGGAAATGGAGCTGAAGGTGCCTTCGCGGGCGCTACCTTCCAGGTTGAATTCCCGTGCCACTTCTTTAGCGGTGCGCCACTTTTGCAGGGCGTTTTGACACAAGCCCATGGCCACCATGGCAGAGCGCTGCCGGGCAAGGCCAGATGCCAGTTGGTGAGCCTGAGCGCTGGCGTTCAACGCTTTTTCGTTGGTGCCGCGGGTACTCATTTCTGCGGCTACCGCCACCGCAAAAATAATGGCACCGCCACCCAGGCCGATAAAGCCGATTACCGGGTGCACCAGAAACAACACCAGAAAAAACAGCGGTGTAAATGGCAGGTCAAAAAACGGTGTTACCAAATGGTTTTGGAACAGTCCGCGAATTCGTCCCAGCACGTTGAGGTTCTGCGACAGCTTGTCACCGGCGCTGTGTTTTGTTTCGAACTCCACAAAAATCTGTTCGGATATTTTGTCTTCAATATTCTCCGCCGCCAACGTGCACAAACGCCGCCGTCCCATTTCCGCTGCCGCGTAAATAGCCAGCAAAAATACCGCCAGCACGGTGAGCCAGATCAACGTGTCGCTGGAGCCGGAGGTCAGCACCCGGTCGTACACTTGCAACATATACAGGGGGGACACCATCAGCAGAATATTGATGGCCAGGCTAAAGCCCAGAAACGGCTTCAAGAAGCCGGGAATTTCCCCATTAATGGCTTTTAACCAGCGCATAAAGCCGCTGCTGTTGCTCTTATCGGTGCCGTTACCGGCGGCGGATTTTTCGGGCATATCGGCGACTCACTGTGGGCGGTTTTTGTTTTGTACCCGGTGAGTGGTGGGTAATTCCTGTTTGGTTCAAAGGGAAGTGAATTTTTTTAGTGTGCCTTGCCTGGATAGTGGCTTGATGTCTGAAGTCGGATGTCTGATGCGGCAGCCTTCGGCTGCAAATCCCACTGAGGCACCCCGTTGGGTGAAGCCCAACTGCATCAGACTTCAGACCTCCGACGTCTAGCCTGTAACTACGTAATGCCCAAAGAAAAACCCCATACCCGTTGCCAGGTATGGGGGTGATTTTGTCATCGCGAGCGTAGCGCGGCGATCCAGCGTCTTTGTTTTGAAGCCACTAGATTGCCGCGTCGCTTCGCTCCTCGCAATGACGGTCGGCCTTCGTCATTACGCCACTTCGAAGTTATCGATCATGGCTTGGGTGGCTGCCATATCGGCGGCTTCCATGCTGTCGTCAGAGAAGCCATCGTCGCTGGAGTCTTCAACATCAGACTCTGGAGCTACAACATCTTCGTCAGACAGTTCGGTGAACATAGCGGGTTCTGACATCACCGGGGTGTTGAGCACCGCGAAGTTGGCTTCTGTCAGGTCGGCCGCATCGACACCGGTCAGAGTGATGACATCACCGTTGCCGAAGTCGATCACAGCGTTGCCGCTGTCGTTCACTGCCAGGGCCAGGGCCGCTGCAGCGTCGGCTACCAGGTCGTTCACCTCAATCACGTCGTTGTCGATGTCAAAGTCGGTTACGGTGTCGGCATCGCTGCCTTCACGTACCACAAAGGTGTCGGAGCCTGCGCCACCGGTGAGGGTGTCGTCGCCCGCCAGGCCGTCCAGCACGTTGTCGCCGTCGTCACCGGTTAGGCTATCGTCATTGTTGGAACCGGTGAGGTTCTCAATGCTGATCAGCGTATCGGTGATGGTGGCGTTGTTGGGCGCCAGATAGCTGGCTTCACCGTCAACCAGGCTGGCAGTCACTGCCGAGCCGATGTCGGAGAAGTCGGCCGTATCGATGCCTTCGCCACCGTCGTTGATGTCGGCGCCGCCGCCACCGCGCAGTACGTCGTCACCGCTACCGCCCAGCAGTTCGTCAGCACCGGCACCGCCGATCAGCACGTCGTTGCCAACGCCGCCGTCGAGGATGTCGTTGCCAGCGCCACCGTCGAGCACATCGTCACCGCCTGCAGCCAGGTTGATTTCAATGCGCAGCAACTGTGGGTTGCCGTTGGTGAAGTCGCCGATAACCGGGTCGACCACTGTACCCGCAGCGGTGGTGCCGCCGAGGATATTTACCGGAGTGCCGTCAGGATTGCCCACGGAGCCGTTAAAGCCGGGGTGAGCGCCTACAACGCCGTTTTCAGCAGTACCCTGGTCGCGAGCGGTCTGGTTGAGGAAGGCGGCGCCTTCTTCGTTGTTGACCTCGGTGCCTGCATCCAGCACGTCACTGCCAAAGCGTTCGATCACCAATGGCCCGATAAAGTTACCGTCCATATCGAAGATCGGATCCGCCAAAGCGTCGTCCGGTACCGCCAGGAAGGCGTCGTTGGATGGGATGATCATCGTGGCCCAGGTGAAGAAGCCTTGCCCGACCTGATCGGTGTTCACGTTCAGGGTAAAGCTGGCGGTTTCGCCCGGATCAATCGGCCCCGGTGCACCGGCACCCAGCCCCAGTATGGTGGCGTCTACACCGGCGCCATCAACCTGTTGACTGAATTCCGCAGCGATGCCTTCGATGGAACCATCTTCCGCCAGGCGCTCCAGACCAACACTGGCTGCTTCGCCGGCGTTGAACAGATCGAACTCAGCGCCATCGTGGAAGCCGAACCACACTGGTGTGAGGAAGGTGCCACCGGCGGGCAGGGTGTTGGTGATGGACACGGTAATGGCGGTGCCGTCACCCACCGCGTCGCCGCGCAGCACGTCGTTGCCACCGCCACCGGTGAGGGTGTCGTTGCCCGCGCCACCGGCCAGCAGGTTGTCACCATCGTCACCGGTCAGGTCGTCATCGTTGACAGAACCGGTGAGGTTCTCGATGTCGATCAGGGTGTCGGTGATGGTTGCACCGCTGGGTGCCTGGTAGCTGGCTTCGCCGTCTTCCAGGCTGGCAGTGATGCCAGAGCCAATGTCGGAGAAGTCGGCAGTATCAATGCCGTCGCCACCGTCGTTGACATCGGCGCCGCCGCCACCGCGCAGTACGTCGTTGCCGTCACCGCCTTCCAGTACATCCGCGCCACCGCGGCCAACCAGCAGGTCGTTGCCGTCGTTACCGGTCAGCTCGTTGCTGTCGTTGTTGCCAAACAGCTGATCGTTGTTGGCGGAACCGTCCAGGTTTTCGAAGTTCTGGAAGTTCTCGAACACGGTAGTGGTGGGGTTGGGCTGGTAAGACGCGCTGCCACTTCCCAAGTCGGCGATTACATCGGCACCGATGCCCTGGAAGCTGTTGGTGTCGTTGCCGTCACCGCCGTCCAGAACATCTCTGCCGCCGCCACCAGCTATAAAGTCGTCGCCAGCGCCGCCGTCGATGGTGTTGGCTGCCGCACCAGTGGCGATAATGGTGTCGCCGTCGTCGGAACCGATGATGTTCTCGATGGAGGTGAGTGTGTCGGTTTCCACCACTTCGGCGAATACGTCGCCGTCCATGGTATCTCCGTTCACATCACCGCCAGCATCCTGAACGATGTCGGTAATGACCGGGCCGTTGTTATCGCGCGGTGCGTTGTGCAGATGGATAGAGCTAACGCCGGCTACCGGCATCAGGTCAGACACTGCCAGGCCAGTCACTGACAGCTGCGAGCTGTAGGTGATGGTGTCGCCGTCTACTACGATGGTCACGGTACCTTCGCCTGTGGCTGTTGAGTCGGACGCGTTCATGGGCTCTTGGGCAGAGTCCAGTGACGCTGACAGCACCAGGGTACGCACACCGTCCATATCTGTGGTGTCGCTGACTACGGTATCCAGCTGGCCGCGAATTTCGCCACCGGGGAAGTCGCTGGTGTGGATGTTGAAGTACAGGTTTCCTGCCGCTGCTTCAGCCACCAAGTCCGCAGGGGACTGGTCAGTAGTGAGTGACGCCAGAGGCTGGTCAGTCACTTCCACAGAGAAGCCGGTTTCGCGGGTAGCGGTACCGTTGCCCATGGCATCCAGCATGACAGTGACCGGCACGTCCAGATCCGAGTAGTCGGCAGTATCAAAGCCGTCACCGCCGTTCAGATCGTCGTCGCCGAGTCCACCTTGAACGGTGTTGTCTTCGTCACCGCCGGTGAACTGGTCGTCGCCAGAGCCCAGCAGCACATCCCCTTCCAGGGTGCCTTCTGAGCTGTCGACAATCAGGTCGCCCGCTGCACCAGAGGCATCGATGGCAACGCCGTTGCCGCCGCTGATGGTGCCAGTGTTTTCGATGATGCTTCCATCAACGTTAACGCCTTCTTCAATCAGGATGCCAGCAGCACTTTCGGAAGCGATACCGCCGCCGTTAGTGATGGTGGTAGAAAGACTGGCTTCATCTTCACCGGAACCGTTAAAGAAGCGTACACCAGCATTGGCTTCGCCATCACCACGCCCCTGAATACCGCCCAGGTTGTCGATAGAGATGTCTTCGCTAGTGGCATCTTCAGAGGCAGAGCCCACCTGAGTGGAAATTCCGGAACCGCTGTTGCCTTCGCCAGCATCAATGGTACCCATGTTGCCAATGGAGATATTATCGGCAGTGCCGTCCAGGTACACGGTGCCATTACGTTGATCACCAGTACCTAAAACCATACCGTCGTTAATAAAGGTGAGGTTGTCACCATCCAGATTTACAGCTCGACTGTCGCTTGTAATAACGCCTTCGAAGCTATTCTGCACGTTACTACCAGTGTGATCACCAGTACCGAAGTACAAGCCATTGTTAACCCCGGAAATGGTGCCGGAGTTGGTCAGCGTGCCCTGGAAGTTAACGCCGTTAGCAACCCGTACGCCCGCTGTTGGGCCTACGGCGCTTTCGGAGTCGATGGTGCCGGAGTTATCGATATCGCCCACAAAGGTAGAGCCTGGGGTAAACAGGCGCAGACCGTCACCGGCAACCCCTTGGTCGGCAGCGCCCTGGCCGCGACCTTGCAGAGTACCGCTGTTGCTGAGGCTAAAGTCGGTATCGCCGGAAGCGCCGAGTTGCAAGGCAATGGCCGCACCATTGTTACCGTCGCCCGCATCAACCAAACCACTGTTGTCGATGGTGTAGTTGTTGGCGGTGCTGTCGGAATAGATGGTGCCATTGCGTTGATCGCCAGTGCCCAGTACTTCCCCTTCGTTGACAAAGGTCAGTCCGTCGCCGTCGATATTCACCGCGCGGCTGTCACTGCTGATCACGCCATCCGCTTCGTTGGTGACCAAACTGCCGCTGTGGTCGCCTGTACCGAAGTACAAGCCGTTGTTCACACCAGAGATGGTGCCGGAGTTGGTCAGCTCGCCCTGGAAGTTAACCCCGTTGGCAACCCGTACGCCCGCTGTTGGGCCCACGGCGCTTTCGGAATCAATGGTGCCGGAGTTATCGATATCGCCCACAAAGGTAGAGCCTGGGGTAAACAGTCGCAGACCGTCACCGGCAACCCCTTGGTCGGCAGCGCCCTGGCCACGACCTTGCAGAGTACCGCTGTTGCTAAGGCTAAAGTTGGTATCGCCGGAAGCGCCGAGTTGCAAGGCAATGGCTGCACCGTTATTGCCTTCACCGGCGTCAACCAGACCGCTGTTGTCGATGGTGTAGTTGTTGGCGGTACTGTCGGAGTAAATGGTGCCGTTGCGTTGATCGCCAGTGCCCAGTACCCGCCCTTCGTTGACGAAGGTGAGGCCGTCGCCATCGATGTTCACTGCGCGGCTGTCACTACTGATGATGCCGCTCACTGCGTTGGTGGCAATACCACCGGAGTGATCGCCAGTGCCGAAGTACAGGCCATTGTTGGCACCGGAGATGACGCCCAGGTTTTCGATTTCACCCTGGAAGCTGACACCGTTGGTCAGACGAACACCCGCTGTGGGGCCCACTGTGCTTTCCGAGTCGATGGTGCCGATGTTCACCAGTTCGCCCACAAAGGTAGAGCCGTCGGTGAACAGGCGCAGGCCATCACCGGCAACCCCTTGGTCGGCAGCGCCCTGGCCGCGACCTTGCAAAGTGCCGCTGTTGGTGAGGGTAACGTCGGTGTCACCGCTGGCACCCAGTTGCAGAGCAATGGCCGCACCGTTGTTGCCGTCGCCTGCGTCAACCAAACCGCGGTTGATAATGACGTAGTTGTTGGCGGTGCTGTCGGAGTAGATGGTGCCGTTGCGCTGATCGCCAGTGCCCAATACCGAACCGTTGTTAACAAACGTCAAACCGTCGCCGTCGATATTCACCGCGCGGCTGTCGCTGCTGATCACACCACCTTGTTCGTTGGTGGCGACACCACCGGAGTGGTCTCCGGTGCCAAAGTACAGGCCGTTGTTGGTGCCGGAAATGGTGCCAGCGTTGCTCAGGTCGCCCTGGAAGTTAACGTTGTTCTGCACAATCACCCCAGCCCGTGGGCCAGTGGCCGCTTCGGAGCTGATGGTGGCGCCAGACTCGTTGCTGATGCTACCGGAGAAGGTGGCTTCAGAGTCGCTGGTGAACAGGCGTACACCGCTGGACATGTTGTTGGCGGAGGAGTCCGGGTCAACATCGCCGCGGCCAATAATGTCACCGGAGTTGGTGATGGTGTGGCTGTCGTCGCCGCTCAGCTGCAGGGATACCGCGTCGCCGTTGTTACCGGCGCCAGCGTCAATGGTGCCGCTGTTGTTGATGGTGACGTTGTCGGCGGTTTCGTTGCTGTAAATCACACCGTTGCGCGGGTCGTCACTGGTAACGATGCTGCCGCTGTTGTCCACAGTAACGTCGTCGCCAGAAATGTTCACCCCACGGCTGGCGCTGGTGATGGTGCCGCTGTTGGTGAGCGAACCGCCGCTGGAATCTGCGGCAAAGTTAACGCCGTTAACCGCGCCATCGATGTTGCTGCTGTTGTCCACAGACACGTTATTGCCGTTGACCAGCACGCCGTTGTTGTCGGCGTCGATGGGTTCATCGTTCACAAAGTCCACGTCATCGCCAACGATTTGGAAGGCGTTGCCGTTGGCACCAGTGATGATTTCCACGGAGGTAAGGGTGTCGGTTTCCACCACTTCGTCGAACACGTCGCCGTCCACACCGCCGCCAGCGTCCTGAACAATGTCGCTGATCACAGGGCCGTTGCTGCCCGCTGGTGCGTTGTGCAGGTGAATGGAGCTCACGCCCGCCACTGGCAACAGGTCGGCACTGGTGATGCCGTCTACAGACAGTTCAGAGCTGTAAGTTACGCTGCCATCTGCGGCAACCACAATGGTGACTGTGCCGGTACCTGTGGCATCGGAGTCGGACGCATCCATGGGTTCCTGGGCGCTGTCGAGGCTGGCGCTCAGTACGATGGTGCGTACGCCGTCCACAGTGGTGTCGCTGTCCAGCAACAACTGGCCACGAATTTCACCGCCGGGGAAGTCGTTGGTGTGGATGTTGTAGTACAGGTTTTCGGCGACCGCTTCAGCCACCAGTTGCTCTGGGGTTTGCCCGGTAGTCAGAGAAGCCAAAGGCTGATCCATATGTGCTACAGAGAAGCCGTCTTCCACTTCGTTGAACACGTCGCCGTCGGCGTCGCCACCAGCGTCTTGAACGATGTCGGTAATCACCGGACCGTTGTTGTCGCGGGGCGCATTGTGCAGGTGGATGGAGCTCACACCGGCCACTGGCAGCAATTCACTGGTAGCAATGCCGGTAACGGACAGATCAGAACTGTAGGTGATGGAGTCGCCGTCTACCACGATGGTTACTGTGCCAGTACCCGTCGCATTGGAATCGGAAGCGTCCATGGGCTCCTGAGCAGCGTCCAGAGAGGCAGACAGTACCAGAGTGCGCACACCGTCGATGGTTGTGTCGCTCACCACTGTATCCAGCTGGCCGCGAATTTCGCCGCCGGGGAAATCGTTGGTGTGGATATTGAAGTACAGGTTGCCCGCTTCTGCTTCAGTAAGCAGTTCTGCTGGTGTTTGATCGGTAGTGAGGGAGGCGAGGGGTTGGTCGCTGACGGAAACCGAGAAGCCGGTTTCGCGGGTGACCGTGCCATTGCCGTCGCCGTCCACATTGACTGTAACCGGTACATCCAGATCGGAGTAGTCGGCAGTGTCTACGCCGTCACCGCCGTTCAGGGTGTCGCTGCCCAAACCGCCAGTCAGTACGTTGTCGTTGCTGTCGCCGCTGAGGGAGTCGTCGTTGTCAGAACCAGTGAGGTTTTCGATGCTCACCAAGGTGTCAGTAACGGTATTGCCGTTTGGCGCCAGGTAGCTGGCTTCGCCGTCTTCCAGGCTGGCAGTGATGGCCGTGCCGATGTCGGAGAAGTCGGCCGTATCGTTGCCTGCACCGCCGTCTGTGGTATCGGGGCCACCGCCGCCGCGCAGTACGTCGTCGCCTTCGCCACCGATCAGGGTGTCGGCACCGCCGCCGCCCACCAGGGTGTCGTCGCCCATACCACCGTCGAGGGTGTTGGCGCCGCTGTCACCGGTGAGGGAGTCGTCGTTGTTGGAGCCGGTGAGGTTTTCAATACTGATTAGTGTATCGGTTACTGTGGCGCCACTGGGTGCGCTGTAGCTGGCCTCGCCATCCACCAGGCTGGCAGTGACTGCAGAGCCAATGTCGGAGAAGTCAGCAGTATCGGAGCCGGCGCCACCGTCTGTGGTGTCTGGGCCACCGCCACCGCGCAATACGTCGTCACCTTCACCGCCAATCAGGGTGTCGACACCGCCGCCGCCTACTAAGGTATCGTCGCCCATGCCACCGTCTAGGCGGTTGGCACCGCTGTCACCGGTGAGGGAGTCGTCGTTGTCGGAACCGGTGAGGTTTTCAATGCTCACCAGGGTGTCGGTTACGGTGTTGCCGTTGGGGGCTGCGTAGCTGGCGCTGCCGTCGTTCAGGTCGGCAGTCACTGCTGTGCCAATATCGGAGAAGTCGGCGGTATCAGAACCTTCACCACCGTCGGTGGTGTCGGGGCCGCCGCCACCGCGCAGTACGTCATCACCGGCACCACCCAGCAGTTGGTCGGCACCGCCGCCGCCTACCAGGGTATCGTTGCCGGCACCGCCTTCCAGGCGGTTGGCGCCAGCGTCACCGGTGAGTGAGTCGTCGCTGCTGGAACCTGTGAGGTTTTCAATGCTCACTAGGGTGTCGGTTACGGTGTTGCCGTTGGGGGCCTGGTAGCTGGCGTCGCCAGAGTTCAGGTCAGCAGTCACACCTGAGCCGATATCGGAGAAGTCGGCGGTGTCCACACCGTCGCCACCGTTGTTAATGTCGGCACCGCCACCGCCGCGCAGTACGTCGTCGCCTGCGCCACCCAGCAGTTCGTCGTTACCGGCGCTGCCGATCAGGGTGTCGCTGCCGGCACCGCCGTCGAGGGTGTCGTTGCCGTCTCCACCGGTGAGGGTGTCATTGCCTTCCAGGCCCTGAATGTTGTCGTCGCCCGCGAGGCCGTCGATGGTGTCCGCCATAGCGGTTCCCACCAGGTTATCGTCGCCTGCGCTGGGGCCGTTGTCGTCGTCATTGTTGCTGGCAATAATGGCTGCTGCGCCAACCACACCGGCGCCTATATACAGAAGATTGTCAGATACCCAGTTGGCAGCGCCACCGAGAGCACCCGCTTCAGCCAGTTGTTCCATGGCTTCGGTGCTCACCAGCACTTTGCCGTTTTCTACAGAAACGTCTTTGGCGGCGACTTTGACTACGTCGCCGTTTTCGAACACCAGCTCTACGCTGCCGTCGGACAGTTGCTTAACCTTTGCTACCCCTTTGATAGCGTCTGCTTGTACATATTCTTTGCCATCGGCAGCAGCGGCTTGGCCACTGATGCCGAGAATACCGAGAATGGCAGCGGGGGGTGCGTACTTACCCGGCTTATTTTTTGAGCGCTTACTCATGGGTTGTTCTCCGTTATTTGGATTTGAAAAGTGGGCAAAAATGCGGTGCCCCGAATAACAAAAAGAAATATCTAGGGGAGCGGCGCAATGCGGGTGGCATGGGTAAGTCCGGGCATTGGGAGTTCCGATAGATACCCAGTGAGTTGTTAAAGAATGCAATTGGGTTCAATGGAAAGGAAAATGTTTTTTACTGTGCTTTTAAACCCGGCACATGATTCCGCTAATGTTGGCTGTGACACGGCGTGAATCCGTCCATGGAGCCTCGAGGCCAGCGTCCGTGCTGGCCACGGTCACAGCCAACACTACCGGATTCATGCACCTGACGTGTGACGAAGAAATCAGTTCTGATGCTTTTTTAAAGGAATCAAAAAAGCCGCTTCACAGGGAAGCGGCTTTTGGGGTAGGCAGATATTACGTAAATTAAATCAGTTATTTTCCAAGTACATTAGGCCAGTTGGCATCGGCTTTTTTAATGTTTCCGGGGATGTCCTTTTTCCACTTTTTCTGTACGCCTTTACTCAAATTCAAATAGAGTTTGCCATCGACAATTTTCCAGGCATGCGGATTGGTGGGTTTTGTAAAGTTGTGAGATACCGCAAAGGCACAGTAGCCGCCATATTGGGGGGCGTATTTTTCCGGCTCGGCAATAAAGGCTTGTTTATTGGCTTCGCTGGCAAAGTGCCAGGTAGCGCCGTTCCACTGGGCGGTGATGTCTTTGGTACCGAATACGGCATCAGCGCCTTCTTCAAGAGAGAAGTAGGCTACCGGGTCGGCCCCTTTGATGGCGCCCTTTTTCTTGTGTGAATACACGTCGGCATCTTTGGCAAAAGCGCCAAAGGAAAGAGTCAGTAGTGCCAGTACGGCAATAAAACGTTTCATAGGTAGTGCTCCGTAAATAGGTGCACCTAGGACGGAGAGAGTTGATAAAAGTTCCGGGGAAACTTTTTAGCTATTAATGACCAAACCGTTCTGCAGGGCATTTCTGTATGCCCGGTAAGCGGGAATGGCGCCAAGGATGGTAGCTAAAACCAGTACAACCACCGCCAATACCAAGTTGTGGTGGTTGATGATGGTTGCTGACAGGAACAATCCATATTCCGCTGCCAGCCAGGGGGCGGCCACTGTCAGTGATGCACTGAGCAGGGTAAAGGCGCAGACAATAGAGAGTGCCGCCAGCAGCAGGACTTCCAGTTCGATCAGCAGGAACAGAAACAGTGGATGGGCACCGATGGCGCGCAGGATGGCGATTTCTCGCTGCCGCTCTTTCATGGCTGCCAGCAAGGTGGTGACCATGCCTGTCAGGGTGGCCAGCAATACCAGGACGGAGATCAGGTAGAGCAGGTTCTCCACCACGCCGAGCATGCGCCACAGTTCCGCCAATGTGGCACCGGGCAGTATGGCTAGTAAAGGCTCGCCTTTGTAGCTGTTTATTTTCCGTTGCAGGCTGAAGGTTTTGGCTTTCGATGCCAGCCCAATCAGACAGGCCGTAATGTTTTTTGGTTGCAGGGAGTCGTTCCTGGGCTCTCCTGGCTGTGGCTGCCAATCCAGGTGGATGGCTTCGATGCCTTCCAGGCTGACCAGCAGGCTGCGATCAACCGGGGTGCCGGTGGGTTTGAGTATGCCCACCACGGAGAAGGGATGGTTGTCGTGGTGGGTAAAACTGATGCCGCTGGTGCCGTGGGCGAGTACCACTTTATCCCCCAGCTGGTAGCCCAGTTTGCGTGCCACCTGGGCGCCCAGTACCACGCCGTGGTGATCATCAAACGGGGCGCCGGTGGCCAGTTGCAGTTGCTGCTTTTGGCCGAATTTGTAGTGTTCAAAAAACGCCTTGCTGGTGCCGATCACCCGGTAGCCTTTGTGGGAATCCCCCAGGGAGATGGGCACGGTCCAGGCGACGGAGGAGTGGGTGTCGATAATTTGGTAGCTGTTCCAGCTGATATTGCTGGTGGCATCGCCGATATGAAACACCGAATAGAGCAGCAGGTTGATGTTGCTGGAACGGGCGCCCACCACCAGATCGGTGCCAGACAGGGCACTGGTAAAGCTGGCTTTGGCCTCGCGGCGAATATGGTCGATGGCCAATAGCAGGGTGATGCTGACAGTGAGAGACACTACGGTCAGCAGTGCCGTGCCACGGCGGTTCCACAAACTGTGACGCGCCAGTTTAAGCAGCATGATGAGCGGCTCCGGCGGAGAGTTCGCGAATGTCTACAGCGCGGCTGAATTGCTGTTGCAGGCTGCGGTCGTGACTGACAAATATCAGGCTGCTGTTGCATTGTTCCACGGCGGTGAACAGCAATTGCAAAAAGCGTTCGCGGCTGTCGCTGTCCAGGGCGGAGGTGGGTTCGTCGGCAATCACCAGCTCTGGCTCACACAATAGAGCGCGAGCCACTGCCACCCGTTGCTGCTGGCCAACACTCAGTTGTGTAGCACGGCGTTGGAAGACGCTGTCGGGCAGATTGAGGGCCGCCAGTAAATCCCGTGCCCGCTGTTCCAGACCTTTTCGTTGTGCAAAGTGGGCAGCCAGTAATACGTTGTCCAGTACGCTGAGGTAAGGGATCAGGTTAAATTGCTGGAAGATCACACCGATATGGCGGGCGCGAAAGCGATCGCGGCGGTGGCCGCTGAGTTGCGCCAAATCCTGGTCAAGAATGCGTATTTTCCCCTGTTGGGGCAAGGTAACTCCGGCGAGTAAATTGAGCAGGGTGGTTTTGCCAGAGCCGGAAGGGCCGTAGAGAAATAACTTTTCGCCGGCGGGTACGGTAAAATTTTCAATATTCAGCAATGCTTTCTGGCGGGGCCAGGCAAATTGCATGTTTTCAATGGCAATCATGTTGCTGGCTATATTGCTGGTATGGGTCTGTGTCATGGTGCGCTAATATAACAGCTTTCTCCGCAACGACTGGCCACACTTTTCATATGTTTACCCGTTTGTTTTTTATTGCCATCGCATTCTTCAGCACAACCGTTTGGGCGGCGGATTACCGCACCCTGGAGTGGACGGATTTGATGACCCCAGAGGATCGCCAGAAAATGGCGGCGTTGCCGGAAATTGAGCACTTGGGTGAAGAAATTATGCTGGAGCCGGGGCAGATGAGCCTGGATTTATCCCAGTTCCTCGATCAGGGCTCAGGCAACCCCCTGGACAGTGGTGGCAGTTCCAACCCTCTGGATATGGGCGATGCCATGTCGGGTTTTGGCACGCAACCCAATGCACAGCAGCAGTGGCGGGAAGTGCTGACGGCTACGGCCACCGTGGCGGAATTGAACAACCAGAAAGTGCGCATTGCCGGTTTTATTGTGCCGTTGGAGTTCGACGACAACATGGTGGTGACGGAATTTTTCCTGGTGCCTTACTTTGGCGCCTGCATTCATGTACCGCCGCCGCCGCCCAACCAACTGGTGTATGTCACCATGGAAAAGGGCATTGAGCTGGAGGCCATCTACGATCCGTTTTGGGTGTCTGGCATTCTGACCACAGAAGGCAAAATGAACGATACCGGCTTTGCCGCCTATTCCATGGCGGCACAACGGGTGGATGATTATTCTGAGTAAAACTACTTCAGGTTAATTTGTGATTCTGCTGGGGTGGCTCTGGCGCTGCCCTGACGTCCTTCCAGCGTCCATTGGATATCGGCTCGTTCAATGCGGGAGTAATTGTTAAACAAAGCGACTTCTACCGCATTCAGGGAAGCGGGGTTCTGACATTCAAACTGTTGGCTGACTTCTATATCAGCGTGGCCTTTGTGGCCATGGCTTTCATGGCTGTGGCCGCTGTGATCTTGTTCCAGAATTGGCGATTCTACCGCGGCTTTTTGCAGTTCGCAGTTGGCCGCTTCGGGTAATTTGACCAGGGTTTGTGATTGACGCAGCTGGTAGACGGTTGCGTTGATCAGGGCGCGCTCTCCATCGTCCTTTGCTTCGCGCTCAAAACCCAGCAGGTCGAAAGCCGGTACGCGCATTTCCACCCACAAGGTGTTGCCGTCCTGTGCCAGTGACATATGGGCGTGACCGTGAACATGGGCGTGTTGGCCACCGCCATGGTGGCCATCCAGAGAGTGCTCGTGTCCGGCATTGGCGCTATTTGCTGCCAGTGCCATCATCAATAAAGTCAGTGCGGATTTGCCAGTCATTTTCCTTTTCCTCTTTTATTGCTGACGCAAAATGCGTTGTTTCTGTCGATCCCAATCCCGGCGCTTTTCCGTTTCCCGTTTGTCGTGATCCGCCTTGCCTTTGGCGAGGGCAATTTCGCACTTCACCAAATGTTTTTTCCAGTACAGGGCCGTGGCCACACAGGTGTAGCCTTTTTGCTGCACGGCCTGAAAAATCTTCGCTAACTCGCGGCGGTTGAGCAGCAGTTTGCGAGTGCGATCCGGTTCTGTCACGTAATGGGTTGATGCGGATTGCAGCGGCGTTACGTTGGCGCCGATCAGCCAGGCCTCGCCATTTTGCAGCAGCACATAGGTGTCGGTGAGCTGCACCTTGCCCGCGCGCATACTTTTCACTTCCCAGCCCAGCAGGGAAACACCCGCCTCAAATTTATCGGTGAGGTGGTAGTCGTGGCGGGCGCGTTTATTGAGGGCAATGGTGCCGCCGCTGTTGGGGGATTTTTTGGGTTTCTTGGCCATGGCGGCGATTATACGGACTGCGCTTCAGTTTGCGAGAAATAACAGGGCTATCGTTAGGGGGCGTTCTCAATTAGTGAGCTGTTGCTGCTGGAGCCCATTTTTTCTCTCAGCAAGGCAGCGTGAGTGCTGTGTAGTCCTCTACATGAGCGAGCGCTAACGCCGCTGAGGGGTAAAATGGGCCCAGCCCTTCGGGTTGCGCCTGAAATGGCGCCATACTGTGTTATTCGTCGCTCATTTGCTTTTCGTTTATAAGAAAGTACCAAACCACTCTCCTCACGCCTCGCCTAAAGCGCCTACTTTTGGTGTCTGGCGCCATTTCAGGCACAACAGCAATAACTCACTAATTGAGAACGCCCCCTAGTGTGCGATGACGGTGTCTATCCGCTGGATAACCGCTACAATCCATAACCTGTCTCCCAATGGAACAATAACCCGCTGCCAATGGTCGAGAGCAACCAATACCTACACGGCGTATGGAAAGGCCCCTGGTACTTTATCGGCGCAATGATTTGCGCCAGTGCCGGTTTGGGGGCGCTGTGGTATTTCCCCAGCGCTGCTGGAGGCAATGTGGGGTTGGTGTCGCTGCTGTTTGCGGTATTTCTGGTGCTGGTTTCCTGGCCTCTGCTGGTAACGGAAGTCATGCTCGGCCGCCGTGGCCGACAGAGTGCTATCAACGGCCTGCGTTACCTGGTGCGTGAGTCACAACAGCGCGATTATTGGCGCGCCATCGGTTGGTTGGGCACGTTGGCGGGGGTATTGATGGTGTCCTGGTTCTCACTGCTGGCGGTGTGGGCAGGGGATTATTTCTGGGATATGACCAGTGGTGTGCTGCAGGGGCAGAGCCTGCGTTTTGCCAGTGAACACTTCGCTGCTATGGAATCACAACCCCGGCAGGCACTGCTTCGCTGTGGCCTGTTTTTGCTGTTGACGGCGGCGGTGCTGGCAGGTGGCGTGGCGCGTATTGGCCGTATACTGCGCCACCTGGTGGCGGTATTGCTTGGGCTGCTGGTATTGGCGGCGGGGCTGAGTGTATTCAATGGCAATTGGGCATCCGGTTACGATTACTTGTTTGATATGTCACTGGTGGATGTTGATCGCGGCCAATGGCTGAAGGCGGCGGCCACTGCTCTGACCATGGCATTTGTCTGCATTCCCGTGGGGGTGGGTGCTGCCATGACATTGGGCGCGTATCTGCCGGAACGCCCCCAGCTTGCCAAAGGATCGCTGCTGGTGGTATTGGTGGCTGGCCTGGTCACTTTTGTTGTTGCCCTGAGTATCCATGCCACCTTGCGGGCGGAAGCGGCCCAAGCGGTTTTGGAAGGGCAGGCCGGTAGTGGTTTGCAGTTGCTGTTTGTGTCCTTGCCGGTGAGTTTCTCAAACACCAGTTATGGCTTGTTCCTTGGTGGTTTGTTTTATCTATTTATTGCTCTGGCTTGCTGGGGAGCGGCTATTGCCCTGCTGGAACCGGCGGTGGCCTGGCTGACGGAATCCACTCGCTGCAATCGCTTTTTTTCTTCTTTGATCGTGATTCTGGTTTGTCTGGGGTTGATGCCGACAACCTTCTTTACCCTGGATAAAGGCGATTACGGTGCTATCGAATGGTTTTGCCGCCACTGTCTGGTGCCGTTGGTTGCCTTGATGGTGGTGCTGTTTGCCGGTTACTGCCTGCGCCGGGATTTGCTGCGTGAGATGCTCTATGACGAGTCCCGCACGCTGTTTTCCATCTGCTATGGCTTGCTACGCTATATTTTGCCGGTCGCCATGGTTATCATCTTTTCTCTCAATATCTATCTGACGATCACAACCTGATGAGCACCACCATTGAACGCAGCGCCCTGGTGATGCACCCGGCGGAGGGGATGTTTGACCTGGTCAACGACGTTGCTGCCTACCCTGAATTTATGGATGGTTGTGTTGGCGCCACGATACTGGCCAGCGACGAGAAGGAAATGGTCGCCCAGCTGGTATTGCGCAGAGCCGGTGTGGAGCAGCGCTTTACCACCCGCAATCAGTTACAGCGGCCGGAGCGTATTGCCTTGGCGTTGGAAGAGGGGCCATTTACCGCATTGAATGGCTTGTGGCGCTTTGACGCACTCAACGATAGTGCCTGCAAAGTCAGCCTGACACTGACGTTTGAATTTAAAAATTCTGCCCTGGCATTTGCTGCCGGAAAGTTGTTCTCGCAAGTGGCCAATAATCTGGTGGGCTCACTGTGCCAGCGCGCTGATGAGGTATACACGGGAGAGCTGTAAATGATTACTATAGAAGTCGCCTATGCATTGCCGCAGCGGCAGAAAATCATCGAGTTGCAGGTGGCCGAAGGTACCACGGCGATGGAGGCCGTGAAGGCTTCAGGCATTATCAAATTGTTTCCGGAGATTGAACCGGACAGCGCGAAAATGGGTATTTTTGGTCAGGCGTTGGGCACCAAGGGTTTAAAACCGCCAGCGGAGTACCAGCTGCAGGCGCGGGATCGCGTGGAAATATACCGGCCGTTGACTGCCGACCCTAAAGAAGTGCGCCGCCGTCGCGCTGAAAAGGCAAAACAGAAGCGGTCTTGAAACTTCCCACCGTCATTGCGAGGAGCGTAGCGACGCGGCAATCTTCAGTCAGTTACTCCGCAGCAGGGTTGGCAGAGGACTTTCGGTGGATTACGCCTGCGGCTAATCCACCCTACGGGGTGTCGCTTGCGGACGTTTCTGTCTGCGAGGATGGGTCATCCAGTGTTTTGGCGGTGGGTGTAAAATCGCCGCTAAAACGCACCAGAGAATCGCCATCAAAGAACACACTCAGGCGGCTGGTTTCTTTGCTGCCCTTGCGCCTGTCGAGGCTGTAGAGGTAGTCCCAACGATTGCTGTTAAAGGTGTCGGCAATCAGGGGGGTGCCGAGAACAAAACGTACCTGCTCGCGGGTCATGCCCGGTTGCAGCTGATCGACCATCTCCTGGGTGATGATATTGCCCTGTTCAATTTCCACCTTGTGAACCCCGGGGAAGGCAAAGTTTTTGCAGCCTGCCGCAACAATGAGTAGCAGGGCGATTGGGAAAAGTTTTGCGCAACGGGCCATTTCGGGGTTCCAGAATTGAAAGCGAGCGGGGATAATACCCGTTCGCGAAATCGCTGAGAAGGGGGTAACCCAATGCCGAACGAAAATCAGGAACTGCGCAAAGTTGGCCTTAAGGTGACATTGCCGCGCCTGAAAATCATGCAGATTCTGGAGAATGCAGAAACTCGCCACATGAGTGCCGAAGATGTTTACCGGGCGCTGTCAGAGGCAGGGGATGATGTAGGCATTGCCACCGTTTACCGGGTACTTACCCAGTTTGAAACCGCTGGTTTGGTGATTCGCCACAATTTTGATAACGGCCCGGCGGTGTATGAAATGGATTCCGGCGAGCACCACGACCATATGGTGTGCACCGAAACCGGCAAGGTCATTGAGTTTCACAACGACGAAATTGAAGCCCTGCAGGAAAAGATAGCTGCAGACAAAGGCTATGAACTGGTGGACCACAGTCTGGTGCTGTACGTGAAGCCTAAATCGTAGAACTTTATACGTAGAACTTCCGACCGTAGAGCACTCGATATTAGTCGAGCCTCAGGCCCCGTTCCGGGCCGTAAGCAATCACATAAGTGATCTTCCCAAAACCGCTGCCCCGTTGCAGCGGTTTTGCTTTTGCTACAATGCGCTGTACGGGAAATGAGCTCTGGCCGCTGAGTGAGGCAAACTGATAGTCGTCAGGGAATAGCTGAAACAGTTCGTTAAGACCCTTGCGGCCATTTTTCAGGTAATCCCGATTGACCTCGAACATCACCACGGACCGGTGTTGTTCTATGGTTTGCTGCAGGCCTGCCAATACTTTGGGCTCGTGACCCTCAACGTCAATCTTGATGAAGTTGATCGTTCCCTCAATGTTGTCCCGAACAAACTGGTCGCCTACCAGCACATCAACCGTAATATCACCGGATGTTGATATCTTTCCCGCACCCCAGTTCAAGTTCTTTGGGGTGTCAAACTGCAACTGGCCACTGATGTCGCTCAAACCCACAGCGAAGGGGTGTATGTTGCTGGCGACCCGCGTTTTTTTTGTTAGCCGCTCGAATACCGGCGGATAGGGTTCTACCGAATAAACCCGGTCAAAAAATTGTGAGAATGCCAGCGAGTGGTTGCCTATGTTGGCGCCCACGTCCAGCGCAGTACCGCCGTTGACCAGCTGTTTTATCAAATTGATGTAGGTGTATTCGTAAAACTGGCCGGTGACATAGGCTACCCATTCGACGTAATTGTCCAGGTGGCCCTCATACTTCACCCCGTTGCAATCAAAGGTAAATTCGGAACCGTCGCGCTTGATAAACCAGCTGGCAATTTTGCGACGCAGGGAAACCGGCAGGCTGTTGCAACGGGAAATTTTCAGGGCGGTTTGTTTCATCTGATTCTGTATCCGTACTCTTTGTGTTGGGTCGGTGGCGTTGGGTAGGTGGTGTTGAGCCGAAGGTTATTCAGCTGCCAGTTCCAGCATCTCCTGGGCATGGGTGCGGGTTTGCTGGGTGATTTTGGCGCCGCCGAGCATGCGTGCCACTTCGTCGATGCGCTCTGTTTGTGCCAGTGAATGCAGTTCGGTGTGGGTAGCCTGGCTGTCGCTGGATTTGCTCACCTGCAAGTGGTGGTGGGCTCGGCTGGCCACTTGCGGCTGGTGGGTAACGCAGATTACCTGACCCTGATTTTTTCCACCCTGGCCCAATTGACGCAGCAATTTGCCCACCACATCGGCGGTGGTGCCGCCAATACCCACATCCACTTCGTCAAATACCAGTGTGGGGGTTGTGCTGTGTTGCGCCGCTACCACTTGAATGGCCAGACTGATGCGGGAAAGCTCACCGCCAGAAGCTACTTTAGCCAGCGGCTTGGCTGGTTGTCCTGGGTTGCTGGCGATCAGCAACTCAATATTTTCAAGGCCGTGGGCGCTTGCTTTGGCCTCTGCCAGTGGCGTCAGTTCAATGCTCAGGCGTGCGCCGGGCATGGCCAACTCTGGCAGGTGGGTGTTAATGGCCTTGGCCAGAGATTTGGCCGCCTGAGTGCGTTTTTTGGAAAGCTCTCGGGCGTTTTTCAAATACTGCTGACGTTGTTGTTCAGCCTGTTCCTGCAACTGCTGCAGGTCTTGTTCGCCACCACAAAGGCTATCCAGTTCACCCTGCAACTGGCGCTGCAGCTGTGGTAATTGCTCCGCCTGAATGCGGTGCTTGCGCGCCAGTTGATAGATATCGCTTAGGCGCTGTTCCACCTCTGCCAATTGCTGTGGATCTACTTCGATGCCATCCACATGTTGGCGCAAACTGGCGCTGGCTTCCTCCACCTGAATGCGGGCACTGTCCAACATGTCCGTCACGTCCTGCAGTTGTGGGCTTTGCCCCGGTATCTGTGCGGCCAGTGAGCAGGCCTGGTTAAGGCCATTGAGCAGATTGAAGCTGTCGTCTTCACTGCACAGGGCCAATAGCTGGTGACTGTCGCCGAGAATGGCTTCGGCATTGGCCAATAGCAGCTGTTTTTTCTCCAGCTGCTCCAGTTCGTCCTCTGCCAGTCCAAGGGTGTTCAATTCTTCTACCTGGAAGGACAGCAGGTCGCGACGGGCGTCCAGTTCGCTGCTTTGTTGTGACAGCAGGTCGAGGCGATCCTGGGTGTCGCGCCATTGGCGATAATCCTGTGCCACCTTTGCTGCCAATGCCTGATGCCCGCCGTGATCGTCCACAAGCACCCGGTAAGTCTCCCGGCGCAGCAGGGACTGATGCTGGTGCTGGCTGTGAATATCGATCAGTTGTTCACCCAGTTGCTGCAGTTGCTGCATGGTGGCGGGCTGGCCATTGATATAGCCTTTGGAGCGCCCCTCGCGGGTGAAAATGCGGCGCAACAGGCAGTGGTTGTCGTCGTTGTCAAAATCTTTTTCTGCCAGCCATTGCTGTGCCTGGGTAATGCCGTTGAGGTCAAACAGGGCACTGACTTCAGCGCGCTCGGCACCGTGGCGGATGCGGTCGCTATCGGCGCGATCGCCAATAGCCATCGCCAGGGCATCCAGGGTCAGTGATTTACCTGCGCCGGTTTCCCCGGTAATAGCGGTCATACCACTATGGAAGTCCACTTCCAGAGACTCTACCAGAGTGAAATTCTTGATGTTCAGAGAGAGCAGCACAAGGTGTCCAGCGGGTGGTTTAACTGTCAGGGATCATAACTGGAAAGCAAAGTGGCGGGCAACGCGGGCGGGGTATTTGAAAGGGGGTTGAATCCGCAAAACCCATCCCCATATAGAGCAGCAAATCAATAACTCGCCACAGCATGGAGATTTTACGTGTCCAGCGAACAAAAAGAGCAGCCCGCAGAGGCGACCGAAGAGCACACTAACAAAGAGCCCACTAACACAGAACATGGCAACGAAGAGCAGCAACCAGAAAGTGTTGACTGCACCGACAACGATGCTGAAGTTGAACAGGATAATCCCTTGCAGGAGCAGCTGGACAAGGCCCGAGAAGACGTACTGCGCGCCCAGGCGGAGATGCAGAACCTGCGCCGCCGCACCGAGCGCGATGTGGCCAACGCCCACAAATTTGCCCTTGAAAAGTTTGTCGGTGACCTGCTGCTGGTGGTGGACAACCTGGAGCGCGCTCTGGAAGCCTTTGAAGACGGTGATGAGGGCATTGAACTGACACTGAAAAGTTTTCTGGATGTACTGAAACGCTTCCAGGTGGAACAGGTGGCTCCGGAAGGCGAACCTTTCGACCCGGAACTGCACCAGGCCATGAGCATGGTGCCCAACCCGGATATGGAGAACAACACGGTGATGGAGGTGTTCCAGAAGGGCTACACCCTCAACGGTCGCCTGGTGCGCCCGGCTATGGTGGTTGTCGTAAAAAATTGACGCCACGCCATAACCACAGACTTGAAAGGGGTTTTTCAAGCCCCATATAGACACCAACGAAATTGAATACTGGGCGGCAAGCCCTAGAGAACATCGGAGAAACACAATGGGAAAGATTATCGGTATTGACCTGGGTACAACCAACTCTTGTGTGGCGGTACTGGAAGGTGACAAGGCCAAAGTGATTGAAAACGCCGAAGGCGCGCGCACCACGCCGTCTATCGTTGCCTACAACGACGAAGGCGAAGTGCTGGTTGGCCAGTCTGCCAAGCGTCAGGCGGTAACCAACCCGGACAACACCCTGTTTGCGGTCAAGCGCCTGATTGGCCGTCGCTTCGACGACGACGTAGTACAGAAAGACATCAAAATGGTGCCTTACAAAATTGTTAAGGCCGACAACGGCGATGCCTGGGTAGAGATCAAGGGCGACAAAAAAGCCGCGCCGCAGATTTCTGCCGAAGTGTTGAAAAAGATGAAGAAAACCGCCGAGGACTATCTGGGCGAAGCGGTTACTGAAGCGGTAATTACCGTTCCCGCTTACTTCAACGACTCTCAGCGTCAGGCTACCAAAGACGCCGGCCGCATCGCTGGCCTGGATGTGAAGCGTATCATCAACGAGCCCACCGCTGCGGCCCTGGCCTACGGTATGGACAAGACTCCCGGCGACCGTGTAATCGCGGTATACGACCTGGGTGGTGGTACTTTCGACGTGTCCATCATTGAGATTGCCGACGTGGACGGTGAGCACCAGTTTGAAGTACTGGCCACCAACGGTGACACCTTCCTGGGTGGTGAAGACTTCGACCTGCGCCTGATCGAATATCTGGCGGACGAGTTCAAGAAAGAAAACAGTATCGACCTGCACAACGATCCGCTGGCTCTGCAACGCCTGAAAGAAGCCGCAGAAAAAGCCAAGATCGAACTGTCTTCTGCCCAGCAGACCGAAGTTAACCTGCCGTACATCACTGCCGATGCCACTGGTCCCAAGCACTTGGTCGTCAAGCTGACTCGCGCCAAGCTGGAGTCTCTGGTGGAGGAGCTGGTCGCTCGTTCTCTGGAGCCTTGCCGTGTTGCTCTGCAGGACGCCGGCAAATCTGCGTCCGAGATTGACGATGTGATCCTGGTGGGTGGCCAAACCCGTATGCCCATGGTTCAGGAAAAAGTGGCTGAGTTCTTTGGCAAAGAGCCGCGCAAAGACGTAAACCCGGACGAAGCGGTTGCCATGGGTGCTGCCATCCAGGGTGCCGTACTGGCCGGTGACGTGAAAGACGTGCTGCTGCTGGACGTAACCCCGCTGACTCTGGGTATCGAAACCATGGGTGGTGTGGCCACGCCGCTGATCGAGAAGAACACCACGATTCCTACCAAGAAATCGCAAATCTTCTCTACCGCTGATGACAATCAGACGGCTGTTACCATTCACGTGGTACAGGGCGAGCGCAAACAGGCTGCTGGCAACAAATCACTGGGCCGCTTTGACCTGGCCGATATTCCACCAGCGCCTCGCGGTATGCCGCAAATTGAGGTTACCTTTGACATCGACGCCAACGGTATTCTGAACGTACACGCTGCGGACAAAGCCACCGGTAAAGAGCAGTCCATCGTGATTAAAGCCAACTCCGGTTTGTCTGACGACGAAGTGGAGCAAATGGTACGCGACGCCGAGGCCAACGCCGCCGACGACGCCAAGTTTGAAGAACTGGTTCAAGCGCGCAACAACGCCGACGGACTGGCTCACGCTGCCAAGAAAACTCTCGAAGAAGCGGGCGACAAAGCCAGCGACGAAGAGAGAGCTGCCATCGAAGCTGCCATTGCGGAAGTGGAAGAAGCGGTGAAAGGCGACGACAAGGAAAAAATGGACGAAGCGGCTAAGAAACTCTCCGAAGCCTCTGCTTCCCTGGCGCAGAAGATGTACGCCGAGCAGGCTGAGCAAGCGCAAGCGGCCGGTAGTGCTGAAGGCGCTGCTGAACAGCCCGCTGCCGACGACGTGGTGGATGCGGAGTTCGAAGAAGTTAAGGACGAACAAAAATAATACGAGAGACGAAAGACGGGAGATGTGAGACGGGCGACTTCGAATAATTTTCGAAGCCGCCCGTCTCTCGTCTCTCATCTCACATCTCCCGCAGAATGCGGAAGCATAAATGTCAAAACGCGATTACTACGAAGTACTGGGTGTCACTAAAAACGCCTCGGAAGCAGAGCTGAAAAAAGCCTACCGCCGGGTGGCCATGAAGCATCACCCGGACCGCAACCCGGACAACAAAGAGTCCGAGGAAAAGTTCAAAGAGGCCAGTGAGGCCTACGAAGTACTTTCCAACAGCGAAAAGCGTGCTGCCTATGACCAGTATGGTCATGCCGGTGTCGACAGCCAGGGCGGCTTTGGCGGTGGCGGTTTTGGCGGCGGCAACTTCAGCGATATTTTTGGCGATGTATTCGGTGATATTTTTGGTGGCGGCGGTGGCCGTAGCCGCGGCGGCCCCCGTCGCGGTGCCGACCTCAGCTACACCATGGAGCTGGACCTGGAAGAAGCCGTAAAAGGTGTCGCCAAAAAAATTCGCATTCCCACGCTGGTTTCCTGTAACACTTGTGATGGCAGTGGCGCCAAAAAAGGCACCTCTGCATCCACCTGTGATACCTGTAGTGGCAGCGGCCAGGTACGCATGCAGCAGGGCTTTTTTGCGGTTCAGCAACCCTGTCCCAAATGTCGTGGCCGCGGCACGGTGATCAAAGACCCCTGTGGTAGTTGTCATGGCCAGGGTCGAGTGGAAGAGCAGAAAACCCTGTCGGTAAACATCCCCGCCGGTGTCGATAACGGTGATCGCATCCGCCTTAGCGGTGAAGGTGAAGCCGGGCCGGAAGGTGGCCCCAGTGGTGACCTGTATGTGCAGGTGTCGGTGCGTGAGCACGATATTTTCCATCGCGACGGCCGCAACCTGTATTGCGAAGTGCCCATCAGCTTTACCGATGCCGCCTTGGGTGGTGAATTGGAAGTACCTACCCTGGATGGCCGTGTGAAATTGAAAATCCCCGGCGAAACCCAAACCGGCAAATTATTCCGCATTCGCGGCAAGGGGGTTGCCCCGGTTCGTGGTGGCGGCACTGGCGATTTGCTGTGCCGGGTTGTAGTGGAAACACCAGTGAATCTCAGTGATGAGCAAAGAGAAATGCTGCGCCAGCTGAATGACAGCTGTGAAGGTGGCAAACATTCACCCCGAAAAACCTCATGGTTTGATGGCGTGAAACAGTTCTTTGGTAATTGATTAGAAAAGCTAGATGTCGGACGTCTGAGGTCGGACGCAGTTGGGCTTCGCCCAACGGGTGTTTTACACACTGCAGCTGCCACCTAGGTAGATTAAGTCTTTGGCTAGTCTAACTTACCCTTACTGACTGACAGCGTATTTGGTTTTAAGCGTCCGACTTCAGACGTCCGACGTCTAGCCACAAAAAAGGCCTGATCGAAAGATCAGGCCTTTTTTGCGCGTTCCACGCAATTACAACTCGGAAGCAGGTACATTCTTGATTTTTTTCCAGTTCTTGTCGGCTTTCTTGATATACCCTGGAATGTCTTTCGACCAGTCGGCTTTAATGCGGTTGTCCAGGTTCAGGTACAACTTGCCATCAACTACTTCCCATACAGTTGGGTCGCCAGCGAATTTTTTGCCAACCGCTGCACCAAATGCACAGTAGCCGCCGTATTGTGGCAGGTACTTGTCAGGGTTTTTGTTAAAGGTTTTCAAGTTGCTTTTGTTATCGAACAAGTAAGTTACTCCGTTCACTGTTGCGGTGAAGTGGCCGTTACCTGGAATGGGCTTTTTACCATTTTGGTAAGACACCAAATCGTAACCACCAGCACCAACGGTGTTGACCGATACAGAGTCTGCAGTCGCTACAGAGCCAAACAGTAAAGCGGCAGCACCCAGTGCGGCAGCCAAAAAGCCTTTCAAAGATTTCATGATGTTTTCCTCGTCATAAATGGATGGGGTAGCATTTTGCTGTTGCGTAATATATGGTGACTAAATCTGGCTAACAATGCCTTTTAATCCATAATTTTTGTCCAATCGTCCAGAGCTATGAGATATATGGATACATTGACGAATGTGCTCGACACCCTGCACTTTGGCTCGGCCTTTTACTTTTCCACGGTGTATAGCCCACCTTGGAGCATTGCAATTCCCACCTATAAAAATGTGGCCAGATTTCACTATGTCACTCAGGGTACGTGTTGGGTGCGCATTGAAGGGGTTGATCAACCCATGCTGTTGCGGGACGGTGAAATGATTATTGTGCCCCATGGCTGTGCCCATATTATGAGCTATGAGGCCGATTCAGAGCCTATGATGCTCGACGATGTATTGGCGGCGGTGCAGTACGATGGCGGTGGTAAATTGTTGCTGGGGGAGCCGGACCCGGTTGCCAGTACCCGGCTGGTGTGCGGCCATTTTGAATTTAGCCAGGCTTACAGCCACCCCTTGATTCAAAATTTGCCACCGTACATTGTGATTAACGAAAACAACAGCAGTGAGTACAGTTGGCTAAAAGATTCACTGCGATTTATGGAGCATGTGGCTACCGAAGGCCAGTTGGGTAGCGAGGCGATACTCAAGCGCTTGTCTGAGATTGTATTTATTCAATCCATCAAACACTGGAGTGCTACCCATGAAATAGACACCGGCTTTGTGGCGGCGCTGAACGATAAGCAGCTTTCCAAATGCTTGACCGCTTTTCACAGCCATTACTGTGGCGATTGGAGCATTGAGCGAATGGCTGAACAGGCGGGTATGTCTAAGTCGTTATTCTCCGACAAATTCAAACGCTTTTTGAATATTTCTCCTATGCAATACGTTGCCCACTGGCGTATGCAAAACGCGCAGCGATTGTTGCTGGAGTCGAACCACAACCTGGAGCAAATCGCTAACCTGGTGGGCTATGAAACCGTGGCTTCTTTCAGCAAAGCCTTTAAGCGCGTACTAGGCATTAGCCCCGGCGAATACCGACGTTCCAATGTGTAAATCGTATGTTACGCAAAGTTTTGTGTCGCCCACCCATTTGGTCAATATCGGTTCGTTACTATCTGGCTTTATTCCATATTTGAGAGGGGCCAACATGAAATATCTACTGATTTTCGCCGTCGTATATTCCTGCTCGGCATTTGCTGCCGACAAGTACATCGGCGACAACTCCCACACCGAGGTGATTTTTAAAATCAACCACCTCGGGTTTTCCACCACTTACGGGCGCTTTACCAATGTAGAAAGTGAGCTGGTGTATGACGCGGAAAACCCGGAAAAGTCCACGGTGTCTGCAACCATATATTCAGGCAGTGTCGACCTCGGTCATGACCCCAAAACCGACCATATCAAGGCGGCGGACTTTCTTAACGCAGAACAGTTTCCCAAAATCACATTCGCCAGTACCGAGGTGAAATCAGTGGCAGAGAGCCAGCTGGAAATTACCGGCGATTTGACCATTCGCAAAGTCACTAAGCCAGTTATCTTGCAGGTGACCATAAATAAAATTGGCAAACACCCTATTTACCAGTCAGACGCCATTGGTTTTTCCGCCACCGGCATATTGGATCGCACGGATTGGGGTGTCAGTGCCTACGCACCTATGGTGGGTAAAGAGGTGACTTTCAATATCGAATTTGAAGGCACTAAAACCGGCGACAGCTATGAGAGTAAATTTGCCAAGTAATTTCCGGTGAATGCTTGTTGTTTTGCCGTTATTCGCTAGACTCACTTGCTTACGTTTTTAAGCAAGTGAGCTCGCATCATGTCAGACAATTCCGATTCCTTGTTGCCCACCCGAGTCGCCATTGCCGGTGCTGCAGGCCGCATGGGCAAAGAGTTGATACAGGCGGTGGTTGCGATGAAAGGCGCGCAACTCACGGCCGCGACCGTACGCCCAGGCAGTAGCTTGGTTGGTGCAGACGCCGGTGAGCTGGCAGGTGTTGGCAAGCTCGGTGTTTCTTTGAGCGGTGATCTCGCCAGTGTCGTGGATCAGTTCGATGTGCTGATCGACTTCACCACCATCGAGCTGACACTCGCCAATGTGGATGTATGCGCCGAAGCGGGGAAGAGGCTGGTAATTGGCACTACAGGTTTCAACGATACGCAAAAAGCTGAGCTTGCCGAGGCGTCTGCAAAAACTGGCCTCTGCATCGCCTCCAATTTCAGTACTGGGGTGAACCTTTGCTTTAAGTTGTTGCAAATGGCGGCACAGGTACTGGGTGAAGATTCCGATATTGAAATTGTCGAAGCCCACCACCGCCATAAAGTGGATGCACCATCTGGCACTGCACTGAGTATGGGGGAAGTAGTGGCCGATACTCTGGGCCGTAATTTACAGCAGGTGGCGGTTTATGGCCGGGAAGGACAGACCGGTGCTCGCGATCGCGACACCATTGGCTTTGCCACTGTACGCGCCGGCGATATTGTCGGCGATCATACGGTGATGTTTTGTGCCGATGGTGAGCGAGTTGAAATTACCCACAAAGCTCAAAGTCGCCAGGCGTTTGCCCGCGGGGCAGTGCGTGCTGCCCTGTGGATGGCGAACAAAAACCAAGGCATGTTCGATATGCAGGATGTGTTGGGGCTCAAGTAAAGCCGCGAGCTACGAGCTACGGGCTGCTAGCTGTTTGGTAATACTTTCCAGCGCTTGGTGTTGGTCGAGGCCGTCGCACAATACAGTGATATCTGCGTACTTTTCATAGAGCGCCTGGCGTTCGGCGAACACATCTTCCAGGGTTTGATCCGGGCGGCGGGCGATGCCTCGTGAGTCGTAGTTGTGAATGCGGCGGCGCAACTCCTCAAGCGGTGTATCCAAAAATACCACCGTTCCCTGTTCTTTCAGGTGGTTCATGCCGGGGTCGCTATACACTGCACTGCCACCGGTGGCCACCACCATGTCGTGGCAGTCAGTTTTCAGTAGCACGGCTTCTTCAATGCGTCGTAAATTCAAGTAGTCGCTGGAGTCAATAATGTCTTGCAGCGTCTGTCCGGTGTGTACCTGGATGGAGACATCGGTGTCGACAAAATCAAAACCGAGTTCTTTGGCCAGCTGAATACCAAGAGTACTTTTGCCTGCCCCAGGCATGCCGATCAGAATAACGCCGGGTTGATTTTCCATATGTGTGCTGCCGTGAGTTATCGGAAAGATTGGATTATAAGCAAGCGATTGCCGGTGGGGTAGTGGCTGCGGGCTTCGAGCTTCTGGCTACGAGCAGATCAAGCGAGATTTGAGTTGGTCGCATTATTTGTAATCATTTCCACCGAACAGCCCGCTGCTCGCAGCCCGAGGCCCGTAGCTGTTTAATCCTTACTCCGATAATCCCGTGGCGACATGCCTGTCCATTGCTTGAAGGCGCGGGTAAATGAACTGGGTTCGGAAAATCCAGCGATGCGTGATACTTCTTCCACAGAACACTGTTCTTTAACCAATTTACTGATGGCCACGTCCCGGCGGATGTGGTTTTTGATTTGCTGGTAACTGGTGCCGTCGGCGATGAGGCGACGATGTAAGGTCTGGGGGCTGATTTTCAGCATCCGCGCGAGCACGTCTATTTTGGGGAACAACAGACCGTCGTTGGTATCTTTGACAATCATGCGCTGGATCTGGGCCGACAGGCTGTGATCTTCGCCGGGGATGGTCATTAGATCGGCTGGGGAGTTGGTCAGAAATTGTTCCAGTTCCAAGGGGGAGCGGATCAATGGTTTGTCCAGGTAGCTGCGTTGAAACACCAGCTTGCAGGCCGATCGGGAGAAGTGCAGCTGGCAGGGGAATATATGGCGCAGCTCTGCTTCGTATTCAGGAGCCGGGTAATCCAGTTCAACCGCACTCAAATGAATACTCTCACCAATATACCAACTGGGGAAACGGTGCCAGATCACCAGCCAGAATTCCCGGTAAAAGTGCTGGCTGTCCAGCTTTGGGTTGGCGAAACTGATGTGCACCTCTGCCAGCTCACCGCGGCATTGTAAGCTCATGGTAATGCCGTCAGTGAACAGGTTGTAAAAATGGATGCCTTTGCGCAGCAGGCCATCCAGGTTGTGGCAATGGCTGACGGTATCCGCCATTAGAGCGAAGGTGCCGTTTTTGCAACGGGGCTCTACAAAACCCATAAATTCATCGCCCATTTGCTGCCAGATTAACTGCACCAGCTTGGTCATCTGGTCGGCGTGAACCCTGGAGTCTGGCTCTTCAAGGAGTGCTGGCTGAATGTCTGCAGCCAGCAGCAGCTCTCGACAGTTCAGCCCCTGTCTGTGGGCACCTTGCAGGGCGGCGTTTACATAGTGGATACCGATTGTGGCCATAGGGCTATCTGAGCCTTGCGATCATTGAAGGTTTTGGTAAAAAATGACTTCTTTTTAGGCTTTTTTACCTGCAGGAGCCACTGATTTCAATATTTTTGGCAAAAAATGGTAAATTTTTCTGTCTGTTTGGCCATTCCAAGCCCAACGGCGCAGTCGATACTATTGGCCGATTACCAAAATGGAGAATCAAGCGTTGGACTTTGCACTGACCGATGAACAACAGATGATTCGTGATATGGCGCGCCAGTTTGCTGACAATGAACTGGCGCCTATCGCGGCGCGCCTGGATGAAAGTGGCGACCGCGAATTGTTTCTGGGTGTGCTCAGGCAACTGTCTGAGCTGGGTTTTATGGGGCTCAATATCCGCCCGGAATACGGTGGTGTGGACGCCGGTGCGGTGGCGTTCAGCGTGGCCATTACCGAACTGGCCCGGGGGTGCGCCTCCACAGCGGTTACCGTCTCGGTTACTAATATGGTGGCGGAGGTTATTCAAACCATCGGTAACGAAGAGCAAAAACAACACTATTTGCCCAAACTATGCAGTGGCGAATTTCGCGCCGGGGCTTTTTGTTTAACTGAGGCTGGTGCCGGCTCTGACCCCGCAGGTATGCGCACCCGCGCGGTGCGGGATGGTGATGACTGGGTACTCAATGGCAGCAAAATTTACATCACCAGTGCCGAATACGCCGGCGTGTTTGTGGTGTGGGCGGTGACCGACAACGACGCCCCCAAAGGTAAGGGTATTTCCTGTTTCCTGGTGGAAGAAGGTGCACCAGGGCTGAAAATTGGCCGTGCCGAAGAGAAGATGGGCCAGAAGGCATCGGTAACTAACGAGGTGTTGTTCGAAGATTGCCGAATACCCGCTTCTGCCTTGATGGGCGAAGAAAACGATGGCTTTCGCATCGCCGTTGCCGAGTTGGCTGGTGGTCGTATCGGTATTGGTTCGCTGGCGTTGGGGGTGGGCCAGGCGGCACTGGATTACGCCCGCCAGCACCTGTTGCAGCGCTACCAGTTTGGCCAGGCGCTCTCTAATTTTCAGGGGTTGCAGTGGATGCTGGCGGATCGCTATACAGAACTGGAAGCGGCGCGCCTGCTGCTGATGCAGGCAGCAGAATTCAAACAGCGCGGTCTGTCGTTTTCCAAACAGGCCTCCATGGCAAAACTGTTCGCCAGTGAGAAGGGCAACGATGCCTGCTATACCGCACTGCAAATGCTGGGTGGTGGTGGCTACGTTAAAGAGTATCCGCTGGAACGTATGGCGCGCGACAACCGCATTACCACCATTTACGAGGGCACCAGCGAAATTCAGCGCCTGGTGATTGCCCGTGAGTTATTGAAAGAAGCCAGAGAGCTAAGTTAAAGGATCGAGCTGATGGATATTAAAAACAAAGTCGCCATTGTTACCGGCGGTGCCTCTGGATTGGGGCGAGCCACTGCAGAGGTGTTGGCACAACAGGGCGCCAAGGTAGCGATTTTTGATCTGAACGACGAGCGGGGGCAGCAAGCGGTGGCGGAAATTGGCGCCGATAAGGCCGCCTTTTTTGCAGTAGACGTCACCAGTGATCAATCTGTCGAGCAAGCCGTGGACGCTGTGGTCAACCACTTTGGCGGGGTGCACCTGTGTGTGAACTGCGCGGGTATCTGCCCGGCAGCGCGTACCCTCAGTCGCGATGGCGAGCCCATGCCACTCTCCGGGTTTTCTACCGCCATCAATATCAATCTGGTGGGCAGCTTTAATGTGGCCCGTGTGGCGGCGGCAGCTATGGCTAACAACGAACCCAGCGGCGAAGCAGGCGAGCGCGGTGTGATTATCAATACCGCATCAGTGGCCGCCTACGAGGGCCAGATTGGCCAGACCGCCTACGCTGCCAGCAAGGGCGGTATTGTTGGGCTGACCCTGCCCATGGCTCGCGATCTGGCGCCACTGGGTATTCGGGTGATGGCCATTGCTCCTGGCATTATGGGTACCCCCATGATCAAAGCCATGCCAGAAAAAGTGCAGGATGCGCTAGTCGCCAACATTCAATTCCCCAAACGCCTGGGGCTGCCTGCGGAAGATTTTGCCGGGTTAGTGGTGCATATCGCTGAAAATGCTTACCTGAATGGAGAGACTATTCGGTTGGATGGCGGGATACGGATGGGGCCGAAATGATTTCAGCTGCGGGCCTCGGGCTACGTGCTGCGAGCAGATTGAGCGAGGTTGTCATTTTGAGCGCAGCGAAGAATCTCACAACTGGCGGCAAGTTTTAAGTCCGTTCGTTGCGCTCGGCAGTGAATCTCGCTCGGGCAGCTCGCGGCTAGTAGCCCGCAGCTCGAAGCTATCTCCTCAACACAACCCCCAACGTCCCCAAAACCAGCCCACACACCGCCCCATATAAATGCGCATCCACCGCTGTTGGCACATGGCTGATGGTGGAGACAATCACTTCTTTGCCAGACAGCTGTTCCATAAACACTTTGATGCCGATAGCGGCCAGAACCACGGCGTTAATAAATGGCATCTGGCGCCACTGCAGAATGGCTGCCGCTACCAGTAGGCCGGTGAGTACGCCGGAAAATCCCATGTACCATTTCAGGGGAGTGAGCCACAAAATGCCTGCACTGACACCGATACACAGCAACGGTACTAATACCAGCCACTGCCGCCAGGTGAAGAAGCCCCGATATAACCCCTGAAACAAAATCACCACCAAAGCGTTGAATATGAGGTGGGTCCAATTGATATGGATAAAGTGCCCACTGAGCAGCCGCCACCACTCACCGTGACCTACAGCGACCCGGTTGAGCGGTAGCATTTGCTGGTAGTTCACCGGTATCAGCTGCGCTGCCACAAACAGGGCACAGCACAACAGAGGAATAAGGTAAACGCTGATTTGTCGCCGCATGATGATGCCCAATGCTCTATAAATGTGACAGGTTCGCCGTTTGCTGGCCGCTAGGCCTCATAAAATGGATTTTTATGTCAGCGGGCTTGTCTGTAAAGAGTTAGTTTTGACGTATCGCCGCGCAACTCGGCAAATAATAACGGGGTTAGGTATGAAAAGGATTGTAACAGCAGCAACACTGCTACTTTTGGCAGCTTTTGCAGCGGCGGATCAATCGCCGCCGAATGTTTTATCTGTTCACGGGCATCACTACCTGCTTCAACTACAGGAGAATCGTACGCTTTCAGAGCAGCTGTCCACATTGATATCTGCTCGTCACTATCGTGGCCGGCTGGCAGGTCAACCTGATAGTTGGGTACGGATGTCAAATGTGGATGGCAGTTGGCAGGGAGTGTTGTCGTTTGGAGGGCAGGTTTATCTGATCGACATGCCTGCTGAGCATAGCACCAGAGAGGGAGTGGCCCGCAGCCAGGTAATGAGTGCCGAGCCCTCGTCGTCATTCCCTCCGGTGGCTTGTGGTCATCCCAACCATAGGCATAACGAACCGCAAAGTAGTCGGGCGCTGGTAAATCTGGATGTGCATTCCGCCTTACAGATTCCGCAACAAGTGGCTTTTTCCAGTTTGTGCCAAACCACCATCGACGATGGCGCCGGTGGCCAAGTGTGCCTGCTGGCGGAGATGGAATTTGCCTTCGATGAGGCGTTTCAAAGTGAGTTTGGCGCCAATGCCCGCGCTCAGGCGGAATCGCTGATCAATATGGTGGAAGGTTTTTACCGCAACGATTTTGGAATTATTTTCGATACCTTGACGTTGGAACTGGTGGATGACTCGGTATTTGATACCACCATCCTTACTGGTAACGATGTGGATTCCGGCGCCTTCCTCGACGATGTACAAGAACGCAAGCGCAACGGCCAACTTCCGTTTATACAAAACTCTCAGGCATTATTGCATGTGGTCACGGGCCTTAATTTTGAAGGTAGTACCGCTGGTGTGGCGTTTGTGGATGCGCTTTGTAATCGTTTTGGGTTTGGTGCGGGCACATCACAAGTGCTTAGGCGTTTTAACGGTGATGCAAATTTACCCCTGACAGCTCTGGTTGTGGCCCATGAAGTTGGCCATAATTTTGGTGCGAACCACGATGGTGATGGCAACAGCTGCAGTGATAGCGGTTTTATTATGGCAGCATCGGTCAGTTCCAGTGCCAGCGAATTTTCCAGCTGCTCACAAGATACGATGGAGGCAGCTATCTCTGCAGTCAGCACACCGGAAAACTGCTTTAACTTCCCCGCCGATCTCAGCATCGTCGCTGCCAGCGGCAACCCCACAAGTGCAACCGCAGGGGTTGAGTTGAATCTGGAGTATACGGTTTCCTCACAGGATGCTTTTCGTTCCTTGTCGGCGCTCATGGCCAGTGGCTCAGTGCCCGCCAATGAAGGGCGCTTTAATTCAGTGGAACTCAATGGTCAGAGTTGTACGGTGGCGTCTGATGGACTCAGTTATACCTGTACAGCCAATAACCCTGCTGCGTCTATGACGCTGTTGGTTCGGGTTGTGGCCAATCAGGATAACGTTCAGTTCAGCCATCAGGTGGCTGTGTCCGGTGATGATGAAATTGTTGATATCAACAGCGGTAATAATGAACAGCAAACCGCACTGGCCGTGACCGCAGCCGCGACAGTTCCCGCCGCTCCCGGTAGCCTGTCTGCCAGCCAGGGCAGTGGCAATAATGTGACCCTTAGCTGGACGGACAACAGCAACAATGAAGACAACTTCCGGATAGAACGCCGTATTGGCGCCGGCAGCTTTGCCACTTTGAGCACCGTGGCTGCCAATATCACCAGTTTTACCGATGCCACCAGTGTTGCCAGTACCAGTTACGGTTATCGAGTAATTGCCGTCAACAGTGTCGGCGATTCGGCGGTCAGTAACGAAGCGACTATTACTACACCGACGCCTGCGCCTACTCCGACACCGACTCCAACACCAGCTCCCAGTGGCGGTGGTGGTGGAGCCACTGGGTGGCTATTGGTGTTTATGGGGTCCCTCCTTCTCTTTCGGGAAAGGAGGGTATTTTGAAATACCTAACCTACTTGCTTGCTTCTCTGTTCTTGGCGGGTTGTGTGGGAGGCGATTTGCACTCAGATAACCAAGCTGTGCAACCTGTCGCGCCGTTGTCTCCATTACAACAGTGGCAGGCACTCAGTTTTAGTGACTACGACTACGATGTGCAGCGCAGTTGTTTCTGCACCCAGGAGTATGTTCGTCCCATGCGGGTGAGTGTGCGGGCTGGCAAGGTGGTTGACGCTGTTTACCTTGATGATGACGGCAAAGTGCACGAAGAGGTACAGGGTTCTCTACGCACCATTGATCAGTGGTTCGCCTATATCACCAAGGGTAAAGAAAAGCCGTTTCACCGCCTGGAGGTGAGCTATCACCCAGAACAAGGGTACCCGACTTCCATTGATGCGGATGTTCGCTCCAGAATCGCCGATGACGAGCAGCAGCTGGTACTGAAAAATTTAACTCCTCGATAGCAAATTGTGATGCGATTCAGATGGACAAAACGGGTCTACTTGCCTAGAATGCCCGGTTAGATTTTCACCGGCCAGAGGGTGCCTGAACCACCGGCTACAGACAGAGAAAAAGCGAGATGAAGCAAATAGCGGCATCTCGCTTTTTTACAGCCTGAAATCAGTGGGTTAGGCTCTTATAGTCGGCGAACTCTGTTTACATTTATCGCCTGAAAATGCACAGAGGATACCGAGTGACAGCTTCTGAACAAGCTCTTCAACCCCCCCGCAAGCCAGCCTTTCTGGTGTTGCAAGACGGTACTGTTTTTCGTGGCACCGCCATTGGTGCTGATGGTATTTCCAGTGGTGAAGTGGTGTTTAACACCGCGCTTACCGGTTACCAGGAGATTCTCACTGACCCGTCCTACGCCAGACAAATAGTTACCCTCACTTACCCCCATATCGGCAACGTAGGTACCAATGCCGAAGATGAGGAATCCAGTCAAATCTGGGCCGCTGGCCTGGTGATTCGCGATTTGCCATTGCTGGTGAGCAACTTCCGCAGTGAGCAGGCGCTGGATGTATACCTTCGCGAGCGCAATATTCTGGGTATTGCCGATATCGACACCCGCAAACTGACCCGCCTGCTGCGAGAGAAGGGCGCTCAAAATGGCTGCCTGATGGCAGGTGACGAGCTGGATGAAGAAAAGGCATTGGCAGAAGCCAAAGCCTTTGGTGGTCTCAAAGGGATGGATTTGGCCAAGGTGGTCTGCACCCAGGAGTCTTACCCCTGGAAAGAAGGCAGCTGGGAGCTGGGTGTTGGCCATACGGAAAAAACCATCGACAAACCGTTCAAAGTGGTTGCCTACGATTTTGGCGTCAAACGCAATATCCTGCGCATGCTGGTGGATCGTGGTGCTGAGCTGACCGTGGTTCCCGCGCAAACACCAGCCTCTGAGGTGCTGGCCATGAATCCGGATGGGGTATTTCTCTCCAATGGCCCCGGTGATCCGGAGCCCTGTGACTACGCCATCGCTGCCATCAAAGAATTCCTGGAAACCGATATCCCGGTATTCGGTATCTGCCTCGGACACCAATTACTGGCGCTGGCCTCTGGCGCGCAGACGGAGAAAATGAAATTCGGTCACCACGGTGCCAACCACCCGGTACAAAATCTGGATGACAAAACTGTATTGATCACCAGCCAGAATCACGGTTTTGCGGTAGGTGAGGCGAGTTTGCCAGACAACCTGCGGGCTACTCACAAGTCTCTGTTTGATGGCTCATTACAGGGAATACACCGCACAGATAAGCCTGCATTCAGCTTCCAGGGCCACCCGGAAGCCAGTCCGGGGCCCCACGATGCGGCGCCCTTATTTGACCACTTTTTTGAATTGATGGAGGCCCGCCGTTAATCGGCGGCCACAGCGATACGGGTATTGATCGACTATGCCAAAAAGAACTGATATTCAGTCCATACTGATTCTCGGCGCAGGCCCCATTGTAATTGGCCAGGCCTGTGAGTTTGACTACTCCGGTGCTCAGGCGTGTAAAGCCCTGCGAGAAGAGGGTTACCGGGTGATTCTGGTGAACTCCAACCCGGCCACCATCATGACCGACCCGGCCATGGCGGATGCCACTTACATCGAGCCCATCGAGTGGCAGACTGTTGCCAAGATTATCGAGGCCGAGCGCCCGGACGCGGTGCTGCCCACCATGGGTGGCCAGACTGCACTCAACTGTGCCCTGGAGCTGTCCAAGCAAGGCGTGTTGAAAGAGTTTGATGTCGAGCTGATCGGTGCCACCGAAGACGCCATCGACAAGGCGGAAGATCGCTCCCGTTTCGATGTGGCCATGAAGTCCATCGGCCTGGAAACCCCCCGTTCCGGTATCGCGCACTCGGTGGAGGAAGCGCTGGGCATTCAGGAGCAGTTTGGCTACCCGCTGATTATTCGCCCCTCATTCACAATGGGTGGCTCTGGTGGCGGTATTGCCTACAACCGCCAGGAGCTGATCGAAATCTGTACTCGCGGTCTGGACTTGTCGCCCACCAACGAACTGTTGATCGACGAATCCCTGTTGGGTTGGAAAGAGTACGAGATGGAGGTGGTTCGGGACAGAAACGACAATTGCATCATTATCTGCTCCATCGAAAACTTTGACGCCATGGGTGTGCACACTGGTGACTCCATTACCGTTGCCCCGGCGCAGACCCTTACCGATAAGGAATACCAGATTATGCGCGACGCCTCCTGTGCGGTGTTGCGCGAGATTGGTGTAGAGACGGGCGGTTCCAACGTGCAGTTTGGTATTCACCCGGATACCGGCCGCATGGTGATTATTGAGATGAACCCGCGGGTGTCTCGTTCCTCGGCGTTGGCTTCCAAAGCCACCGGCTTCCCCATTGCCAAGGTGGCGGCCAAGCTGGCGGTGGGCTACACCTTGGACGAGTTGCAAAACGAGATTACCGGCGGCGCAACCCCGGCATCGTTTGAGCCGTCTATCGATTACGTAGTCACCAAGGTACCCCGTTTCACTTTCGAGAAATTCACCAAAGCCAATGCCAAACTCACCACCCAGATGAAGTCTGTGGGTGAGGTGATGGCCATTGGCCGCACTTTCCAGGAGTCGGTGCAAAAAGCGCTGCGTGGCCTGGAAGAGGGTAAAGCAGGCTTTGACCCCATCGTCGACTTGTCTGGAAAGAGTGACACAGACGAAGCCATGTCCACCATTCGCCAAGAACTGTTGGAGCCAGGCTCCCAGCGCATCTGGTATGTGGGTGATGCTTTCCGTGCTGGTATGAGCGTGGACGAGGTGTTTGATATCTCTGCCATCGACCGCTGGTATCTGGTGCAGATCGAAGACCTGATTAAAGAAGAGCGGGCGCTGGCTGGTCGTACATTGGTCAGTCTGGAAAAGAACGAACTGTTCCGCCTGAAGCGCAAAGGCTTCTCCGATGCCCGCCTGGCTGATCTGCTGGGTGTGGGTGAAAGCGATGTGCGTCGCCACCGTGAATCTCTGGAATTGTTTCCGGTATACAAGCGGGTGGATACCTGCGCCGCAGAATTTGCTTCCTCCACCGCCTATATGTACTCCACCTACGAAGAAGAGTGTGAGTCACAGCCTTCTGACAGGGAAAAAATCATGGTTCTGGGCGGTGGCCCCAACCGTATTGGTCAAGGTATTGAGTTTGACTACTGCTGCGTGCACGCGGCCCTGGCCATGCGCGAAGACGGTTACGAGACCATTATGGTCAACTGCAACCCGGAGACGGTTTCTACCGATTATGACACTTCCGATCGCCTCTACTTTGAGCCGGTAACCCTGGAAGACGTGTTAGAGATCGTTCGCGTCGAGAAGCCCAAGGGCGTGATTGTTCAGTTCGGCGGCCAGACGCCGTTGAAACTGGCTCGCGCCCTGGAAGCGGAAGGTGTGCCTATTATCGGCACCACCCCGGACGCCATCGATCGCGCCGAAGACCGCGAGCGTTTCCAGCAGATGATCAACAAGCTGGGTCTGTTGCAGCCCCCCAATGCCATCGTGCGCTCCGAACAGGAGGCGATCCAGAAGGCCTCAGAAATTGGCTACCCACTGGTAGTGCGCCCTTCCTATGTGCTGGGCGGTCGCGCTATGGAAATCGTTTACAAAGAGGAAGAGCTCAGCCGCTATATGAAAGAGGCGGTGAAAGTCTCCAACGAAGCGCCGGTGTTACTGGATCACTTTCTGTCATCCGCTATTGAAGTGGATATCGACGCGGTTTGCGACGGCGATACCGTGGTGATCGGTGCCATTATGGAGCACATTGAGCAGGCAGGTATTCACTCCGGCGATTCCGCTTGCTCGTTGCCTCCATACAGCTTGCCGGAAGATGTACAAGTGGAAATGCGCGAGATGGTCAAAGCCATGGCCCGCGAGCTGGATGTGAAAGGCTTAATGAATGTTCAGTTGGCCTGGCAGGACGGCAAGATTTACGTGATCGAGGTAAACCCGCGCGCTTCCCGTACTGTACCGTTTGTGTCCAAGTGCATTGGTACCTCCCTGGCAAAAGTGGCGGCCCGCTGTATGGCAAATCAGACACTGGATAGCCAGGGCTTTACCAAAGAAGTTGTGCCCGGACACTACAATGTCAAAGAGGCGGTTTTCCCCTTCAATAAATTCCCTGGTATTGATCCAATTCTTGGGCCGGAAATGAAGTCCACCGGTGAGGTGATGGGTGTGGGTGAAACTTTTGCTGAAGCCTACGGCAAAGCCCAATTAGGTGCCAACGACGCTATTCCTGCCAGCGGCACTGCCTTCCTGTCCGTACGTGAACCGGACAAGGCGGGTATTGCCGACGTGGCCCGTGGCCTGATTGACTTGGGCTTTAACGTGGTTGCCACCGAAGGCACTGCGGCAGTAATTGCGGCAGCAGGCTTGGCTGTGGAAAAGGTGAATAAAGTTCAGGAAGGGCGCCCGCACATTGTCGATCACATCAAATCTGACGAGATCGATATGATCATCAACACCACTGAAGGTCGTCAGGCTATCGCCGATTCTGCCGCTATACGCTCCAGCGCAGAGCAGCACGGTGTGTATTACACCACTACGCTGGCTGGTGGCCGCGCTGTGGTCAATGCCCTGCAGTACGACGGCGGTATCAATGTGCGTCGCTTGCAAGACCTGCATGCTGCAGGCGAGTGATTTAAGAGGAAGACAATGAACAAAATCCCCATGACCGCCACCGGCGAAGCCAAACTTCGTGCCGAGCTGGAACATCTGAAAAAAGTGGAACGCCCGCGTATTGTCGAAGCAATTGCCGAAGCCCGCGAGCACGGTGACCTGAAAGAAAACGCTGAATATCACGCCGCCCGCGAGCAACAGGGCTTTGCCGAAGGCCGCATTCAGGAAATTGAAGGCAAGTTGTCACACGCTCAAGTAATTGACGTCACCACCATTCCGGAAAGTGACAAAGTCATCTTTGGTGCCACGGTGGAAATCATCAACTGCGACACGGATGAAACCGTAAAATACCAGATTGTCGGCGACGACGAAGCCACCGTAAAAGAAGGCAAAATTTCTTACCAGTCGCCCATTGCTCGCGCATTGATCGGCAAAGAAGTGGGTGAAGTGGTTGTGGTCAATACACCATCTGGTGAAGTGGAGTATGAAATCGACAGCGTCGCTCATCTTTAGTTAACCGACTCCTCCCATTTCGGAACTTTATATCCGGAATAGGCTCAATAACTGCGCAATGCCCGTTTGGTGTTGCGCAGTTTTTGTTTCTGTTTTTGATAAGTTGTTTTTCTGATAGACGAGGAGTGGAGAGTGAATTTTTTTAATGGCAAAGTCGCCCTGTTGGCATTGGTGGTGGGCGCGTTTCCCCTGCAATTGGTTGAGGCTTCCGGTTCTGGAGGCTATGGCGGAGGAGGCAATTCATTTCCGCAGCGCTCCCAGCCCAGGCCGGTAGATGCCGCCTATGAGCGTGGCAAAGCGTTGTTTAGAGGCCGTGAAAAAAGCTACGGTGATGTGCGTGTTTGCATGAGCGACAGCGAAACCGGCGAAGCGATTAAAGTGAAAAAGAAGCTGTTAAAACCGTTTAAAAAAGGCAAGGCACTGGATTTCGCCAACACTTTGCACAATTGCAATGTGCCGGAACAAAAAATTGTCGACGTCTACGCTCGCAATGATCTGGCAGCACTGGTGCACTACTTCAACAAGCGTTACAAACTGAAGTTGCAATACTAAGTACTGGCTTTGGTTTTGCGCCAATCCCACAGCAAAGCCAGCGCTACAAGGCCAAACTCCAAGACCACTGCCCAGCCCGGCTGCTGATATAGCCCCAGTCCGGAGTTGGGCATATTTATTCCCGATGCGTATGCCAGTAGTACAGCAAGAGAAGTTGTCCAGGCCCAGCGGCTTGGCCAGATCACCGCAAAGGGCAAAATCCACAGTGCATACCAGGGGTTGAACACCGGGCTAAACAGCAACAACAAACCAAACAGCCAATCCCCACGTGGCAATGTATCAGCCGGCTTTTGCAAGTGTTGCCAGGCGTATGCCGCCCACAACAAGCAAAACGCACTGAGCAGAATCATTTTCAACAAACTCGGCCCAACGGTCGTGCCCAGCAATTGATAAATAGGTGCGTTGAATTGCCAGTTCTCTGCCATTGCGGTTAATCCCTGAGGTAATTGCCCGCCACCGATGGGTAGCCATATGGCTGTCAACACCCCTGCAAATACCAGCCAGCTGCGCCATCGAAAGCGCAAGAGCAGTGGTACCAGAATCAGGGCAAATACTTTTCCTGCAACCGCCAACGCAAGCCACAGAGCTGTGTAATTCCATTGCTGTTTTTTGGTGGTAACCAGTGCGGCCACTAGTGGCAGCAACGCAACAATGTCCGGGTGGGCGGTAAAGGCGAATTCCTTTATGGCCAGTGGGCACCAGGCGTACAAAAGCACAGAGCGTATTGGTGCCAACTTAATCAGTAGAAGTATCAGTACCATATCCAGCAGAGTGAATAACAACTGCAGCGGCCAGATTTTATTAGCGGCTATCAAGTGGCTGAAGGCAAACATATATTGGTTTAGCGGGCCGTAGACAGTTTTTATATCCGGGTGATTAATGCCGTCCAGTGTGGCTTCGTCAGCGTCGGATAAGTTAGATGCCCCAAAAAATTCCGACGGTGGGTGGCTGTATGGAGAACCACTTTCCACCAGCATGCGTCCATCCCACAAAAAGCGATAAAAATCGTCTTCCATTACCGGGAAACTGGTGACGCCAATCAAACGAAACAATAACGCCCAGGCAATGACGGCTTTGATGCATAACTTTTTGTCAGTGTCGTAGTGGCGCCACGCCAAAAAGCAAAGAGCCGCACACAACAAGCTGACGCCCCACAGCTGCCACAGGGTCACACTGCCTTCGCTTTGCGATGACAGCGACAGGTAAGCGTAGGCCAATGCGCTCAGCAAACCGGCAATGTGCAAGGGAAGTTGTGTTGAAAAATAGGCCGGAAAAATTGTGTTTTTCATAACAGGCTAATGAGCGTCTTGGTCTCAAAAAGTTCCGCAAAACTAAATCCATAAAACAGGGTCAAATCGCAGACATCCAGTAAGTGAACGCAGTATGTTTCAACAAAAATCCGTAGCTGTTGTGATACCCGCCTACAACGAAGCTGATGCTATTGGCGCGGTGGTGAGTGACTTGTTGCGGCTGGAAAATAGCAATGGGCTTCCTTTGGTTGACGACATCGTCGTTTGTGACAACGGCTCTACCGACAACACCGCAGCTATAGCTCGCGATGCCGGTGCGCGAGTGGTGTGCGAAGAACGCCCCGGCTACGGAGCGGCCTGCCAGGCGGCCATTACAGCATTGGCTAATCCGGACATTGTGGTGTTTGTGGATGGCGACCACTCTGTTTGTGCTGAAGAAATTCCATTGCTTTTAGTGCCCCTTGAAAACTCCGATCTGGTGATCGGCTCACGGGTGTTGGGGCGCTGTGAAAAAGGCGCTCTTACACCACCCCAGCGTTTTGGCAACTGGCTAGCCAGTGCGCTGATTCGACTATTTTGGAAGGCGCCGGTAACGGATCTCGGCCCCTTTCGGGCAATAAACTGCCAAGCGTTGCAGTACCTCAATATGGAAGACATGGCATTTGGTTGGACGGTAGAGATGCAAGTTAAGGCGGCTATACAAGGCTTTGAAGTTGTCGAAGTGCCAGTGACCACTCGCAAACGTATAGGCAAATCAAAAATCAGTGGAACCTTGAAGGGCGTTATCGGCGCTGCCAGGGGAATATTGCAAACCATCTTTTCATTGTGGTGGCGGCAGCGCAGGAGCAACCTGCAGGCTCGCACCGTATCGCACTGACGCAATTCGGAGAAAATATAGTGAAGTTGATAAAAGCCGTTTCAATGACTTTTTTGTTGAGCCTGTCGATGCTTGCCAATGCCGCACCAAAGGCAGAGTTGTGGAGTATTTGGAACCGTTCCAACGAATCCAGTTCAGAAGTGATTGACCACAGTTTGTGGCAACAAGTGCTGGATAAGTACTTGCAGGCTAACCACTCGTCCGGCGTGAACCGTTTTGACTATGGCGCAGTGAATGGTGAAGGGGAAGAATTGCTATCGGATTACCTCGACTATCTTCAGGAATTAGACCCCAGAGAATATTCCAGGGCAGAACAAAAAGCCTATTGGATTAACTTTTACAACGCCTTGACCATTCAGCGAATGCTAGAGGCCTACCCGGTGAAATCGATACTGAAAGTTGGAGGTGGCTTGTTTACCTGGGGCCCTTGGGATGACGCCCTGGCGGAGGTGGCTGGAGAGGAGCTGACCCTGAACGACATCGAGCATCGTATTTTGCGCCCCATCTGGAACGATCCGCGCCTGCACTTTGCGGTTAACTGCGCCAGTATCGGTTGCCCCAACTTGCAAGCCAGAGCGTTTACTGCCGAGAACTCAGAACAATTGTTGGCGCTGGGAGCGAAAGAATACCTGTCTCATAAGCGTGGTGCGCACTTCGACAACAAAGGCCGCCTGGTGCTATCAAAAATATTTGAATGGTACGGCGTGGATTTTGGTGATTCAGAGCGGGCGATTATCCAGGCTCTCAGCCAATATGCGCCGGATGATCTGGCTCAACGTATGCGTGAGCACCGAGGTAAGGTGAAATATGAATATGATTGGGATTTGAATAAACCGTAGTTTCGATTTGTCGGAAATAAAAAAGCGGCTTTGGTTCTTAATCGAGGCCGCTTTTTTTACTTGCTAGTAGAGTGTTTTAGCGCAATAACTCTCTATCTCAACAGATTGGACAACTTCGGATTAGGCTTTTCCGCCTTGCGATAAAACAGCCCAATATGACCAATAGTCTGAGCCAGTTCTGCACCGGTTTTGCTGCACACCTCATCCATCGCCAGTTTTTTTGCCTCACGGTCGCCGATGGCGAATTTTACTTTGATCAGTTCATGATCACTCAACGCACGCTCAATTTCAGCCAATACGCCCTCGCTGACACCGTTGCCGGCAACGGTAACTACCGGGTTGAGGTTGTGCCCCATGCGGCGCAGGTGTTTTTTCTCGTCGTTTGACAGTGGCATAACTGTGGTCTCGTTATTAGCTTAAGAGGGTGTGACCCTGTATAGTGCGGCGCGCATTCTAACGGAAAACCCGACAAACCCCTATTGTTCGTTCTATGTCTCGCAAGCCTTCTTCGTCAGCCAAAGTTGCCAAAACCCGTTCCAAAAGCAGTGCCGGTTGGTTGCGGGAGCACGAATCTGACCAATACGTAAAACGCTCCCGGGAAGATGGTTACCGTTCCAGAGCCAGTTACAAGCTGTTGGAGTTGTGTGACAAAGACCGGCTGATCACCCCAGGTATGACCGTAGTGGATTTGGGCGCTGCCCCTGGCGGCTGGTCACAGGTGGCGGCTGAGCTGGTAGGCGACACCGGTACGGTAATCGCTTCTGATATTTTGCCCATGGACAGTCTGGCGGGAGTTGAGTTTATTCAGGGGGATTTTACCGAAGACGAGGTTTTCGAGCGCATTATGGCAGTAATCGGCGATTTGCCCGTAGACCTTGTAATCTCGGATATGGCCCCCAATATGAGTGGTATGAAGGCGGTGGATCAGCCGCGGGCCATGTATTTGGTGGAGCTGGCGCTGGATATGGCGGATCGGGTGTTGAAACCCGGTGGTGCCTTTGTTGCCAAAGTATTTCAGGGTGAAGGCTTTGATGTTTGGCTCAAAGAAGTCAGGCAACGCTACAAGCGGGTGGTTACCCGTAAACCCGGTGCGTCAAGAGCCCGTTCCAGCGAGGTATATATAGTCGCCAGTGGCTATTCTGGGTTGTAACTGTTCCGGGCTGTAGCTACCTAAAAGGGGCTGTAAAGGGGCGTTAATGCCCTTGAGTGCAGTCCGGATCAGAGGATAATGGACATAATGCGGCAGTTGTTGGCTGTCGCCTATTTGCAAAGAGGCTAGTTCGTTGAACGATATGGCAAAAAATCTCATCTTGTGGTTGGTGATCGCGGTTATTCTGCTGTCGGTATTTAACAACCTGGCGCCCACCAGCAATGTTTCCGAGCTGGATTATTCCGATTTTATCGAGCAGGTACGCAGTGGCCAGGTGAGCGAAGTCACTATTAGCGGCCAGACCATCGACGGCCGCACTGGCAGTGGTACACCGTTTAAAGTGGTTCGTCCTGAAGTGCTCGACATGAAGCTGCTGGACGATCTCTACAACAACAACGTCAGAATCAAGGCAAAAGAGCCCGAAAAACAGAGCATCTGGACACAGTTGCTAGTGGCATCTTTTCCCATCCTTTTGATTTTGTTCATCTTTATGTTCTTTATGCGCCAGATGCAAGGCGGTGCTGGCGGCGGCAAGGGCGGCCCCATGTCGTTTGGTAAGAGCAAAGCCAAACTGTTGTCTGAAGATCAGATCAAGACCAACTTCTCCGATGTGGCCGGCGTGGATGAGGCCAAAGAAGATGTTCACGAACTGGTGGAGTTCTTGCGCGACCCCAGCCGTTTCCAAAGACTTGGGGGCAGGATTCCGCGAGGCGTTTTGATGGTTGGCCCCCCTGGCACAGGTAAAACCCTACTGGCGAAAGCCATTGCCGGTGAGGCTAAAGTGCCGTTCTTCTCAATTTCCGGTTCCGACTTTGTGGAGATGTTTGTGGGTGTGGGTGCCTCTCGCGTGCGCGACATGTTTGAGCAAGCCAAAAAACAGTCCCCCTGCATTATCTTTATTGACGAAATCGACGCCGTGGGCCGCCACCGTGGTGGTGGCTGGGGCGGCGGCAACGACGAACGCGAGCAAACCCTCAACCAGCTCCTGGTGGAAATGGACGGCTTTGAAGGTAACGAAGGCGTGATTGTGATCGCCGCTACCAACCGGGCCGATGTTCTGGATAAAGCCCTGCTGCGTCCCGGCCGTTTCGACCGCCAGGTCTATGTCAGCCTGCCGGATATCCGCGGTCGCGAGAAAATCCTACAGGTGCATGTGCGTAAGGTGCCGGTGGACGATAACGTTGACCTGCGCGTGGTTGCCCGCGGTACCCCCGGCTTTTCCGGTGCCGACCTGGCCAACCTGGTGAACGAGGCGGCCCTTTTCGCCGCCCGTGCAGACAAGCGCCTGGTGACCATGGAAGAATTCGAAAAAGCCCGTGACAAAATCATGATGGGCGCCGAGCGCCGCTCCATGGTGATGTCGGAGGCGGAAAAAGAGATGACCGCCTACCACGAGGCGGGCCACGCCATTGTTGGCTACCACATGCCGGAGCACGATCCGGTGCACAAGGTCACCATTATTCCTCGCGGCGGTGCTCTGGGTGTTACCCAGTACCTGCCGGAAGACGACAAACACAGCCACAGCCGCCGTTATCTGCTGGGGCGTATTGCCTCTGCATACGGCGGCCGTATTGCCGAAGATATGGTGGGTGGCGCCGATGCGGTGTCTACCGGTGCGTCCAGCGATATCGAGCAGGCCACCAACATCGCCCGCAATATGGTGACTCGCTGGGGCTTGTCCGACGTGATGGGGCCGGTGCTCTACGGTGAGGAAGATTCGCAAATGCCTGGCAGTGGCAACAAAACCTACTCCGGGCGTACCTCTCGCGAGATCGATGAAGAAATCCGCAAGATTCTCGATGATTGCTACAAAACCGCCGAGGGCTTGCTGGACGAAAACCGCGATGTGCTGGAGGCCATGAAAGACGCACTGATGGAGTACGAAACCATCGACGCGGATCAGGTCAAAGACCTGATGGAGCGTCGCAAGGTACGCGCTCCGAGAGACTGGCAAGACAGCGATTTTGGCGGTGGCTCATCCGCTGGCGACAGCAGCGATGCAGACCGCTCTGAAAGTGAGCCCGAAGCCAAAGATGACAAGCCATTGGATAGCGGCTCTGTCGACCCTGCCAAGTAAGTTGGCCGTTAATCGCAGTATGTACACCGGGAAAATGCCTTCGATTTGCGTCGAAGGCATTTTTTGGTTGGGTTGTTGAGGAAAATTATGGCGTCTGAGTTGCAGCTGCTGCCGAATCAGCCCCAGATAATGGGCATTCTCAATGTCACCCCGGATTCTTTTTCCGATGGTGGTCAGCTTTATCATGGGCAGCACGTTAATCTGGATCGCGTCCTCCGCACAGCAGAACAAATGGTGGCGGATGGTGCAGATATTCTCGATATTGGTGGTGAGTCCACGCGGCCTGGTGCGGCTCCGGTATCTGTAAATGAAGAACTGGATCGGGTAGTGCCGGTTGTTGAAGCGCTGTCGCAACGGCTCGATGTGGCTCTGTCGGTAGATACCAGTAGCCCACAAGTGATGATGACGGCTGCGACTGCAGGTGCGGCGTTGATCAACGATGTGCGCGCTTTGCAGCGGGAAGGTGCCATGCAGGCGGCAGCGGCCACCGGGTTGCCGGTGTGCCTGATGCATATGCAGGGCGAGCCCGGTTCTATGCAGGCGGATCCCCGGTATGTAGATGTGGTGCAGGAAGTGGGGGAATTTCTCGACCGGCGAATTGCCAGCTGTTTGGAAGCGGGAATCGAGAAAAGCAATATTGTGGTGGACCCTGGCTTTGGCTTTGGTAAAACCCTGGCCCATAATCTGGCTCTTTTCCGCGCTCTGCCTTCTCTGGTCGCCCGCGGGCTGCCGGTTCTGGTGGGGGTATCTCGCAAACGAATGATTGGCACTATACTGAGCGATAGTGGTGTAGAGCGGGATGTTGGCGAACGACTTATGGGAAGTGTCACTCTGGCGCTACTGGCGGCACAGCGTGGTGCCGCGATATTGAGAGTCCACGATGTTAAGGAAACCGCTGACGCATTGCGCATGTGGGCAGCGGTTGAGAACAACAACGAATAATGGGGTGCACCTGATGGGGGCAGAACGCAAATATTTTGGTACTGACGGCATACGCGGTACCGTTGGGGAAGGGCCGATTACTGCAGATTTTGTCCTGCGTCTGGGTTGGGCGGTTGGCAAAGTATTTGGTGCCCAGGCCGAAGGCCGCAAACTGGTATTGATCGGCAAAGACACGCGAGTGTCCGGCTATATGTTCGAATCCGCTCTGCAGGCGGGCCTGATTGCTGCCGGTGTGGATGTGGGTTTACTTGGCCCCATGCCGACCCCTGCCATCGCCTATTTGACGCGAACTTTCCACGCCCAGGCGGGCATCGTTATCAGTGCCTCCCACAATCCCTTTCAGGATAACGGTATCAAGTTCTTTGCCGCTGACGGTTACAAGCTGCCGGATGAAGTAGAGCTGGAAATCGAGCGCTATCTGGATCAGCCGATGATCACTGAACAGTCCAGTGAGCTGGGTCGGGCGGAACGCATCGCTGATGCCGCCGGTCGCTATATCGAATTCTGTAAAGGCGTGCTGCCCCGTGACTTTGTGCTCACCGGTATGCGCATTGTGGTGGACTGCGCCAACGGCGCCACCTATCACATCGCCCCTAATGTGTTGAAAGAGCTGGGTGCCGAGGTGATCGAGCTGGGAGTGGCTCCCAACGGCGTTAACATTAACCTCAATTGCGGTTCAACCAAGCCGGTAGAGCTGCAAAAGGCTGTTGTGGACCAAGGTGCTGATCTCGGCGTTGCCTTTGATGGCGACGGCGATCGCCTGGTGTTTGTGGACCACCGTGGCGAACTGGTGGATGGTGACGAAATTCTTTACATCATCGCCAATCACCGCCAGCAAAGCGGGCAGGGCTGTAGTGGTGTTGCTGGCACTTTGATGAGCAACTTCGGCTTGGAGAAAGCCTTCCAGCAAATGGATGTGCCATTTCAGCGTGCCAAAGTGGGCGACCGCTACGTGATCGAAGCCATGAAGCAACATGGCTGGACTCTGGGTGGCGAGAATTCCGGCCATATTGTCTGCTCCGATGTTACCACCACCGGGGACGGCATTGTGTCGGCGTTGCTGGTGCTGCATGCCCTAAGCGACAGTGGCGACAATCTCCACACTCTTAAAAAGGGCATGAGCAAATACCCACAAACCATGATCAATGTGCGCATTGATCAAAAAGTGGCGCTCAGCGACTACCCGGTAATCGGCGCTGCGGTTGCCGAGGCAGAAGCCGAACTGGCCGATAGTGGCCGGGTACTGTTGAGGCCTTCCGGAACCGAGCCATTAATCCGCGTTATGGTGGAAGGTGAGGATAAACAACAGGTGGATCGCCTGGCCGAACAGGTGGCTGCGGTGGTAGAAAAAACGCTTTGCCCAGAAGAGGTTTAAAGCGCTTGCGGCACCGAGGCAACTCCGCTACCATTTGCGCCCTTTTCGGCACCCCCGACTTTCTCCACGTAACTTGAGACCAACGCTATGCGTAAATCACTGGTGGCTGGTAACTGGAAAATGCACGGCAGCGTACAGTCTGTTGAGCGGCTCTGTGCAGGTATTGTGTCTGGTGCCGGAAGTTTGGGTGACGTTGACGTGCTGGTGTGCCCGCCGTCAGTGTTTATTCCGTCCGCACTGCAATTGATGGCTGGTTCAGCCGTCGCTGTGGGTGGCCAGACGGTGAGTGAGCAGGCCCAAGGTGCTTATACCGGCGAGATTGCCGCCGATATGCTCAAGGGCATTGGTTGCCAATACGTTATTGTTGGTCACTCAGAGCGCCGTGCACTGTACGCTGAAACAAACAGCGTGGTGGCAGACAAATTTGCCGCCGCAGAGGCTGTGGGCCTGACGCCCATTCTCTGTGTGGGCGAGACGCTGGAGCAGCGAGATCAGGGCGAAACCCTGAAAGTCGTGGGTGAGCAGCTGCAGGCCGTGATTCACCTTGTCGGCGTCGATAAGGTAGCGGCGGCGGTGGTTGCCTACGAACCAGTATGGGCCATCGGTACTGGCGTGACGGCCACCCCTGAGCAGGCTCAGGAAGTACACGCGGCTATCCGCCAGCAATTGACTGAAGCGGGTAATGGCACACGAATTTTGTACGGCGGCAGCGTGAAGTCCAGCAACGCCGCTGAAATATTTGCCCAGCCAGACATTGATGGTGCGCTGGTGGGCGGAGCATCTTTGGATGCAGACGAATTTTTAAAGATTTGCCAACAGGCATAAAAAGCATGACTGAGAATTTAATACTTGTTATTCACGTACTGGTGGCTTTGGCCATCATCGGACTGATCCTGCTGCAACAGGGTAAGGGTGCTGAAGCGGGTGCCTCTTTTGGCGCTGGCGCTTCACAAACCATTTTTGGCAGTTCTGGCAGCTGGAACTTCTTCAGCAAAATGACCGCCATTTTGGCCACAGTATTTTTTGTCACCAGCCTTACTCTGGCGGTGGTTGCCAAAAACAATCTGCAAATCGATGACCAACCAGCTCCCGGCCTGGTAGTTGAAGACGAACCTGCAGAAACGGATATTCCGGTGATGGACGAGGCGGTAAACACGGCGGAGGATGACATTCCGCAAGTGAACGATGCAGCCGAAAAAGCCGACGAAGAGTCCGGCAAGTAATGACAGTTTATGCCCAAGTGGTGGAATTGGTAGACACGCTATCTTGAGGGGGTAGTGGCGCAAGCCGTGCCGGTTCAAGTCCGGCCTTGGGCACCATCTTGAAACCGCTCTATACTGAGCGGTTTTTTCTTTTTTGTCGCAGTTATAACATTTTCATTTTTCAGTAAAAAATCCCTGTTAAAGTGCTTGACCGAGTAAGGGGTGCTCCCTATAATTCGCAGCCTCTTGAGCAGGGCGCGATCTGTTTCGGAACAAGTTTCAAAACAGGCGTTTCTCAAGTCCGGTGCGGGGTGGAGCAGCCTGGTAGCTCGTCGGGCTCATAACCCGAAGGTCGTCAGTTCAAATCTGGCCCCCGCTACCAACTATTTCGTTTTGATGGCTTGAGCTATCAAAGCAGTCGTTAAAGCCCCATTTATGGGGCTTTTTCGTAGCTAAAGGGATGGGTTTTACAGGATGTTGCAGTAAGGGCCGTTGGCCCTTTTTTTGGCTTTGGACGTTGCGATTTTTGATGAATGCCAAAAGTGAACAGCTGAGACAGCTTTTTGAACCGGTGGTGGATGCCCTCGGTTGTCAGCTGTGGGGGCTTGAATTACTGCCTCAGGGCAAGCATATGCTGCTGCGTATCTATATAGATAAAGCAGATGGTGTTGGCGTAGAAGATTGCGAACGAGTCAGCCGCCAGGTGAGCAGCCTGCTGGATGTGGAAGATCCCATCAGCGGTGAGTACACCCTGGAGGTGTCGTCGCCGGGTGCGGATCGCCCGCTGTATACACTGGCTCAGTGTGAACAATTTATTGGCGAGAGCGTCAGTATAAAACTGCGTTTTCCCTATGAAGGTCGTCGTAATTTTAAAGGCCTGTTAAAGGGCGTTGAGGACGGCGATGTAGTGGTGGAAGTGGACAATCACGAGTATCTGTTTCCATTCGACGGTGTTGAAAAAGCAAATATCATTCCCCGGTTTTAGTGAGGCACGGAGATGAGTAAAGAAATTTTGATGGTTGCGGAAGCGGTTTCTAACGAAAAGGGCGTTTCCAGAGGAATCATTTTTGAGGCCATTGAGCAGGCGCTGGCTACGGCTACCAAAAAGCGTTACGACGAAGATGCCACTATCCGTGTTGTCATCGACCGTGAAACCGGCGATTACGAGACCTTCCGTTCCTGGGAAGTCATGCCCGACGACGTGCTGGCAGAGCTGGGCACCCAGTTCACCACCGAAGAAGCCGCTGAAAAAGACAGCAGCCTAAAAGTGGGCGACACCTACGAAGAGCAGGTGGAAAACATCGGTTTTGGCCGCATTGCTGCGCAGATCGCCAAGCAGGTCATCGTGCAGAAAGTGCGCGACGCCGAGCGTGCCCTGATCGTGGATGAGTTCCGCAACCGCGTTGGCGAGCTGTTGGCCGGTACCGTCAAGAAAGTAACCCGCGACCATATTATTGTTGATCTCGGCAACAACGCCGAGGGACTGCTTCCTCGCGAGGAGCTTGTTGGCCGGGAAATTTTCCGGGTCAACGACCGTGTGCGCACTCTGCTGATGGCCATTCGTGAAGAAAACCGTGGCCCGCAATTGCTGCTCAGCCGCGCTTGTAACGAAATGCTGATCGAACTGTTCCGCATCGAAGTGCCTGAGATTTCTGAAGAAGTCATCGAAATTCGCGGCGCCGCCCGCGACCCCGGCTCCCGTGCCAAGATCGCGGTGAAAACCAACGACGGTCGCATCGACCCGGTTGGCGCTTGCGTGGGTATGCGCGGTGCTCGTGTGCAGGCGGTCTCCAATGAACTGGATGGCGAGCGTGTAGACATCGTGCTGTGGGACGACAACCCGGCGCAACTGGTGATTAACGCCATGGCGCCTGCGGAAGTGGAATCCATTATTGTCGACGAAGACGCCCGTTCAATGGATGTGGCGGTGGATGAAGAAAATCTGGCCCAGTCCATCGGTAAAGGCGGCCAGAACGTTCGTCTCGCTTCCGAACTGACCGGCTGGAAGATCAACGTCATGTCTCTGGACGAGGCGGAGGAAAAGCAACAGCAAGAATCCTCCAACTTTATGGAAACCTTTATGGAGCAGCTGGACGTGGACGAAGACGTTGCCGGCGTTCTGGTGGACGAAGGCTTTACCAGCCTTGAAGAAGTGGCCTACGTGCCCCTGGAAGAAATGGCCCAGATCGAAGGCTTTGATGAAGACATCGCCGAAGAGCTGCGCGCCCGCGCCAAGAATGCTCTGTTGACTCTGGCACTGGCCAGCGAAGAGCAAATCGCCGGTGTTGAGCCTGCAGAAGACCTGCGCACCATGGACGGCATGACCGACGAACTGGCGCGCAAGCTGGCGGCCAACGGTATCGTCACCATGGAAGACCTGGCGGAACAAGCCATCGACGAGCTGCTGGAAATCGAGGGGATTGACCCGGTGCAGGCGTCCGACCTGATTATGACGGCCCGCGCGCCCTGGTTTGCTGAAGCCGAAGACGAATAAAAGCGCAGCGCGCCACACAACGACCCGGCAACGGGCAATGAAAAATACTGAGGAATACAAATGGCAGAGGTGACTGTAAGCGAACTCGCTAAAGTGGTTGGCGTTAGCGCAGATCGTCTGCTCAAGCAAATGCAGGAAGCGGGCCTGACGCAAACGTCAGAAACCGATGTGGTCGCAGACGAAGAGAAGCAAACCCTGCTGGCCTACCTGAAAAGCCTGCATGGGGAGAGCACCCGCGAGCCCAAGAAAATCACGCTCAAGCGCAAGACTGTCAGCACTCTGAAAGTGGGCGCTGGCAAAAAAGCCGTGGCGGTTGAGGTGCGTAAAAAGCGTACCTACGTAAAGCGCAGCGACGAAGAAATTGCTGCCCAGGCGGAAGCGGAAGAAAAAGCCCGCGAGATGGAACCGGCTGCATCGCCTCTGGATGATGCCGAAGCCAAGCGCGTTGCTGCTCTGGAAGCCCGCCGCCAGGCCCAGCAAGAAGCCGAAGAGCAGGCACGTTTGAAAGCGGAAGAAGAACAGCGCAAGGCGGCGGAAGAAGCACAGCTGAAGGCCGCTGAATTGGAAAAAGCCGAAGCGCTCAAAGCCAGAAAACACGCGCAGCCAGTTGAAACTGCCGCGCCGACTCCTGCTGAAGAAGAGAAAAAACCGGCCAAGAAAAAGTCTCGTCTCGCCCCCAAGGTGGACAAGAACAAAAACCCGGTGGCTCTGGCAGATGATCTGGACGAAGTAAAAGGCATTGTTAAAACCCCGCGCTTGAAAACCAGCCGCAAAGCGGCGGCCAGCAAGCCAATCAAACTCAAGGGTGACAACAAGCACAAGTTCAAGCGCCCCACCGAAAAGATTGTTCACGACGTGGAGCTGCCGGAAGAAATTCAAGTGGGCGAACTGGCCCAGAAAATGGCCGTTAAAGCGGGCGTTGTGATCAAAGAGCTGATGAAGATGGGCACCATGGTGACCATCAACCAGGCTATCGACCGCGACACCGCCACTCTGGTGGTGGAAGAACTGGGCCACAACCCAGTGGCGGTTTCTGCCAATGCGGTGGAAGACGAACTGGCGGCGGTACTGGCTGACATGAGTGAGGCCGCAGCGGAAGAATCCCGCGCGCCGGTGGTTACCGTAATGGGTCACGTTGACCACGGTAAAACCTCGCTGCTGGATTACATTCGCGAAAGTCGTGTGGCCTCTGGCGAAGCCGGTGGTATTACCCAGCACATTGGCGCCTACCACGTAAACACGCCGAAAGGCATGGTGACCTTCCTGGATACGCCGGGACACGCCGCCTTTACCGCGATGCGCGCCCGTGGTGCCCAGTCCACCGACGTGGTGATTCTGGTGGTGGCTGCGGACGACGGTGTGATGCCGCAAACGGAAGAAGCCATTCAGCACGCCCGCGCCGCCGGCGTGCCCCTGGTGGTAGCCATTAACAAAATGGACAAAGAAGGCGCCGACCCGGATCGTGTCACCAACGAACTGTCCGCCAAGGAAGTAATCCCCGAAGATTGGGGTGGCGACACCCAGTTTATTCATGTCTCTGCCCACACCGGTCAAGGCATCGACGAGCTGTTAGAAGCGGTACTGCTGCAGTCTGAGTTGATGGAACTGACGGCTCCGGTAGATGGCCCTGCCAAGGGTGTTATCGTCGAAGCGCGTCTGGACAAAGGCCGCGGCGTAGTGGCCACTGCTCTGATCCAGGGCGGTACCTTGAACAAAGGTGATTACGTGCTGGCCGGAGAAAGCGCCGGTAAAGTGCGCGCTATGGTGGACGAAAACGGCAAGCCTATTCAAAGTGCTGGCCCCTCCATACCTGTGGAAATCCTCGGTCTGGATGTGGCCCCGGATGCCGGTGAAGAATTTGTCGTAGTGGCCGACGAGCGCAAAGCCCGCGACGTGGCCGAACACCGCCAGCAAAAAGCCCGCGAAGAGCGCCAGGCGCGCCAGCAGGCGGCCAAGCTGGAAAGCATGTTTGCCACCTTTGAAGGCAACGAGAAGAAAGTATTGCCGGTGGTTTTGAAAACCGACGTGCGCGGCTCTCTGGAAGCCATTATTTCGTCACTGGCAGACTTCGCCAACGACGAAGTGGCGGTGGAGGTGGTGTCCTCAGGTGTTGGAGGTATTACCGAATCCGATATGAACCTGGCGCTGACTTCCGGTGCTGTTGTGATGGGCTTTAACGTTCGTGCCGATGCCTCTGCGCGCCGCCTGGCGGAAGCGGAGAGCATCGACCTGCGCTACTACAGCATCATTTACCAGCTGCTGGATGAAGTGAAGCAAGCCCTCAGTGGCATGCTGGCGCCGGAAGAGAAAGAAGAAATTGTCGGCATCGCCGAAGTGCGCGACGTGTTCCGCTCACCCAAACTGGGTGCCATCGCCGGTTGTATGGTGGTGGAAGGTACCGTCTACCGCAGCAAGCCGATTCGCGTACTGCGCGACAACGTAGTGATCTACGAAGGCGAACTGGAATCCCTGCGTCGCTTTAAAGACGACGTACAAGACGTACGCAACGGCATGGAATGCGGCATCGGCGTAAAAGACTACAACGACGTCAAAGTGGGCGACCAGATCGAAGTGTTCGACATCGTCCAGGTTGCAAGGTCGCTGTAAGCGACCTTGCAACCCTGAGCGCAGCCGAAGACAAATTGGCAGGAAAGCCAATTTGGGCGCCAAAGGCGGCCCGTAGGGCCGAGCACCAAGGATGGTGCGAGTCAATCTCACAGGTATCAGGCCCTGAGATCCTCACGTCGCTGCGCTCCTCAGGACGACAAATTTGAGAATATGAATGACTGACTACAGCCGCACTCAACGAATTTCCGACGCCCTGCAGCGCGAGCTGGCGGTGTTGATTCGCGATGAAATTCGCGACCCGCGGGTGGGCATGGTCAACGTCACTGGCGCGGAAGTGAGCCGAGATCTGTCCCACGCCAAGGTGTTTGTTACCTTTGTGGGTCACGACACCGAAGCCGACTCCCGCAAAGCGGCGGAAGTACTTAACGGCGCTGCCGGCTTCTTGCGTAATCAGGTGGCCCGCTCCATGGAGTTGCGCGCCACCCCCAAGCTGCGCTTTGTCTACGACAAGAGCGTGCGCTACGGCCAGAATTTGGAAGCGTTGATCGAAAAAACCGTGTTTGATGACACCAAAAAACGCCAGGCCACTGACGGCGCTGACCCTGAACAAGGCGGCAGCGAGAATTAATCGTGGGTAGACGTCGACGCCAGCGCGGCCGCCCGGTGAGCGGTGTGTTCCTGCTGAACAAGCCTTCCGGCATGAGTTCAAACGACGCTCTGCAACGGGTCAAGTACCTGATGTTCGCCGACAAGGCAGGGCATACGGGCAGTCTCGACCCGCTGGCAACCGGCGTGCTGCCTATTTGCCTGGGAGAGGCCACCAAGTTTTCCCACTTTCTGCTGGATTCAGACAAGGGCTACCGCGCCACTTTTCGTTTTGGTATCCAGACGGAAACCGGCGATAGTGATGGTGACATCGTGGCGCAACAAAGCGCTGCCAAGCTGACCAAAAAGATGGTGGAAAAGGCCATCGAACCGTTTCGCGGCGACATTATGCAAGTGCCTTCCATGTATTCGGCACTCAAGCACAATGGCGAGCCGCTGTACAAGCTGGCGCGCCAGGGCATTACTGTAGAGCGGGAAGCCCGGCCCTGTACGATCTTCCAGTACGATTTTCTGGACTTTAGGTCGGGTGAGATCGCCGAAGCAGATGTATTTGTGCACTGCACCAAGGGCACTTATATCCGTACCCTGGCGGAAGATTTAGGCGAAGCGCTGGGTGTGGGAGCCCACGTTTCCATGTTGCATCGCACCCAGGCGGGGCCGTTTTTTGAGGAGGACACAACCTCCTTGGCAGAGCTGGAACAATTGCGCGAGGGCAAGCGCGGCGAGGACATGGATTACCTGCTCAAGCCCACCGAGGCGGCCGTAGACGATCTGCCCGGCTTCGATTTGTCGGAAGATGTGGCGTTTTACTTCAAAAAAGGCCAGCCGGTAATCTGCCCGCAGGCCTATCGCGACGGGGAAGAAGGCGATATAGTGCGCATCTTTCTGGAAGACGGCCCCTTTTTGGGTGTCGCAGAAATTCTTGATGACGGCATGGTAGCCCCACGTCGTCTGATTGTAGAGCGTTAGACGTTGGATGTTGGACGTTGGACGAGTGGCTCTGAGCCGGATTCGTCGAACGTCCAACATCAAACGTCAAACATTAGGCAGTCTGTAAATATGCGCGGACTGCCTGTATCCACTAACCGCATATTAATGAGGAAATAATCATGGCACTGAGTGCACAAGAAAAAGCAGCTATTGTTGCTGAACACGGCAAAGGCGAAGGCGACACTGGTTCTCCGGAAGTACAGGTTGCCCTGCTGACTGCCAACATCAATAAGCTGCAAGGCCACTTCGGCGATCACAAAAAAGACCACCACTCCCGTCGCGGTCTGATTCGCATGGTAAACCAGCGTCGCAAGCTGCTGGATTACGTGAAGGGCAAAGATGTTGAACGTTACGCTGCGCTGATCAAAAAGCTCGGCCTGCGTCGTTAAGTCTTGTTTCAGTGGCCCCTTTGGGGCCACTGTTATTTTTAACCAATCGATTCCAAACTGATTTTTGTGTGCTGATCGAGTTACCTATGGGTATGGTGAGAGATGTGAGACGAGAGATGAGAGACGAGGTACTTCGAACAGGATTCGTAGCCGCCCGTCTCTCATCTCTCGTCTCACATCTTCCGTATAAATAGGTAACCCGAGCAGCAAAAACACAGCAGCTGCGGGATCAAAAAAATACAGGAACAAAAAATGACTCCTACCATTAAAAAATTCCAATACGGAAACCACACCATCACCCTGGAAACTGGCCGCGTTGCCCGTCAGGCCAGCGGTGCGGTGATCTGCTCCATGGACGATACCGCGGTACTTTGTACTGTGGTTGGTGCCAAGCAAGCCAAGCCCGGCCAGGACTTTTTCCCGCTGACTGTTAACTATCAGGAAAAAGCTTACGCTGCCGGTAAAATCCCCGGTGGTTTCTTCAAACGCGAAGGTCGCCCTTCTGAAAAAGAAACCCTGACGTCTCGCCTGATCGACCGTCCTATCCGCCCGCTGTTTCCGGACGGCTTTAAGAACGAGGTCCAGGTTGTTTGTACGGTGATCTCAGCCAACAAAAACATCGACCCTGACATTCCCGCCATGATCGGTGCGTCTGCGGCTCTGGCCATTTCCGGCGTGCCATTTAGTGGCCCCATCGGCGCTGCCCGCGTTGGCTTCAGCCAGCAAGACGGCTACCTGCTGAACCCCACCTACAGCGAGCTGGAAGGCTCTGTTCTTGACATGGTGGTTGCCGGTACCGAAGAAGCGGTACTGATGGTGGAATCTGAAGCCAAAGAGTTGCCGGAAGACCTGATGCTGGGTGCGGTACTGTACGCTCACCAGGAAATGCAGGCGGTTATCCAGGTAATCGATCAACTGGTTGCTGAAGTGGGCAAACCACGCTGGGACTGGCAGGCTGCTGAAGTAAACACCGAGCTGAAAACTGCCCTCAACCAGCAAGTAGGTGCCGACCTGGCCAACGCTTACGCCATTATCGACAAGCAAGAGCGCGTTACCCGCGTTAACGAATTGCGCGATGCAGCTGTTGAAGCCCTGACGTCTGATGAAGAAGGTGGCGTCGCTGCCGACACGGTTGGCGATTACTTCAAAAAACTGGAAAAAGAAATTGTTCGCGGCCGCATCATTGCTGGTGAACCCCGTATCGACGGTCGCGACAGCAAAACCGTTCGCGCCATCAACGTGGAAGTGGGCCTGCTGCCCAATGTACACGGCACAGCATTGTTTACCCGTGGTGAAACTCAAGCCATTGCCACTGCCACCTTGGGTGCAGTGCGTGACGCGCAAATCATCGACGCCCTGGAAGGGGAGCGCAAAGACCCATTCATGCTGCACTACAACTTCCCTCCCTACTCGGTGGGTGAGTGTGGCCGCATCGGTTTTACTGGTCGTCGTGAAGTGGGCCACGGCCGCCTGGCACGCCGCGGCATTGCCGCTGTGTTGCCTACGGTTGAGGAATTCCCTTACACCATTCGCGTGGTATCCGAAATCACCGAATCCAACGGTTCCAGCTCCATGGCCTCAGTGTGTGGCGCCTCTCTGGCACTGATGGACGCCGGTGTGCCTCTGAGCGCTCCGGTTGCCGGTATTGCCATGGGCCTGGTGAAAGAGCAGAGCGGTTTTGCCGTACTGACCGACATTCTTGGCGACGAAGATCACCTGGGTGACATGGACTTTAAAGTGGCCGGTACTGCCAAAGGTATCACTGCTTTGCAAATGGACATCAAGATCGAAGGCATCAACGAAGAGATCATGGAAATTGCCCTGGAACAGGCCCTGCACGCTCGCCTGCACATACTCGGCGAGATGAACAAGGTGATCGACAGTGGTCGTGAAGCCGTGGCGGAAAGTGCGCCGCGTTTCTCTACCCTGAAGATCGACCCGGACAAGATTCGCGATGTCATCGGTAAAGGCGGTGCCACCATCCGTGCACTGACCGAAGAGACCGGTGCCTCCATCGACATCGAAGACGACGGCAGCATCCGCATCTACGCCGCCGACAAAGAATCTCTGGACCTGGCGGTATTCAAGATCGAAGAAATCACTGCGGAAGCGGAAATCGGCAAGGTTTACCAGGGCAAGGTTGCCCGCATTGTCGACTTCGGCGCTTTCGTGACCATTATGCCGGGCACCGATGGTCTGGTTCACATCTCTCAAATCGCCCAGGAGCGCGTTGAGAAAGTGACCGACTACCTGCAAGAAGGTCAGACCGTTCCTGTTAAGGTATTGGATGTGGACGCCCGCGGCCGTATCAAACTGACCATGAAAGATATTCAGGAAGAAGGTGGTGCCGCTGAAGAATCAGCCACAGAGGCGCCTGCAGGGGAATAATTCTTCTGATTAAAGGTGTGATGAAAACGGGGCTTCGGCCCCGTTTTTTGTTCGCCCAGCGTCATCCTGAGGAGGCGTAGCCGACGTGAGGATCTCACAATTTGCAGGCTCTGAGATCCTCACGCCGCTACGCGGCTCAGGATGACAGTATTATCCAACGTCATTGCGAGTCGCGCAGCGACGTGGCAATCTCGTGTCTTGTATTCCGCAATCAGGTTTCTTCATGAAATTCGCCAATCGCTGCCGCGATATCACCTCTTTCAAAGCCATGGATATTCTCGCCGCTGCCATGGAGCTGCAGGCGCAGGGTAGGGATATTGTGCGCATGGAGGTGGGAGAACCCGCGTTTGCCACGCCACAGCCGGTGCTTGAAGCAGCGCAGCAGGCCATGGCAGCGGGCCACACCAAGTACACCGCTGCCTGTGGTATTCCTCAATTGCGCGAGGCGGTGGCGGAGTTGTATCGGCGGCGTTATGGAGTAACCGTGGCACCCGGGCGGGTGGTGATTACCACCGGCAGTAGCGCCGCTCTGGGTATGGTGTGCGAATTGCTGCTCAACCCCGGAGACGGCTTACTGCTTTCTGACCCCGGTTACCCTTGCAATCCCAACTTTGTTCGCCGTCTTGATGCCGAGCCGCAACGTGTGCCTGTAGATGCCAGCAATAATTTTCAGCTGACCGCAGACTTGGCGCGCAGCCATTGGCAGACAAATACACGCGGTGTGATGGTTGCTTCGCCCAATAATCCCACCGGAGAAATTATCACGCGCGAAAATCTGGTTGCCCTGCATCAGCTGACTGCAGAAAAACAGGCAGCATTAGTGGTAGACGAGATTTATCATGGTCTTACCTACTCTGATACAGAAAGTGATGCCACCGACGTTGCCTCCATACTGGAAGTGACCGATGACGCTTACGTCATCAACAGCTTTTCCAAATACTTCGGTATGACCGGCTGGCGCTTGGGCTGGGCAATTGTGCCGGAAGTTGCGCAGGAAAAGATCAATACCCTGGCGCAGAACTTCTACATCTCCAGCCCCGCTATTTCCCAATATGCCGCACTGGCTGCGCTGCAACCGGAAACTGAAGAAATTCTTGAACAGCGCCGCCAGGAATTTCAGCGCCGCCGCGATTTTCTGGTGAACGGGTTAAGAGAAATCGGCTTTGGCATCAACCATCTGCCCGCCGGGGCTTTTTACGTATACGCCAATGTGGAAAAACTCACCGACAATGGCGAGGGGTTTTGTTGGCGAATGCTCAGAGAGCAGGGTGTGGCATTTACGCCGGGCACGGATTTTGGCGTGCACAATGCCAATAAATATGTGCGTTTTACTTATACCGCTGAGATGGACAGGTTGGAAGAAGCGTTGGAGAGATTGGCGGTGGGGGTGCTGTCATCCTGAGCGTAGCGAAGGATCTCTTTGCTGGATCAAGCGTCGAGATCCTTCGCTACGCTCAGGATGACAGCAAAGAATTATTCGCTGGCCTCACGTAAAACCTTAAACAATTTCCGACTCGCCGCTGGCGACTTTTGCTGCGATTGTTCTTTCTGGGCCTGGCGAATCAATTGTCGCAGCTGGTGTCGATCTGCATCGGGGTGCTCGGCCATCCATTCATTAAGGGCACTATCACCTTCGGCAACCAGACGATCGCGCCACTGTTCCAGCTGATGGAAGTGCTGGCGAAAGGCACGGCTCTGCTGGTCAAACTGTTCCAGCTGTTGGCGGATTTCTGTCACGTCGATATCGCGCATCAGCTTGCCAATAAACTGTAGCTGGCGGCGGCGCCCCTCCCGGTGTTTGAGTCGACGAGCCAGGTATATGGCGTCGCTTAGTTGTTCCGGCAGGGTAACTTTTTCCAGTTGCTTTTCTGGCAGATCAACCAGGGTTTCTCCCAATTGTTGCAGTTCCTGCATGTCCCGTTTCAGCTCAGTTTTGCTGACCAGAATTACTTCTTCCGGGTCTTCAGGGTCTTTGCCATAGTCGTCAGGAAAATCAATCATAAAAGCACCTCTAAAAATGCGCTATTTCCGCGATAGCTGCGTTGGCAGCGTACTCGCCTCCTCATGTATGCCTTATACACTGCGGGCCTCCGTGCGCTGCCGCCTCGCCTAAAGCGCCTACTTTTGGTGCTCTCACGAAAATATCACTATTTTTAGAGGCACTTTTCGCTTTTATTGTTTCAGTTACGGGAGCAGGTATATGGTCGCCAGCCCCAGGAAAGCGAGGAAGCCCACCACGTCGGTGATGGTGGTTAGTACTACACTCCCCGCCAGCGCAGGATCAATATTGATAGCGCGCAGGAATATGGGAAGCAGGGCGCCAAACACGGCGGCGGTAATCAGGTTGATCACCATGGCCGCCGCGATTACCCAGCCAATGTTTTCAGTGTCAAAATAATAGCCTGCAGCCATGCCCATAACCGCCGCCCATAGCAGGCCGTTGAGCAGGCCAACGCCGAATTCTTTATTCAGCAACCAGCCCAGGTTGCTGCGGCCAATCTGGCCCTGGGCCATACCGCGTATCACCACGGTCAGTGTCTGGCTGCCGGCGACACCACCCATGCTGGCGACAATAGGCATCAGTACTGCCAAGGCGACAATGGTCTCGATGGAATCGGAAAACTGTTTGATCACCAGAGAGGCAATAATCGCGGTAATCAGGTTGATGCCCAGCCACAGGGCGCGGCGCGGTGCGGTGCGGCGCACGGAGCCGAAGGTGTCTTCTTCATCACTGAGGCCCGCCAGACCCAGCAGGGAGTGATCCGCTTCTTCGATGATCACATCCACCACATCATCGATGGTGATACGGCCGAGCAACTTGCCGTCATCATCCACCACCGCTGCCGATAGCCAGTCATGGCGCTCAAACAGGTGCGCTACTTCGGCGTCTTCGAGAGTGGCGGGAATGGCTTCCACTTCGGTATCCATCAGCTCCCGCACAGTGATGCTGTCGGAGGAGGTGAGCACTTTACGCAGTGGCAGGATGCCGAGAAAAACGTCTTTGCGGTTGACCACAAACAGGTTGTCAGTGCCTTCGGGTAATTCCTCGTGGCGACGCAGAAAGCGCAGTACCACGTCGATGGTGAGGTCGGGGCGTACGGTGATGGTGTCGGTGTCCATCATGCCGCCGGCGGTGTCTTCGTCGTAGGTGAGTACGGTTTCCACCCGTTGACGGTCTTGATCACTCATGGCCTGCAGCACTTCTGCGGTAATGCGATCCGGCAATTGCTGCAGAATATCCGCCATATCGTCCACGTCCATGCCTTCGGTAAGGCTGGCCAGTTCCTCGCTGTCCATATCTTTCAGGAACAGCTTTTGGACGTCCTCATCCAGCTCTTGCAGCACATCGCCTTCGGACTCCTTGTCCACCAGCTCCCAAAGCACATGGCGCTCTTTGGGTGGGGAGGACTCAATCAGGTCGGCGATTTCCGGCGCTGACAGGGAGTTCAGCATATGACGGGTGTGGTGCAGGGTGCCAGAATCCAGAGCCTCGCTGATAAGCTCCAGTTGCTCGAGGTGGTTAGCGGTGTTGGTAACCGATGGCATCGCGTATTCCCCCTCATTGACTGGTCTGAACAGTAAGTAACTGGATAGATGGCGGGTAGTGTACTGATTTTGCTGGAAAATATATAGCTGCGGGCTACGAGCTTCTGGCTGTGAGCAGAGCGGTAGAACTTTAGCGGGCGCGGTTTTATTGGCTGAGAGTAACTTGCCTGGCTATCAGGTTGGCGATGTCGGGATCGAGGCCAAAGCAGGGCAACAAGGTGATGGTGCAGTGGGGGTTGTTTTGCTGTTGCTGCTCAAGAATTGATGGAACATCTTTGGCTACGTGAACGCCCGAGTTGAGGAAGTAGGGTAGTACGTTGATTCTTGTAGCGCCTTGGCTGATAGCATCGTTTATGGCAGTTGCTATATCCGGAGTTGTGGAGCCGAGAAAAGCGCCTTTCACCAGGGAATATTGCCCTGCTACTTTTTCGGCGACTGACTCCACCAAAGATAAAAATTCCTCATTGGCCTGGGCTCTGGGGCTGCCGTGGGCGATTAAAATCAGGGCATTTGGCATGGGCTTACTGGCCTTCACCAAAGAAGCCCGCAATCAGTTCGGCAATGGTATCCATAGCCTCCTGCTCGTCGTTGCCGTCAACTTCAAAAGTAAGTTGAGTACCTTTTGAGGCTGCCAGCAGCATGACGGCCATCACGCTTTTGGCGTCCACCATCTTGCCGCTGTGGCCGCAGCGAATGGTGCTGGCAAAGCGCCCGGAGGTTTGCGCCAGTTTGGTGGCGGCGCGAGCGTGCAGGCCGAGCTTGTTGACGATGGTCAGTTCGGTAGTGATCACGACAGTTCCCTGTGATGCACCTGAACCACATTGGCCACGTGAGTGGAGAAGTATTCGCACAGCTTGTTGCACAGGTACACCGAGCGGTGCTGACCACCGGTACAGCCGATGGCCACGGTCAAATAGCTGCGGTTATTGGCCTGGAATTTAGGCAGCCAGCGCTCCATATAACCGATGATATCTGCCAGCATATGGGCCACGTCCACTTGTTGTTCGAGAAACTCCACCACTTCCGGGTCGTTACCGGTTTGGGCGCGCAGCTCTGGTTTCCAGTAGGGGTTGGGCAGGCAGCGCACATCGAACACAAAATCCACGTCGGCGGGAACGCCGCGTTTGAAGCCGAACGACTCGAACAAAATAGCCATGTCACCCTGATTGTCTGGCACCACCTGTTTTTTGATCAGGTCCCGCAACTGGTGCAGATTCATGGCGCTGGTATCGATGGAGCGTGTGGCAATGGTAGCCACCGGTTCCAGCAGTTTGCGTTCCAGCTTGATGGCTTCTTTCAGTACAAGACTGTCTGAACTGAGTGGGTGCTTGCGGCGGGTTTCGCTAAAGCGTTGCAGCAGTATTGGTGTGCGCGCGTCGAGGAAGATAACTTCGTGGTTGACGCCGCTGTCTTTCAGTTGTGCCAGAATTTGTGGCAGTTGGGTGAAATCACCCAGCAGGTTGCGGGCGTCGATGCCAACGGCGATTTTGTGGTCACTGTGGTTGCCTGATGCCTGATATTGCTGAAACAGCGGTGGCAGAAGTTCGGCGGGCAGGTTGTCGATGCAGGTAAAGCCCACGTCCTCCAACACGTGCAGCGCGGTACTTTTGCCTGAGCCTGAGCGGCCACTGATCACTACCAATCGCATGGGTCGTTATCCTTGCCCTTGTGTGGCGCTGTTGTACAGCGTCCGGTTGTCCTGTGCCTCGCGCAGCTGTTCTCGTCGCTGCGGGTTTTGCATCAATTCGGCAATGCTGGCCAGTGTGTTGAGGTGCTCGTCGTTGGCCTGGTTGTCGCCATCGTCTTTGGGCACGATCAAGGCGAACACCAGGTCCACCGGCTGGCCGTCTATGGCGTCGAAGTCGACACTTTTTTGCAATCTCAGCAGCACACCAACCGCCTCCTTAATGCCTTCCATGCGACAGTGAGGGATGGCCACACCATCGCCAATGCCGGTGCTGCCAAGGCGTTCTCTGGCCAGTAACTGCTCGTACAGCACCACATTGTCGGCGTCCGGGTTCAGCTGCGCCAGAAAGTTGGCCAGGTACTCCAGAACCCGCTTTTTACTGCTGCCGGGAGCGCAGCAGTTGGTACGCTCCAATGTCAAAATTTCAGAAATTTGCAATGTGCACCTCTAAAAATGTGCTATTTCCGCGATAGCTGCGTTGGCAGCGTACTCGCCTCCTCATGTATGTTTTATACACTGCGGGCCTCCGTGCGCAGCCGCCTTGCTCTCACGAAAATATCACTATTTTTAGAGGTACACATGGTTCGTATGACAGTTGTCAGGCGCTGAGGTTTATCGGCCCCGTTGTTTTTCTTTGTGTTTGATCAGTTGCCGGTCGAGCTTGTCTATCAGTGTGTCGATGGCGGCGTAGAGGTCGTCGTGTTCGCTGTCGGCAAAAAATTCGCCGCCGCTGACGTGAACGGTGGCTTCCGCTTTCTGCACCAACTTTTCCACCGACAGGATGACGTTGGTGCTGGTGATTTTGTCGTTGTGCCGCTGCAGGCGGTCGAGCTTGCTGATAACGTAGTTGCGCAGGGGTTCGGTAACTTCTACATGGTGCCCGCTGATGTTCAATTGCATAGTGCGCTCCTCTACTTGGTTGTGGCGAAAGTTAGTCGTTATTTAATACGGTATTTTTTGCGCTCGCTGGATGAGGGAATATTGAGGCTTTCCCGGTATTTGGCCACAGTGCGGCGGGCCACCTGTATACCCTGTTCGTCGAGTATGGCCGCCAGCTTGTTGTCGCTCAGGGGCTTGGCGGGGTTTTCCTCGCCGATCAGTTTTTTCAGCATGGCGCGAATGGCGGTGGACGAACACTGACCGCCACCGGAGGTGCTGACATGGCTGGAGAAAAAGTATTTCAGCTCGTACATGCCCCGCGGGGTGTCGATAAATTTCTGGGTGGTCACCCGTGAAATGGTGGATTCGTGCAGTTCCAGGCGTTCGGCCACGTCTGCCAGTACCATGGGCTTCATTGCTTCCGGCCCCTGATCCAGAAACCCCTGTTGCATTTCCACAATACAGGCGGCCACCCGCAACAGGGTGTCGTTGCGGCTTTGCAGGCTGCGCAGAAATACCCGTGCCTCCTGCAGGTTGTCTCGCAGAAAGCGGTTTTGCTCGCTGCTGTCGGCGCGGCGAATAAGCTGCGCGTAACTCTGATTGATGCGCAGGGCGGGGGTGATGTCGTTATTGAGGGTCACCTGCCAGCGGTTGTCTTTTTTGTCCACTTTCACGTCTGGAGCGGTGTATTGCATCTGGTTGCTTTGCACCAGATCACCGGGGCGCGGTGACAGAGTCTGGATCAGGGCAATGGCTGCTGCCAGGCTGTCCGGGCACAGGCCGGTGAGTTTTTGCAGCTGCTTGTAGTCGCGGCTGGCCAGCTGTTCCAGGTGAGATTCTGCCAGGGTCATGGCCTCAGACAGATACGGAGTTTCTTGCGGCAATTGCCGCAGTTGTATAAGCAGGCAGTCACTCAGGCTGGTGGCACCCACACCCACTGGGTCGAAGGTCTGTACCCGACGCAACACGGCCATCACCTCGTCCAGCTCCAGACGTTCTTCCTCCGGCTGGCTGTCGTCCATCTGACTTTCATCGAGCAGACCTTGCCAGATGTCTTCAATGGGCATACAGAGAAAACCGTCGTCGCCGATGGCGTCGATAATGGCGGCGGCAATTACCTGGTCGCTGTCAGACATGGGGGTGAGGTTAAGCTGCCACAGCAGGTGGTCTTGCAAGGAATCAGTAACCGCCTGAAAGCTGTCGAAGTCGCGGCTCTCGCCGACGCTGCCGGTCTGTTTTGCCGGGCTGGCGATAGAAGCAGTTTCGTAGAGGTCGTCCCAGCTGGCATCTACCGGCAGTTCGTCGGGTATCTTGCTATCCCACTCGCCCTCCGGAGCGGCGATTTCACTTTCAGCGGTTGCCTCTGTTTGGGTGCTGGTTTCGGCCTGCTGCTCCGGGTTGTCTGTGCTTTGCTCCTGCTGGTTTTTTTTGCGCTCTTCTTCTTCCGCCAACTCCAGCAGAGGGTTGTCGTACAGCGCTTGTTGTATCTCCTGTTGCAGATCCAGCGACGACAGTTGCAGCAGGCGGATGGCCTGCTGCAGTTGTGGTGTCATGGTCAGGTGCTGACCAATTTTTAATTGCAAACTTGGCTTCATAGGGGCTTAAGGTACCCGGTGGCTGCCAGAGAGCCGTTGTTATTATGTAACTTTCTAAAGCTCAAAGTTTTCCCCCAAATAGGTGTCGCGTACTTGCTGGTTTTTCAGTACTTCTTCAGCGCCGCCTTCGGCGATCACATGGCCCTCACCAACGATGTAAGCGTGGTGGCAGATATCCAGGGTCTCGCGCACATTGTGGTCGGTAATCAGTACCCCGATGCCCTTGTCTCGCAGGTGGCGAATAATCTGTTTGATGTCGTTTACCGAAATCGGGTCTACCCCGGCAAAGGGCTCGTCCAGCAAAATAAATTGGGGTTCGGTGGCCAGTGCCCGGGCAATTTCTACCCGGCGGCGTTCACCGCCGGACAGGCTCATACCCAGGCTGTCGCGAATGTGGGTGATGTGGAATTCCTGCAGCAGTTCTTCGAGTTTTTCGTGGCGCTGTTTGCGGTTGAGGTCGCTGCGGGTTTCCAGAATGCCCATGATGTTGTTTTGCACACTGAGGCGACGAAAGATCGATGCCTCCTGAGGCAGATAGCCCAAACCCTTGCGGGCGCGGCCATGCATGGGCAGGTGGGTGACGTTTTCACCGTCGATCAGGATCTCGCCACCGCCCAGAGGAACCAGGCCAACAATCATGTAGAAGCAGGTGGTTTTGCCCGCACCATTCGGCCCCAGCAAGCCGACAATTTGACCGCTGCTCACGGTCATGGAGACATCTTTAACAACCGCGCGGCGTTTGTAGGATTTGGCCAGATGGCGAGCTTCAAGAGTCGCCATCGACGCCTTCCCCTTGTTTTTTGCCATCAGTGGCAGGAGTGACGGCGGGGGGTAGTACGGTAATTCCCCCTTCCACTGTCCAGGTTTCGCTGTCGATGTTGTAGGTGATGGTGTCGCCCTGGGTAAAGGAGCCGTCTTCTTTGGTGATAACGGCATCTTTGGATAGTTTCAGCTTGCCGCTGCTGCGGTCAAAGTACAGTTCTTCTGCCTTGCCAGTCACCAGCCCGTAATCCACCGTGGTGAGTTGAAAGGTAGCGGGCTTGCCGGTGCAGCGAATTGTCTGCTGATTAATCTGCGCCACCACTTTGTCGGCCTTGAGTTGCAGGGAACCCTGGGTGATTTCCACCTCGCCGCTGTACACCAGGTTGCCGTTAACGTCGCCAGCATTGTGTTCCGCTTTTATTTGCAGCGGTTGCAGCCGATCTTCTGGCAGTGCCATGGCGGTTTGGCTCAATAAGCCGGCAATTGCCAATGAGGCCAGGCAGTTGCGGAGAAAGCACTTGGATGAATAGTTACTTGTCTTTGTCGGATGGGGCAGTGGCATCCAGCTGTCCTTTTACGCGAGAGAGTAGTTGATAATCGCCGGTTTTCAGATTGGCTTTGAAACCCACGCCGGATGTCTGGGCACCGGGCATGGTTATTGTAACGTCTTTGTCGCTTTCCGCGTATTGTTTATCGGGCAGGAAAAGCAGCTGCGGGGTGTTCAGGGTGACTGTGCGTTCTTTCTGAAAACGGCGGCCCACGACGTTGTTTGTAAGTTGGATGCTCTCGCCGTTTTTCTCTACCAGGCCGTTTTCTGCAGAGATATTCCAGGGTGGGGAGTCGCTCTGAAAGGAAGTGATGTTGGGGTCTTCCAACACAAAGCGCCGGGCCTCGGTGAAGTGTTCGCTGCGCTGGGAGGTGAGCCGGTAAGCGAGCTGACCCTGTTCGTTGAACTGGCGGGTGTCGGTGTTCAACATATAGACATTGGCTTTGGGAACATCCGCTGTGGTTGGCGTCGGTTTGAAAAAGCTCTCTGGCGGGGATATCCAGAACTGGCGAAAATTCCACCCCAAAGCAGCGATCAGGGCAAAGATGGCAAGAGCTCGCAGCACTCAGGTTCTCCTTAGAGACTTTTCAATTAAAGAAAGTGAGCCAGGGTGTCGTCCAGTTTGCCCTGAGCGGACAAAATCAGCTCCGCCACTTCGCGGATGGCACCTTCGCCACCGGGTACGCTGGTTTGCCACTGGGCGTGCTCGGCGACAAAGTGATTGGCGTTGGCCACGGCAATGCCCAGACCCACCCGGCGAATTACCGCCACATCCGGCAGGTCGTCACCCACATGGGCAATTTCTTCCAGCTGATAGTCGCAGGTTTCCAGCAGTTCATTGAGGGCGGTGAGTTTGTCTTCCCGGCCCTGCACCACTCTTTCTATGCCTAGCTCCGAGGCGCGGCGGGCCAGCAATTTGGAACTGCGACCGGTGATAATACCCACCTCTATACCATTGTGTTGCAGCAGCTTGATGCCCTGGCCATCCTGGATGTTGAACGCTTTGGATTCGCTGCCGCTCTCGCTGTAATAGAGCTTGCCGTCGGTGAGTACACCATCTACATCCAGTAGTAGCAGGCGGATTTTTTTTGCTGCTTCCCTGACCCTTTCCATTGATGTGCTATTCATTACATCACTCTTTTTACATAACCCCCGCGCGCAGCACGTCATGCATATGCAGTACGCCACAGGGTTGTTGATCGTCGTTTTCCACCACCAGTGCGGTGATTTTGTAATCTTCCATAATGCCCAGCGCTTCTGCTGCCAGCATATTGCGGGAAATGGTTTTGCAGTTGAGGGTCATCACATCGCCCACGGTGGCGGTGTTGATGTCGGTGCGTTGGTCGACTGCGCGGCGCAGGTCGCCATCGGTAAAAACCCCCAGCAAATGCTGCTGCTCATCTACCACGGTGGTCATGCCGAAGCCTTTTCCGGTCATTTCCACCAATGCGTCGCGCACCGAGCTGTCACGGCTCACCCGTGGCACTTCATCGCCCTTGTGCATAATGTCTTCCACTTTTAACAGCAGCTTGCGGCCCAGAGCGCCACCGGGGTGGGAGAAGGCGAAATCTTCGGCGGTAAAACCGCGGGCTTCCAGCAGGGATACCGCCAGGGCATCGCCCATTACCAAGGTGACGGTGGTGCTGGATGTGGGTGCCAGGCCCAACGGGCAGGCTTCGCTTTCTACACTGATATCCAGGTGTACATGGGCGGCTTCCGCCAGTGGCGATGAAGGCTTGCCGGTCATGCTGATCAGCGGCACGCCGAGGCGTTTAATCAGTGGCAGCAAGGTAATCACTTCAGCGGTGGAGCCGGAGTTGGAAATAGCGAGTACCGCATCTTGTTCGGTAATCATGCCCAGGTCGCCGTGGCTGGCTTCGCCGGGGTGGACGAAAAAAGAGGGGGTGCCGGTACTGGCCAAGGTGGCGGCGATTTTGCCACCGATATGGCCGGATTTTCCCATGCCGGTGACAATCACACGACCTTCGACAGCCATCATTAATTCGCAGGCTTGCTGGAATTCATCACCGATGCGGTTTTCCAATTGGCGTACCGAATCGCCCTCAATATGAATAGTGCGGCGGCCACTTTCGATAAATGCTGAAGTCATGGGTGATTTCGCTGGTGATGAGAGGTGAATTTAGAGCCTGTTAACACTAATTGAGTCATCACTGCTGGGAGCCATTTTTTTGCCCAGCAAGGCAGAAGGAGTGTAGTGTGGTTATTCCACATAAGCGACTGATAACGCAGCTGGGCGGACTTCCTGTTTCTAAAAAAGGGGCCCCAGCCCTCCGGGTTGCGGCTATAAAAGCGCCACTCGGTGTTGCTCGTCACTCATTTGGAATAACCAAGCCACTCTCCTCGCGCCTTGATTGGCGCTTTTTTAGTCACAACAGTGGCGATTCAATTAGTGTTAACAGGCTCTAGTATAGCGCCTTTACAGCAAGGTGTAATAAGCCCCATAGAGTATTACCAGCAGTACGCCAAAGCGCCTGCCAAGGCGGCCGCTGCGTTGGGCGCCACTGCGTTTGCGCAGGGACCAGATAACGCCGATTAATAGCAACCCGGTAAGTAAGGCCATGGCGGCGAAATCTCGGTTGAATACCTGGGGCTCCAGCGCCAGAGGGGCGATCAGCCCCGGCATGGACATCACCGCCAGCAGGTTGAACAGGTTGGAGCCAAAAATATTCCCCAGGGCAATGTCGTGGTGGCCACGCAGGGCGCTGACAATGGAGGTGGCAAGTTCTGGCAGGCTGGTGCCCACCGCTACTACGGTAAGGCCGATCACCAGCTCGCTCACTCCAAGTGCCTGGGCGGTGCGGGTAGCGCCGTTAACGAGAAACTCTGACCCCAGCAGCAGTGTTGCCAATCCCAGTAGCAACCAGCCCATTGCGGGGGCGGTGCCCAAGGTGGGGATTTCTTCCAGTTCTTCCGCTACTTCAGCCGGTGACAGCTCGCCACGCTTTTTACTCAGAGTGAACCACAACAGCGGTACCAGCAGACCCAGAAGAATTACCCCGTCCAGCCGCGACAGGTAGTTGTTCATCAACAGAATTCCGGCGACCAAGGTGACCAATAATAGCGCCGGCCCCTCTTGCTTGATCAGATGCGGTTGGGTGGGTAGCGGTGCTACCAGAGCGGTTATTCCAAGTACCAAACCGATATTGGCGAGATTGGAACCCAAGGCATTGCCCACCGCCAGTTCGCCACTGCCAGACAGAGCGGCATTAATGGCGACGATAATTTCAGGTGCTGAGGTGCCAATGGAAACAATGGTCAGACCGATTACCAGCGGCGACATGCCGAGATTGCGGGCGGTGGCGGCGCTGCCCGCCACAAAACGGTCTGCCCCCCACACCAGGCCGACCAGCCCCAACAGGATCGCCACCCAGGCAGGGATGGATGAAATTAGCTCGGTCATAAGTGTGAACAGGCTCTACGCGAAAAGGGGCTGCAATGGTATAGTGCGCGCACTTTTAAGTCAGCCTTTTTTGCAGTGGCTTTGTCGGCTGCAGGTCAGCGTTTGTGTGCGATTGACGTTAACCGCAGAAATTCTGCTTATTCGCTGTCAAAGAGCTGATTTGTACCATTGAGGAAGTGATTTGTTATGTCTGTTTTCAAACTGAAAGCCATTATTTTGTCTTTGTTGATCAGTGGTTTCACGCTGGCCAGCGAGCCCCATTCTTTAATCGAGTCCATGACCGATGACCTTTTGACCGGTATGGAGCAGTATCGCGATACTGCCGATGAAAATCCCGAGCCATTCTTTGTCTATCTGGAAGAGCGCCTCGATGGCGTGATCGATTTCAAGTGGATCGCCAGAAATGTGATGGGGAAATACCGCAAAACTGCCAGCGACGAACAGCGCGCCCGTTTTGCCAAGGTGTTCCGCCGTGGTTTGGTGGAAACCTACGGTCGCGGTTTGCTGGCCTACAGCGATGAAAAAATCGTGGTATTGCCACCAGCGGGCGACAGCGGCAAAAAGCGGGTCACAGTGAAACAGGAAATCCACGGCAAAGACAAAGTCTATCCGGTGGCCTACAGCATGGGTCGCAACAAACAGGGCCAGTGGAAAATCGTCAACGTGGTGATTGGCGGTGTTAACCTGGGTAAGACGTTCCGCAACCAGTTCACCCAGGCGGCACAGAAGCACGGCGGCGATGTGGATAAAGTGATCGATAACTGGTCCACCAAGGTATAATTGCGACGATGACTATTGAACAGATAAAAGAATTGCTCACTGCCGGACTGGAAGGTTGTGATATTCAGGTTGAGGGAGAGGGCAGCAATATCAATGTTACCGCCGTGGGTGATATTTTCGATGGTCTGCGGCCACTGAAGCGCCAGCAAATGGTGTACGGTTTGCTGGCGGATTTGATTGCTGATGGCACCATTCACGCTGTGAATATGACCACTCTCACAACAGCTGAAGCGGCGCAATAACCCCCCTTTTGGTTGCATCAAGCCCTTGGCTTGTTAATACTCAGCTTATTCATACTTTCCAGCTCATACTCTCCAGGTTCAATCCCCATGGATAAACTACAGATTACCGGTGGCGAAGCCCTGAAAGGCAGCATTCGCATATCCGGTGCAAAAAACTCCGCGCTGCCCATTCTGGCCGCGTCGCTGTTGACTGAAAATCCGGTCACCATTGGCAACATTCCCCATCTGCACGACATCACTACCATGGTGGAGTTGCTCGGCTGTATGGGCGGCAATGTGGTGGTGGACGAGAAGCTGGAGCTGGAAATTGACTGCGGCTCGCTGCACAGCCGCACCGCCCCCTACGAGCTGGTGAAAACCATGCGTGCTTCCATTCTGGTGCTGGGGCCCATGCTGGCCCGTCACGGGGTTGCCAATGTGTCTTTCCCTGGTGGTTGTGCCATTGGTAGCCGCCCGGTAGACCTGCACTTGCGTGGCCTGGAGCAGATGGGTGCCAAGGTCCAAATTGAAGATGGTTATATCAAAGCCACCAGCGATGGTCGCCTCAAGGGTGCCCATATTCTGATGGATACGGTCACCGTGGGCGGTACTGAAAACCTGATGATGGCGGCAGCCCTGGCGGACGGTACGACGATTATCGAAAATGCCGCTCGCGAGCCGGAAGTCACCGACTTGGCCAACTGCATCAACGCCTGGGGCGGAGATGTGCAAGGTGCCGGTACCGATACCATTACCATTAATGGTGTTGAAAAGATGCCCGGTGGTTATTTCCGGGTGATGCCCGACCGCATTGAAACTGGAACTTACCTGGTGGCCGCAGCGGCTACTGGTGGTTCTGTGACAGTCAAAGATACCGACCCGTCCACGTTAGAAGCCGTGTTGCTGAAGCTGGAAGAAGCGGGCGCTGATATTACCTGCGGTGAAGACTGGATTGAGTTGGATATGCACGGCAAACGTCCCAAGGCGGTCAGCCTCAAAACTGCCCCCTATCCCGGCTTCCCCACGGATATGCAGGCCCAGTTTACCGCCATGAATGCGGTAGCCGAAGGGGTGGGTATGGTCACCGAGACGATCTTTGAAAACCGCCTGATTCAAACCCATGAATTGAATCGTATGGGTGCCAAGATTTCCCTGGAAGGGCACACCGCCATGGTCACCGGTGTTGAGCGTTTGAAAGGCGCTCCGGTGATGGCTTCTGACCTGCGTGCGTCGGCCAGTTTGGTAATTGCCGGCTTGGTGGCAGACGGTGCTACGCTGGTGGATCGTATTTACCACATTGACCGTGGTTACGAGTGTATTGAGGAGAAGATGCAGCAGCTGGGGGCTAATATCCGCCGTATTGGATAGGCTTTCTTTGAGGCAAAACAAAAAGCCCTGATCGCAAGATCAGGGCTTTTTCGTATCCACGTCGGTAAAAAACTTAGGCAGTAGCCAGTGCTTTTACCTGGGCGTTCAAACGGCTCTTATGACGAGCGGCTTTGTTCTTGTGGATAATGCCTTTGTCGGCAATGCGGTCGATTACCGGAACGGCAGCGGTGTACGCTTCTTGAGCGGCTGCGGCGTCACCAGCTTCGATAGCTGCGTAAACTTTCTTGATGTAGGTGCGCACCATAGAGCGCAGGCCTGCATTGTGAACGCGACGCTTGTCGTTTTGGCGTGCGCGTTTGCGTGCTTGGGGAGAGTTAGCCACTTAGTGTGCTCCTCTAATAAATTCTGGTCAGGTTTCAAGGACGCGGCAATATACAGATTTTTGGGGTTGTGTGCAAGTTTGTTTTTGCTTGGTGTGGGAGGCCTGCGGTAGAGCTTCCAAGACACGCCGTGCATACGTCCATGTAGGCTTCTGTGCCGCATCCCTGCGGCACAGAGTCTTGGAAGCTCTACCGCAGACCTCCTGCAAGTTCGGAGTGCATATTCTGGATGTTAAGAGGTGGTGTGGGGGTGCCTTCTGAAACTCTGTGCGACAAGGATGTCGCGCAGAAGCCTACAGGGATGCTTACTTTGATAAGAAAGGCACGGCGTGTTTCAGGAGGCATCCCCATTCCGCCTCGCCGCTAAAGTTCTTGGTGGATATTAGGCTGCCCCGTACAATCGCCCCATGAATTCTGTAGAACAACAAGAAAAACCAACAAAGCGCCGCGGACTACTGGGTTCCAGCCTGATTACTGGCTCTATGACCATGATGTCGCGAGTGTTGGGGTTGGTGCGCGATATCGTATTTGCTCAGACGATTGGTGCGGGCGGTTCTGCAGATTCCTTCTTTCTGGCCTTCAAAATTCCTAACTTTCTGCGTCGCCTGTTTGCCGAAGGGGCGTTTGCCCAGGCGTTTGTGCCGGTTCTTAATGAATATCATGAAAAGGGCGGTATCGCCGCGGTAAAAGAGTTGGTAAATCGGGTGGCCGCATCGCTGGGCTCGGTGGTATTGGTACTGACTTTGTTGGTGGTGGTGTTTGCTCCACAGCTGGGCTCATTGCTGGCTTACGGTTTTGAGTATCGCGGTGATGGGGAGAAAGCTGAACTCGTCGGAGAGTTATTGCGTATTACTTTCCCCTATCTGTTCTTTATCTCCATGGCGGGGATGCTGGGGGGCATTCTTAACAGTTTTGACCGCTTTGCAGTGCCCGCATTTGCCCCGGTATTACTGAATATTTGCATGATTGCAGCGGCTTTTATTGGTGTCAGTTACTTTGAAGAACCAGTAATGGCATTGGCCTGGGGGGTATTTGTGGCTGGGGCGCTGCAGATGCTGTTCCAAATGCCGTTTTTGGCGAAGCTGCATTTACTGCCGACGCCCAAATGGGATTGGAACCATCCGGGGGTGAAGAAAATACTGCTGTTGATGGCGCCGGCAATTTTCGGTGTTTCCATCAGTCAGATAAATCTGTTGCTGGATCAGGTATTGGCCGCTTTTATGCAGGATGGCGCGGTGGGCTGGTTGTACTACTCCGATCGCCTCTATGAATTGCCACTGGGGGTATTCGGAGTGGCCATCGCCACGGTGATTCTGCCCAGCCTGTCGCGGCAGCATACCGCTGGCAGTGGTGCACAGTTTGATGCCACCTTGGGCTGGGCCATGCGCAGTGTGTTGTATATCGCTGTACCGGCGATGGTAGCGTTGTTTATGCTGGCGGAGCCGCTGATTACTACGTTATTCAAATCAGACAAGTTTGATGTGGCTGATATCGATATGGCGGTGCTCAGCCTTCGTGCTTATGCCCTTGGCTTGGTGGCATTTATGCTCACCAAGGTGCTCGCTACTGGGTATTTCTCGCGCCAGGATATGAAAACCCCGGTGCGTATCGGCATTATCGCCATGGTTACCAATATGGTGTTTAACTTGGCACTGGCGATTCCTCTTGAGTATTACTATCAAATTGGCCATGTAGGCCTGGCTCTGGCAACCACATTGTCAGCCATTCTCAATGCAGGATTGTTGTATCGCGGGTTGCGCAAGGAAGGGGTGTATCAGCCCCAACCGGGACGGGCACGTTTTGTGTTTACCCTGATACTGGCAACTGCGGCGATGGCGGCGACCTTATATGGCTTTAACCAGTGGTTTACCCAGTGGCAGGAATGGCTTTGGTGGCAGCGAGGCTACCGTATTCTGATTGTCTGCGGCGCTGGTTTTGCTGTGTATGCGGGGGCGCTATTTGCTGCTGGTGTGCGCTTGCGTGATCTCAAGGCCAGAGAGGTTTAACTTCTACACTCTTTCGTCTCCCATATCCCGTACAAACATTGCTATACTCGCCCGTTTTGACAAGCTGGTCGCCCGTCTGTGCCTAACTCCTCGCCGCTGTTTATCCGGGGTATTCACAACCTGCCAATAGCTGATGATGGCAGTGTGGTAACTATTGGCTCGTTTGATGGCATTCACCTTGGACATCAGGCGATTCTTCAGCAGTTGCGAGAGGAATCACAGCGGCTGGACTTGCCGTCGGTGGCGGTGATTTTTGAACCCCAGCCGAGGGAATTCTTTGGTGGAGAGCTTGGTGGTGAGCAGGTGCCGGCGCGTTTGATGCGCTTGCGTGAGAAAGTCACCGGATTGTTTACCCAGGGCATTGACCGGGTCTGCTGCCTGCAATTTAACGCTCGCTTTCGCAGTTTCACGGCCAGGGAATTTATTCAGCAGATTCTGGTTGAAGGACTGAAGGTGCGCAGCCTGATTGTTGGGGATGATTTTCGCTTTGGCTGCGACCGGGATGGGGATTTTGCTCTGCTGCAGCAGGTCGGCAGCGAGCAGGGCTTTGCGGTGCAGGATACCTGCACTGTTAGTCGCGACAATGAGCGCATCAGCAGTACACGGGTACGCCGGGAACTGGATGCGGCCAACTTTGATGAAGTGGCAGCTTTGCTGGGTAAGCCTTACAGCATCAGCGGCCGAGTGGTGCGCGGCCAGCAGTTGGGGCGCCAGTTGGGGGTGCCCACCGCCAATATGCATTTGCATCGCTACCGAGCGCCACTCAGTGGTGTGTTTGCGGTTGAGGTGTCTGTTGCCGGGTTGCAGTTGCAAGGTGTCGCCAATGTGGGGGTGCGCCCCACGGTTGAAGAAAGTGTTAAACCGATTCTGGAAGTGCACCTGTTTAACTGGAGCGGTGATATATACGGTCAGCGTATGACGGTCACTTTCCGCCATAAAATTCGTGAAGAAATGAAATTTGCCTCGCTGCAAGAGTTGCAGGGGGCTATAGCAAACGATATTGAACAAGCCAAACAGTTTTTTGGGCTGTGACGCCAGTGTGAAGCCAGAGATATGACTGACTATAAAAAGACACTTAATCTGCCAAAAACCGCTTTTCCCATGAAAGCCAATCTTGCCCAGCGTGAGCCGGGCATGTTGAAGGCGTGGCAGGATAGCGGCATCTACGAAAAAATCCGCGAAGCCCGCGCCGGCCGCGATCAGTTTATTCTTCACGATGGCCCGCCCTACGCCAATGGCGATATTCATATCGGCCACGCGGTCAATAAAATTCTCAAAGATATCGTGGTCAAATCGCGCACCATGAGTGGTTTTGATGCGCCTTATATTCCCGGTTGGGATTGCCACGGTCTGCCCATCGAACACAAGGTGGAAACCAAAAAAGGCAAGGCCGGCGTCAAGCTGCCTCACAAGGCGTTCCGCGACGAGTGCCGCAAGTACGCCAAGCGCCAGGTGGAAGGCCAGAAAAAAGACTTTATCCGCCTCGGTGTACTGGGTGAGTGGGACAATCCGTACCTGACCATGGACTACCAGTTTGAGGCGGACATTATCCGCTCACTGGGAAAGATCATCGATAACGGCCACCTCACCAAAGGCTACAAGCCAGTGTACTGGAGTGTGGTGGGCGGTTCTGCGTTGGCGGAAGCGGAGGTGGAGTACCAGGATAAAACCTCGTTCTCTATCGACGTGGCCTACGCTGCAGTGGATCAGGCGGCTTTTGCCGAGGCGCTGAATGCCGAGGGCGAAGGTGAAATTTCTGCGGTGATCTGGACCACCACTCCCTGGACTTTACCTTCCAGTCTGGCGGTCAGCTTGCACGGGGAATTGGAGTACGTATTGGTTCAAATCCAACGTAACGGCGTCTCGCAACGTTTGCTGCTAGCGGAAGCGCTGGTGGAATCTGTGGTGGCTCGCTGGGGTGTGGAAGCACACACAGTTGTTGGCCGTTGCAAGGGCACAGCACTGGAAAACCAGTTGTTGCAGCATCCGTTTTATGAGCGCCAAGTGCCGGTAATCCTCGGCGACCACGTGACCACCGATGCTGGTACCGGTGCAGTACACACTGCCCCCGATCACGGTGCCGACGACTTTGTGGTGGCGAAAAAATACGGCATCGAAACCGTTAATAATATCGACGACAGTGGCCTGTTCCGCGACAAGGTAGAGCTGTTCGCCGGCGAGCACGTCTACAAAGTGGACGAGAAAATCATCGCTGTTGTGGAGGCCAATGGTCACCTGTTAGCGCAGAGCAAGTTTGAGCACAGCTACCCACACTGCTGGCGCACCAAGACGCCGCTGATTTTCCGTGCCACCCCCCAGTGGTTTGTCAGCATGGATAAAAAAGGGCTGCTGGAACAGTGTCAAAAGGCGGCGGACGACGTGCAATGGCTGCCAGGCTGGGGTAAAGCCCGTATCGACTCCATGCTGGACGGCAGTCCGGACTGGTGTATCTCCCGCCAGCGTACCTGGGGTGTGCCTATCGCTGTGTTTGCCCATAAAGAAACCGGTGACTTACACCCAGATACCTCGCGCCTGATCGAGGAAGTGGCACTGCGGGTTGAGAAAGAAGGTATGGACGCTTGGTACGATCTGGATGCCAACGAACTGCTGGGTGCCGATGCGGATAACTACCAGAAAGTCACCGATACCCTGGATGTTTGGTTTGATTCCGGTGTGACTCACAACGCGGTTATTAATCGCCGCGACAGTCTGAGGTTCCCGGCGGACTTGTATCTGGAAGGCTCTGACCAACACCGTGGCTGGTTCCAGTCTTCCCTAAAAACCTCCATCGCCATGAACGGCGTAGCGCCCTATGAGACTGTATTGACTCATGGCTTTGTAGTTGATGCCAATGGGCACAAGATGTCTAAAGCAATAGGCAATACAGTAGCACCACAAAAGGTTATCAATGAGTTAGGGGCTGATGTATTGCGCTTGTGGGTCGCGGCAACTGACTTTAGCTCAGAAATGAGTGTTTCAGATGAAATTTTGAAACGTACTTCAGAGTCCTACCGCCGTATTCGCAATACCGCTCGTTACTTTCTTTCTAATCTGGACGGCTTTGATCCAGCAGAGCATCTAGTGGCTGCTCAGGATATGCTGGCTCTGGATCAGTGGGCGGTTAGTGTTACTTCGCAGCTTCAGGAAGAAGTAAAAGCCGCTTACGACAGTTACAACTTTCACCTGATTTACCAGAAGGTGCATAACTTCTGCGTCAACGAGATGGGCGGTGTGTATCTGGATATCATCAAGGATCGCATCTACACCGGTAAAACCGACAGCCTGGCGCGCCGCTCGGCACAGACGGCGCTGTTTTATATTGCCGAAGCCTTTACGCGCTGGGTGGCACCGATTCTGAGCTTTACCGCCGATGAAATCTGGGGCTTCTTACCCGGCGAACGAGCCGAATCGGTATTGTTGGCGGAATGGTATGAATTGCCAGAGCTGACAGATGCACGCCTGAATCCACAGGAATGGCAGCAACTGATTGCGGTAAAAGAAGCGGTCAACAAAGCCATCGAAGCCAGTCGCAATGAAGGTGTGATCAAGGCTGGCCTCGAAGCTGAAGTGGCGCTCTATGCAGAGCCACAGCTGCAAGCGACTCTGGAAAAACTTGGTGATGAGCTGCGCTTTGTGCTGATTACCTCCGGTGCGACGGTTGAGCCCTTGGAAAAAGCGGGCGAGATAGCGGCCAGTGAGCTGCCCGGCTTGGGTGTGGTGTTGACCAAATCCAGCCATGCCAAATGCGAACGCTGCTGGCACTTCCGCGAAGATGTGGGCAGCGACAGTGAACACCCGACGATTTGTAGGCGCTGTGTGGACAATGCTTTTGGTGATGGGGAGGCTCGTCAGTTTGCATGATGCGATCGTCATTCCCGTCTTCGCAGGAATGACAAGCTCTGAACTATGAACGACATGAATTTTAAACAAGCACTCCCCTGGTACTTGCTGGCGCTGGTAGTGATTATACTCGACCAGCTCACCAAGCACTGGGCCGTTGCGGACTTACAACTTTACCGACCGGTAGAAGTGACTTCTTTTTTTAACCTGACACTGGCCTACAATCCCGGTGCGGCCTTCAGCTTTCTCGCCGATGCGGGTGGTTGGCAGCGCTGGTTCTTTGCTGGTTTGTCGGCGGCGGTATCAGTAGCTTTGGTTATCTGGATCAGCAAGCTAAAGCGGGCCGAGCGCTTGTTGGCTATCTCTTTGGGCCTGGTGTTGGGTGGTGCTGTCGGTAACCTTTACGATCGTGTTGTATTGGGTCAGGTTGTGGACTTTCTCGACTTTCACTGGCAGGGCAGCCATTTTCCTGCGTTCAATATTGCCGATTCCGCCATATCTATTGGTGCGGTGTTGCTGGTGTGGGAAACCCTGTTTGGCAAGAGCGCAAAGGAGCCTGCCAATGATTGAGTGTATTGCTGAAGGCGCAAAAGTCACTTTGCACTTCTCACTGAGTCTGGAAGATGGCCAACTGGTGGATTCCAATTTCGACGGAGAGCCCGCTACCTTTACGGTAGGCGATGGCAGCTTATTGCCGGGCTTTGAACAATCTTTGTTTGGTCTGAAGGCTGCTGAGAAAAGGCAGTTTGCTGTGGCTCCTGAAAACGGATTTGGCCAACCCAACCCCAATAATATTCAGCAGGTGGATCGCACCAACTTTGATACAGATACCCAGCTGGAAAGTGGATTAGTGATGACCTTCCTTGATGCCAACAAGGTGGAAGTGCCCGGCGTGGTCACAGAATTTGACGAAAAAACCGTAACCGTGGATTTTAATCACCCGCTGGCTGGACGTACTATTCTGTTTGATGTTCATATCCTGTCGGTGACTGCGTCATGACTGCTTCCGCTGCCATAAAACTGGCCAACCCCCGCGGCTTCTGTGCCGGTGTTGATCGCGCCATCGATATTGTCGAGCGTGCTCTGGATAAATTCGGTGCGCCTATCTATGTGCGCCACGAAGTGGTGCACAACAAGTACGTGGTGGACAACCTGCGGGAGCGGGGCGTGGTGTTTGTGGATGAACTCCACGAAGTACCCGATGACGTCATTGTGATTTTCAGTGCCCACGGAGTTTCTCAGGCGGTGCGTAATGAAGCAGAACAGCGCAATCTGAGAGTATTCGATGCCACTTGCCCGCTGGTCACCAAAGTTCATATGGAAGTTGCGAAGTACAGCCGCGATGGCAGCGAGTGTGTACTGATCGGCCATGCGGGCCACCCTGAAGTGGAAGGCACTTTAGGACAGTATGACCATAGGAATGGTGGCGACATGTACTTGGTTGAAGACGAGCAGGATGTGTCTAAACTCGAAGTGCGTAACCCTGATAAGCTCTCCTATGTAACTCAAACCACCTTATCCATGGACGATACGGCCAAGGTGATCGATGCCCTGCGAGGGAAATTCCCCAATATTCAGGGGCCACGCAAGGATGATATCTGCTATGCCACCCAGAATCGCCAGGACGCCGTCCGGCAATTGGCTCTGGAATGTGATTTGGTGTTGGTAGTGGGTTCACCCAACAGTTCCAACTCCAACCGTCTGCGGGAATTGGCAGAACGCTGTGGCAGTGCCGCGTACCTGATTGACTCGGAGCAAGATATTCAACCGAGCTGGCTGAAAGGTATTAAATCTATAGGTATTACCGCCGGAGCCAGTGCTCCCGAGTTGTTGGTGGAGGCGGTGATCGCCCGTTTGCGTGAATTGGGTGCCAGTGTTCCCGAAGAACTCAATGGCGAACCGGAGAACATTCGCTTCTCCGTCCCCAAGGAATTGCGAGCGTAAATACGGCTTCGCGCGGCGTGCTTCGTGCTGCGAGTAGATCGAGCGTAATTGTCGTCCTGAGCGCACTAAATTTAAACCGCTATCATTCTGAGGCCACGTTGTGGCAGTGAGAACCTCATAACTTTCGACTCTGCTACCTTCAAATCGCTGCGCGTAGAATAACGATTAACTGCCAACCTGCTCGCAGCCCGAAGCCCGCTGCTCGTAGCTTTTCTTCAAAACCACCCCAATTTGCCCCTGACTCATACTTTCCGCTTAATGGTTTATCGCTTGTTAACGACCGCTTATCCTGTTTACGAAATCGTCAAGAGTTACCGGTCTGCTAACTGCCACCAATAGTCGATTGGTGCGGGTGCCTACTTTGGCAATCCTCTAAAGTAGCGGCATGAAAACTCTACGCCAAAAACACCCCAAACAAGCGGGTTTTACTCTGATCGAATTGATGGTCACTGTTGCCATTCTGGCTATTCTGGTGGCTGTTGCCGTGCCCGCCATGACCAGCTTTATGAACAGCAATCGCCTTACTGCTCACACCAGCGCTTTAAAGCAGGCGATTCAGTACGCCCGCAGTGAAGCGGTGGCGAAAAACCAGAATGTGAGCGTTTGTGCCAGTTCTGATGGAGCAACTTGTACAGGGGCTTGGAATCAGGGGTGGATAGTGCGATTGGACTCTGATGGCACAGTGCTTCGTGTATGGAGCGGACTGTCGGACAGCTTTTCTTTCAATGCGGCTCCGCCTGCTGCCCCGGGCATCGTGTTTAGCTCTACAGGTGAAAGCAGTGGGGCTGTGAACTTCATACTAAGAGACCCAACAAATACGGCAGCAGCGCGCCATAGTAGAACTCTGACTGTTAACAGTGTTGGTTGGGTAACAGTTGCAAGAGGTGGTTAGTCGATGAAGCAATCCAGAATACAGCAATGCTATGGTGCGACCATGATCGAGGTGCTGATTTCTTTGTTTGTGCTCGCCATTGGGCTTCTAGGGGTATTGGGTATGCAAGCTGAGGGTACCCAAGCCAACCAGCGGGGCCTGTTTTCCACTCAGGCGGCGTTTTTGGCACAGAATATGGCCGACCGTATACGCACTAACCCTACTGGTGACTACAACAATACGGATACAGAAGACGGCTATGCCGTTGGCACAGACTGTGCGGCTGCCAATTGCGGTATTGCCGCTTTGAGGGATTTTGATCGTGCGGAGTGGGAAACGGACTTGGAAGCCCAATTGCCTGATGCACGAGGCGTAGTCAATTTTGCCGACCCTATGTATACCATTACCGTTATATGGTCAGAGCGTTCGTCCAGAGCGGAGGGGATCAGCAACGATTGTGGCGGCCTTGATATTGAAGATGGGCTCGCTTGTTACCAACTGGAGATGCGCCCATGAATCGGTTCAGCCGTTTTACGCCATATACCAGCAAGGGGTTGTCGCTGGTTGAACTGATGATCTCCATTGCCTTGGTGGCCATTATTTTGGCTGGGGTTGTCAAACTCTATGCAGATTCTCACCGCAGCTCCCTGGCTAACGAAGGGGTTGCCCGTACCCAAGAGGGCATTCGCTACGCCATTGATCATATCAGCCGCAGTGCGTCCCGGGCTGGCTATATGGGTTGTGTCGATTTCTTTACCGATGCCGATAGTGGTGGCCAGAACCTTGAAGTACTGGTTACTGCTGATGCGGGTGTTAATGGGCGCTTTAACTTCAACAACCCGGTGAGTGGCACGGACAGTGGAGACGACGCTGTGGCGGATACGTTAACCCTGCGCGCCGCCCAGTCTTCAACTGGCCTGATTGTTAACGGGGAAATGACGTCAGAGAGTGATGTTATTCGCGTTGACGCCACTCAACTTGGTAACTCCACTATAGAAGCTGGAGACGTGTTAGTAATCAGTGATTGCAATCGCGCCTCGGTATTTATGGCCACCTCAGTGGGTGGTGGGCAAATTGGCCATGACACAACAGCTATAGATAGCCAGAGCAATAGTAGAGCCAATTTCAGTTATGTTTTTGGCCGCGAGGGCCGTTCAATTCCTACAGTTTACTCTGCGGGTGATACAGCCATTAACTACACTATTGGCGACAGTACGGCTGGAGCTTGTGCAGCTGATTCACCACAGTTTTGCGCCTTGCTGGCTAACGGAGACGAGCTTTTGCAAGGCGTTGAAAATATGCAAGTGCTTTACGGTGAACGCAACATTGCTGGTGCTATTCAGTACCGTTCTGCAGACGCTGTTATCGATTGGCGTTCTGTAGTCAGTCTTGAACTGACACTGACACTTAATTCTGTGGACAGATCGTTTAGTACTGGTGCGGATGCAGGTGTTGGTGGTTTGATTCGCAAAGAAGTCAGTCAGATTATCGCCATTCGTAATAACAACCTATAAAGATGAATTTGCAGGAATTTATCTATGAAAAGCCGACAAATAAAACTTCCCAAAAAACAGCAAGGCGCTGCTTTGGTGGTGTGTTTGATAGTACTGCTTGTGATGACAATTATAGGTGTGACTTCAGTTTCTAACTCCACTATTCAGCAGCGTATGGCCTTTAACCTGCGACAGCAGCAGTTGGCAGAAAATGCGGCTGAAGCTGCATTGCGAGCAGCAGAAGATCAGCTAGAAGCACAGATTGTTTCTTTGGGGAGCATTGCCAATTTTGACAATGGCGCGGGACGGTATATCAGTCGGCGTGATAATGAGCTCCAGATCGCGTTGGCAGAACACGACCTGACTGACCTGACTGATCCAGCAAGCTGGACAGCGGCAAACAGTGTAGAGGTGACCGACCTGAGCGAAGATGCGGTTGGTACCAATAACCCTCGTTACATTATTGAATACATCGGTCGCGCCGACCCGCCAAATATTGGCAGGGCTTCGCAAATTTCGAGCTTATCTGGTAACCCGCCAGAGTATATCCACTTTGCTTTTCGTATTACCGCCATTGGTTGGGGCGTAGACCCCAATGCCTATGCAGTATTACAGAGTACATTCCGGTCGCAGGATTTTATCGTGTCGCAATAAGGCGCGGTTATGGAGATGGTTATGAATACACAGAGAAAAGTAATTTCATCCGTGCTGGCAGTGGCTTTGGCCACCCAGCCATTGATGTTGGCGGCGGCGCCGGGAACGCTTTCCCAAGACCCCTTATTTATTGAAAACAGGGTGCAACCAAATATTTTATTTTTGGTGGATGATTCGGGGAGTATGAACTGGGAAATACTTTTGTCAGAAGGTGCTTTCGAATTATTTCCTGGGCAGGATCCTAATTCAAATAGTGGTGCACGTTTTCTTGAACACAGGCCTCGTAATAATTCAGAAATTCGAGAATTGTGCGTTGGCTATAATGTAATGGCCTACGATCCCACCGAAACTTATACACCTTGGGTAGGTGTTGATGATTCTGGAAACCCTTATACGAATAAAACTTTGACAACCGCACTGAACAATCCGTTTGACGATAGCGATATTGATAATATCAGTAGCCATATTTATTTTGCTTGGAACGATACGGGAAATGTTGGCGAGTATGACTCTGGAGAGTGTCCAGCTGACTTCAGTGCATACAATGTGAATGGAGGGAGTATTATTTCTGAAGCAGAGTGTGAGTCAAACCCTGCTGCTTCAGCAGGCTGTCAAAGTGTTAATGACTTACCACTTGTAGGTACTGCTGCATCCCCTAATAGCCAGCAAAATTACGCCAACTGGTACACCTACTACCGTAAACGCGAATATGTCGCGAAGCGTGCATTGTCTGAGGTCATGGATCAGGCGACAGGGCGCTTAGGTTTAGCTACTCTTCATAATAACGCCATCGATCAAACATGGGTTGACTTGAATGAAAATGGTCGGCAATCGCGTGATGAATTTTTTGGTATTGGGGTGGGTACAGAAATAAAGGATGTAGATAATATTTCCACGCCTGTTTCCAATCCAAATGCAGCTGGTAATAAAAATGCACTGATGGAAAACTTATTTCGCATTGATTCTCGATTTGGTACGCCACTCAGGCAAACCTTAGAGAGGGCGGGCAATTATTTTGAAGAAAATGAAGACTCGGGTGTTACCGCATTATTTGGTAGTGCGGCCGGTGTGTTGTCAGATTTTAACGATCCTGGGGCAGCAGGAACTATTGTGGATTCTCCAATTTTGTCTTCTAGTAATGGTGGAAGTTGCCAGAAAAACTTTACTGTTCTGCTATCCGATGGATTTTGGAATGGAGGAGCGCCGAGTGTAGGTAACACTGATGGGCCTGGATCTGGTGATACAGATTTTGACGGTGGCTCTCATGCTGACGATTATTCGAATACACTTGCCGATGTAGCAATGGAGTTTTTTGAAAATGATTTGTCTAGCACTTTAGATGATGATGTCAATCCGCTGGGCGATGATAATAATGAAGCCCAGCACTTGGTGACCTATACAGTTGCGTTCGGTGTAAACGGTGATGTATCAAATAATCCCCCAGACCGAGCTAGCGCGTTTACGGCTGCAGATGGAGGACCTTGGCCTGAACCAGTAGCGAATGACCCCTCAACAATTGATGATATGCGCCATGCGGCTTGGAATGGCCGCGGTCAGTTTTTAAGTGCTGGTGATCCACAAACATTAATCGACTCATTTAACGAGACTTTTAATGATATTCAGAGTCGTACATCGTCTGCTGCATCAGTTTCTTTTAACTCAACCAGCTTGGAGAGCGGTGCACTGCTATTCCGCGCTCGTTTTGATCCATCTACTTGGTTTGGTAGTTTGGTAGCACTGGATGTAACTACTGGCGGTGTAAATACCGAAACTCCGGTATGGAATGCGGCGGATGACTTGACTGGGACAATACCAGAAAGTGTCGCTATTGCCAGTGGCCGAAATGTCATCACTTATAACGGTACTCAAGGTATTAATTTTGAGTGGCCATCATCATATCCAACTTTGTCTAATGACACTTTATCCTCTGTGCAGGTGGATGATCTGCTAGTTGGCAATCCAAATCCGGGGGATACGGATGCGACCAATGTTTTTGGTGCACAAATAGTCAATTTCCTTAGAGGTGACGCTACTGGCGAAACACGCAATGGTGGCGCTTTCAGGGATAGAGCCGATGGGCCGTTGGGTGATATTGTTCACTCTGCACCTGTATTTGTTGGTTCTCCCAATGAACGTTACCCGGATAGTATCGCTTCTGTACCTTATTCCAGCTTTATTGCCAATGATGTGGCAAGCCCGCGCACAGAAATGGTTTATGTAGGTGCCAATGACGGTATGTTGCATGGCTTTAATGCGAATACTGGTGATGAATTGCTTGCTTATATTCCCCAGTTTTTATCCTCTACAGAGACCCAGGAAGGACTGCACTTTCTAGCCGACGATGCTTACACACACCGCAGTTATGTGGATTTAACGCCCACTGCACGTGACGTATTTGTCGGTGGGCGGTGGCGCACTTATCTGGTGGGAGGAGCCAGAGCAGGGGGCAGGGGTATTTACATTCTGGATATTACCAATCCAGGTGCTTTAGACAACCCAGCAACAACTGTCGTGCGTGAATTTACCAGTGCCGATAACCCTGATCTTGGCTTTACCTATAGTGAAATAACCATCGCCAAACTGAATAATGGCGAATGGGCGGCTATTTTCGGCAACGGATATAACAATACCGGTGATGGTCAAGCTAAACTGTTTATCGTTTATCTTGATGGTGCGGGTCCAGGTGGTACCCATCTCACGCTAGATGTTGATGATGGTGCAACTATCGTAAATTCTGATTGTGCCGACCCAGGCAGTAATTGCAATGGTATGTCCACCCCAGAAGTATTGGATATGGATGGCAATGGTACAGCCGACCGCGTATATGCAGGCGATCTGTTCGGTAATATGTGGGCATTTGACTTATCAAGCAGCAACAGTGCCAGCTGGGGAAGCGATTATGGTGCAGATGATCCCTTATTTACGGCATCTGTAGGTGGTGTACCACAACCGATTACTTCAAAGCCTTCAGTAGTTGCTCACCCGACTCGTTTCAATAACACAACAGCTCCTAACTTGCTGGTGACTTTTGGTACTGGTCAGTACATCACTCCTGGTGATCCTGCCACCACAGGTACGCAGAGCTTTTATGGTGTTTGGGATGCCGGTGTTCCGAATTTAACCCGATCAGATTTGCAGTTCCAGACACTGACTACTTTGCCACCACTGCCATCAGGTGATGTAGTGCGCTCAGTGACCAGTGAGCCTGTTGATTATATTGTTAATTCCGAGATGGGTTGGGGTATTGATTTTATTGCGAGCAGAGAACGTCAGGTTGTAGACCCTGTTGTATTGGGGCCAATCGTATTCTTCAATACGTTAATCCCGGACAATGAACCATGTGATTTTGGTGGTGATGGCTTCCAAATGAGTGTGTCGGTACTCAATGGAGGATTGCCCCCCTTCCAGGTTTTTGATGTTGTCAATAATAATGGGGTTTATGCAGGTATTCAGACGGATGGTATTCCCACAGCGCCAGTATTTGTCAGTAATAAGGTAGGCGGGCAGGATGCGGATCGTTACGTGAATACCAGCCGAGGTATCAGCCGGGATTCGGTGACCTTTGATGGTACACCGGCTGGGAGAACTTCCTGGACCAGCTTGACGCGATAAAGGTGATCGTATGAAAAAGTTATGGATTATATTATCTGCCTTATCTATGTCGGTGGCTTTACATGCCGAGCAGGCCGATATGATAGGTAGTGTAGATGGAATTCGTTATCAAGACCGTAGTATTGTCGTCGACGATGGTTTTGCTAAGTTGGCACTGGGTGTCAAAGTGTTTGATGTAAATGGCGAGCCCACGACTATTTTTGCCATCAAAGAGGGTAGCCTTGTTCGGGGTGTATTGGGGGATCGCGTTGGCCGGCAGCCTATTATTGTGGAGATTAGACTGCTATCTGAACTTCCCCCGTCCGATGATGACCTGGAAGATCAGCGTAGAGAAGAATAACAGGTGGCATTTCAAATGAGTACGATACATAACTTACCGCGCCCAAGTGGCTTTACCTTGATAGAAATTATTATCGCAGTTGCCATTGTTGCTATCCTGACCGCGATAGCATTACCTGCCTATCAAGATCAGGTGCGTCGCACCAAGCGGGCTGATGGGAAAGGATTTTTGTTGGAAATAGCCGCGGCTCAGGAACGCTTTTTTACGCAGAATGTAAGTTATGCAGCAAATATGGCGGCTTTGGGTTATGCCAATGGCAATAGCCCGGAAGGTTATTACACAATTACTTTTCCTGTGAGAACTGACACTACGTTTACTTTGCGAGCTACCCCTACTTTTACTGACACAGAATGTGGCAACCTTGAGCTTGACCACACCAACATGCGTGGTAGCTCGGCGGGCAATGCCGATGACTGCTGGGACTAATCATCCCAGTTCTTCCAAACTAGCAGCCCACATTCTCTCCACTTGCCCGGTTGGGAATTCCATCTCCGTTAGTATCCTTGCCATACCTCGCCCGCCCGCTCCTGGAAATAATCAACAGCCGAGCGTGTTCTTCTTTGCCGCTGGCAGGGCAGTAAATCAGGCTGCCAAAGGTACTGTTGGTATGTCCCTGTGGAGTCATTTGAATATAGCGTCGGCCGGCTGAAAACGACCAGTGCAACTGACTATTCTCCGGCAGCGGCTGCATTACTCGATACAGCTCATCGTCACCATCAATTTCGCGGTTTCTATTGCAGTCAGAAAACACCATCACCGGCGCATCCATATTGCGTGAGCACTGCACACGATCATCACTGGGGCACATAATGGTGTGGCAGCCATGATGTACGGCATTTTCTCGCGCCAGTGCCACCAGGTTGCGCACTTCGCTGATAATTGCTCGAGATTGGTTGCGTTCCAGAAAATCCATCATGGCGGGCACGGCGGCTGCCAGTAGAATCGCCATGATGGCCAGACTGATCATCAATTCAATCAAGGTAAAGCCGCTGTTGTTGCGGTGAGAGGTTTTGCGGTGGTTGGCAGGTGTAAAAGCGAGCATGATTCCTCCTTGAATGCATCGTTAGTCCCTTAGTTGCTTTTTAAATATAGACGATATTTCTTCCTGTTTCCTGTTTCCTGTTTCCTGTTTCCTGTTTCCTGTTTCCTGTAGGGCGCAGCCCGCCCTGTAACCTGTTTACTCGACCTCCATCCCCAACTTTTGAATCTTGTAACGTATCTGCCGCAGGGTCAGGCCCAAATCCCTGGCGGCGGCTGTGCGGTTGCCGTTATGTTTTTGGATGGCCACTTCCAGTATTTGTCGTTCAATGTTTTCTAGGTAGTCATCCACGGAATCCAGTTGATCCACAAAGTGCTGGTCGATGCATTCCCCGGCGACGGTGCCGTCGGTGTTGTTGCCGGGTTTTAGTTGCAGGTCGTCGGCGGTGATCTGATCGTTGTCACACAGGGTCATGGCGCGCTCAAGAATGTTCTCCATTTCGCGCACATTGCCGGGGAAGTGGTATTGCTTGAGGGCATCCAGCGCGCCGCTGGTGAGTATGGCCTCAAGACCAGACTCTTTTGCCAACCGTTGAAGAATAGCTGCTGCCAGTTCCGGAATGTCATCCCGGCGGCGGCTCAGGCTGGGTACCGGTAACTCGATGACGTTGATACGGTAGTACAAATCCTGGCGAAAACGGCCTTCTTCCACTTCCGCTTCCAGGTCTTTGTGAGTGGCGCTGAGTATGCGTACATCGGTGGCGATTTCCCGCTCCTCGCCCACCGGGCGCACCGCTTTCTCCTGAATAGCACGCAGCAGTTTTACCTGCATGGACAGGGGTAGGTCGGCCACTTCATCCAGAAATAGGGTACCGCCCTCAGCGGCCTGAAACAGGCCGTTCTTGTCTTTGTGGGCGCCGGTAAAGCTGCCTTTTTTGTGGCCAAAAAATTCACTTTCCATCAGTTCCGATGGAATGGCTCCACAGTTCACTGGGATAAAAGGCTCGCTGGCACGAGGGCTGAGGTAGTGAATGGAGCGTGCCGCCAGCTCCTTACCGCTGCCGGATTCCCCGCTGATAAATACCGGTGCCTGGGTGCGGCTGACGCGACCAATCTGGTTGCGCAGTTTATCCATGGCCGCAGAGTGGCCCAATAGGCCGGGAATGTTTTGCTGACTGCTGGGGGTGGCTTCGCTCAATTCCAGAGCAGAGCGCACAATGGCTCGCAGGCGTGCCAGCTCTACCGGCTTGGAGACAAAATCAAAGGCGCCTTTTTTCAGGGCATCTACGGCGATTTCCATATTGCCGTGCGCTGTAATGACTGCCACCGGCAGCTGCGGGCAGTGTTTTTGTATGTGTTCAACCAGCGACAGGCCATCGCCATCTGGCAGTCGCATATCGGTCAGGCAGAAAGTGAAACTCTCGGTGTTCAACAGGCGCATGGCGTCTGCTAAATCACCGGCTTCCGCCACCTCCAGATCCAGTTGCTGCAGGGTGTAACTGAGCAATTCGCGAATATCCGGTTCGTCATCGACAATCAGTGCGCGACCCTTGGCGTAGCTCGGGCTCATTATTGCTCTCCTGGCAGCAGACTATTGGGATGGGCAAAACCGATGTGAAAGCAACCGCTGCTGTCGCCATTGGCTTTACCGGTCGGAAGATAGTTGAGTGTAGCAAAGTTGAGTTCGCACAATTCCCGGCACACGTATAAGCCCAGGCCGGAGCCTTCGTGAGAGGTGGTGAAGAAGGGCTCAAAGATGCTGTTTTGTTCCGAGCCGCGAACGCCGGGGCCGCGGTCGAATACGTCCAGGTAGGGGTGGCCGCTCACCGCATCGATGCTGGGTCGCAGTTCGGCCCAGTATTCCCCCGTTTGCTGGTGGCTGTAGCGGATGCCGTTGTCCAGCAAGTTGCTGAGTATCTGGGTCAGGTGCGATGGGTCGAACAGCACTCGGCAGCGGGGGGCATCGTCCAAGTGGATAGTAATGTCCTGTTTGCGGCCTTCGCAGTAATCCCGGATAAAGCCTTTTAGCCAGCTGTTGAGTTCCAGTTTTTTCAGGTTGGGCGTTTGCTGGCGGGACAGCTGCATCACGTTTTCGATAATCTGGTTCACCCGATCTGACTGTTTTTTGATGATTTGAATCATGCGGCTTTGGGCGCCCAGCTTCGGATCTTCTTCCAGCAATTGGGAGGCATGGCTGATGGCACCCAAGGGATTGCGGATTTCGTGGGCAATACTGCCGGTCAGCCGCCCCAGAGAGGCTTGTTTGATCTGTTGAGCGTGCTGCGCCAGGGTGCGGGTGTCTTCCAGAAAAATCAGCGTCTGTACTTTGCCGTCCTCGCCTTCTTCCAGAGTGGTGAAGTTGGCCTGCACCTCGCGGCTGGCGTTGCGCTCTTTGAATGGCATGGTGCGCAACCAGGGGGCATCGCGCCAGTGTTTTAGCTGATTGTGCAGAGTAGGTGCCAGCTGGATGGAGTGTCCTGCTGCCAGGGTGCCGGACACCGGGTGGCCACCCAGCAGTTGCAGGGCTGCATCGTTAATCAGGCGAATGGTGTCGTCTTTATCAATCACCACAATGCCGGTGCGCATGCGGCGCACAATGTGCTCGTTCAGCTGTTGCAGCTGCGAGGCGCTGCGGGTTTTTTGTCGCGCTTCCTGCTGGGCGGTGTGCAGTCGCCGGGTCAGCAGTTGGAAAATCAGCGCAGTCACGAACAGTAATATGCCCAGCAGGCCCGCCTGGAATACGGTGTTGCTTGAAGATGCCTGGTTGAGCAAACCGCTGGCACTGGAAACGATTACACAAACACTGGCAGAGGCAGCCAGCAGCAGCGCCAGTTGGCCGGACACAAACAAACTGCCCGCCGCCACGCACACCACCAGCAAAAAAGCCAAGCCGCTTTGAATGCCGCCACTGGCGTTCATCAACAGTGTGATGGCGAAGATATCCAGCAGCAAGGCGGCAAAAATCTGGACGGTTCTGGGGTTAAAGCCCTGGCGCCCAAACAGCAGCAGGGTGGCAAAGTTGAGCAGAGCGTAACTGGCGGAGCCGTAAAGGAACAGCTGTGGCTGGCTGGCGCCGAGAATTTCGTCCCCCAGGCCGGTGACGTACATGGCGCAGAGCAGTGTGGCCAGCAGAAAGCGATAGTAACTGTAAACCCGCAGCAGGTTGCTGTTGTTGTGTTGCTCGTTGTGGTTGGGGCCTGCCATAAACTGAGCGCTATCTAGTTAAGAGAGTTTAGTCATTCCCGCGCAGGCGGGAATCCAGTGTTTCGAGCTCTTGCCAATATGGATCCCCGCCTTCGCGGGGATGACGAATTTTTTTGTGCGATTCAGTGGATGGCATTTTGCCATAAAGGAGCTTCAGTCGTAGATGGTGGGTATGGGCTGGCGCTTGTGCTGGGTACGCAGGTAGATGGCAATCAGCTTTTCGCTAACGACATCAGACACCGGTTTGCCTTCAAGAAAGTCGTCGATTTCGTCGTACTTTAAACCCAGAGCTTCTTCATCGGCTTTGGACGGGGTAAGGCATTCCAGGTCGGCAGTGGGTGCTTTGTGAATCAGTTGCTCAGGGGCGCCCAGTGTTTCTGCCAACAAGCGCACCTGCCGTTTGCTAAGGCCGAACAGGGGCACCAGGTCACAGGCGCCATCGCCGTACTTGGTGTAGAAACCGGTGATGTTTTCCGCTGAGTGATCGGTGCCCAGCACCAGCCCACCCAACAAACCGGCTACTTGATACTGCACCACCATGCGGGCGCGGGCCTTGACGTTACCTTTGACAAAATCGATATGGGCATCGCTGGCGGTCAGCAGGCCGTGCTCCTTCATCATGCCCAGAGTTTCTTCGTTGATGCCGTCGGCACCGAGGCGAATATTCACCGGCAGGGATTCGCTGGGCTGGATAAACGCCAGTGCCGCCTGAGCATCGTGCTCATCTGCTTGAACCCCGTAGGGTAGGCGCAGGGCGATAAACCGGTAGCCGCCCCCATGCTCTGTGTTCAGCTCATCTACCGCCAATTGTGCCAGTCGGCCACAGGTGGATGAGTCCACACCGCCACTGATGCCAAGAACCAAAGTGTGCGACCCAGCTTGGGTCAACTGCTGTTTGATAAAGCCAACCCGGCGCTCAATTTCGTAGTGCGGGTCAATCTCTGGCAATACCCGCATTTCGGCGACTATTTCAGCAGTAAGGGCTTCTCGATTCATCGGCTGTTTACCGTAGGGTGTGTTGGCCAAAGGTGCGCGGAGTTATTTGCCAAACAGCCCAAAGGTCAGGCGGTTGAGCCAGGAACGCTCTTCTTTATCTTCACCTTCTTTGCGCTTTTTGCGGTTCTCTGGCTTGAAAACCGGATTGTAGAGTTCGCGGCTGTCGTAGCCGGGGGGCTCCGGATTGTCTACCAAGCCAAAGGTGAGTTTGTTTACCCAGGAACGGGATTCACCACTGACATCACGGCTGAAATCGAATTGCCCATCGCTGTTAAATGCTGTGTGCTTTGGGTAGTTGCTGGCCAGTACCTGAACGGTGCTGTCGGCAAGATCCTGTTGCCCCAACAGATAATAGCCTTGGGCCATCACTGCCAGTGCGTCGGGCACCGCCGGAGTTTTCGGATAGTTTTCCACCACATGGCGACCGCGGTTTACTGCCGCCAGGTAAGCGCCGCGGCGAAAGTAGTAGTTGGCCACGTGAATTTCGTAGCGGGCCAGGTGGTTGCGCAGGTGGATCATGCGCTTGCGAGCGTCGGCGGCGTACTGGCTGTTGGGGTAGCGCTTCAACAACTGGTTAAAAGCGGCGAACGATTCCCGGGCGGCGCCGGGATCGCGCTTGGTGCCGTCCACGGGCAGGTAACCTCCAAGCACGCTGCGGCTCTCGCTGTAAGAGGCTAACCCCTTGATGTAATAGGCGTAATCAATTTGCGGGTGCTGGGGTTGCAGGTCGATAAAACGGTCAGCAGCGGCAATGGCCGCTTGGTAATCGCGGCTGCGGTAATAGGCGTGAATCAGCTCCAGTTGCGCCTGCTCCGCGTACACCCCAAAGGGGAACTGGGCTTCCAGCGCCTGCAGGTTTCTGATGGCTTGCTCCCAGTTGTGAGAGCGTACATTGCGTTCAATAACCTCGTAAAACTGGCGCTCGGTAAAGCCGGCGGTTTCGCTGCCTTTCTCGTCATTGGAGGAACATCCCGCCAAACAGATAATGAGGCCGAGGCTGACAGCAGGTAATATACGCATTTTGGCGTGTCCTTGAGAAAAACCGCTATTTAACCATAGCCGGAACAACGACAAAAGAGACTGAAACCGCATCACGAAAAGAGTTGGAGCTGCTATTGGACTCACAGGATTACAGCGAAACGATCGATCTGGCTGCCACCGCCGATATCGCCCACAGCGGCAAGCGCCTGGACCAGGTGGCGGCAGAACTGTTTGCAGACTACTCGCGCTCGCGCATCAAGCAGTGGATCGACAATGGCGCACTGCAAGTAAATGGGGAAGCGCGCAAGCCCAAAGACCGCCTGGTAGGTGGTGAGCAGCTGACTTTACAGGCCACTGTAGAGCCCGCCGGGGAATGGCAGCCAGAGCCAATGGCGTTGAATATTGCCTATGAAGATGACCACCTGTTAGTGATCAACAAGCCTACCAACCTGGTGGTGCATCCGGCGGCGGGTAATTACTCCGGCACATTGCTCAACGGTTTGCTGCACCATTGCCCGTCGCTGGAGAACGTGCCCAGGGCTGGAATTGTTCATCGCCTGGACAAAGACACCACCGGCTTGATGGTGGTGGCGAAAACCCTGGCGGCCCATCACAATCTGGTGCGCCAGCTACAGGCCCGCAGCGTCAAGCGGGAATACGAAGCGGTGGTGCAGGGCACCATGACCGGCGGTGGTACCGTGGAGGCCGCCATCGGCCGCCACCCTCGCTCGCGCATCAAGATGGCGGTGGTTGCCCATGGTGGCAAAGAGGCCATTACCCACTACCGCTTAATTCACAAGTTTTGTGATCACACTCATATCCGCCTGGGGCTCGAAACCGGCCGCACTCACCAGATACGGGTACATATGGCCCATATTGGCCACCCCCTGGTCGGGGATGCCACCTACGCGGGCCGAATGAAACTCCCCAAAGGCGCCAGCACTGAGCTGGTTGACATGCTGCGCACTGGCTTTAAACGCCAGGCATTGCACGCTGCCTCGCTGGCGCTGGTACATCCTCACATTGGCGACATTATGGAGTGGGATGCGCCGCTGCCCGCAGACTTTGAACATCTACTGACGGTATTGGCGAACAATGAAGCTGATTAAACCGGACTGGCCCCTGCCGGAAAATGTTCGCGCAGCGGTAACTGCACGCATTGGTGGCAACAGCAGTGGCCCTTGGCAAAGTGCCAACTTTGGCCTCAACAGTGGTGATGATATCGCCGTGGTTAATTCCAACCGCAAAGCGTTGCAACAGCAGTTGGGGTTGCAACGCTCACCCTGCTGGCTGCGCCAGGTACATGGTACGACGATTGTTGAGGCAGGCTCCGACTCCCTGGAAGCTGAGGCGGATGGCGCCATTAGTCGCATACCCGGTTTGGCCGCAGTGGTGTTGACCGCTGATTGCCTGCCAGTGCTGTTGTGCGACCGCGCTGGTACCGTGGTGGCCGCTGTGCACGCCGGTTGGCGCGGCCTGGCGGCAGGCATTATTCGCGCTTGCGTTGCCGATATGGGGGTGGCTGCCGACAATCTACTGGTTTATCTCGGTCCGGCAATTTCGCAGTCTCAATTTGAGGTAGGGCCAGAAGTGCGCCAGCAATTCGCAGCCAGTGCCATGGGTGTAGAACATCAGCAGCTAATCGAAGCCAGCTTTACCGCCGGCGATGGCGACCGCCTGCAGGCGGACATCTACCAACTGGCCCGTGCCGAACTCGCCATGCTGGGAGTGAACGACGTTTACTGTGGCCACTACTGCACCGCCAGCCAGCCGGAACTGTTCTACTCCTACCGTCGCGAGGGGGTAACCGGGCGCATGGCGTCGTTGGTTTGGATTGAATAGGGTTTCGAGTTACGGGTTTCGCAACCCGCAACGCATATTCATCAAATATCCATTTTATTTCCCGCCCGAATCCCTCACACTATGGCGCCAATAAGGCAATGAGCAAAAACGGCAGGGTTATCAGTTGATTGGGCGCCTTTCAGGGGTGTTGCTGGAAAAGCAGGCACCGGATTTGTTACTGGACGTGCAGGGAGTGGGGTACGAAGTCCAGGTTTCCCTGACGACCTTTTTTGAGCTACCCAATACCGGTGAGCCGGTCACTCTGTACACACATTTTGTGGTGCGCGACGATGCCCAGCTGCTCTATGGTTTTGCTGGCCAGCGGGAGCGGGAGCTGTTTCGCACTCTGGTCAAAGTGAATGGCGTCGGCCCCAAAATGGCGCTGGCGATTCTCTCTGGCATGAATGCGGATGAATTTGTCCGCTGCGTGCACAGCAACGATGTGGCTGCTCTGGTGCGACTGCCTGGTGTTGGCAAGAAAACCGCAGAACGCCTGATTATTGAAATGCGCGACCGCCTTAAAGAGTGGGGCATTGACGCCAACGCACCAGCTACCGAGCAGGCAGCGCCCACCGCATCCGTCAGCGAAGAAGCGGAGAGCGCGTTGATAGCTCTCGGCTACAAACCCCAGGAAGCGGCGCGCATGATCAGCGCTGCTGCCAAACAGGTGGATAACCCCAGTTGTGAGGCACTTATCCGTCTGGCACTTCAGAAACTGGTAAATTGACCGCCATATTCATTGTGAATATGGCGGTCATCGCGAGCGAAGCGTGGCGATCTCGTCCAGTGTGGCAGAGACTTGATGGAGATTGCCACGGCCTGCGGCCTCGCAATGACGACTCTGCTTGATATGCAGAATGACATAATCTCAAAACCGTAAATGATCGAAAAAGACCAACTGGCTGCTGACAGCCGCCTTGTTTCCCCGCAACTTGCACCCAGCGAGGATCGCGTCGACCGCGCTATCCGGCCGTTGAGCCTGGACGACTATGTGGGCCAGAGTGCGGTGCGTGAACAGATGGAAATCTTTATCGGCGCCGCTCGCAATCGCAATGAGCCTCTGGATCACACCTTGGTATTCGGCCCACCGGGGCTGGGCAAAACTACCCTGGCCAATATCATCGCCAACGAAATGTCGGTGGATTTGAAGACCACCTCCGGCCCGGTGCTGGAAAAAGCCGGTGACCTGGCGGCGCTGATGACCAATCTGGAAGCGGGCGATGTGCTGTTTATCGACGAGATTCACCGCCTCAGCCCGGTGGTGGAAGAAATTCTCTACCCGGCTATGGAAGACTATCAACTGGACATTATCATCGGTGAAGGCCCCGCCGCCCGCTCCATCAAACTGGATTTGCCTCCGTTTACCTTGGTAGGAGCCACTACTCGCGCCGGATTGTTGACGTCGCCCTTGCGAGACCGTTTTGGCATCGTTCAGCGTTTGGAGTTTTATTCGGTGGAAGATTTGACGTCCATCGTCGCCCGCTCTGCATCCATTCTCGGTATCGCCATGGAGCAACAGGGCGCTTACGAAGTGGCTCGCCGCGCCCGTGGTACACCGCGCATTGCCAACCGTTTGTTGCGTCGAGTGCGGGATTACGCCGAAGTGAAAGGCGATGGCACCGTTACCGCCGAGATCGCCGATCAAGCCCTGAATATGCTCCATGTGGACCAGTCCGGCTTCGACCATATGGATCGCCGCCTGCTGCTTGCAATGATTGAAAAATTCGACGGTGGCCCGGTGGGCGTCGACAGCCTGGCGGCGGCCATCGGTGAGGAACGTGACACCATTGAAGATGTGCTGGAACCCTACCTGATTCAGCAGGGTTTTATGATGCGCACTCCGCGGGGGCGAGTGGCTACTACCACCGCCTACCAGCACTTTGGTTTGCAGCGTTCAGATAGTGCCCAGCAGCAGCTGACTTAATGGAGCACGCAGTGAGTGAATTTGTATTGCCGGTGCGCGTCTATATCGAAGATACCGACGCTGGCGGCATTGTGTACTACGTCAACTACCTGAAGTTTATGGAGCGAGCGCGCACCGAACTGTTGCGCAGCTACGGCTACGACAAGCCGGCGTTCTGGGCGGATAACCTGATGTTTGTGGTGCATTCAGTGCAAGTGAACTACCGCAGCCCTGCTCAGTTGGACGATGAATTGCAGGTGAGTGCGGTTATTGAAAAAGTCGGCCGCACCTACTTTGATGTCGCCCAGCAAGTGCGCCGGGGCGACACAGTGTTGTGCGAAGGCGTGGTGCGGGTGGCCAATGTGACTCGCGATGGTATGAAACCGAAGGCACTGCCGACAGATATGCGGCAGCAGTTAACGGGCTAACCGTCATCGCGAGCGTAGCGCGGCGATCCAGAGGCTTTAAGACACTAGATTGCTTCGCTGCGCTCGCAATGACGAAGTGTTTTGATAAATGAATAAATGTAAGGAGCAATTGTGGCAGCAGAACTGTCCCCTTGGGAGCTGATTGTATCGGCCTCATTCCTGGTAAAGGTGGTAATGCTAATGTTGGTACTGGCATCCATCGTTTCCTGGGTGATGATCGTGCAGCGTGGCCTGTTTTTGAATCAGTCTCGCCGCTTGTTTCAAAGTTTTGAACAAAACTTCTGGTCCGGCATCGACCTGAACGAACTGTTTCGTGATGGCAGCGCGCGGGTGCAACAAAATCGCATGGTCAGCGGTGCCGAAAGTGTGTTTCGTGCCGGCTTCCGTGAATTCAATCGGCTCACCAAAAAGGGCAGCCCTGATCCTGATGCCGTGATTGAAGGTACAGAGCGCGCCATGCGCGTGGCGCTGTCCCGGGAAGAAGAAAAGCTCAATGCCAACTTGCCATTTTTGGCCAGTGTTGCCTCTACCAGCCCGTATATTGGCTTGTTTGGTACCGTGTGGGGGATTATGCAATCGTTCCTTGGTTTGGCGAATGTACAGCAGGCGACCCTGGCCGTAGTGGCACCCGGTATTGCCGAAGCACTGATTGCCACCGCCATGGGCCTGTTCGCTGCCATTCCGGCGGTGCTGGCGTTTAACCGCTACTCTGCCCAAGCGGACAACCTGTTTGGCAGTTACCAGACCTTTGCGGAAGAGTTTTCCAGCATTCTGCACCGTCGCGTCCACAGTAAATAGTGCCCACAGCGAACAAAAAGTACAGTCATGGCAATACACGTTAAAAAGCCCAAGAAAAAGCTCACCTCGGAAATCAACGTAGTACCGTTGATTGATGTCATGCTGGTGTTACTGATTGTGTTTATGGTGACTGCGCCGTTGCTCATGCAAGGGGTGAAAGTGGATTTGCCGGATGCTGATCCCGCGCCCCTTGAAGATCAGGATCAGGAACCGCTGATTGTGTCCATCAAAGCCGATGGCAGCTACTGGATTGACCTGGGCAGCGAAGAAGGCGAACACAAACAGGAAACCCTGACGGTAATCACCGACCGGGTGGGCAAAATACTCCGTCAGCAACCCAAGACCCAGGTTCTGGTATGGGGTGATACCAATGTGGATTACGGTTCCGTGGTGCAGCTGATGACCGAACTGCAAAACGCCGGTGCCAAAAGCGTGGGTCTGGTAACCGAACCGGCCAAAAACTAGTTATGGGCAAATGGTTCAGCTATTCAACCGCTACCCTGTGCAGCATTGCCCTGCACCTGGGGGTGGCTGTGTTGGTGGCTAACAAGTGGGGCCACGAAGAGACCGAGCGCAAAATTGTGGCGCCCAAATACATTGATGCCAAACTGTTGCAGCTGAAAGAGAAGGAAAAGCCGAAACCCAAAAAGGATAACAGTGCTGCCAAGCGGCGCGAGCAGGAGCGCCAGAAAAAGCTGGCTGCTGAAAAAAAGCGCAAAGCCGAGGCGGAGAAAAAACGCAAACAGCAGGAAGCAGAAAAACGCCGCAAAGCCGAAGCCGAGAAAAAACGTAAACAGGCAGAAGCGGAGAAAAAGCGCCGTGAAGAAGCTGCCCGCAAACAACGTGAACAGGAGCGACAAAAAGCCCTGGAAGATGAACTGTTCGGCGAACTGGATGAAGATATCGAAGGCCAGATTGCTGAAAACGACGAGCAGGTGGCCAGCAGTTACCTGGCCATCATCCAGAGGCGGGTATCGGGTAACTGGAGTCGCCCACCCAGCGCCCGTTTGGGAATGGAGGCGGAGTTGATTATCCAGCTGGTGCCTACCGGCCGGATAACCAGCGTGCGTATCGTTAAATCCAGTGGCAATGCAGCTTTTGATCAGTCTGTGGAGCAGGCTGTGCAGAAGGCAGACAGCTTTCCGGAGCTAAAAAACCTGGAATCCCGCGTGTTTGAAAAACATTTCCGTAACCTGCGCATGGTATTTAGACCAGAAGATTTAAGGATGTAAATCGTGAAACAACTGAAAAATAATCTGTTGGGCCTTGTTGTTCTGTTCTGCCTGGCGCCTGCAGCCGCCATGGCCGAACTGGTAGTAGAGATTACCAGTGGTGTGGACAACCCCACCAAAATCGCCATTGCGCCAGTATCCAGCCGCGGTGTCACCCTGAGTGAGAACATCAGCAAGATCGTCTCCGACGATCTGACCCGCAGCGGCCTGTTTAAAACCATCCCCCAGCAGGACATGCTGTCATTTCCGGCTACCGCCAATGCAGTGCGCTACCGGGACTGGAAAATACTGGGGTCGGAATATCTGGTGGTTACCCAGATATTGCCCCGCGAAGGCGGGCAGATGGCGGTTACCTTCAGCCTGATGAACATCACCGCCCAGAAAGCGGTGTTTACCACCACACTGAATGGCAGCACCAACGCTGCCCGCAAAATGGCCCATATCATCAGCGACAAGGTGTACGAAGCCATTACCGGTGTGCCCGGCGCTTTTTCCACCCAATTGCTGTATATCACCTCGGAACGCGGTTCTAACGGTAAAATCATCTATCGCCTGATGCGTGCTGATGCCGATGGCGCGCGAGAAGTGGAGTTGCTGCGTTCATCAGAGCCGGTGATGTCCCCCGCCTGGTCACCAGATGGCAAAGAGGTGTTGTACGTCTCCTTCGAGAGTGGCCGCTCTGCCATCTACCGCCAGAACATCGCTACCGGCCAAAGTGAGCAGCTGACCAACTTTAAAGGCATCAACAGTGCCCCGGCCTGGTCGCCGGATGGCAACCAATTGGCACTGACCCTGTCGAAAGACGGCAATCCGGAGCTGTACCTGTTTGACTTGCGCACCCGGCGCTTCAAGCGCCTGACCCGCCATTTTGCTATCGACACCGAACCCACCTGGATGCCGGACAGCAAACACCTGTTGTTTACCTCCGATAGGGGAGGTAGTCCACAAATCTACAAAATGAATGTTGTCAATGGTAAAGTGCAACGTTTAACCTTCCGCGGCAGTTATAATGCCCGCGGTCGATTGGCCCCGGACGGCCGCACGTTGGTGATGGTGCACCGCGACAATGGCCGTTTCCATATCGCTGCTTACGACTTGGTGAGCAAGGTATTCCAGGTGCTGACGCAAACCAGCTTGGACGAATCGCCCACAGTGTCGCCTAACGGCGCCATGGTGTTGTACGCCACCAAGCGTGGCAATAAAGGCGTGTTGGCGGCGGTGTCTCTGGACAGGGGCGTGAAGTTTTACCTGCCAGCCCGGCGCGGTGATGTGCGCGAACCGGCCTGGTCGCCCTTTTTAAGGTAGATGGTTAAGGTAGATAGTTGAGATAGACAAGGCAAATGGCTGGCACTGCCAGTTGAGTATTTAAGTTATTTTTTAAACCCAGGGGCCTGCCCCAAGAAAACGTTAGTCACAGGAGACTGAAATGAAACAAGAAAACCTGAAGCTGGGCCTGTTGGGCGCATTGCTTTCCCTGGTTTTGGTTGGTTGTACTACCCCGGACGATAAGACCGGCGGTGCTGGCGATCAGCAAACTGTTGAAGATGATGCCACTTCAACCCGTGTTGGCGTTGACGACGGCTCTGACGTTGGTGTAACCGACGGCGGTTCAGACCCTCTGGCCGGCGTAGACACCATCTTCTACTTCGATTTCGACAAAGCCGTGCTCAAGCCGGAAGCTCGTGAAGCTCTGCTGATCCACGCTGAAGCCCTGCGCAACAACCCGCGCAACATTCGTCTGGAAGGCCACGCCGATGAGCGCGGTACCCGCGAATACAACCTGGCTCTGGCTGAGCGCCGTGCCAATACCGTGCGCGACTTCCTGTTGCTGCAAGGTGTTAATGGCTCTAACGTTGAAGTGATCAGCTACGGTGAAGAAAAACCCGCCGTATTTGGTACAGACGCAGACTCCATGGCCCTGAACCGCCGGGTTGAGCTGAAGTAACAGTTGCTTTACAACCCCGGCTACTGGTTGGGGTTGGTGTTACACAGTGTTATAAATAGCGTGCAGGTCACATGGCCTGCGCGCTTTTTTCCGTTATCAGGCTGAGGATAGCCATGAAAGTTTCATTACTGCTGCTTGTATCAATATTGTCTGCTCACACTCTGGCGGCCCGCGCCCCGGTAGAGGAAATTCCCGTTAATGGCCAACAACAGAATGGAGGCCAGCAGAACGGAACCTTGATCAATCAGCAACAAACCGAGATGTTTTACCAACTGCAATCGTTGCTGGAAGAAGTACGCCAACTGCGTGGCATGGTGGAAGAACTGACCTATCAGGTGGACGAACTGAAACAGCGTCAGCAAGACGATTACCTGGATCTGGATCGCCGTATCAGTGCAGCAGGCAGTGCTGTTGGTGTACCTGGTGCAGAACAACCCGCCCCTGGAGTGGGCCAGCCCACCTTGCCAGTGGCCGGTGACGATGAAAAACAACTCTACGGCCGCGCCCAGAGCCTGCTGAAAGCCAAGCAATTTGATGACGCCAGCGCCGCGTTTGAGAATCATATTGCCAGTTACCCCAGCGGCAAGTTGGTGGCCAACAGCCACTACTGGCTGGGGCAAATCTATATGGTGAAAGGCAACCTGGACAAAGCTCGTCAGGCGTTCGCCCAGGTTGTGGAGAAATACCCCGGCAGCAACAAGGCGCTGGATTCTGCGCTGAAACTGGGCCGCGTATATCACCTGCAGGGAGATAACGCCAAAGCCCGCGACTTGCTGGAAAAGGTGGCCGCCGGTAATACGGAAGTTTCCCAACAGGCGCGGGACTATATCGATGCCAATTTGTGATGACCTCTGATTTAAGCCTGCGAATCACCGAGATTTTCCACTCGCTGCAAGGGGAGACCAGTACCACCGGTCTCCCCACTGTTTTTGTGCGCCTTACTGGCTGCCCGCTGCGTTGCCACTACTGCGACACCGAATACGCCTTTTATGGCGGCGAGCGCCAGAGTCTGGAACAGATTGTGGAGACCGTAGACAGTTTCGGCGCACGACATGTCACCGTCACCGGCGGCGAGCCGCTGGCCCAGCCCAACTGTATTCCACTGTTGGAACAGCTGTGTGACCAAGGCTATACGGTTTCTCTGGAAACCAGTGGCGCTATGGCGGTGGATAAGGTGGATGCCAGGGTGGTGAAAATCCTCGACCTGAAAACCCCGGCCTCTGGCGAAGTAGAGCGCAATCTCTACGACAATATTGCTCATCTGCAGCCTCACGATGAAGTGAAGTTTGTGATCTGTGATCGCGGTGATTACGAATGGGCACGTCTGAAAATGGATGAACTGAACCTGCAGGTGCGAGCCCGAGAAGTGTTGTTCTCCCCCAGCCAGGGACAGCTCAACCCCACCGAACTGGCCCAGTGGATACTGGACGACAAGCTGCCGGTACGCTTTCAGATGCAGCTGCATAAAATTCTCTGGGACGACGAGCCAGGGCATTAGTATTATTTCCGTAGGGTGGATTAGCGCAGCGTAATCCACCTGTTCCTAGCCTGTTATTGGCGGATTACGCTGCGCTAATCCGCCCTACATGATTCGTTATCTTTCGATAGATATGACCAAAAAAGCCGTAGTCCTAGTGTCCGGTGGCCTCGACTCCACCACCGTTCTCGCCATTGCCCGTAGCCAGGGATATGAGTGTTACACCCTGAGTTTCGACTATGGTCAGCGTACCCATTCGGAGCTGGCAGCTGCCGAGCGCTGCTCCCGGCAGCTGGGGGCGATGGAACACAAGGTGGTTAGTCTCGACCTGCGCACCATCGGTGGCTCTGCCCTCACCGATAACAGCATCGATGTGCCGGAACAAGAAACCACGGGCATTCCCGTTACCTACGTACCGGCGCGCAATACCGTGTTTCTCTCCATTGCTTTGGGTTGGGCGGAAGTGCTTGAGGCCCAGGATATATTTCTGGGGGTGAACGCCGTGGATTACTCAGGCTATCCTGACTGCCGCCCGGAATTTGTCAGGGCTTTTGAGGCCCTCGCCAACCTCGCCACCAAGGCTGGCGTTGAGGGGCAACAGCTGCGGGTTCAGGCACCATTGATGCACATGACCAAAGAGCAGATCGTCGCCAAGGGCATTGAACTGGGTGTGGACTACGCCGATACCGTGTCCTGCTATCAGGCGACCGAGAATGGTGAGGCTTGTGGTTTGTGCGACAGTTGCCGCTTGCGCCGGGAGGGATTTGAAAAGGCAGGGGTTGACGATCCTACGAGGTATCAACAGGTTGGATAGAGGCTTTTAAAAATCCGAAAAAAATACTTGATCTGGGAAAATGGATCAGTATGATACGCACCTCTCCGGGTCGTTAGCTCAGTTGGTAGAGCAGTTGGCTTTTAACCAATTGGTCATAGGTTCGAATCCTATACGACCCACCATTATTAAAGGGTTTGCAGGTTAGCGCTTGCAAACCCTTTTTCTTTTTGCCGACAGTCCTTTTTGGCCGCACCGATGCACCAGCGAGAGTGTCGGCGTCTGGGCAATCCCACGATCCGTAATTCGCCCAACAGCTTCAATCAACTCGCTCAGTTCGGCCGCTGAGTAATGGGTTGTGATATCCCCGTTTGCGTGGCCAATTAGGGCTTTCCGGGTTTCCAATGGAATACCAGCAGCGCGAAGCCTGCGCCCGAAGTTATGCCGTAAGTTATGAACTCCTTTTGGCACGCCTAGTATGCAAACAGCCTGGCTTCCACGCTTACAAGCTGGCAAAGGTTGAATGGGTTGACAGCCGAATCAACTGGTCCGAGAGTTTGATGTTCCAGTGCCCAATACGGTTTGATGTGGTGGTATTGCCTATATTTGGTTTGGAAGCCACTGGTGTGGTTAGGAAGTGTACAGAAAACTGGTGGCGACTCATTGAGCGCCACATCAATGCTAAGTTAGACTTTAACCACGGATTAACGTATTAGACCAATAAGCAATGTCTTGGCCCTGCAGGACATGAACATAAGGAAGTAGACGCATGAAGTTCTTTATCATCTTACTTATTAGTTTATCGCCTGTACTGTATGCTGACGATTCGTTAGCACCTCAAACTATCAAAAAGGTTAGTACGGGATGGGCTAATGAAGGGGTTTATATAGAACTTTCTCAAACAAATAACGCTGATGGTTGCCAAGCTTCTCGAGTAAAGTTTGACGCTGCTCACCCCTTTCTTAAGGAGATATTATCAATTGCTCTTTCTGCATTTCATGCAAAGTCAAATGTGCAGATAAGGGTCTCCGGGTGCACTGGTATTGACTTCAACGGAATTGCGATAGAGATATCCGAATAATTATATTTAGATATCTCTCTACTATATAGGTAGATGCGATTATTTGTTTTTGATTTCCAAATGGCTTGAGTTTGTCATCCTCTTTTGGTTAACTTCCCACTAGATGTCCCATTGATGGGGCGTACGGAAACAATGCTAAGGCATTTCGAATAGGGGAAAGGTTGAACGGAGCCAGCTTCAAGCTGATAAGCGCTATTAGAATCAATAATCATGCGCAAATTAAGCTCTCAATAACATTCAGCTAAACACCATCACGATTGCAGCGTCCTCAGATTTATAACTGAGGGTAGTTGTGTGGTGCTAACTTCTCTCTGCCGAAATGTCCTCAAACTCACACTTGAGGCTATTGTTGTGGCAAACCTATTAATCTTGCTGAAACCAAAGATATTTATCGCTTTGGGTACCGCTCTTATAGGCTTGTTAGTTTTTGCTGGCCCTTATTCTCCTTGATGTGTGTCTGCAGATTACCCTAACAGTGAGATATATGAAGAAACTACTTTTAGCCAGTTGCTTTCTATCGATAGCAGGAACAGCAATCTCTGCCCCAGCTTGGTACTCAGGCAAGATAACGAGAATTTGGCACCATGGTAATGATGGTTTCATAGTGACATTCGATTCTGATGATTTGAACGACTGTAAATACAAGTACGCCTACTTTAAACGCTCGGTGATTGGTGACGAGCAAGGAAAAGCTGTATACAGCATGGCTTTGTCTGCTTTTCATACCGGCCAAACCGTCAGTGTTGTCATCGATAAGCAGGGTCCAGGTGAATATTGCGATGCACTAAGTATGGATATGCGAAAAGCGCCAGCTAACTCAGGTCAATAAAGAGGTTTTTATGCTACCAAAATCAATATCCGCCAAAGCCATTTTTTTTGCATTGACCATCATTTTTTCCAACATCTGCGTGGCAGAAATGGTCGATGTATCTGATGTTGAAATCGTAGAAGTCTATATCTAATTACTGATAGTAATGGCGCTATCGTTGATCAATTTTCATTTGATCCTTGGGGTAAGCGGCGTGCAGCGGTTGATTGGACTCAAATGAGTGAGGCAGATCTTATAGCCTTTACCAAGCGTACGACGCCTGTGACCTCCAACTCTGGGTTATTTGATCTGCGTCAGCGCTTCACACGTGGCTTTACTGGGCACGAGATGCTGGACGAGGTGGGGATAATTCATATGAATGGCCGCATCTATGATCCGCATCTGGCCAGGTTTGTTCAGGCGGATCCGATTGTTCAGTCTCCGTTTAATACCCAGAGCCTGAACCGCTATTCTTATATTTGGAACAATCCTCTTAACGGCATAGATCCTAGTGGTTTTACGGGGGAGAGATTTAGTGAAGATAACTCTTCTGGTGGCGGTGATTCAGGATTTACCTTTAGCTTTAGTTTCAATTTCAGCAGCTCTGATTCATTGGGCTTTGCTCGTGTGCGTCCTGCGCCGGGTATTAACGATGCCAGCTTTGGGAACGTATCATCTGGGTTAGCTGGGGGTGACTCGAACTCGGGTGCTGTGGGCCTCCCTGAACTAAGCCATCTTCAGTTTAGAAATGCATCATTTGCTGCACAAACAAGAGGGCTGGGGCTTACCTCTACCGGGGAGATTGCAGCTTTCTTTGAAATCCTTCAGGAAGAACGTATTGCTCACGGTTTATCTACTGACGACGTGATGCTGGCTGAAAATGGTGCTGCCATTGTAGAGGCTAGTATAGATATTTTGAGTGCGGCGCCCGGGGCGAGTGAGGTTGTAAGATTAGCTTCCGGTGCCTCAAGGTTAGTTGTAAGGAGGCTGCTCCTCGAGAATTACCAGAATTATGTTAAAAAACGTATTCGTGAGAGGCTTCAGCTACTTAGATTTGCGCCTTTAAAATTCCCCAAAAATTTAAAAAATTTACAATCTAAATTCGACGAACTTGCACAAGCTCATTTACTTCCCCAGTTTAGGAAATTGGATCCTGACTTAAAATCTGGTATTACTGGATCTTTTAAAACGGGTTTGGTAGGTAATAAAAGAAAGGAAAGGTTTGGGCTTCCTATTGATTTAAATGACTTTGATATTGATTTCTTTATTAAGAGCGATATTCTATTTAAAAAATACGGGAGTAACTTGAGGGCTAACCCAGAGTTTAGGAAAATTTTATCGAACACCCCTGGCTTTGAGGGTTTGAGGCCAAATAAAAAAGGGTTTTCAATTAAGTTTCAACCATCTTCTCAATGATTAAAGCTTATGAAAAATGAAATTTATGGCGCTAAAGCCTTAGTTTATTTAAAGTACGAAGGAGATATTGCCACACTTGCTCGTAAATTGGGTTCAGGGTTGCTTATTCCTGAATTTTGTATCGAAGAAAGGGAGTGCCCTCCTCATGATTTACTAGCAACTTGCGAGGTTTTTGGTTTAGAAGCGTGGCTTGAATCGTCAGTAGAAATTGATGGTTTTGCATATAGCTTTAAGGTGGAAACAGAGCATAGTTTAGAGGAGTCATTTAATGACAGGATGCATGACTTATCTTTATGGCTCGCTAGGTTTATATTTTCGATTTGTGAGGTTGAGACTTTCGTGCCTAATTCTGATGGATGTGCAGGTATGAACTTTTCGTTTGTCAGTCAGCAGCAGTAGGTATCATATACACTGCGTGAGATAAAAGTGTCTACATTATCGGAAGTGGATTGGTTGGGCGCTTTCTTTTTTATCAGGCGGATTGCACGAGGGTTTTGACTACAAGTAACAGAAGGCGGACAGCTCGAACTTTTGAGCCGAACACTGGGCGTTTGACAGAAATCAACAGACGAAAGGGGACAGTCCCCTTTCGTCAAAAAACTAAAACTGAGCTAGTTGAGTTTGTTAGAAAGATAATGGAGTGTGAGTGAATTGAAGAAGAAATAGACAATTGGTTATCTGAACTCAAAAAAAGCGTTACACATCCAGAGGTATCTGATCCCATCTTCTATCCAGAAGGTGATGATATGGCGCCAGAAGATATAGTGTAGGTGGTATTATCTTACAGGTCCACTAGCATGTAGTTAAGTGAATGGAGCTTGAAGAACCACTGTGGCAGTAGTGCTTGGGCGGTTCTGTGAATCCATGAGAGCCTCGGCGTCAGACAATTCCACGATTGATAATACGCTCAGTGGTTCCGAGAAATTTGCTACAAATCTGCTGTTTGAGCAGTTGGTTCAGCACCAAATGGTCGAGAGAATACGGCTTGATGTCTTTATGAGTTAATAAATCTATTTATTATAGGAATTGAAAAAGTATATTTTTATGAAACATTTTAAAATTAACAGTGCTGTACTGTTTTTTCTTGCTCTATTTATGCCAAATTTTGTGAGTGCCGCAGAGCTTACAGTTGTTGAAAAGAAAGTGACTAAAGTACAAGTATATGAAAGGAATGACGGGACTGTTAGTGCTTGGATTCACTTGGATGGAAATTCAAGGATTGGACCTAATCCTGATAACCCTAATACTACTTGTGAGTTGTGGACCTATGACAAAGCTGTTCACGCCACTGCCTTAGCAGCTTTGTTGTCGGGCAAAAAAGTCACTGTACGCTATGTAGATCGTGGAGAAGGAACCTACTGGTGTAAGGTGAAAGACCTATCAATTATTTCTGACTGAACCTGCTTGTTAGCAAGGTAATGTTCATAAATCTGTGTTATTTCTTTAGGCTGAAGAATCATAAGGTGACTCATGATCAGTTGGTTGCCTCAGCACCAAATGGTCAGTTTTCTTACGATGCTCAATACATCAACACGCAAGTGCTAACGGGTTGGTACTTCGACTCGGAAATTATGAGCTAGCTCGCCACCTGTAAAGCTGATGAGATCAAGAATATGAAGAAAGTGAAAAAAGCATTTTTATCCTGTGCCTTGCTTGTACTTTTTGGCTACGCCTATGCAGCTTCAGGAACAAATTCGGGAAAAATCACAAACCTTCGATGGTATGAGGGGCATAGTGGCTTATTGGTAAAGCAGGAAGAAATGTCTGACTTGGGTGGTTGCGGCCGCGCCGATTACTACATCTTGAGTGACCAACACCCTTACTTTGATCAAGTGTATGCGCTCATACTCTCTGCCCATATTGCAGAGCAGCCGTTGAGTATTGCCGTAGATGGCTGTTTGCAAGGGATATCCAAGATTAAGCATATATCGAGCAATAAATAATTGTTGCTGGCAATCCTCAGAGAGCTATAAAAATTGGAGTGGTCTATGAAGATGTTCTTGTTATTTCTTTTCTTTTTTTCCAGCAATAACTATGCAGGTCAGGCTACAGGTAAAATTAAGGATATCTTGATAAGAGATTCAGATGGTTTGGTTTACATCATCCTAAAAAATGATGCTCAAGTGTCGGATAAGCCTGCTTGCGCGACAAACAGCTATTGGATGATAAAAGATGAAAATTCTGAAACCGGAAAAAGACAGTTATCCGCACTGCTGGCCGCCCAACTGGCAGGAAAAGAGATTACTATCGTTGGATATAACACTTGTACCCGATGGGGAGATGGAGAAGATATCAACCTCGTCAGGATCAGAGATAACAGTTAAAAATCCGGAAAAATAACATGAGGCGTTTAATAACTTTTTTCTTAATTGCAGCATCTATTGGTTATGCTGCTTACGCTTTAGCTGGCGGTGGTCTAACAAAGAATAAGATTACTAAAGTTGCTTTCCAAACAGGCGGTTTCTTTATGTATGCCGATAATTGGCCAAACCCCAATTCCTGTGATCGTTCTGACGCTATTGTACTGTTAACCTCAGATCCAAATTACGACAAGGCCTATGCACTTCTTCTGGCTGCTAATATGTCAGGAAAACAAGTTCAAGGTTATTCCGATGGCTGCGCAAATTTTGATGGCAAATCCTATAACACCATTCGGGGCTTCAAATACTTGGTTGTGGAATAGTTTTCACGAAATTGCCAAATAAAGTCAATACTCTACTGCTAATTTCGGATTTTTAGGAGCTAAGGATGAAGCAATTAATACTGGCACTTATTTTGGTTGTTTTGCCATCAATGTCCTGGGCTGAATGCTCGGGAGGGTCGTGTAAAGCAGTCAAGGTTACACGGATGGTGGTTAAAGCAAATGGCGACGTTAATATAGGTACGTCCGGCGACGAGAGTAATTTAACTTGTGAGGATGGTGGACATGGTTATATTAAGCTTGAAAAAGATTCAAATGGCTTTAATCAAGTTTATTCCCTACTTCTTACTTCACACACTACAGAACACCCGATTTGGATTCGAGCCAATGATGACTCAGGCGAATGTCGAGTAGTTTATGTTGTGTCTGACAAGTGAGCTAAAACCTATATGTGACATTACGTTTCTTTATACTCCATTGTCCTTCTTAAAAACACTCAGCAAGGAAAAGCTCGTGAAACAAATTATTATTGGATTAGCCTCTCTAATTGCCACACCAGCTATGGCGGGTAGCTCCTTTGGAGAGCATGAGATAACTAGGGTTGTTATACATGACAGCAATACCAAAATTTTGGTCTATTTAGATACACCCTCTACTGATAATGAACCTTGTCAACACAAGGATTTTTAGTGTTGGATAAGGCTCGCCCTTTGTTTGATTAAATATACGCCGCAGTTTTGTCATCGTTTCATGCAGGCGGAAAAATTCGCGGTTGGGTTCATGGGTGTGACTCTTCATTCGATAGGCCTTTATTGACTCGACTAGACCTAATTAAGGAGTAGTAGAAATGACTTTTTCAAAATCAGGAAAATATATAGTGCCAGTGATATTCACAGCTCTGCTAGGGAGCCAATTGACTTTTGCAGCGAGCCATTATGTGTCTGGAAAAATTAGCTCTCTATTGGCACATGCTACTAACCCAGCCATTCGTATTTCAGGGAATATTACTCCAGATGATTGTGATGGTGGCGGTTATGGGTGGTTATACTTTGCTGGAACTGTTGAAGAACGAAACAGGCTGTATTCAAGTGCATTAGCCTTTTCTTTGGCAGGAAAAACTGTGACAGTCTATACGAACAATGATGGTCAAGTATGCAAAATTCACAATATTCAAGTCACAAGTGGTTTGGAATAATACGGATATTTTTAAACGGCATTTACTCAACAATACTCGTATAAAAATCAAAAATAGCCGCATGGAGCCCTTAAGATGAAAACACTGATAGTGGTGATTGGCCTTTTCTTGCCTTTTTATGCCTATTCAGCGACTTATGAAGGAGGCGAGCGTACAGTTTCTAGCATTCGATTCTCTGAAGACTATATAAAAATTCGATTCAGTCCAGCCCCTCAGGGGTGTGAAGGTAATGACGACTACAGAATGCATGTTCATATAGATCAGAATGCTGAAAATAAAGATGAACTTATCTCGGCCTTGTTGGCTGCTTATGCAGCAAAGTTAAAAGTTGCACATATTTGGTATGAAGAAGGTGGTTCTTGTGGCCCAGGCAGCACACTAAAGCTGACTGCTTTTGAGCTGAAACAAGAATAATTTAAAGAACACTTTAAATAGGTTTATCTAATGAAAAAGATTATTTTAATAGCTATGGCTTTCTGCGCTTCTTCGCAAGCTTTTGCCGGCACTTTTACGGCGAAAGTTGAGCAGATATTACTATATGATGAAGGAAACATTGTATATGTGTATCCGAAAGGTGGCGTTCAGAATCCTCCTTCTTGCCACGGTAGTAATGGGGATTATGCCACCATAAAGATGGATCGACCCATGGCGAAGGAGTACCTCAGTGCCCTATTGGCAGCAATGATGGCCAAAAAAGATGTTATTTTTAGAGTTTCTGATGACTGCCAGGAACAATCTTTCGCAGTCAAATTGCGGTACTTCACAGTCAAGGATGAATGATTGCACATAACTCGGTATGTTGTATTAATTTTTTGGGTTACCCTAGTTTTTAAGGGAGAGGATAGTGAGAAAATCAATACTTAGTGTTGTAGTAGCAGTTTTTTGTGTGTCGACATTGGCTTGGGCGGGAACAAAAAGCTTTTCTGGCAAAGTGTCGGGGTACAGCGTATCTATCTGGTCAGGAAAAGAGCTTTTTATGTTTAAGCTTGATAGTTCAGTTTCAGAAGGCTGTAACACTACAGGCAGATATGCAATAAATAGTGACAGCATGCAGTACAAATCTATCAAAGCAGCGGTTATGTCTGCTTACCATGGAGGTTCAGATGTACTGGTCAAGGCGAATGATGTTTGTACTGTTATCAGCAATTCTTACGATGTGTATGGTGTACGTATTGGAGATATGCCATTTTAAATTTGATGCGCCGCCACCACTTGCCCAATACAGGCATTAATTGATCAATTATTAAGTTAAGACCTGTTTAGGCAGCTATGACGACATTTTGCCGACATCAGTGCTACTTTGTTATACTTTGTACGCCAAAATGGGCAACAGGCGGCGTCTTTTAGGTCAATAAAAACAGTGAGTTACAATCAATTGGTTAACTTTTAACCAATTGGTCATAGGTTCGAATCCTATACGACCCACCATTATTAAAGGGTTTGCAGGTTAGCGCTTGCAAACCCTTTTTCTTTTTGCCGACACTTTACCGACAGTTTTTTTTGGCCACACCGATGCACCAGTGAGAGTGTCGGCGTCTGGGCAATCCCACGATCCGTAATTCGCTCAACAGCTTCAATCAACTTGACCTTTCCCCAGCTTTAGTACCACAGCTTCGATGAGACTTGCCCAATCTATGCCGCCTGATTTGCAAAAGCAACGGGCGGCAGATAATTCAATGAACTATGTGGCCGAACGTGATTGTAGTGTTG
>NZ_JATAAF010000007.1 GCF_030341905.1 Porticoccus sp. W117 | reverse complement strand
TGGTCGGCAGGAACTAGCTCGTCAATGCTGACGAACTCCATAGTGGACTGGGTTTGGGGGCGGTCTTTTAACATGCCCCATTATAAAAAGTCCCCGCACGAGGGCGAGGACTTTGTCAGCAGTCTGAGCGGAGCTCTATGCTCCGCTTTTTGATGCCGCCAGCGAGGTAAATTACATCATCGACTGCTGGTAATTCTGCAAGCCGACCCGGTCGATCAGCTCCAACTGGGTTTCCAGCCAATCCAGGTGCTCTTCCTCACTTTCCAAAATGCTTTCGAACAGTTCGCGGGAAACGTAATCGGAAACGGATTCGCAGTAAGCGATGGCTTCCCGCAACAGGGGGATAGCCAATTGCTCAATCTTCATATCCCCTTCAATCATTTCCTTGACGTCTTCGCCAATCATCAACTTGCCCAAATCCTGCAAGTTTGGCAGCCCTTCCAGGAACAGAATACGCTCGATCAGCTGATCGGCGTGCTTCATTTCATCGATGGACTCTTCGTATTCTTTCTCATTGAGCTTTTCCAGCCCCCAGTTTTTGTACATACGGGCGTGTAGAAAGTACTGATTGATGGCGGTCAGCTCGTTGGTCAATGCCTTGTTGAGGTATTCGATGACCTTTGCATCACCTTTCATGGGTGTCTCCTGAGTTTTTGGTTGTTGTTGCGCTGGAACTGATATCAGGCTCATTTGGCATTGATTATCAGCCACAAATAAGAAAAAATATCATTAAATATCAATAACTTGCGCAACAAACTATAGCAGAGAATTCACTCTGGGGTATAAAAAATCCGACATTTTTGCAAATGCCGGATTTTTTTGAATGGGGGTTGGGTATTCACCTTAAGCTGAAGGCTTTTTATCAGGCTGAGGGCTCTCTTTACGCTGAAGGCTCCCAGATAGCCGGGTCTTCCATGGGGCGGTTGGCAATGGCCTCGCGGATCACGCTGCGGGCGTGTTTGCTGCACTTGCCACATTGGGTGCCAACACCCAGGCGCTGCCCTACTTCGCGCATGGTAGAGGCGCCATGACTCACCTCTTGGCGAATCTGGTTATCGGTAACGGCACGGCAGATACAAACGTACATAAACTAACCCTTTGTTTAGCTGATGCGATTGTAAATCTAAATAAGAATTACTGTCAATTGCATTAGCACTCTCATTGGGGTGGTTTATCCTCTGTGATCAAACAGTTGTTTGCTGCAGCAAACGCCAGCAAGGCTGGCATGCGCTCTGAGGGAACACCAATAGCCATAACAACGTTCTTGCCATAGGCCACATTCTCCAAAACACCATTGTGCTGTTGCAGCCAATGGCGTACGGATTGTTCCCTGGAAAAATCGCATTCCAGTGTGGCGGCTGCCATCTCCCGCTGCTGCTGCACAGGCAGTATTTCCATTACCTGCTGTGTGGCTGTGGAATACGCCCTGACCAGGCCACCTGCTCCCAGCTTGATACCGCCAAAATAGCGCACAACCACCACCATCACATTGCCCACACCTTTGTGCTGCAGCACATTAAGAATTGGCTTGCCAGCCGTGCCGCTGGGCTCACCGTCATCAGACATGGCGGCACTCAAGGTGGATGGAGACTTTCCCAGCAAATAAGCCCAGCAATGGTGGCGGGCATCCGGGTATTGATCGCGCACTTGCTGCAAAAACGCCATGGCCTGTTCCCGGCTGCTGGCAGGCGCAGCGACAGCGATAAAGCGGCTTTTCTTGATTTCATAGGTGCATTCAGCGCGATCTGCCGGGGTAACAAACTCAGTCATTTCGAGTGTTCGGCTGAGCGCTGAAATCCGGCGCAGCATTCATATCCGCAGCAGACATTTTCGGCGGATGGCGGCGGTCTGACAGTTCTGCCACCAGCATGCCACCAATAATCAGGCCTGCTCCCAGCCAACCTGCTCCGCCCAGGCGTTCTCCCAATATCAAGGCAGCTGCGACATGGGTAAACAGCGGCTCAGTCGCAAAAATCAAACCCACTTTGTAAGGTTCCAGCAAGCGCTGAGATGCGGTTTGCGCCCAAAACGCCAGTGCAGTGGCCAATACGCCAGAGGTAATAATGGTGATCCAGACGATGGGGTGCTGGAATGCGGCCAGGGTGTTTTCCCCTATCGGCTCACTGACCACTGCAGCAATGGCGCTGTATAAACTGACCGCTGCCATCTGGATGGTGCACAGAGGGATCAGTGGCAAGTTGGGTGCCACTCGGCCTGTGACCACAATATGCAAAGCAAAGAAAACCGCTGCAATCAGCACCAGGCTGTCGCCGCGATTAAATGTCAGACTGTCCCCTACTGTCAGGAAATAAATCCCCACAGTGGTACAAAGCACGCCGAGCCAGGCAGCCGCTTTTACTTTTGCGCGAAACAGCAGCAACCCAATAATGGGTACCAGTGGCACGCACAAGCCGGTGATAAAGCCTGTGTTGGATACCGTGGTGTGCTGCATCCCCAAGGTCTGGGTGGCGAAACAGGTGAACATAATTAGTCCCAAACCCAACCCTGGCAGCAACAAGTCTTTTGACAGGCGAACGCCTTTCGCTTCTGGATCCAATTTCCACAAAGGCAGCAAGCAGAGGGCCGCAATGCCAAAACGGAAGGCGTGAAAGCTGTGTACGGGTAAGTGTTCGATGGTTTGGTCCACCAATACGAACATCAGCCCCCAAATCATGCAAACAAATATCAGTAGCCAAACGGCTTTTACGGGTGAGCTGATAGTCATACCACTTGCCCCGCTGCGTAACCGGACGCCCAGGCCCACTGAAAATTAAAGCCGCCCAGGTGACCGGTAACATCTACCACTTCACCGATAAAGTAGAGCCCCGACTGATGTTGGCTTTCCATGGTTTTGGATGACAGCCCGTCAGTACTGACACCGCCCATGGTCACCTCTGCTGTGCGATAGCCTTCGGTAGCTGCTGGTTTAAGCTGCCAGTTATTGAGTTTTTCGCCCATATTTTCTAACACCGAATCGGCCATTTCCGCCAAGGGTAATTGCGCCTGCGATTGCCACCAAAGGCATTCAAGTTGTTGTACCAGTTTGCGCGGTAAACGGTTAGCCAGCACCGTCCGCAACAGAGACTTGGGCTGCGCTTGCTTCTCATCCCGCAACCATTGGCTTGCATCGCAATCCGGCAGCAAATTGATGGCGATAGTATTGCCGGGCTGCCAATAACTGGATATTTGCAGAATCGCCGGCCCGCTTAACCCCCGATGGGTAAACAGAATATTTTCGCGAAAACTTTCACCATTGCAGCTGACGCCAGCATCTACCGACACCCCGGATAACTGCGTGCACAGTTCCTTGAGGCTATCGGTAAAGGTAAATGGCACCAGTGCCGCCTGCAGGGGCAATACCTTGTGGCCGTAATGGCGGGCAATATCGTAGCCCACACCGGAACCGCCCAATGTCGGGATCGACAAACCACCGGACGCCACCACCACAGAGCTGGCGGTGAACTCACCCATGCTGGTGCGGGCCACAAGACCATCACCGTCGGTATTTACAGCCTGCACATCACAGCTGGTTACCACTGTCACTCCCACTGTCGCACATTCATCCAGCAGCATTTGCACAATCTGTTTTGATGAACCATCGCAAAATAACTGCCCCAGGGTTTTCTCATGGTGGGCAATATCGTGTTTATTGACCAAATCGATAAAGTCCCACTGGGTGTAACGACTGAGAGCGGACTTGCAAAAATGTGGATTGGCGGACAGATAATTTTCCGGCTCCACATAGAGGTTGGTGAAGTTACAACGCCCACCTCCAGACATCAGAATTTTTTTGCCCACCTTGTTGGCGCGCTCCAACACAAGCACGGAACGCCCCCGCTGGCCAGCGGTAATGGCGCACATCAAACCGGCGGCACCGGCGCCGACCACAATAACGTCGTAATTTTTCAAATCAGCAATTCGCTCTATTCAGCGGAATGGTGGATGAGGCTTCGATAACCGGCTCTACGCTTGAGCCAGAGGTTGCTGGCAAAAACGGCACAGGTAGCGTGCACCTTTTCGCACAACCCTGTTATGGCGAATCAGTGACAGTTGATGTTGTCGGCACTGGCACCGATAGGCTACAGTCTTTACCTTGCGGCCAGGAATACCGGCCATATCAAACTGACAGGTGCGGGCACTGTCAGCGCCAAACAAATCCATCAGGTTCTTCCACTCCACCCCGTGAGGCTGCACTTTGCCAAACAACTGCTCAGCCACATAGTGCGCCACTTCATGGGGAATGGTGGTGGTGAAATTGTCATCCCAATACTTGGCAAACAACCAGGGGTTGTAGCGAATTACCCGCTGCACTTTTTTGCCCCGGCCAACCATGCGGTACATTCCCGCCACCTGCCCTTTTAAGTCGAACAAGACGGGAATGTCCTCAATAAGGCAATCCAGTTCGTGGTTAGCCAGCTGTATATAACGCTGGGTTTCGGTGACGACCTGGTGCTGCCGGGCGTCATCGATAGGGATAACAGGGTCGACGGGCATGCATTACCACATCAGGTCATCGGGGATTTCAAACTGGGCGTAATACTCGTCGTCAGAATCTGGTGAGGAAGTTTCTTCCTTGGGATTATTTAACAGAGCCACATAATCAGCATCCCGCTGGGCAACTTTCTCTGCCACCGGCGCGGCCACCAGTTCAAATTGATCGCCCAACACCACAACGGCCAGAATGCCCCGTTCCAGCTGCTTCTGCTGGCGGGCATCCACGTAGATTTTTTTGATTTTATTGTCGTGGGAGAAGCTGTAACCAATCTCGCCATTGCGCGGTTGGCGATTGCTTTCAATCAGCTGCTTGATCTGCGCGGCAATGGCTTTGTGCTCCGCTTCAGCCAAACGCTGACGATTCATCTCGCGGTCTTTATCGGCTTTTTCCCGTTGGGCTTGCTGCGCTGCCAACTTGGTTTCATCAACCGCTTGCACGCCGCTTTTGTGTTGCTGTTTGGTTTGTTTCTTTTTCTGACGCTGTACTTGCTTGGCTTTTTTGCTGTCTACCAAGCCTGCTTTCAGCAATTGATCCTGTAGAGAGTTTGCCACCTGAATTCCAACCCGCTGTAAAAAATGGCCATTATATCGCCTCAATCGTCTGAGGGCGTAGTTAAAGGAACCCCCATTTGGCTGCGAGGTGAACTGAATTGTGAGGCAGTTGCGCACTCCGCGACTTCCGACACTGGGGTCTTTTGGTGGCTGCACTGCAATTTATTCACTTGCCATAGCACCACAAGGAATGCGGCCGTTCCCCATACCAAGGCACCGGCCATCTCACCAGCGATAACACCCACAGCACCAAACCATTGGGAGCCTAGATACACCAGAGGTACCGTGCCTAAAAGCGCCCTAGCAAAGTTGAATACCGTAGCCTGGGTGGCTCGATTGAGATTGTTGGCGGCGGCATTGGCAATAAACAGTACACCGTTAAAGGCAAAGCCAATCACCAGCCAGGTGTTGTAAAAGCTGATCAGATAGGCCGCCTCGCCTTCTGCGCTGAACATACGAACAATGGAATCGCTGAGTAAAAACAGTACCGCCCACACCAACAGCACATAACCCAGGTTCACCATCATGGCGTTTAGCAGCGTTAGCCGCACTCGGTGGTACAAAGCAGCCCCCGCGTTCTGGCCAATAATGGGGCCGATGGCGCCGGACAACGCAAACACCAGTGCAAAGGCCACCGGCGTAATACGCCCAAGAATAGCCGCGCCAGCAACAGCGCTGTCGCCATAGGTAGCCATGGTTTTCAGCACATAACTGCCACCGATTGGGGTCGCCAGGTTAGTGAGCAATGCGGGCCCGGCAATAGGAATAATATTGCGCAGGTCAGCAACCATCTTGCTCCAACACAGCCCACAGCTGAGTTGGTGACGTTTGACCACGGCGTGCAAACCAATCATCAGTAGCGCCATTCGCGACAGCAGCGAGGCAACCGCTGCCCCCTCAATGCCCATTCCCAAAGCAAAGATAAAAATCGGGTCCAGCACCGCATTAACGATAGCCGCACCCATGGTGGTGTACATGGATCGGCGCGCATCCCCCACTGCCCGCAAGGCGGCGGCGCAGCACATCCCGCAAGCCAATATTGGCGTACTTGGCAGCAGAATATTGCTGTACTGCATGGCCAATTCCAGGGTCAAACCACTGGCGCCGAGAAAGACCAATAATTCTTCCAGAAAATACCAGGCGGGCAGCGTCACCAAGGCAGAGAACAGTGCACTGAACCACATCACACTGGCGCAATAGCGGCTCGCCAAATCGCGGTCGTGGCGCCCTTCGGCACGAGCTACCAAAGCCCCCATCGCAATCTGCAGGCCAATACCTACGGAGGTAAGAAAGAAGAGTAACGTGCCGGAAAAACCAATAGCCGCCGCTAACTCTTCCTGCCCCAACAGGCTGAGGAAATACATATCCACCAAGTCCACCAGAAACAGCGTCAGCAGCCCCACGGTACTGGCACCGGTCATTACCAGAATGTGGCGAAAGGTGGAGCCCTGAGTGAATACGGCGGTTTTAGACATGGTATGCCCGGTCAGGAAAACGCAACAGCATACTCCTGTTGGTTGGTGAGTAGATGGGGTTAACTTAACTTTACAGGGCCACTACGTCACCACGAGGTACAGGGCTTTTCAGACACGCTGTAAACACTTCCCTGTGCGCTCCTTGGCCGCTATCCCTGCGGCCAAAGGTCTGAAAAGCCCTGTACCTCATGGTGTAGAACCTTTGGCAGTAGCCCACTCAATATGTAAAAAATTTCAGATGGTGGATATGAAGGTCAAGAGCTGGTGGTGCTTTCCCAGACCTTCTGCGGCAAGGATGCCGCAGAGGAGCGTACAGGGATGTATTGACAGCGTGTCTGGGAAAGCACCACCAGCTCTTGACCGCCACCTCAATACAACAAATTCAACATCACCATCAGCACCACCAAAAACAGTACCGTCATGATGCCGCCGGCACGGACAAAATCAGCCACTTTATAACCCCCCGGCCCCATAATCAGAGCGTTCACCTGGTGGGTGGGGATCAGGAAGGAATTAGAGGTTGCCAGCGCAACGGTAAGTGCAAACACCGCTGGATTGGCACCGGCGGTTAACGCGATATTAATCGCCAGCGGGACGAGCAAAACTGTCGCCCCCACGTTGGACATAACCAGGGTAAACAGGGTTGCCAAAACCGCGATGGTCAACTGCAACACCCAGGGAGATGTTTCGCCGATAAACCCCAGCAGCCCATCTGCTATCCAGGCTGCCGTGCCGGTGGTTTCCACCGCTGCTCCTAAGGGAATCAGGCTGGCCAACAAGAACACCGTTTTCCAGCTCACCGAATGGTAGGCCTCCTCAGCACTGAGCACACCGCTGAGAATCATACCCAAGGCACCCACCAGCAGCGCCACTGACAGGCGCAAATCTGTGAACAACACCAGTGACAGCGCGATGGCAAGAAAAGCCAGTGCGTGGGTGGCCTTGTGGCTGCGCACTTCTTCGCGGGGGTAATAGCTGGTAACGATCATGTAGTTTTTATCTACATCCAAACGCTGCAAACTCTCCCAATCCGTGTACACCACCAAGGTATCGCCGGGCTCGAAGGGGCTATTGCGAACGTCTTCGCCTTCTCGCAGGGTGCCATCACTTCGGATAATGGCCAGGGTGGAAACGCCGTGTTCACTGCGCATACCCAAATCACGGGCAGATTGACCAACCATGGGTGAGGTGGGTGGAACCACCACTTCTGCAAGGCCAGCCTGACTGGGGGACAAGGCCTCGGCAAAGGACATCAGGCGGGGCCGCATCACCAGGTTCATTTCCTGGGCAAAATCGAACAGGGCTTTGGCGTCGCCAATCCAGGCAACCACATCGCCTTCTTCGATTTTCATATCCAGCAGCAAACCACCCTGCCCCATCCTCAGGCGTTTGCCAGAGGTTACCGCAATGGTTCTGACGCTATAGCGGGTTTCAAATTCATCCAGAGTAAGGCCAATCAACGGGCTGTTTGGTGGAACGCGCATTTCCCGGATGCTGTAATCAAGATCGTAGGTTTCCCTGAAATAACTGGCAGAGCGAGTGGCCTTGCGGCTCAGTTCCTTACCCGCAGGTAAAACATAGCGACCAAAAAACACAAAATACGCGATACCGGCAGCAATCATGGCAAGACCAATAGGCATCACGGAAAACAGTTCGAATGTCTCCATTTGCTGGTCTGCTGGCAGCTGCCGGTTTGAGTTATCAATCAGGTCATTGAGCAGGATCAGTGGGCTGGACCCAACCAACGTCAGCGTGCCACCGAGAATGGCGCAAAAGCCCATGGGCATCAGCAGGCGCGAAATGGGGATGGAAGAGCGGGAGGAAATACGCCCCACCGCTGGCAGGAACAGTGCCGCTGCCCCCACATTTTGCATAAACCCGGAAATCACCCCGACAGCGCCAGAGATCATCGGAATAATGCGTTTCTCAGTGCTGCCACCCAGCTTGAGCATGTGTTTGGCAGCAATATTCATAATGCCGGTTTTGTCCAGGCCAGCACCAATAATCATTACCGCAATAATGGACATCACCGCATTACTGGAAAAGCCCACAAACAGGTTGTTTATGTCTGTGAGCCCCGTAGATAGCCCCATCAATGGTGCAATCAGCGTGGTTAGCCCCAAAAACACCATCACCGTAATAGCGGCAATGTCGATGGGGATCACTTCAAAGGTAAACAGATAGACGGTAAGCAGCAGAATCGCCAGTACCCAGGCAATCTGAATGGTGGGGGCAACGCTGGCCAGATATAACCCCAGCAATGCAAATAACAGTGCCACAACACCCAGGGTTAGCGCGCGCTTTCTGGTTTCCACTCTACCTCCAATCCCAATGAACCACTCTGAACAACAAGACCGCAATAACCACACATAGTCTCAGGGTAACAGGCCGTTGTCGACATCGCATTAAGGGTATCAAGCGCCAATATGCACCAACACCTTGCGCCCGCCCGGCTGATGGCGGTGCTCCCACAGAAAGATGCCCTGCCAGGTTCCCAGTGCCAGCTGACCATTCATTATGGGTATCGACAGGCTGGTAGCCGTGAGTGCCGCTTTAATATGGGCGGGCATATCGTCCGGCCCTTCCATGGTGTGGGTGTAGAGCGGGTCGTTCTCGGGCACCAGGCGATTGAGCCAGTTTTCCAGGTCTACTCTGGCGGAAGGATCGTAATTTTCCTGAATCAACAAACTGGCAGAGGTGTGCTGGATGTACAGCGTACAAAGCCCCTCCGGCAATTCTGCGGAAGCTGCTGCGCGCTTTATATCAGGAGTAATATCGTGCAGCCCCTGACCGGAGACTGAAATCGCTACGGTTTTGATCATCTGCCGCCCTCAACTTTGGACCATGTACCTTACTGTATGCACCTTTACTGCATGCACCTTTATTAGATGGTGCCGTATAATGCCGCACCCCAGGCTCCCGTGCCAGACAAGAAAAAGTCATGCTAAACCATATTCATACCAGCCAATACCAGCAGCAGCTGGATGAGAAAATTGCCAGGCTCAGAGAAGACTTCTCTAATTTGGAACTGCCGGATGTGGCGGTGTACCCATCGCAGCCCAGCCACTTTCGCATGCGCGCCGAGTTCCGTATCTGGCACGAAGGCGAGCAATCCTTTTACGCCATGCACAAACCCGGTGGCAGCCGCCCTATTCCCATTGATGATTTCCCCATTGGCTCGGAAAAAATCAATCAATTGATGCCCGCCGTCATGGCGGGTATTCACGGCAATGAAGTGCTGCGCCGCAAACTCTACGTCGTGGAATTTCTCACCACCCTCAGTGGCGACGCGCTGGTTACACTGATCTATCACAAGCCTCTGGATGAGGCATGGCAAGCTGAGGCACGGCTACTCAGCGAAGCCATCGGAGCGCCCATCATTGGCCGCAGTAAAAAACAAAAAGTGGTGCTGGATCGCGACTATGTAACCGAAGAACTGACTGTGCTCGGCAGGCAATACAAATACAAACAGGTCGAAACTGGCTTTACCCAACCCAATGCCGGCGTGAACGAAAAAATGCTGGCATGGTCGGTAGGAAACAGCAAAGACAATGGCGGCGATTTGCTGGAGCTGTACTGTGGTAACGGCAACTTTACACTTCCCCTCGCGCAAAACTTCAATCGGGTGCTGGCGACGGAAATTTCAAAGGTATCGGTAAACTCGTCTCACTGGAGCATGGAGCAAAATGGCGTCAGTAATATTGATATTGTACGCATGTCCAGCGAAGATTTTACCGACGCCCTCAACAAGGTGCGCCCGTTTCGTCGCCTGAAAGACATCGATCTGGACAGCTACAGCTTTTCCACAGTATTTGTAGACCCGCCCCGTGCAGGGCTGGATGGCGGCGCCGTTGAGCTGGTGAAGCGCTTCGATCATATCCTCTATATTTCCTGCAATCCGGAAACACTGAAAAATAATCTGGAAGCATTGAGCGAAACCCACCGCATCGAAAAATTCGCCGCTTTCGATCAATTTCCCTACACCCACCATCTGGAGTGTGGGGCTTTGCTAACCAAAAAATAACCGGGCGTATAGGTGACAACAATGACAAAAACCCTGGCGGGCATTGTGGCAGCTGCCTTTACCCTGTTTGCCTTCGCAGACACGGACAAACACCTAACCACCGCTGAAGTGATGGCTTCGCTGAAACCGTCCGACTGGCGCGAACCAGACACTGCCAACCTGCTGTATATGCAAACCCGTAGCGGTGAAATCATTATTGAGCTGGCTCCTGGCTTTGCGCCCAAACACATCGCCAATATTCGCACTATGGTGAAAGAGCGTTACTTCGACGGCCTGGCGGTTATTCGCTCTCACGACAACTATGTGGCCCAATGGGGCGACCCAAATTTTGAAGATGCTGACAAAGCTAAAAGCCTGGGCACTGCAAAGACACCACTGAAAGCCGAAATATTTCAGCCCCTTTCAGACAACAACATTACCCCCATTGAGAGCCGAGATGCCTACGCTGACCATGTGGGGTTTAGTGAAGGATTCCCCGTCGGCCACGACGACACACAATTATGGATGTTGCATTGCTATGGAACAGTGGGTGTTGGCAGAGGCATGGATATCGACAGTGGCGATGGCTCATCACTGTATGCGGTCACCGGCCACGCTCCCCGCCATCTGGACAAAAACCTGACCGTTGTCGGGCGTGTTATCTGGGGCATGGAACACCTATCCAGCTTGCCCCGTGGCACGGGTAATTTGGGATTTTATGAAACTGCGGCAGAGCATGAACCGCTGTTGAGTGTTCGCCTGGGCAGCGAACTAAGCGATAAAGACAGAACCAGGCTGCGAGTGCTACGTACCGACACTCCAGCCTTCCAGCGCTGGGTACAGTCCTGCCGTTACCGCAACCATGAATTCTTTCACGACCCCACTGGCCGCATAGGGATTGGCAATATTATTCCGCCGGTGGAGAAGCTATAACGGGAGATGAAAGATGGGAGATGAGAGACGTAACCCGAGTTACGCTCTGACCTTCGTCTCACATCTCTCGTCTCACGTCTCCCTAAAAGCCCGCGCTGCGGGCTTTTTCACCCCAGCTTCTTCTCCCCAGCATCCACCGACTGCAGAATCAGGGTATTGATGGTCATCGGGCCAACACCGCCGGGCACTGGCGTGTAAGCCGCCACACGATCCACCAGCGGGCCCAGCTCAATATCACCGACACCGGGAGGGTGGTAACCCGCATCTACCACCACGGCACCGTCTTTAATCCACTCCGCCTTGATCAGCTCTGGTACACCCACGGCGCCAACAACAACATCCGCTTGCTTGACGTGTTCTGCCAGGTTCTGGGTGCGGGAATGGCAGATGGTTACCGTGGCGTTGGCGTTCAACAGCATAGCTGCCATGGGCTTGCCCAGGATCGGGCTACGCCCTACTACCACAGCGTGCTTGCCATTGAGGTCAATATCGTAGGCTGCCAGCAAGCGCATAATGCCTTGCGGAGTCGCAGAGCCGTAGGCTTCCTCGCCCATTGCCATGCGACCAAAGCCCAGGCACGTCACCCCATCCACATCTTTGTTCAGGGCAATGGCGTCAAAGCAGGTGCGCTCGTCAATTTGTGGCGGCACAGGGTGCTGCAGCAAAATGCCGTGGCAATTGGGGTTGTCGTTCAACTCGTGGATTGTTGCCAGCAGTTGCTCGGTGGTAGTTTCTTCCGGCAGCTCTACCGCAATGGATTCCATACCTACCCGCTTGCAGGCGTTTTGCTTCATGCGCACATAAGTCGCAGATGCCGGATCGGCACCCACCAGAATAGTGGCCAGTATGGGAGTGTCTCCACCTCTGGCTTTGAGTGCAGCAACCCGCTCACTGAGTTCAGCTTCGGTTTGCTTGGCAACGGCTTTACCGTCGAGAAGAATAGCGGTCATAGTGGCGTCCAGAATGTTACACAGGTGAATCGGACTGGCGATTTTCTCACGACAATCATGCCCTGTGAAGTAGCCGATTTGGTGCAACTTTGTGCCGTATAAAGGCCTGTTCTGGCCGTCAACTTCCTGTATAATTGCGCGCTATTTTGACCCGGGGCCAGCCTTTGTTACAGGTTCGGTCGCCCAACACAGTTTCATTAACAGCGCATTCGAGAATAGAAATGTCTGACTTATCCCTGTATCGCAACATCGGCATCTTCGCCCACGTAGACGCCGGTAAAACCACCACCACCGAGCGTATTCTCAAGCTCACCGGTAAAATCCACAAAACCGGTGAAGTACACGACGGTGCGGCCACCACTGACTTCATGGAGCAGGAAGCCGAGCGCGGTATTACCATCCAGTCCGCGGCTACCACCTGCTTCTGGAACGACCACCGCATGAACATCATCGACACCCCAGGGCACGTGGACTTCACCGTTGAGGTGTACCGTTCCTTGAAGGTTCTCGATGGTGGTGTTGGTGTTTTCTGTGGCTCCGGCGGTGTTGAGCCCCAGTCCGAAACCAACTGGCGCTACGCCAATGAATCCGAAGTGGCCCGTATTATCTTCGTGAACAAGCTGGACCGTATGGGTGCCGACTTCTACCGCGTTGTTGACCAGGTTAAGAAAGTACTGGGCGCCAACCCACTGGTAATGACCCTGCCTATCGGCATCGAAGACGACTTTAAAGGTGTTGTCGACGTACTGAGCCAGAAGGCCTACATCTGGGACGATTCCGGACAGCCTGAAAACTACGAAGTGACCGACATCCCTGCCGAAATGGTTGACGATGCCGCCATGTACCGCGAGCAGCTGATCGAAACTGCCGTGGAAATGGACGACGACCTGATGATGGCCTACATGGAAGGTGAAGAACCTTCCATCGACGACATCAAGCGCTGCATCCGCGAAGGCACCCGCACCCTGGCCTTCTTCCCAACTTACTGTGGTTCCGCCTTTAAAAACAAAGGCATACAGCTGGTTCTTGATGCAGTTGTTGACTATCTGCCAAGCCCCACCGAAGTAGACCCACAGCCTCTGACCGACGAAGAAGGCGAACCTACTGGTGAAGTGGCCCTGGTATCCAAGGAGGAGCCCCTGCGCGCCCTGGCGTTCAAAATTATGGACGACCGTTTCGGCGCCCTGACCTTTATCCGCATCTACTCCGGTGTGATGAACAAAGGCGACACCGTGCTGAACAGCTTCACCGGCAAAACCGAACGTATCGGCCGCATGGTGGAAATGCACGCCGACGACCGCACCGAACTGAGCACTGCTCAAGCCGGTGACATTATTGCCGTTGTGGGCATGAAGAACGTACAAACCGGCCACACCCTGTGTGACCCGAAAGCCCCTTGTACTCTGGAACCCATGGTATTCCCGGATCCGGTAATCTCCATCGCGGTATCTCCGAAAGACAAGAGCTCTACCGAGAAGATGGGCGTTGCCATCGGTAAAATGGTTGCCGAAGACCCCTCCTTCCAGGTTGAGACTGACGAAGATTCCGGTGAAACCATCCTGAAAGGTATGGGTGAACTGCACCTGGACATTAAAGTCGACATCCTCAAGCGCACTTACGGCGTTGAACTGGAAGTGGGTCAGCCACAGGTTGCCTACCGCGAAACCATCACCACCCCAATCGAAGACAGCTACACCCACAAGAAGCAGTCTGGTGGTTCTGGTCAGTTCGGTAAGATCGACTACCGCATCAAGCCCGGCGAGCCCGGTTCCGGCTTCAAGTTCGAATCCACTGTTGTGGGCGGTAACGTACCTAAGGAATTCTTCCCGGCCATTGAGAAAGGCTTTAAAGGCATGATGGAAACCGGCCCGCTGGCCAGCTTCCCGGTTCTGGACGTTGAAATCGAACTGTACGACGGTGGCTTCCACGCCGTTGACTCCTCGGCAGTTGCGTTCGAAATCGCCGCCAAAGGCGCTTTCCGCCAGTCCATGCCCAAAGCCGGCCCACAGCTGATCGAGCCGATCATGAAAGTGGACGTGTTCACTCCGGAAGATCACGTGGGTGACGTGATCGGTGACCTGAACCGTCGTCGCGGCATGATCAAAGACCAGGAGCCCGGCACCACCGGCGTTCGCATCAAAGCCGACGTACCTCTGGCGGAGATGTTTGGCTACATTGGCCACCTGCGCACCATGACCTCTGGCCGCGGCCAGTTCTCCATGGAATTCAGCCACTACCTGCCCTGCCCGCAGAACGTAGCTGAAGAAGTGATCGCCAAAGAGAAAGAGCGTCAGGAAGCCAAGAAGTAAACCTTCTTAAATCCTGAAACGCAAAACCCCGGCAGTGAAAGCTGCCGGGGTTTTTGTTTGCTTCTAAGAAACGCCAAATCTGCTGTGCCCTGTTTGACTCTATTGGATATAATGGCGGCAAATAATATTTCTGCATTTTCTCTTATCAGCACAATTTACAAGGAGGTAACTAAATGTCCGAACCTGACTATAACTTTGATCCTTTTAACGGATACTGGATAAAATTTGAATATGCCAAAGCATTTCTAAACTCTTTAAACGACTTGACCTGCCCATGCTGCAGATCAGCCAATATTGAGCCCATAGAAACGCGAACAAAAGTGCACATAGTCGATGGGGAGCATACACCTGAAATCAAGCATGCTGTTGTGGTACCCCTGCCAGAACACGCACCCATGACAGAAAGTTTTTTCCAGCTGCCATTCCTCTACACCATGCCAACAATCTGTAACAACTGCGGATATATGCCGTTATTTTCGTTAGGCAAAGTCTTGAATTTCATAAAGGGAGAGGTTGATAATGGACAGAAGTAACGTTGAGCGTGGCCCCTGGGAGGGGTCAGAGCCAATTAGCGGAGGCGAACCCCCAATGAGCACACTGGAACAACGAGTAGGTGAACTCGAAAAAACCGTTGCTGTGATGGACAATAAAATCGACAGCCTCACTAAACACTCCGCCACAAAGGAAGATATTGCCAAATTGGGCACAAAAATTTCAGATAGCAAAATCTGGATGTTTGCGGCTATAGGCGTTATGGCTGGCGTTATTAAAATACTGGATCAATTCTTTTGAGTCTCGCCAAAGAGAAAGAGCACCAGGAAGCCAAGAAATAAGCCTTCTTAAATCCTGAAACGCAAAGCCCCGGCAGTGAAAACTGTCGGGGTTTTTATTTGCTGACAGACTAGAGTCCAGGATTGTGATTCCTGTTGCCTGAACTAACTCGCCACGCGCTTTTCCTCCCAGCCGTAAACCACATTCAGTTGCTGATCCAGCCATTGCCGCAACCGCCAGGGCTCGCTGAGGCTACAGTTAATGTGGCCCATTTTTCGCCCTGGCTTTAAGGCTTTGTGGTAATCATACACATGCGCCCTTTCGCCCACTAAATGCACTTGCCCAGGGGTGACGCCCAGCAAGTTAACCATTGCTGTGGGAGCCAGTAGCTCTGTAGAACCAAGGGGCATGCCTGTAATGGCGCGCAGGTGATTTTCAAATTGGTTGGTGGCACTGCCCGTCAGCGTCCAGTGGCCACTGTTGTGTACTCGCGGCGCCAGTTCGTTGATCAGCAGGCCCTTGTCGGTGACAAAGCACTCCATGGCCATCACACCAACGTAATTACCGCTGGACATCAGCGCCCTGAGGTAATTCTGCGCATCCCCTGCCAATTTATCGGGCAATGCATTGATACCCACTTCGGAGCTGACCAAAACCCCGTTTTGGTGGTAATTTTCAGCCAGAGGATAAAAGCGAGTATCCCCATGGGCATTGCGCACACCGATCAGTGACACTTCCTTTTGAAAGCTCACTTGTTTTTCAACAATGGCTTCCGTTTTAACGATCTGCTCCCAGCACGACTCCAGGGTGTTCAAGTCATTTAAACGCCACTGGTTCTTGCCGTCGTAGCCGGATTCACAGCTTTTCGCGATCAGCGGGAATTTCAATGTTTCAGCCGCTTCAAACAACGAACGCCCATCGTCGCAGTAAAGATAATCCGCAGTCGGCAAGTTCAACTGGTGAGCCACCCAGTACTTTTCCTTCAGGCGATGCTGAGTCAGTTCAATAATTTCAGGAGCCGGGTCAACGGAGCAAAACGCCTGCAAAGATTTCAGCAAATCAATATCTACTGACTCACGGTCCACCGTAATAACATCGGGCCGCCCCAGGTCGCGATAAAGCCCCACTGCCGTGCGCGTGGGTGTGGCCGTCACTACACGGCCAAGCCCATCGACACTGGAATAATCATCGTCACCCAGCCTCAAGAACGACACATCCAGTTTTAACGAATGAGCGGCCAGTGCCATCAACCTTGCCAACTGACCGGTACCAACTATTGATATACGCATTACTCTACCTCCAGTTCTACAGAATCGGTTTGTGCCTGACGCCATGCCACAAGGCGGTCACGCAGCTGTGGATCTTCCAGTGCCAACATCTGGGCAGCCATCAAGCCCGCGTTAAAAGCACCGGACTCGCCAATGGCCATGGTCGCTGTGCTGACTCCTTTGGGCATTTGCACGATGGATAACAAACTGTCCAGGCCATTGAGGTGCCGACTCGCCACCGGCACGCCGATCACCGGCAGCCAGGTTTCTGCCGCCAACATGCCCGGCAAATGAGCGGCACCGCCGGCACCGGCAATAATGACTTTTGTGCCCTCGTCAGCGGCCTGGTTGGCAAACGCCACCAGCCGCGCCGGAGTTCGATGAGCCGACACCACGGATGCGTGAAAAGGCACCTGCAACACCTCCAATACCTCTGTGGCTTTGCGCATGGTGGGCCAGTCTGACTTTGAGCCCATCACAACGTTGACCGTTGAAAATTTCATGATTTTTCCTATGTAAGTCGTTGAGCCAATGCCAGGTAGACAGGGATACCAACCAGCACATTGAACGGAAAAGTAACCGCCAGGGATGCGGTCAACGGTAAACTGAGATTGGCCTGAGGCAGTGCCACACCCAGCGCAGCGGGTACCGCTATGTAAGAAGCACTGGCTCCCAGAGTCGCCAATAGCGCCACGCCACCAGCAGAAAGCCCCAGCAACAACGCCAAGGCACCACCAAACAGCGCACCAATCAATGGCATGGCAATAGCAAAGCTAACCAGAAACAGCCCCTGGCGACGCAGCTCGGAAAACTGCTCGGCAGCCAGACGCCCCATTTGCAACAGGAACAGCGCCAATACACCGTGAAATAACGTGGAGAACAACGGCATGATGTTGCGGGTGTTGTCCCCTGCCCACCAACCAATCAGCAAACCACCGAGTAACAGCACCACGCCCTGGTTGCCAAACAATTCGTGAAACAACTGGCGTCGGCTGGTGTTAGAGGCACGTTCGCCGCGTTTGGCCAGCCACAGTCCTACGGCAATAGCGGGCACCTCCAAAACCACCACAAACAACAGGAAGTACGGCTCGTAAAACAGGTTTTGCGCCTCTATCACCGCCACTGCCACTGCAAAAGTGGCCACGCTGACAGAGCCGTAGTGAGCCGCTGTGGATGCGGAATCCAGCCGCGACCAGCCACCAAAACGTTTGAGTAACGGGTAGGCAATCAGCGGTAAAATCAAACCCAGTGTCACTACCACCAAAGATTGCCCCAGCAACTCAATACCAATATGGTCGCCGAGGGCCATGCCCCCTTTCAGGCCAATAGCCAGCAGCAAAAACAACGTTAGAAACTGGTAAAGCCCTTTGGGAAAATCGATTTTTGTACCCAGCAAGGTGGCTACCATGCCGAGCACGAAAAAGGCGACAACAACGTCAATCTGCATGACGCTTATTTACTCTCGATCAGGTAAACAGGCATCTGTACCCGAACTGATGGATTGTTGATTCGCTGATAGCACCAGGCCACGCCATTGCAGACTGCTACCGTTGCACCCACCAAAGCAAGCGCCCAACCAATAATGCCTTGCTGCGCCAGCAACGCCGCCACGGCAGTAATTAACAAGCCGGCACAAACACCAAAGTAGATTTGAGACAGGTTCATTGACACCTCTGTGAGTTGAGAACTAGTTGGGCGCCATTCTGAACAAAACTTGACATAACTAAAAATAGATATTATCTAGTTAATACATTTATATTTATCTATGTATTTACTTATAGCTGGAAAGCCATGAAAACTCGCCTGCACGCCCATATCGGCACGTTGCGTCAGTTGGAAATACTGCTGGCCGTGGCCCACCACGGCAGCGTAACCGCTGCCGCCAAAGCGCTGCATCTGACCCAACCTACGGTATCGATGCAGCTGAAAAAACTCAGTGAAGCCATCGGCAGCCCACTTTTTTACCAAGTGGGCCGAGACTTAAAACTCACAGAAGTTGGCGAAGTCACCACGGAAAGCGCCCGCGAAGTACTGCTGTGCTTTGAGCGCCTGGATATGAAACTGACCAAACTGCGCGGGCTAACGTCAGGCACACTGCGGCTGGCAGTGGTGACCACGGCAAAGTATTTTATGCCCCACTTGCTGGGAGACTTCTGCCGGCAGTTTCCCGATATTGACGTAGATATGACCATTGGCAACCGGGCGCAGATCGTAAAGCGCCTGGCGGAAGGTGAAGACGACTTTTGTGTATTCAGCCACCCACCCACCAATGACGATTACCAATTAGCCGAATTCTTACCCAACAGGCTGGTGGCCATTGCCCATCAGGAACACCCCCTCTGCCAGCGCAAGCGCATCAGCCTGAAAGAATTTGCCAGTCAGCCCTACATCATGCGCGAAAATGGTTCCGGTACCCGCTACGCCATTGAACAACATATGACAAGGCACAACTGCGAACTGAATGTACGCATGACCATTGAAAGCAACGAAGCCATCAAACACATGGTGATGTCGGGAATGGGCGTGTCGATACTGTCTGAGCACACCCTCACCTTTGGCGGCAGTGCCGGGCTGTCTATACTCAACGTCGGCAAACTGCCGATCAAAACCAACTGGTACCTGGTGAGTTTGAAAAGCCGGCCTGCTTCGCCAATAGCAACGGCGTTGTTGGAGTTTGCGCAGAAGAATAACCGCTTGCAGTTGTTGGAGGATTTAGAGCGTTAAAATAAATTAATAATGGCTAGCATACCTGCTGGAATACTTTAAACTACGCGCCATTCTAGATATCGGATTACAGCCATGAACAGTGCTTTAATCGCTTTAGCGATTTTGGCTTTCTTGTTGATCGTCCTTGAAGATGTTATCCATCTCAATAAAGCTAAAACTACGTTGTTTTTGGGCACTTTGGCATGGCTGATGATTTTCCTGTTTCCCGAAGCCAATCAAACACAGCAAATGCTTCAGGGAGAGCTCAACGAAAACCTATTGGAAATCGCCAGTCTATGGCTTTTCCTTTTGGCAGCCATGACATTTGTGGCATTTCTTAATCATAAGGGTTTAATCAAGGCAATTATTTACCGAATTCTGCCTTCGCAGATTGGCGAGAAGCAGATGCTGTTTTTAGTGGCTATCTTCGCCTTTGTGTTTTCTTCGTTGTCAGACAACATCACCGCCACCCTGATATCTATTGCATTGGTGCTGTCACTAAAACTGCCAGCAGCCAAGACGCTGAAGTTTGCCGTTATTGTGGTGTTCGCAGTTAACTCCGGCGGTGTCTCGTTGATAACTGGTGATGTGACAACCCTGATGATATTTCTGGACGGTAAGGTAAATATTCAAAACCTTCTATGGTTGATAATTCCTTCCTTTGTTAGTGTAATGCTGCTAGCCGTACTACTATCGATTGGCTTGCGTGGCAAGATCGCTATTGCTGACGCCGAAAGCAGCTATGATCGGGTTGGTATTGTCGTATCGGTGATATTTCTTTGCACCATCCTCGCCACCATTGCATTCAATGTTATTGCCGGAGTGCCGCCAGTTTTGACGTTCCTGTTCGGCCTGTCAGTGATGTTCCTGATAGGACGTTTCTGTTATCGGGATGACAAACGGGAAAGTTTGCTGGACTATATTCGCGTTATTGAATTCGACACCTTGCTTTTTTTCCTGGGAATTCTTCTGCTGATGGGCATGTTGAAAGAAATTGGCGCTCTGGATAGCCTTACCGACATTTATCAGACCATGCACCCACTGGAAGCAAACTACGTAATGGGGTTGTTATCTTCGTTGGTAGACAACGTGCCCCTTACTGCTGCTCTGCTGAAAGCCGATCTGGAGATAACCTCCGCCAACTGGCTGTCACTGACTTATGGTGTTGGTGTAGGCGGGTCACTGCTGGTTATCGGTTCTGCGGCTGGTATTGTTGCTATGAGTAAAGTGAAAGAAATCACTTTTGTCAGCTATATGAAATACAGCCTCTTTCTGCTGCTTGCCTATACCGTTGGCTATGCCGGCAGTTACGGAGTTGGTCTGGTTTTATTCCGCTAACAGAAGGGATGCTATTTACAGGTAAGCATTACTCCGCGAGCTTATTAACAAGTTCTTTGATCTTGTTCGAATCAAAGTCGGTAATTTGAATAATGCCCTTCTCGTCTAACACAAAGAATGTCGGATACTTATTCACCGCCCATTCGGTCAGAATCGGGCTGTCCGGGCCTATATGCCAGTTTACCCAAGGCATGGGCTGTTCACTGTTTTCCTTGAAGGCAATGGCATCTTCCACTTCGTCGTCAACATTGATGGAAATGACCTCAAATGGCTTGCCCGCCAGTTCCTTTTTCAGTTGTGCGATTGCAGGAAAGGTAGCAATGCAGGGCCCGCACCATGTAGCCCAGAAGTCCACCAACACCACTTTTCCTCGGTAGTTGCTGAGTTGATCCAGCTTTCCTTTCAGAGTTTTTGCCTCAACATCGGGCAGCTCTTTACCAGCAACCAGAGCATCCAAAGCAAATAGCCTGCCTCCCATAATTTCTCTAGCCGTTTTACCGTTTCGCACCACCACATCGCCATACTCGTTAATAGACATATTCGAGTAAGTAGCAACATCTATTTTCGCCTGGCGCTTCAGTTCTTCTGGTAACCCCGAAATCTGGGTAAACTTGATGGCGTAATCTGCCATCAAATAAGCTGCGGTTCCCTTTACAGAGCGGTGCTCACTGCCTTCTATAATTTTGCTCCAAACAGACTTCTGGTAATCATAGACAGCCTCGATGTTATATGTCGGCAAACTTGTAAGATAAAAAGCTGGCCTGCCAACAACCTCAATCAGGTTCGGATTATCAATATGCTCGGACAATGCCTTATCAATCAGTCGGGTAAAGACCTCCCCCAATTGAACAGGATTCAGTGACGGCATATCTCCTTGGTTGCCGTTTGGAAGTATGGCGGGGTATTGCCTGCTAATTAATTTCATAGCAAGGAACCCTGCTTCACCGGAAGCGTCTTTATCCATCAGTTCGATGGCCTGCCAAACGTACCGAGGCATATCAAAAGCGTCGATCTCTGCATCCAGAGTCTTTTTTTGCGCCTTATATAATTTTGGGTATTTATTTCTTAAAACACTAATTGCCTTATACCGTGCCTTGAATACATCGGATAATACGAGGGCTTTTGCAACCTGTTGTTCAGCTATCTTGCGCTCCAAATCCGACGCCAGCACACTCAAAGACAGCCAGAAGCTCAGGCCAGCCACAAGTACTTTTCTCATCTCTCCTCCTATAAATACAACATGAGTCTCAAATGGAATATCTGTAAACTACAAATACAAAAATTAAAAGATACTACGCCGTCTCACATTATTGAGGCAGCACACTCTATATTCACTCGTTGCGTTTAAATAGTCAGACTCGACCAGATACAAAAAAGCAGACCCTTACAAAAAAACAGCAAAGGCCTGCCAAAGTTGTTTACATCAAGTTAAAACTCAAAGTCCTTACTCACGTCCAGGTAGATAACCCTGCCCCTAGCATTGTTGCGATTGGCCGCATAGCCAATTCCGTTATCAACAAAGCGGAATTCGGGTTTGAACAGGTTCTGCGCCCCCAGAGTGAACCTCATGCCTTGCAACCAGCCAGAGGCGTCTTGGGGCTGGTAGGCAAACTGCAAATCAACCGTGGTGGTAGAACCGGAACGCTCAATTTCGGGCTCATCAGCATTGGTGATCGCTGGGAACAGTACTCTGTGATCAGAGCTGTAATTGGCGGAAACAACCGCACTGTAATCACCGTAATTCCACAGAACTGACATATCTGCGCCCCACTTGCTGGGTCCAAATTCGCTGTCATTAAAACTGAACACCGGTGAGGCCGCAGTGAACTGTTCTTCAAGGCGCAGGCTTCGCTGGGCATTCAGCGTGACTCCCCAACTACCCAAATCCGTCTCAAAGTCATAATTCACCAGAATATCGACAGTTTCCGACAACCTGCTGGCAAGGTTGGCTGAACGTCGATCCACCAGCAGTATGGATCTGTCTGCATTGAAGGTAAAAATTTCGGGGAACGAGTCCGGGTCTGAAGCAAAAACCGCGAAGTCTCTGGAACGGGACCCAGGAGGCGAGCCAATAAAGTTCGCAAATTTTGCCCGACTGTAGGTGACAGACAGATTCAGGCCATCGACAGCACTGGGAGCGTAATCGAAGCCCCAGTTAAGAGTCCGGGCAATCTGGGGCTGTAAAGCCGGATTGCTGCCTGTAACACTGGCCGCACTAAGGCCGGCAAACTCCGGGCTGGTGCTTAATTCCGTGCCTTGGTAACCTTCACTAGGACGAACAAAAGGCGGAGCCCCTCTTATAGAAGCGGTATGGGCGTTCAGGAATATGGCTCCAAATTGCTGACCGGGGGTTGGTGCCTGAAACGACTCGCCCCATCTGCCGCGCAACTTAAACTCATCGTTCACCTGCCAACTGAGAGATACACTGGGGCTGGTATTGTCGAACTCAAACACTTCAGACCGTTCATTAAGATTGGGGCCTCCTGCCACTGGAAACTCAGTCAAGCCAATAACATCCACAGGGTCAAACTCACTCAAATCGATTTCTACAAAGCCAAAACTAGGGAAGAATACAAAATCTCGTGCAGTATTCTGTACTGTCAAATCGCCGTTCTGCTTAAAGCTCTCGCGACGCGTGGCCAGAGTCAGTGACATTTCCTGGATAAGGGGCAGGTCTTTCAGCAGGGGCACACCCAGCTCAACAAAGTACGCTTGCGCCTCCCGTTCAGCCTGCCAAACGATATCGGAAATTATCTGGCGAAACCGACTTTGGTCAATTTCATCTTCGCGTAACTGGAAGCCAACTGCCATCTGCACATTACCCGCTGGCAGGGCGAAAAGGTCGCCACTTATGGAGCCATCAAGGGATTTCAATTCGGATTCAAATTCACTGGAATCGGTATTAATTGTGGCCCTCAACAGCTCGGCATTGGCATCAATTACCGAGCTGTCACTGCCATCGGTAAACAGATTAAAGCCATTGAGTGCATCATTCAGCTCCGTTTCAAAACCTTCACCACGGAGGGCAAACTTGGTGTTCATTCCCGATGAGTCTTGCTTGCTGTAGCCATAGCTGACGTCGAAATCCCAGCCTTCCAGAAACGGCAAGTCACCCCTGAGTCCGATAGTCATCTGATCGGAACCTGTCTGACGGGCCTCACTGAATGAGATTTGCTGCAATTCACGGCGGAAGGTATATCCAACGGCAACCCCTTCACTAAACCCTGGGCCAGTGAATACCGCCGGAATATTAGGGTTTGAACTGGGCACAAAAGTCAGAGACCTTACTGCCGACAAACCAGATGAGCCACTCCAGGCATTGGGCGTATAGACCCGGCCATCATCCCGTCGGTTGGCAGAGGCATCCAGATAAGCCGTAACAGAGTCAGTCAGCTCCTGTTCTACACTAATACGCAAAGCGCGCCCCTCTTCCGCCGGCCCCAAATCTGATAATCGATAAAGGCTGGGCAGGTCGCCGGTGTAGAGAGAGCCATCCTGGTTAAACGGTGTATCAGAGACTAGTGGCAGACCATTTCGGGGATCCAACCCATCAACGCCAAAAACCAACGCCGGCTCACCGAGACCTAATGTACGAGTATTCGCCCCTCCAAGGTCTCTGAAGTCGCCCAACCCCTGGGGGCCAGCGGAACGTACAAATTTATCTCTGTTGGCGCTTTTTCTCTCATTCAGGTCAAGGCCCAGTGTCAGGCGACCTCCGTCCCAGGATGTGGTGTAACCGACACTGGCTCGCGACAGGTCGCCCCCTGCATTGGAACTTTCATGGCGCACGTCCAGCTGGAGCCCCTGATAGTCTTTGCGCAGGATAATGTTAACAACGCCACCTACTGCGTCGGCACCATAAATGGCAGAAGCGCCATCGTTCAGGATTTCGATACGCTCCACCTGTGACAGCGGAATATCAGAAATATCGGTAAAACTGCCGCCACCAATAGGAGACGTGGTGCGACGACGACCATCAACCAACACCAGTGTGGCGCCGACACCAAGACCCCGCAGGTTGATACCCGATGCCCCAAGCCCCCTCATCTCTATAGCTGGTATGTTGCCGAAATTGACGTTAAATTCTAGCTGTTCCGCATCCAAAGCCTCTCCCGTGGTAGAACTGAGGTTCTGTGGCAATCGGCGAAAAACATCTTCCAGGCTGGTGTAACCGCCTTTTTCCAGTTTATCTCGATCCAGGGAAATTACATGGGCGGCAGGGCTGTAACCTTTCAGGCGGGTGCCGGTAATCAGCACTTCTTCATCTGGCTCTCTGGTCTGATCTTTATTTGCTTGAGGTACTTCACTTGTAACCTCTTTTACAACAACAGAGTTATCCGAAACAAACTCATAGACGAGATTGGTTCCCTTAAGCAATATATTCAGCGCTTCATCGACTGAATATTCCCCTCTCAACTCAGACAGTTTTAAATCTTCACCAGCCTTTCCTTTCAGCACTATTTGGTAACCGGTTTGTGTTGCCAAATCCAGGATCGCTTTATTCGTCTGCTGCGCTTCAATATTGATGCTGACCCTTTCCATATCCGCCATGGCGCCCATAGAAAACAATACGGCGGCAACGCCCATAGCCAGTTTTTTTCGACCAAATTTTTGATTATTTCTCATGAAATCAACCCATCCCCGGAAAATATAATAGTTAGGTATTTGTTGCAGGTTTCTCTTGCACCTTAAACACACCTGACTACTTATTTACCCTCCGATCGATGGATAATTATTTGATTGAAGTCGTGAACGACTTCGATTGGAAGTGCATAAGACAGTATATTTAATGCATCACTTACATCGGAAACCACGACTGCAGCATTTACTTTTTCATCCAACAGAGAGGCATCTTTAACCAGAATTTTCTTTGCTGAATAGCGGTTTAATGCAAGTATCACTTCATGAAAATCAATATCTTCGAAACGTAAGACACCTGTGGTCCAGCCAATCAAATGCTCTACATTTTTGGGGCGACTTGCCACAATGGTATTGGTGTCCGTCTTGTAATAAGCAACCAATCCCGCAGTGAACAGCCACTGTTTATTGGCATTCATTGACTGTTCCGCACCGACTGGCAGGTTCACGGATTGCCTGTTAAATGAGGGCTCGTCGTGTTCTCTGTGAACGGCCACCTTGCCCTCAGTAACTGCCAGAAAAAAACCATCTCCGGTGCGATGGATATTGAATGCCGTACCCAGAACAGTCACCTCTCTGCCCCCCAAGCTGACAACAAAGGGTGTTTTGGGGTCAGAGGCGACATCAAAAAAGGCTTCTCCCCTGTCAAGCCTGATCAAACGGCGATCTGTACTGAACTCGACTTGCAGCTGCGTGCCAGTATTCATCGTAACCTGTGTGCCATCAGCAAGATCAACCTGACGCTGTTCCCCTATCCGCGTTACATAACGTTTGGCATCCACTTTTTGGCTGTCTATCGGCCCAGAGTTCCAAACAACAGCAGTGGCTACCAACAATACAGACGCCACTAATGACCAGGAAAGCAGTGATTTGCGTTTGTTGCCACTTTGTTTACTTTGAGGTTGCGCTGATAAGTCCAGGCTATGTTCTAACTTGGCAACGAATTCAGTGTCCTCAAGCGCCGACTCCATGCAGTCATCCGCTTCAGCCAATTGCTCAAACAACTGGTTGTATTCAGGGTCTTCTTTGGCGCGCGTTATTCGCTGAACAGATTCTTCACTCAATTCGCCCGATAGCATATCCAGCCAATCGGATGCCGCTTTCTGCTCGCTAAATTCCCGTTTCATCTTGTCTTTCATTGTTCTGTCCTCCGCGCCTTTTCCATGGCCCTGCGCACCACAATCAACGCCTGCTTTATAAATTTCTCAACCTGCTTGACCGTTACGCCCATATTCTGTGCCACTTCTGTATAGGTCATTTGCTTGTATCGATTCAGATAAAATGCGTGGCGCCAGGTGGGTTTCATGTTAAGGAGCGCCTGTTGAACATGCCTCAGTTCTTCGCGAGTGGCCAACTGATCTTCAGGGCTTTGTGATTGTTGTGCGTCATCGCCACCTGCCGAGCTTCTCTCTTGCTCAAGATAGCGATGTCGCACAGAAATATGACGCTTCTGGTTGATCACCAGATTGTTGGCTATACGGCATATGTAAGCGTAATTCTGTGGGTGTTCAGGAGGAAGAATCGTGGTTAATTTACTGAGTTTGGCCAATTTCGCGAATACTTCCTGTACCACATCATCCAATTCCTGCTGCCCCAGGGTCATTCTGGCCTTTAAAAATTTGCGCAAAGGAATATTGTGCTCTCGGTACAAACGATCGAGAGCAGATTGATGGCTTTCTAACGGTCTGCCTTTTATATCTACCACTTTCAAACGTGGATTCAACGGGTAACCTTTACTAAGTTAAATTGAGGGCACGCCTTAAGCACACTCTGAGTTGGGGTTTACCCTCCTTTTCAGCAAAATTATTTTGCCAATACGTTGGCTCAACCAATAACCGACAACTCTATAGTGGCCGGTTACAGCATTTCACCAGCCACTCTTTAAACTGAATCAATGGCTTATAGTCTTTCTGGTCGTCGGGGAAAATCAGGTAGTAAGCGGGGATTTCTGTTTTATCCAGAGTCTTTACCGGCTCTCCATCAACCGGCACCTCAATCAGGTCGCCGGCTTTCAGCTCGGTCTGTACCAGGAATTTCGGCATTAATGCCACACCCAGGTTGGCAGTGGCGGCCTGGGTCATGATGTAAAATTGCTCAAACTGCATCACTGGCGGTTCGCTGTAAGGCAAGCCGTAGCTGGCAAACCAGTTGGACCAATCGCTGGGCCTGGATTCCAGGTGCAACAGCGGCAAGGCCATTAAATCTTCCACAGACTGACTGTTGTCTTGCCGGAAAATGTTTTGCCGGAAAAACTCGGCAGAGCACACGGGTACAGTCTGCTCTGCCATCAGATATTCTTCGCTGCAATTTGGCCAATCCGGCAAACCGTAATGAATCGCCGCATGGATATTTTCCTGCGCCAAATCGAAGCGCTCCAGCTTGCTGATAAAGTTCATGGTGATGCTGGGGTATTGAGTCAAAAACTCCGACAGGCGCGGGATAAGCCACTTGGTGCCAAACGTGGGCAGTATGGCAAGGTTCAGCAGCTGGTTATCTGTCTGGGTAACCGCTTTCAACGTCACCCTGCGCAACTCCCGCAATATATCGTGTACATCCCTGGCGTAGCTGCTACCCACCTCGGTCAGAGTGATGGTTTTGTGCTGGCGGTTAAACAGGCGTACACCCAGCTGGCTTTCCAGGGCAGACACCTGCCGGCTCACCGCTCCCTGAGTCTGATGCAACTCATGGGCGGCCTTGGTAAAGCTGCCCAGACGGGCAGCGGTGTCAAAGGCCAGCAGCATGCTGGTACTGGGAATCATACGGCGGGAATCGGCATTTACGTGATCTTTAGACATTCATCAAAGCCTGAAATACGCATATATCCATATTTAGCATGATCTATTCGCATTAATCTACTGATTTTTTCTCCCTTTAGCTCCGTTGGAAAAAACCCTTTAATGGCGCCCGTTTTATTCACCTTAAGAAGATTAGCCATGAAAAACCCACAGGTAGTATCCAGCGACTCCCTGAGAACACAGTTTGTCGCAGCCATGTCGGCCATGTACCGCAGCGAAGTCCCCCAGTACGAGTCACTGGTGGATTTAGTGGAACAGGTCAATGAGCAAGAGCTATTGAACAACCCCACTCTGGAACAGTCCCTGCGCCACAGCAACAGTCTGGAGCGTATGGCGGAAGAGCGCCACGGTGCCATTCGCCTTGGCAAAGCCGAAGAGCTGTTCAATGTTCGTCGTCTGTTCGCCCTGCTCGGCATGCAGCCCGTTGGCTATTACGACCTGGCCGTAGCGGGTATTCCCGTGCACTCTACCGCCTTCCGGCCGGTACAGTCCTCTGCCCTCGCCGTGAATGCATTTCGCGTATTTACCTCACTGCTGCGCACAGACCTGATCGAGGATCAGGATTTGCGTCAGCGAGCTGAAGCGGTCTTGAGTTCACGCCATATCTTTTCACCGCAACTGCTTCAACTGATGGACGAGGCAGAACAAAACGGTGGCATCACAGCGGATCAAAGTGCGACCTTTATTGAACTGGCCGTGGGTATTTTTCGCTGGCAGGACGAAGCCCTGGTGGACACAGAGCTGTATCAGCAGCTGCACGACAGCCACAGGCTGATCGCTGACGTGGTTTCGTTCAAAGGGCCACACATTAACCACCTGACCCCCACGACCGTGAACATCGACCGGGTTCAAACTCTGATGCCTGAAAAGGGGATTACACCAAAAGCCGTTATCGAAGGCCCACCGCGTAGAAACTGCCCTATTTTGCTGCGGCAAACCTCCTTTAAAGCGCTGCAAGAGCCGGTAAAGTTCGCCAATCAACAAGGTGACTTTGAAGTGGGTTCACACACTGCCCGCTTTGGAGAAATCGAGCAACGGGGCATTGCCCTCACCGAAAAAGGGCAAGCACTGTACAACCAGTTGCTCAACAAGGTGAGAGAGCAAATTACGCCGAATCCAGACGGTTCCAATGCCGCCGAGTACAGTGCTGTTTTGGAGAGTGTATTTAGCGCATTCCCAGACAGTTATTGCGAGCTGCGAGAACAACAGCTAGCGTTTTTTAACTACTCGGTACGCCAGGATGCCATTGTCGATGTGGCGGCAAACCAGGACAAAACCATCGAGGAGTTGATTGGCTTGAATCTGGTGCGCTTTGATCCGGTGATTTACGAAGATTTTCTGCCCGTCAGCGCAGCAGGTATTTTCCAGTCCAACCTTGGTGATACTGCCAACAACGCAACAGCCGGCGCAACCAGCAATCAGTCGTTATTTGAAAGCCAGCTCGGCGCACAGGTAAGCGATTACTTTGCGTTGTACGAGCAACAGCAGCAGGTGTCTATCGATAACTGCCTGAGCGCCTTCCAGCAAGTGAAAAGCGCAGCGCAGCAATCTTTGGCGAAAGCTGTCTAGGCTTTTTTTACAATAGCAAGCCACATTAGTTGACAGCAAAAAGGCGAACCTTATCTGAGGTTCGCCTTTTTGCTTTTTAAGGTCGAGGTTGTAGTGGCCCGGTTACTGCCAGTATTTCCGCTTGCTGGTTTTGCCAATGCCGGGGTTAAAGGAATTCGTGGGGTCGCATTCCCGATAAAATGCCTTCAATTCCGCTTTGGCATGGTACTCGTGGCCAACGTTGTGCTCTGCCGGGTACTCCGCGCCACGGGCATCAAACAACGCCAGTATTTTTGCTTTTAACGCTTTGGCATCCACGCCTTTTTTCAAAATGTAGTTTTGGTGCATTACGTGGCAAAACAAGTGGCCGTAGTAAAACTTGGCGGCAATTTGTTCTTCCAGTTCTGCCGGCAACACTTCCAACCAATCGCGCTCGTTTCTTCGCAAAGCGACATCGATGGTCATCATCGCGCCAGAGATTTTCGGATTCATGGTGTGGTAGCGACCGACGGCGCCCGCAGCAACAAAGCGATGCAAAATGGCTTTATCTGCCTCCTCGTCGGTGCAGGCGAAATAACCGCCCTGCTCTTTTTCAAAAAACGCTTCCAGGTAGTTTTGCGCTTCATCCACGCCAGCGTTTTCTGTTTCCAGAATAAGGTGGTGCTGATACCGGCTGCGATAGTCTTCCATTCTGGGTGGCAAGTGGTTTGGCCAGATGGCACTGAGGCTCTGCATAAAGCGGTCAGAAAACTTGCCGGGCAAAAACGAAAATTTGCCCGCGACCCGGTCCACTGCACGCTTCATGGCAAACATTTTCGGTATAAATTTGGAGCCCAGCTTGTCGATCACCACGAAGGTATCTTTGCCGTATTTTTTGCTGGCGTCGTAACAATCCCGATGCAGGTACTCCGCTGATACTGGCAGATTTTCAAAGCTTGACAGCATGTCGCGGCGAATTTTGCCCAGCACCAGGGAGTCATTGGTACCGATATAAAACACCTGCTTCTTTTTCGCGATGGGAAAAGTATCCATGCGCACAGCAAACACGGCCAGTTTGCCCGCGCAACCAGACGCTTCGTAAAGGCGGCGACCATCGTTGTTATAGCGGGACGGCGTATCGGAATCCACTTCCCGAACCCGCTTGTGGTATTCGTTGTCGGAAGCCCGTTTTTGTGGGTATTGAACGTCCGCTTCGGCGTAGTTTTTCCGTTCCAGGTTGGCGAGAATTTCTTCAGGTTCGCTACCCAGGTCAATGCCCAGATTATTGACCAGAGACAAGCGCCCCTGCTCATCCACCTGCGCATAGAGCGATAGCTCTGTATAGGCGGGGCCGCGCTGAATAAGCGCCCCGCCCGAGTTATTGCAAATACCACCGACAATGGAGGCGCCGATACAAGATGAACCGATCACCGAATGGGGTTCCCGGCCATAAGGGCGCAGTACATCTTCCAGACCAAACAAGGTGCTGCCAGCAAGACCAACGATTTGTCTGCCACTATCCAATAACTGAATGCCATCGATTCGCATGGTGCTGATGATGACAATGGGGCGATCGTACTCCTTGCCATCCGGTGTAGAACCGCCGGTCAAACCGGTGTTGGCAGCCTGCAAAATCACAATCACATCCGCCTTGTGGCAGGCCTCCAATACCTGCCACATTTCCACCAGAGTACCGGGTCGGGCCACCGCCATCGCCTCACCGGCGCCAAAGCGAAAACCCTTGCAGTACGGCTCCATTTTTGCCCCGTCGGTGATGGTGAACGATGGTCCAATAAGGGTTTTAACGGTATTGATCAGGTGATCTTTTGAGGGTTGCTCGGTCATGTTTATCTCAACGGAAGCGGCTCTGTGCACCAGTGTTTCGCACATAAAAGTTTCGCCACATAAAATTGCTGGGCAACATAAACCAAAACCGCAGGCAATGCGACACAGGCAAACCGACAATAGCTCACCGCTGCATTCTGAAATGGCATGAATATGACTGTGGCTATCTATTCTGTCGAAGTGCTCAACACCTGGAAAATGGCGGCACTAAAGCAACAGATTCAATATATTCAGCAAAGATATTCGAATAAAGACAAGAGAAGATGGGGTGGCTGACGGGGATCGAACCCGCGACAACAGGAATCACAATCCTGGACTCTACCAACTGAGCTACAGCCACCATAGGTTCACTTACTTTAGACAAAGTAAATGGCACGCCCGGCAGGATTCGAACCTGCGACCATCCGCTTAGAAGGCGGATGCTCTATCCAGCTGAGCTACGGGCGCTCAACACGTTTACTGCCGGACATTCCCAAAGGAATGAAGTGGTCGGGGTAGAGAGATTCGAACTCCCGACATCCTGCTCCCAAAGCAGGCGCGCTACCAGACTGCGCTATACCCCGACTGACCTTCCACACCCACAGATTAAAGGTCATCCGGGGCTGTTTCAGGAAGGTGCGCATAATACTGACGCAACTACCCCTCGTCAATCAAATTATTGGCGTTTGGTGGTGTCTATGTAACAACACATTTACTGCCACAACAACGCCTTGCTGGTACCATAAAGCACATCACAAGGAACGCCTATGTTAAGCCATAGATTGGTTGCTCATCGCGGTTTTCAACATCTTTACCCTGAGAATACTCTGGCCTCAATTCAGGGTGCTATCACTGCTGGCGCCCTGAATATTGAGCTGGATGTGCTGTTCAGCAGCGACGGCGAAGCCATCATCTATCACGACAAAGACCTGCAACGGGTCAGTGGCCTGGACAAAGAGGTTCAGCACCTGCCGCTGGAGCAATTAGTAAAGCTGCCCGCCAACGAACAGAGCCGATTGGGCGACCAATTCCCGGAAGAGCGAATTGCCCCCCTGTCCGCCCTGCTGCCAATTATAGAAGCCCACCCACAAGTTCGATTTTTTGTCGAGGCCAAGCGCAGTGGCCTGGAGTTTATAGGGCTTGAGGCCGCGCTGGATAAGCTGACCACCCTGCTTGCCCCGGTAAAAGACCAGGTAATTTTGATCAGTTTTCATAAAGAGTTTGCCGCTGCTGCCCGCCAACAGGGCTGGCTGGCAGGCGCCGTGCTGGAAAGCTGGAATGACCTGCAGCACCCATTGGTGCAAGCGACAGCTTTGGACTACGTGTTTTGTAACCAGCGGCACATTCCGGAAACCGCCAACCTCAACCAGTTGCAAAGTATTCTGGTGGTATACGAGATAGGCGACCCCAAAGGGGCTATTGACTGGTTTCGGAGGGGGGCAGATATGGTGGAAACCTTTAATATTGGCCACCTGCTAACGGAGCTGAATCGCAACAGCCTATGAAAACACCGGAATCCCTTTTGCCGCAAAACAGCCTATTCGATGTCGCCATTATCGGTGGCGGGATACAGGGCGCAGGCGTGGCCCAGGCGGCAGCGGCAGCCGGTTACTCCGTATTGCTGTTGGAACGGGGCGACATTGGCGAAGGCACATCCAGCAAATCCAGTAAATTGATCCACGGCGGTTTGCGTTATCTGGAAAGCGGCCAGGTTCGTCTTGTCTGGGAAAGCCTGAAAGAGCGCGAATTATTGCTAAAGCTGGCCCCGGATCTGGTGTACCGGCAACATTTTCACATCCCCCTGTACCGTTCTTCCAAGCGCAAAAGCTGGCAGTTGCGTCTTGGGTTATCCCTCTATTACCTGCTGGCCGGTGGTGGTAGTGACAATCGCTTTCGCCACAATTCTTCGGAAAGCCTCAATAACCGTTTTGGCGAGCTGAACCAGGACGATCTAACTGCCATCTACCGTTACAGCGACGCACAAACCGATGACCAGGCACTCACTCAGGCGGTCGCCTACTCCGCCCAACAGCTTGGCGCCAGCCTGCTTTGCCAAGCGCAACTGCGCAAGGCTCAATGGCACGACGGTACGTATCTGATTGATGCACAGGTTGAGGGGGTAAACCGGCGTTTTAAAAGCCGCTGCCTGGTCAATACCGCCGGCCCCTGGGTTAATCTGGTGGCCAGTCGTATTCAGCCAAAGCCTCCGGCACAAGATGTGGAATTGGTACAAGGTACCCACCTGCTCTATTCAACCCCGATCAGCGAGCATTGCTATTACCTGGAAGCGCCACAAGATGGCCGCGTGGTATTTGTACTGCCCTGGCAGGGTCAGACGTTGGTCGGCACTACCGAAACCCTGTATCGGGGGCATCCGGACGATTGTCAGCCGTTAGAGGAAGAGGTTGCCTATCTCAAGGCAGTAGTCACCCACTATTTTCCCGACAACACCCAGGAGCCCAGCGCCCAGTTTGCAGGCTTGCGGGTACTGCCCAAAGCAGAGGGTTCCGCGTTCTCAAGAAGCCGGGAAGTCCAGCTGGTGACCAAGGGCAATTACCTGGCCCTGTACGGCGGCAAGCTCACTGGCTACCGCGCCACAGCGCAACGGGTAATTCCACATTTGGAACGTATGGTGGGGTTGCGAAACCGAGTGGCCGATACGTCTGAATTGCCTTTAGTGCCAGCAGAGTCAGCCTTTACTTCAACACCTTAGCAAGCAACTGAATGGCGCTGTCCACAATTAACGGCTGTTGCTGCAAGTGAGTAAAGTGGCCGGATTTTTTCAGACGTACAACCGTTAAGTTGGGATTATGCGCCTGCACCTGTTCAATAAAATCCGTGTTTTTGTGGCTGACCAGGCCATCTTTGCGCCCCTGAACCACTGTCACCGGAATGGTGATTTCCTGCCAGCGCTCACTCATTTCAGCCAACTGCTTATCCAACACCAGCATCTCCTGATTGGCTTTGCGCAGTGGTTCGCCAATCAACGGTTTTATCAGGCGCCACTCGCCAACCCGATGATGGCGGCGAGGCTTGCCCAGCTCTGGACTGTGAGTACCAGATAACAGTAACAAGCCATCCACCAGCTGAGGAAAGTCAGCGGCAATCCGCGGAGCAATGGAAGCGCCCAGAGAATGGCCGGCAACGACAATTGGCCGCTCCGGGCTGTGTTGTCGTAATTGCTGTAGCAACAACGCCACCTGACTGGCCTGGTAGGAAAATTCCAGCGGAGAATTATTTTCACCCACAGTGGATTGCCCCCACCCCGGACGATCAATGGATATCACCTGAAAATGACTGCGCAGTTGCGGCTCAATCAACAACGCTGACATATCGCTCCAGCTGCCTGGGGTGCCGTGAATCAGCACCAGCGCGGGCAGCTGCGAATCACCGGCACTGGCGTAGTGAAGCACCCCGTCGGGGCCGTGAATGCGATGAAAGTGGATATCGTCGTTACCGGCGACATGCTGATTAAAGAACTGACGGTGCTCGCGAAACACCTGAGATGTGGAGCAGGCGGTTACCAATACAGCCAAAGCTAATAATGCACAGATCGGTAACAGATATTTCTTCATAGCGATTCATGTAGCTTGGCCGTCATTGCGAGCGCAGCGAAGCAGTCTCAAGACAGGCACTCCGATACCGGGAGATTGCCACGGCCTTCAGGCTGACTCGTGCCATCCATGGCACTCGGCCCTATAGGCCGCCAAGGCGCCTAAATCGGCTATCCTGCCGATTTGTCGCAATGACAGGTATTTTTTCAACACTGCTCAGGAGTAAAAACGATTACCACTGAGCTTTTGCCACCAACGCAACAAGCCCCGTTCTACACCCTGCTCTGCCGCCAAACCCAGCTTTTCCTGAATATTTTTCTTCTGCACAAAGGACACTTCAAACAAATCAGCATCCGTCATTTGCCCAGTCAGGTATTCATCGCTGGTGAGCACATCGTCCACCAAGCCAAGCTCCTGAGCGCGGCTGCCCAACCACACTTCGCCAGTAGCCACCTGTTCAATATCCAGACTCGGGCGGCGCTCTGCCACATAGGCCTTAAACTGCTGGTGAATTTCTTCCAAATCCTGGCGGAACTTCTGCCGATCTTCATCAGTGTTTTCACCCAGCATCGTCAAGGTGCGTTTGAAATCACCGGCGGTGTGTTGCTCAAATTCGACATCGTGTTTTTTGAGAAGTTTATTAAAGTTGGGTAATTGTCCGATCACACCGATAGAGCCAATCATGGCAAAGGGGGCGCTGAGGATGCGGTCGCCCACACAGGCCATCATGTAGCCCCCACTGGCGGCCACCTGATCCACACAGATAGTCAGCGGAATGGATTTCTTGCGAATGCGATCCAGCTGACTGGCTGCCAGACCGTAGCTATGAACCGCACCGCCAGGGCTTTGCAGCTTCACCACCACTTCGTCTTTATCGCTGGCTTCTGCCAGCACTGCGGTAATGCACTGGCGCAACTGAGAAACCGCCGACGCCTGAATATCACCATCGAAGTTCAGCACAAACACTCGCTTGCGTTGCTCTTCTTTATCTTCGGAGTCAGTATCGGAGTCTTTTTTACTGGCAGCGGCTTTTTTCTGCTGTTTCTGCTTTTCTTTTTCTTCCTGCTTTTGCTTTTTGCGCTCGGCTTTTTGCTGGTGCTCATCCAGCACCGCTTCTTTCACCGCTTCATGCATTTGCTCGGAAAATTCATTGAGAGGCAAAACTTCGATATGCCCTTTGTCACCTTTGCGTTGACGCTGGCCCAGATTGCTGACAATACCCACGATAATGGCAACCACCACAACAAAGGTCACCGCCTTGGCCAGAAACAGGCCGTATTCCATCAAAAATTCCAACACACTTCTCCAAAAAGCTCTGTACAAACAAGCGGCGCAGTATAGCCTATTTACTGTAACGGCTGACAAAGCCTCGAATCAGCTGCCCGGACAATGTGTATTCGTTGGGGTGTGGCGGCAGGTCGCTGTAGTGGTACCAATCTGCTTCAATAATTTCGACGCCATCCGGAGCCAGTTCACCGCTGTCGTAGTCCGCGTAAAAACCCAGCATTAACTGGCCGGGGAAAGGCCAGTACTGGCTGGCAACGTATTTGGGTGCATTTACTGACACACCGACCTCTTCGTATACCTCTCTGCGCACCGTGCTCTCTACTGTCTCGCCGGGCTCAACAAAACCCGCAAGACAGGTAAAGTAATCACCGCGGCCGCCATGACGCGCCAGCAGGCATTGCTCACCGCGGGTCACCAGCATAATGGCGCAGGGTGACAGCCGGGGATAATAAGAGTGGTTACAGGGTGAGCAGTGCATTGCTGTTTCACCAGCGAGCGGCTCTGTAGCTCCACCGCAGCGCCCACAGAAGCGGTACTCCTTATAACTGTCGAGCAGTTGCGTACAGCGGCCAGCAAAGGCAAACAGGTCTTCGCCCCACGGCATCAGTGACCTTAACGGCACAGACTCGGCACCGGCCTCCTCCATCTGTTGGGCAACATCTGCCGACACGGCTACTGCCTCGCAGGGCGCATCCCGAAACGCTCCCACATTTGCGCTGCGTTGCTCAGCTCGCGCCAACCAGGAGGCCGCCTGTGAGGCAGACCAAAACAGCGCCTGCACGGCAGACTCCGGCACAAGAACTTGGCCATCAGAAATAAAAACATACTGCTTATCAGACATTATTTAACTCATATAAATACATTGAAGCCGATTTATTGGGACATTATTTTATTCGACACCCCTTTAAAAGTATTTTTCCAGCGAAGCGGTAGCCGTCACATAGGGGGGTCGCTATAATCGGCCGCTGCTCGAATTACCCTAACAATAAATCGTCACCAGGTCTCCACCATGAAAGCTCTCCTGACTCTTTTTATAGCTCTGCTGTTCCCTGGCTTTGCTATAGCCTCTGCCGGTGAAGCGCCGCCCTCTCTGGGTGTCACTTCGCACTGGGTAGGTTATACATCCATTGCCATTTTCGCTGTGGCCTATATCTTTGTGATTTTTGAGGAGCAGCTGCACCTTAGAAAATCGAAGCCAGTTCTGGCGGCTGCCGGTTTAATCTGGATACTGATTGCCGCCTACTGCTACTACGGCCTTGGCGACCACCACATCGCCTCCGTTGCTATCCGCCACAACTTCCTTGAGTACGCGGAACTGTTTTTCTTCCTGTTGGTGGCCATGACCTACATTAACGCCATGATGGAGCGCAATGTCTTTGACGCTCTGCGTGACTGGCTGGTGGTCAAGGGCTTCTCTTATAAGGCACTGTTCTGGCTCACCGGTGGGCTGGCGTTTGTTATCTCCCCCATCGCTGACAACCTGACCACCGCCTTGATTATGTGTGCGGTGGTACTGGCTGTGGGTCAAGGCCAACCCAAATTTGTCGGTATTGCCTGTATTAATATTGTGGTGGCAGCCAACGCCGGGGGTGCATTCAGCCCATTTGGTGACATCACTACACTGATGGTTTGGCAGAAAGGCATTGTTCCCTTCGAACAATTCTTCTACCTGGTCATCCCCTCCATTGTTAACTTTGTGATTCCTGCGGGCATCATGCACTTTGCCCTGCCCAATGGCAGCCCAGAGCCAACACAAGCCGGTATTACGCCCATCAAGTTTGGCGGCACTCGTATCTGTGTACTCTTTATTATCACCATTGCCACGGCCGTGTGTTTCCACAACTACCTGGAACTGCCACCGGTTTACGGCATGATGTTCGGTTTGGGCTACCTGAAGCTGTTTGGCTTCTACATCAAGAAGAAAGAACACTCTGATATTGATATCACCAATACTCCGGAAGTACACGAAGACGAAGAGCCCGACCCCAACAGAGGCAACCGCGGCTTTGACGTATTCAAAAAAGTTTCCGGCGCCGAGTGGGATACGCTGTTCTTCTTCTACGGCGTGATCCTGGCTGTTGGTGGCTTGGGCTATATCGGTTACCTGGCGATGGCCTCAGAATTCTTCTACAACGACCTGGGCCCCACTACCGCCAACATATTGGTAGGTTTTGCTTCCGCTATTGTGGATAACATCCCGGTTATGTTTGCGGTACTGACCATGTTGCCGGAAATGGACCTGTTCCAGTGGTTGCTGGTAACACTGACCGCCGGGGTAGGCGGCAGTATGCTGTCGGTAGGCTCCGCTGCCGGTGTGGCGCTGATGGGGCAGGCTCGTGGCAAGTACACCTTCTTCGGTCACCTGAAGTGGGCCTGGGTCATTGCACTGGGCTACGCCGCCAGTATCTGGGTGCACTTCCTGGTTAACAGCGGCCTGGAAGGCATGCCGGTTAGCTATTAATTAGGCAGTGAAACCTAATTAGCCCGTAAAACAAAAAGCCCGGACTGCCAACAGTCCGGGCTTTTTTGTGGGTAAATTTTCTGTATTTATTACTGCACTCTGTCAGGTGCAAGCCACAAGCAATTGTCGCCACTGGCTTTGTGAATTTCCTGCAGCTTGCGTTGGTGTTCCTCAAGTTCTGCATCTGAAGCAGCAATCACCTTTAACGCCGGGCGATTGCTGTCCAGCCGCCGTATTTGTTGTTGCTCCGATTGAGCAGCACTGCCTCCCCTGCCCCCCAAGCCCAGTGTGACCTGGCCACCAGTCATGGCCAGATACACTTCCGCCAGAATCTCCGCATCCAGCAGTGCGCCGTGCAGCTCCCGGTGGGCGTTGTTGATGTGGTAGCGCTTACATAGGGCATCCAGATTGTTCTTTTGCCCCGGATGCTTCTGGCGCGCCATCACCAGGGTGTCCACCACCGTGCAGTAATCGCGAGTTTTCTTGTACTTGCCGCTCAGTTTGCCGAACTCGTGGTCCATAAAGCCCACATCAAAGGGCGCGTTATGAATAATCAGCTCGGCACCGTCGATAAATTCCAGAAACTCCTGAGCCACTTGGGCATACAGCGGTTTGTCCGCCAGAAATTCATTGGAAATACCATGGACTTCAAATGCCCCCTGATCCACCTCTCGCTCGGGATTGATGTACTGGTGGTAATGCTTGCCAGTGAGTTTGCGGTCCACCAATTCCACGCAGCCAATTTCAATAATGCGGTGGTCCTGGGAAATTTCGATACCGGTGGTTTCGGTATCCAGTACGACTTGCCTCATGTAAAAAATTCCTTTGGTAAGAATAGAGTCATCGCGAGCGAAGCGCGGCGATCTCCAGCAGCCCACTTCGATGTCAGGAGATTGCCGCAGTCGCTACGCTCCCTCGCAATGACGAGCCTTAATTACAACCACTGACTACAACTCATCAATGCCGCGATTGGCCAGTTGATCGGCTATTTCATTTTCCCGATGGCCACTGTGCCCTTTCACCCAGCGCCAATCTACGTTGTGTCGCCCCGCCTGATCATCAAGCAGTTGCCACAAATCCTGATTTTTTACCGGCTGCTTACTGGCGGTTTTCCAGCCCTTGCGTTTCCAGCCTTCCAACCAGCTGGTAATGCCCTGGCGCACGTACTGGGAGTCTGTGGTCAACACCACATCGCAGGAACGGCTCAGGGCCTCCAGGCCGCGAATGGCCGCCATCAGCTCCATACGGTTGTTGGTGGTATCCGGCTCGCCACCGTAAAGCTCTTTCTCCACATCGCCATAGCGCAACAATACACCCCAGCCACCGGGGCCGGGGTTGCCGCGACAAGCACCATCGGTAAACACTTCAACTTTCTTCATAACTTTCTACAACTGCAGTGCGATGCTCTGGCATTGGCACAGTGTGCTGTTGCCAAGCCAGGTTCGGCACTTTGAGGTTTTTTAACAAATCCGCTTTTGGTGGAATGACCTTGGCCACTTGTTTTCGGGCCACGATGGTATAAAAAGCGCCCCCGGGAAGCCCCAGCCCATAGCCCCAACGGCGCAGCCAGGAATCGTCACTCTGTTCCTGCAACGGCCCAAAACCACCTCGCTTTACCACAACCGGTTTAAAACTGAGCAGACGCAACCAGTCGATCGCCCTACCCAGTCGCAGGGAGTGATGGCGATAATGGGGTGATTTTCTGAACAGCGCCGCTGGCCACTTCAGCAGCCCCTGCACGCTGAATGGGTTGAGCACAAACAGCACAATATGGCCACCGGGCGCTACTACCCTGGCGATTTCATTAAGTACCATGTGCGGTTTGGGGGAAAATTCCAGAACGTGGTGAGCAATCACCGTTTCAATGGTATCGCTGGGCAGTGGTAACGCTGTCAACTCTGCTACAGCACCCGTGTTAGCCTCGCTTGCCGTCGGCCCCAAAGTAAAACGATGCAGGTTATCAAATTGTTCCAGAAGGCTGCCTTCAGGGGACAAACCCACCTCCATCAGATGGTATCCGTGCATACCGGGCAGGCAGCTGAGTATTTCCCGCTCCTTTCCCAAAAGGTACTGCCCAGACGGAGTGGCCAGCCATTGTTGCAACGACGATTGGGCCTCAGCCAACGGATAGGGGCGGAAATATTTCGCTAGCTGCCTTTGCACGAAGCTCTCTATGACTCAGCGGAAACGGGCTGATAAACTACCATTTTTGCCAGTAGCTGTTAACTTATGTTTGATATTCACCCCATTTCCGCCTTTGACGACAACTACATCTGGGCCGTCAAGCCCGAAAACAGCGATGCAGTGGCGGTGGTAGACCCTGGGGACGCACAACCGGTGTTGCAGTATCTGCAATCCCGGCAGTTAAATCTGGCGGCGATTTTTATCACCCATCACCACTGGGATCACACCGGCGGCATCGACGCCCTGCTCAGCTACTACCCGGTTCCGGTTTATGGCCCAAACAACCCCAAAATCTCTCAAGTCAGCCAGCCTCTTACAAGCGGCGACCAGGTAAACTTTGGCAGCGGCAGTTTTCAAGTGATTGAAGTACCGGGGCACACGCTAGACCATATCGCCTACTTTCTCGATGATTCCAGGCCGCTACTGTTTTGTGGCGATACCCTGTTTGCCGCCGGTTGCGGTCGCCTGTTTGAAGGCAGCCCGCAACAAATGTACAGTTCGCTTCAGAAATTGCTGGCATTGCCTGAACAAACTCAGGTGTATTGCACCCATGAATACACTCTGGCCAATCTGGCTTTTGCCCTGGCCGCTGAACCGGAAAACAGTCAGTTGCACAAGCGGCTGAAAGACTGCCAGCAACTGCGCCAACAAGGTCGGCCTACTCTGCCGACCACCATTGGTCTGGAAAAGCTTACCAACCCGTTTTTGCGCTGTAATGTAAATGCCCTTCAGCAGCGGGTTCGGGAGCACAGCAATACGGAAATAAGGGGGGAAGTGGAAACATTTGCGCTACTTCGCAAATGGAAGGATGGATTCGTGACTTAAAGGCTCAATGTGCTATAACAGCCCGCACAGTAGCCATAAAAACAAAAACTTACGGATTTTTTCTCATAATGCGCATTAAGCCTATTGCACTGCTTATTCCAGTGACAGTTATCGCCGCGGCACTCAGCACCGGCTGCGGCCAGCTCAACCCGAATAAACAGGCGCAAACGCCTGTGGAACCCACCCTGCCCCAGGCCATTTCCCTTATTGAACTGGTACCCACCTTAACCCAGCCACAACCCGTTATCGTGGAAGCAGAAGCGGCAAGCGAAGTGCCAGTGGCAGAAGTTGATTTGCTGGCTCGTTTGCGGGCTGGTATGACGATGGTAGAAAAGCACCATGACCCGCGTATCGACAAGCAGGAAAAATGGTACGCCTCCCACCCCTCGTATTTTGACCGCGTGCTGAAACGCTCGAAGCGTTACCTGTACCACATTGTCGGTGAGGTAGAAGCCCGCGATATGCCCATGGAGCTGGCACTGCTGCCTGCAGTGGAAAGCGCCTTTGACCCCTTCGCCTACTCCCACAGCCACGCCGCCGGGTTGTGGCAGTTTATTCCCGGCACCGCCAAGCGCTTTGGCCTGCAGCGGGACTGGTGGCAGGATGGCCGCCGGGACGTCACCGAATCCACTCGCGCTGCCCTTGAGTACCTTGAGTACCTCAACGGTTTGTTTGACGGCGATTGGCTGCTGGCACTGGCGGCTTACAACAGTGGTGAAGGTACAGTAAAACGGGCCATCAAACGCAATGCCAGAGCCGGTAAAGGTACCGACTTCTGGTCTCTGAAACTGCCACGTGAAACTCGCGCTTACGTGCCTCAGCTGCTGGCCCTGTCGCGAATTATTGCCCACCCTGAAGCGCACAAGCTGACATTGGTTGAAATCGCCAACCAGCCTTACTTTGGTGAAGTCAGCTTTGATGCCCAGATGGATTTGGAACAGGCCGCTTTGATGGCCGGCATTGACAGCGAAGAACTGTACCGCCTCAACCCGGCCTTTAACCGTCTCAGTACGGCCCCAGGCAATAAACAGAAGTTGCTGTTGCCCGTTGCCGCTGTCGAGCGCTTTGAGGAGGCAATCGCCAGTGTGCCGAAGGAACAGTGGCTGGCCAGCCGTGAATACCGGGTAAAATCCGGGGATTTTCTCGGGCGCATCGCCAAAAAGCACAAAGTGACCGTGGCTGACCTGAAGCGGGAAAACAACCTGAAATCCGACCTGCTCAGCATCGGCCAGGTATTGCGGATTCCCGGCGCTGGGGTGACCCCTATCCAGACTCGCCACAGTTACTACACCGTAGCCTCTGGCGACTCTCTGTGGGAAATTGCCCGCAACCACAAGGTCACCGTCAAAAACCTGCGCGCCTGGAATAACCTGGCCCCGAACGAGTACTTAAAGCCGGGTCAACAGCTGCAAGTCAGCACCTATAAGCCGGTAATGCGCACCACCAACCGCAAATTAAACTATCGGGTAAAACGCGGTGATTCCCTGTCACGTATTGCCAGCCACTTTAATGTGCGTGTTAAAGATATTCTTTCCTGGAACAACCTGAACCCCGGCAAATACCTACAGCCCGGACAGAAGCTCACATTGTTTGTGGATATTCGGGGTATTTAAAAATACCGAACCAATAAAAAACCCGCTAACTGCTTAGCGGGTTTTTTATTGCCGGATAACAAATCAGAATCAGTCGTTTAGCTGATCCAGTATCCATTTCTGATAGGCGGCAAAACCGCGATTGGATGAAGCCTGCTCCAGAGAATTACTCACTGACTGGCGCTGGGTCGCGGGCAGTTTGCTTACGTCCGCATAATGGATGGCATTCAACTGCACCAGAATGTAATCGCCATTGCCACTGGTGACACTGTCCACTCTGCTGTCACCATCACCGGGAGCTGCCATGGTAAAGACGTGGTTGCGTGCGGTAGCGTCCACATTGCCACCGGAGCGCGGTGTCTTCAGGCCCACCTGCCATTCCAGTTGCTCGGCCTTGGCAACGTCTTCGATACTTTCACCAGCGATCACACGAGCCTTCAGGGCGTCACCACGGGATTTAACCTGTTCACTGGCACGCTCCTGTTTCAACTCCGCCAGCAGTTGATCTTTCACTTCTTCCAAATCCTGGGTGCGGGCGGATATTTTCTCTTTGAGTTTTACGACCACAGCGCGTTCGCCGGGAACCAGTTCTTGTACGTCGCTGCTAAAGCCGTCTTTATAGACAGGGTCAGCAAAGGCCGCAGAGGCTATTGCCGGTTCAGCAGCGATACCGTTGCCACCACTGCGGGCAAACGGCTCTGAAAGCTCCATTTCCAGGCCTAATTCGGTGGCCACTTTTTGCAGGCTGTCTTCTTTCCACAGCTCGCTGGCTCCGTCTTTCAATTTACTCAATAGATTGGCAAATTCAATTTCTGCCTGCTCTCGCTTGATGTCATCGGCAATGCGCTGTTGCTGCGCTTCAAAAGTAGGCAGCTCAACCTGTTGCAGATCGGTGACCGTTACCAGATGATACCCCATATCGGTTTTTACCGGTGCAGATACCTGATTCAATTCCAGGTCTGCCGCCGCAGCGGACAGTTCAGCGGGCAATACAGCAGGGTCAATAAAGCCCAAATCGCCACCGAGATTGGCGCTACCGGCATCCTGAGATTGAGCCTTGGCCAATTCTTCAAACGCCTCACCGGCATCCAGCTTGCCTTTAAGCTCGGCAATCAATTGCTGCTGTTCTTCATCACTGCCCTGGTTGATCAGAATATGGGAAAGTCGACGCTGTTGATCATCGCTATTGCCGGCCTGTGCAACTTCTTCTTCAAAGCGCTGGCGCACTTCGTCTTCTGGAGCAGACTGTTTGGCAGCCAGATCGCTGAGGTTTAACTCGATGTATTCAACCACCAGCTGCTCAGGTATTTGCAGCTGTTCTTTGGATGCTTCATAGCGCTGTTGCAGACTGTCCTGGTCAATTTCAATGCTGTCCAGAGTCGCTGCCACAGGCACTGTCAGGTAGTAAAAATCGCGGGTTTGTTCCGATACCGCTGCGCCCTCTTCCACCTCAAGTGGGCTGACAAAGTCGCTGTTTACAAGGCCTTCTACAAATTGCCCTGTCAGCAACTGTCGTTCACGATCTTCCACGAAAGACGACGGTGTCCAGCCGGCACGCTGCAATACGGAAACATATTGATCGGAATCAAACTTGCCATCCAGCTGGAAGGCAGGCTCGTTACGCAGAATGTCGTTAATGGTTTTGCGCGATACCACCATGCCGCTTTCCTGAGCGGCATTCTGAATGCCAATACGGGTGACAATAGAGTTCAGCGCTTGTTGTTGGAACAGCTGGCGTACTCCTTCACCCATAGTGTCCAACTGCTGAGGGTTGATACCCAGACGTTGCAGCTCACGAGCCACATCGCCACTGGTAATGGCCGTGCCATTGACTTCGGCCACCTGGGGCTCTTTGGAGCCGGAGGTGAAAAATTGCTCCGCACCGGTAAACACGAAGGGGATGGAAATAATGACCACAATAATCAGGCCAAAACTTTTCAGGTTGTCGCGCATATTTTGCAGCATGGCGGGCTCTTAATACTCTTTTCCTGGTGGCTACGGACCCTGGTGTCTACAGAAAAATCCAGGCTCTGTAATGTAAAAAAGGTGCACCCTATGGGTACACCTTGTCAAAGCAGTTGCGGCGGCAATGTTGTCTGAGCCGAGTGACTGCCTTTAGTACTATTTGCTTTTAGTTAACGGCGTCTTTCAGCGCCTTACCGGCTTTGAAGCTGGGCACATTGGCAGCGGCGATTTGGATTTCAGCGCCGGTTTGCGGGTTGCGGCCAGTGCGGGCAGCACGGTGTTTAACAGAGAAAGTGCCAAAACCTACCAGGGAAACCTGGTCGCCTTTTTTCAAAGCACCTGCTACAGCGCCAGTAGCAGCATCCAGCGCGCGGCTGGCGGAGGCTTTAGAAATGTCTGCCTCGGCGGCGATGGCTTCAATCAGTTCAGCTTTATTCACAAGAGTTACCCCTATATTTTATGGAACGTTTTATGAAAGTTATGAAATTTTGTGAAAAATTTTATTTCTTCATACTTCTTGGTTAAAGGCTCACCAGCGAGTGAGCCCGGTTATATTTTCTACAATCCTGTGGAGGGTCTGTATACGAGTTTACAGCCATCGGCAGTAGGCGGAAATTTATACCAATAGTGGGTAGGTCGGTCAAGCACATGCTGCATTTAATGTGTGCTAATACGTCCCTCAGAGCCCTTATTTTTACTGGTTACCTGATCGCTGGCGGCAAATTCCTCATCACTCAATGGCGTAGGTGCCGACTGCAGGGCAATCTCCAAAACCTGGTCTACCCACTTCACCGGATGGATATCGAGATCCGCCTTGATATTGTCTGGAATCTCTTTCAAATCCCGCTCATTGTCATGGGGAATAATCACGGTCTTGATGCCGCCCCGGTGAGCTGCCAACAGCTTCTCTTTAAGGCCACCGATTCTAAGCACTTGACCGCGCAGGGTAATTTCCCCGGTCATGGCCACATCAGCGCGCACTGGAATCGCCGTTAGCACCGACACAAAAGCCGTGCACATGGCAACACCAGCACTGGGACCGTCCTTCGGGGTAGCCCCTTCCGGAACGTGAATGTGCAGGTCATTCTTCTGGTGAAAGTCCTTTTTGATGCCCAACGCCTGGGCGCGACTACGCACTACGGTAAGCGCCGCCTGGATGGATTCCTGCATCACATCGCCCAGCGAACCGGTTTTTATTACACCGCCTTTTCCGGGAACCGCAGATGACTCAATGGTCAGCAATTCTCCGCCCACCGAGGTCCACGCCAGGCCAGTGACCTGACCAACCTGACTTTCCTCTTCGGCGCGGCCAAAGTCGAACTTGCGCACACCCAACAATTCTTCCAGCTGTTCCGGGCCGACATTGGTGGACAGCTCTTTACCTTTCTTGGCTTTTACATGCTCGGTAACCACCTTGCGGCACACCTTCGCCAGTTCCCGTTCCAGGCCGCGAACACCGGCCTCGCGGGTGTAGTAACGCACGATGTCTTGTAAGGCCTCTTCGCCAATATCCAGCTCGCTGTCTTTGAGGCCATTGGCCTTGCGCTGCTTGGGTTCCAGGTAGCGCTTGGCGATGTTGATTTTTTCATCCTCGGTGTAACCGGGTATGCGAATCACTTCCATACGATCCAACAATGGCTCGGGGATATTCATGGAGTTGGAGGTACAGATAAACATCACTTCGGAAAGATCGTAGTCCACCTCCAGGTAGTGATCGTTAAAGTTGTGATTCTGGGCCGGGTCGAGCACTTCCAGCAACGCCGAAGCGGGATCACCACGGTGATCCATACCCATTTTGTCGATTTCATCCAACAGGAATAGCGGGTTTTTTACTTCCGCTTTGGACATTTTCTGGATCATCTTGCCCGGCATAGAGCCAATATAGGTACGGCGGTGGCCGCGAATTTCCGCTTCGTCACGCACCCCACCCAAAGCCATACGCACAAATTTGCGGCCGGTGGCGCGGGCGATGGATTCACCCAGAGAGGTCTTGCCCACCCCCGGCGGCCCCACCAGGCAAAGTACTGGCCCTTTGAGTTTTTTGACGCGTTTCTGTACCGCGAGGAATTCCAGAATACGCTCTTTAACTTCTTCCAGGCCATAGTGGTCTTCATTGAGAATACGCTCTGCCCTGGCCAAATCGTGGCGCACCTTGCTGCGCTTTTTCCAGGGCACACTGATCATCCAATCGATGTAGCCGCGCAGCACTGAGGCTTCAGCAGACATGGGCGACATCAACTTCAGTTTGTTCAGCTCCGCCTCGGTTTTTTCCAGCGCCGCTTTCGGCATGCCCGCCTGTTTGATTTTTTCTTCGAGCTCTTCCAGCTCGCTGCTGCCATCGTCCATGTCGCCCAGTTCTTTCTGGATGGCCTTCATCTGCTCGTTGAGGTAGTACTCCCGCTGGCTCTTTTCCATCTGCTTCTTCACCCGACCACGGATGCGCTGCTCGATCTGGAACAGATCCACTTCCGATTCCATCAACGCCATCAGGTGTTCTATGCGGGCTTTCTCGTCAGCGATTTCCAGCACTTCCTGCTTTTGCTCCAGCGCCAGGGTCATGTGGGCGGCAATGGTATCAGCCAGGCGGCCAGCATCCTCGATGCCGGCCAGGGTAGTCACCACTTCCGAGGGAATTTTTTTACTCTGGTTGACGTACTGTTCAAACTGATTAATCACCGAACGCATCAGTACGTCCGCTTCGCGCTCATCCATGGCGCCGGTATCCATGGGGGTTACCCGAGCCTGGAAGTAGTTATCTTGTTCCTGAACATCGTCTACGGCCACCCGCTCGCCGCCTTCTACCAACACCTTGACGGTGCCATCCGGCAGTTTCAGCAATTGCAGTACAGTGGAGACAGTGCCTACCCGATAAATATCATCGGCACTGGGGTCGTCATCAGCGGCCTCTTTCTGGGCCACAAGGAGAATTTGTTTCTGAGATGCCATCGCCTGCTCAAGAGCAACAATGGACTTTTCACGCCCCACAAACAGGGGGATAACCATGTGGGGATACACCACCACATCGCGAAGCGGCAACAGTGGAAGTACGTTGTTATCCGCTGGCGTATCAACTGATTCGTAAGTTTCCTGTCCCATCACTTAACCTCTACTGCACATGCTATGCAATATGGGGATTTTGCAGGGTTATATCAACCGGCTTCTAAAGATTTTTTGGAAGTATTCTTGCCGTAGTCGTCGCCACCACCCCTTAGCCACCTTCTGTGACACGCCGTAAATCCATCCGTGGAGGCTCGTCGCCAGCATCCCTGCTGGCCACGGTCACAGAAGGTGGCTAAGAGCCGATAGCTTATATCGAGGAGAATCGATACATTTCGGCACAGCCTGCCCATGCTCGGCTCCAAAACAGAGAGATATAAAAAATGCCAGCCGCTTTCGCTGACTGGCATTTTCGATTGCTTGCGGAGTAGCTTTATTCTTCGCTACCTGCCGCCTTGGGTTGCTCTACAGTCTCGTAAACCAACAACGGTTCAGACTCACCAGAAATCACCGCCGCATCAATGACCACTTTGCGCACATTCTCTTTGGAGGGAATGTCGTACATGGTTTCCAGCAGGGTGTTTTCCATAATGGAGCGCAGGCCACGGGCGCCAGTTTTGCGTTCCAGGGCTTTCTCTGCGATGGCTTCCAGAGCGTCGGCACGAATATCCAGCTCCACCCCTTCCATCTCAAACAGCGCACCGTATTGCTTGCTGAGAGAATTCTTGGGTTCCACCAGAATGCTGACCAGAGCGTCTTTATCCAGCTCTTCCAGAGTGGCAGTTACTGGCAGGCGACCAACAAACTCAGGGATCAAACCAAAGCGCACCAGATCGTCTGGCTCCACATCTGCCAGAGTTGCTCCGATGCTCGCCTGCTCATCTTTCGACTTCACTTCAGCACTAAAGCCGATACCACCTTTCTCCGAGCGTTCGCGAATTACCTTTTCCAGGCCGGCAAAAGCGCCACCACAAATAAACAGGATATTGGAAGTGTCCACCTGCAGGAATTCCTGCTGAGGATGCTTGCGGCCGCCCTGAGGAGGAACCGAAGCAACGGTACCTTCAATCAGTTTCAACAGCGCCTGCTGAACGCCTTCGCCAGAAACGTCACGGGTAATAGATGGGTTGTCTGACTTGCGGGAGATCTTGTCGATCTCATCGATGTAAACAATGCCTCGCTGAGCCTTCTCCACATCGTAATCACAGCGTTGCAGCAGCTTCTGGATGATGTTCTCAACATCCTCACCCACATAACCCGCTTCGGTCAGGGTGGTAGCGTCAGCAATGGTAAAGGGCACATCCAGCAAGCGGGCAAGTGTGTCAGCCAACAGGGTTTTACCGCTACCGGTTGGGCCCACCAGCAGGATATTACTCTTGCCCAGCTCAACGTCGCCGTTAAAACCTTTGCCGTCGCTCTGCAAGCGCTTGTAGTGGTTGTAGACCGCTACGGAGAGAATCTTCTTGGCGCGCTTCTGGCCGATAACGTACTGGTCCAGAGAGCCATTGATTTCCGCTGGAGTGGGCAGCTCGTCGCGAACCGGTTCCCCTTCTGTCTCCTGAACTTCCTCGGAGATGATGTCGTTACAAAGGTCGACACACTCGTCGCAAATGAACACCGAAGGACCGGCGATCAGTTTGCGCACTTCGTGCTGACTTTTACCGCAGAACGAACAATACAGCAGCTTGCCGTTGTCGTCGTCGCCTGTGGTTTCTTTGGTCATACTGTATTTCCCGCATTCAAGCTGTAGAAAAATCTTTATAAAACAAAATGTTACAAAAACATTATCAAGACAATTGGAACCAGACTAGCGATTCTAAGGGCGCTTGTCCAGAACCTGATCAATCAGACCATATTCCATGGACTCCTGAGCGCTCATAAAGTTGTCTCGCTCGGTATCAGCAACGATTTTATCAAGCTCCTGACCAGTATGTTTGGCCATGATTTCATTAAGGCGTTGCTTCAGCTTTAGTATTTCTTCGGCCTGAATCTGAATATCTGTAGCCTGCCCCTGGGCACCACCGCTGGGCTGGTGAATCATGGTACGGCAATTGGGCAGTCCATAGCGCTTACCTTCAGCACCCGCCGACAACAGGAAGGCACCCATACTGGCCGCCTGACCAATGCACATGGTGCTCACATCCGGCTTGATAAACTGCATGGTGTCGTAGATGGACAGGCCAGCAGTTACCGAGCCGCCGGGTGAGTTGATGTAAAGGTGGATGTCTTTGTCCGGGTTCTCAGATTCCAGGAACAACATTTGCGCCACAATCAGGTTGGCCATGTGGTCTTCCACCGGGCCCACCAGGAAGATTACCCGCTCTTTCAGCAGGCGGGAGTAAATATCGTAGGAGCGCTCGCCGCGGGAAGTTTGCTCCACCACCATGGGCACCAGGCCGACATTTTGTACATCTAGTGGATTATTAGCAAAAGGAGGAACTTTATTTATCATTCTTTAATATCCTGGTAAGAACTTGGAAGGCGCAGGGCATGGAAGTTGAGGCATTTTAGCCCTGTTGCCGGGCAAAGGGAACGCACAGAATCTACAGATTACAAAAAAGGCGAGCTGGTATTACCAGCTCGCCTTTCCATACATCCACCAGCTATCAGTCGTCGGCTTGTTCCGACGCTTCTGCCTGCGGTTGAGCATCTGGCTTCAGCGCATCTTCATAGGAAACCGCCTCTTCCTTCACGTTGGCACCTTCCAGAATGTGCTCCACTACCTGCTCTTCCAGTACCGCAGACTGAATGCCATCCAGCAGTTGTGGATTGGCGTAGTAGTACTCAACCACTTGCTCCGGCTGCTCGTAAGTGCTGGCGATTTCGTCCACCTGGGCACGTACGCGATCAGCATCGGCGCTGATTTCGTTGGCTTTTACTACTTCGGCAACAATCAGCCCCAGGGTAACGCGACGCTCTGCCTGAGCCTGGAACATGTCGTCCGGCAATACAGACAGGTCAATATTCTGCTGCTGGCCACCGCCGTACTGTTGCAACATCTGCTGTTTGAGGCCTTGAATCTCTCCGCTCACCAGTGATTTTGGCAGCTCCACTTCGTGCAGCTTGGCCAGTTCTTCCATCACCCGGTTTTTCACTTTGTTGTTGACGGCGTTTTTCAGCTCGCGCTCCATATTGTTGCGCACTTCCTCACGGAATTTCTCCTCACCGCCTTCACTAACACCATAGGCGACGAAGAACTCGTCATTTAGCTCAGCCAGCTGACGCTCAGACACTTCGTTCAGTTTGATAGCAAACTCAACGTCGGCGCCTTTCAGCTCTTCCGCGTGGTAGTCCTCCGGAAAGGTCAACGGTACGGTTTTCTCGTCACCGACAGACATGCCAACGATGGCGTCTTCAAAACCCGGGATCATCTGCTTGGAGCCCAGAACGATGTTGTAACCTTCACCTTTACCACCGGCGAACTCTTCACCGTCTTTGGTGCCGGTGAAATCGATATTGGCCTGATCGCCGTCTTCCGCGGCGCGCTCAACGGCACTCCAGCTGGACTGTTGTTCACGCAATACAGAAATCATTTTATCGATGTCTTCATCGTTGACTTCCGCCACCGGCTTCGACACCTCAATTTTGGACAGATCTCCCAGCGCCACCTCAGGATAAACCTCAAAAGTAGCTACATACTCCAGGTTTTCGCCTTCTTCACCTTTCAGGGGTTCAAAAGACGGCTGGCCCGCCGGGCGCAGTTTTTCCTGTGAAACCGCTTCGTAGAAAGACTGGCTCACTACTTCGCCCATAACTTCCTGACGCACGTACTTGCCGTAACGCTGCTTAACCACCTTGAAAGGCACCTTGCCCTTGCGGAAGCCATTCATTTTGATGGTCTTGGCCTCTTTTTGCAGACGGGCGTCTACGGCACTGTCGATGCGCTCGGCGGGAACCTCTACGGTCAGGCGACGTTCAAGGCCGGAAGTTGTTTCAATGGAAACCTGCATGTTGTTCCTCTAGCGTATTGCTTTCTCATGTAAGGCCGTGGAGGCCCGATAAAATGGTGCGGAAGGGGGGACTTGAACCCCCACACCTTGCGGCACCAGAACCTAAATCTGGCGTGTCTACCAATTCCACCACTTCCGCGCTTTACGGCAGCCTGGCGGTTAGGCCCCCGCAAAAAAGGGGGCAGATTTTGCCACAGGCACTGCCACTGGGCAACCGCTCAATTTTCAGCTAGGATTCAGGTGCAAACAGGCCTGCGAAGACAGGCGAGGTTTTAAATGTAACAAACTGATTACAATGGGGATAACCATGAAAAACTTAATCACTTTTATGACTTTTATTGGTTTGGCAGCCCTGCTCACCGCATGCAGCGGCGACAGCACCACCAATACATCATCCAATGAAGCAGCCAGCAGCATTGAAAGCAGCGCTCAGGATGCGGCCAACACCGCCAACGATCTGGTTGAGCAAGGTAAGGCCGCCGGTGAGGAAGCCATGGACGCAGCCAAAGAGAAAGTAGAGGAAGTCCAAGAAGCCGCAGAAGATAAGATAGAAGAAATGAAAGACGCTGCCGAAGAGAAAGCCGACGAGCTTGGCGATAAGCTCAATGAGCTGGGTCACCCGCAGTAAAATAACATACTGACCTTAAAACGCCCCGCCAATTGGTGGGGCGTTTTTGTTTGAGTTCGGTTTGTTGGGTTGTGTGGCAATCAGGAGCCGGCGGTGCCTTTCCAGACCTTTGGCCGCAGGGATAGCGGCCAAGGAGCGCACTGGGAAGCGTTTACAGCGTGTCTGGAAACCCAAGTAGTAGATGGTTTTCACGCCAATGGTTCAAATCAATTCAGCCGTTCCACAACCGTAGTAATCCCCTGCCCTAGACCAATACACATAGTGGATACACCTAAAGTGCCACCGTGCTGCTTCATGGCTCCCAACAGTGTGCCGGTAATCCGGGCTCCGGAGCAACCAAATGGGTGACCCAGAGCAATCGCACCACCGTGCAGATTCACCTTGTCGTCCATCTTGGCCAGCAAGTCCAGATCCTTCAATACCGGCAGTGCCTGTGCGGCAAAGGCTTCGTTCAATTCCACACAATCGATATCAGCGATTTTCAGGCCAGCGCGCTTGAGTGCCTTCTCGGTGGCTGGCACCGGGCCGTAACCCATAATAGAAGGGTCTACTCCCGCCAGCGCCATGGAGCGTATGCGGGCCACCGGCTCAACACCCAAAGCTTCTGCCCGCTCAGCCGACATCACCAACATCGTGGAAGCGCCATCGGACAGCTGGGAAGAAGTACCGGCGGTAATGGTGCCGTTTCTAGGGTCAAACACCGGACGCAAGGCTGACAGCCCTTCGTAATCGGTTTCCGGGCGAATGGTCTCGTCCGCAGTCACCGAAACCAATCCACCTTCGGCGTTATGACCTTCCATGGGGATAATCTCACCCTCAAACCAGCCATTCTCGGTAGCGGCCGCGGCGCGCTGGTGAGAGCGCACACCAAACTGATCCTGCTGCTTGCGGCTGATACCGTGCAATTTGGCCAGGTATTCCGCGGTAATGCCCATCATATTGGCGGCCTTGGCCACCGACAGGCTCAACGCCGGGTTGATATCCACATCGTGGTCCATGGGAATATGCCCCAGGTGCTCTACCCCACCTACCACATAGATATCGCCGAGCCCGGCCATGATATTGGCGGCGGCAGTGTGCAGTGCTGACATGGATGAACCGCACAGGCGATTAACCGTCATACCGGTGATGGTGTGTGGCAAACGAGTACCGAGGATAATATTGCGCGCCACGTTAAAGGCCTGCTCCCGGGTCTGCATCACGCAGCCCCAGATCAGGTCGTCGATTTCATCTTCCGGCACCTTGGGGTTACGATCCAGCAATGCTTCAACCAGTCGGGCCGACATATCGTCGGCGCGCAGATGACGAAAACAGCCGTTCTTTGAGCGGCCCATGGCCGTGCGAGCATAATCAACAATTACTACATCGCGAGGATTAAGTTTCATTGTTATATCTCCTTGGCGCTGTAGTAGGTTTTACTGTTATTTGCCATAGCTCGCATGGCGTCGGTGGGTTGATAAAGTGGCCCCAGCTCTGCCAGCGGTTCCGCCATAGCACAGAACGTATCCAGGCCAATTTCATCCAGCCAGCGGAATACACCACCCCGGAACGGCGGGAAGCCCACCCCATAAATCAGTGCCATATCCGCTTCCGACGGCGAGCTGACAATGCCCTCCTCCAGGCAACGGGCCATTTCGGTACACATGGGCACCATAAAGCGGGCGATAATTTCTTCGTCACTGAACGAATGAGGTTCAATTGGCTGGCCACCACCGAGCAACTCATAAACAGACTCATCAACCAGCTTTTTCGGTTTACCTTTTTTATCCGCCTCGTAGCGGTAAAAACCAGCACCGTTTTTCTGCCCCAGGCGCTTGGCGGCAAACAGCCGTTGCAAGGGTGAATGTTCAGAGCTGGCCATGCGATCCGGGAAGCCTTTGGACATAACCGCCAATGCGTGTACCGCAATATCGACGCCCACAACATCCATCAAATAGGCCGGGCCCATGGGCCAGCCCCATTTTTCCAGCACTCGGTCCACCTGCTGAAAATCCGCACCGGCCTGCAGCAATGCATCAAAACCCAACACCGATGGGAACAGCACCCGGTTCACCAAAAACCCTGGGCAGTCGTTGACCACCACCGGCTTTTTACCCAGCGCCAGTGCGTGAGATACCGCCTTGGCCACGGTGGTATCAGCAGTTTTCTCACCGCGAATAATCTCCACCAAGGGCATGGCGTGTACCGGGTTAAAAAAGTGCATGCCACAGAACTGCTCCGGCCGCTGTAAGCCTTCTGCCAAACCGGTAATGGAAATGGTAGAGGTGTTAGAGGCGAGAATGGCATCGCTGCCAATCACCTGCTCCACGTCGGCCAGAACTTGCTTCTTCACCTTGGGATTCTCCACCACCGCTTCCACCACCAGATCGACGCCAGACAATTCAACATCGTGCAATGTGGGATTAATGCGAGACAGAATTTCACCGGCTTTCAACGGCGTGAGGCGGCCTTTTGCCACCCGCTTGTTCACCAGTTTATTGGCTTCCGACAAACCCAGATCCAGGGCGGGTTGCGCGATGTCTTTCATCACCACCGGCACCCCTTTCAGCGCGTGCTGGTAAGAAATACCACCACCCATAATGCCTGCCCCCAGTACCCCAGCAGAGGTCACTGGCTTATCAACACCTTTGGCCAGCTTTTTCGCTACCTTGCCCAAATATTGATCATTCAGGAACAGGCCGATCATGGCCCGGCACTGGGGGGTTGTGCCGATTTTGCCAAAGGCTTTCGACTCTTCCACCAACGCGCCGTCTCGATCCAGGGACGCCGCTTTGGTCATCAGGTCTACCGCCAGCAACGGCGCCGGATAGTGCTTGCCTGCTTTGGCTGCCACCAAAGCGCGACAAGTGGTAGCTGCCAGTTGCAGCTCCACCGCATTTAACTGCAAACGGCTGGTTTTGCGCTTGCGGCGACCGTGATAATCCAGCTCACCATCAATAGCGCGTTGTAACATTTTCAGGGCTTCGTCTCGCAGCTGTTCTGGCGCCAGCACGGCGTCTACTGCGCCATCTTTGAGTGCCTGGGGTGGGCGTTTGTGGCTGCCGCTGGCAATCCACTCCACCGCATTATCAAAGCCAATCAGTCGCGGCAGGCGTACCGTGCCACCCCAGCCGGGGATAATGCCCAGTTTGGTTTCCGGCAGGCCCACCTGAGCCTCAGTGCTCATCACCCGGAAATCACAGCCCAGGGAGAACTCAAATCCGCCCCCCAGAGCAAAACCGTTGATGGCCACCAAGGTGGGAAACGGTAAATCTTCCAAGGCACTGAAGTTGGCGTTGTTCTGTTTGGATACCGCACTTAAACCGTCCGCATCGAGCTGTGACAGCTCCATAATGTCGGCGCCGACAATAAATACCGATTTGCCGCTGGTCACTAGCAAACCCTTAACATTCGCGGCACTTTTTAGAGCCTGCAGGGCGTCGGCCAATTCCTTGACGGTTTGCTGATTAAATTTGTTAACCGAATCGGCCTGGTTGTCAAAACACAATTCAGCGACACCGCCGTCGCCCAGGGTTACCGCAAGTGTCTGTCCTTCATAAAGAGGCGCATTCATAACTGGTTTCCATCGGGTTTCTGTTATAACGGGTTGAGTGTAAGGGGAATTTCCCTTCCGTGACCAGAAATACGACCACGGTTTCGTAAATATTGGCTACCTTGTTTGTGACTCAGTGGTTTTATTCAGCCGCTGGTTTGTGCAACAAAATGACATCACTACCGGCAAATTCCACCGTAGCGCCCCACTGCCCCGCCAGCCAGACGAATGTGGCACGACTGAAGAAGCAGATATGGGTTAAATCGTTTTTGTAGTGCCAACTGTTAAAAGCCTCTAGGTCGATAACCAGTTTGGTCATCAGCCCCAGCCAACCATTCGGTTTTAGCAGTTGCCACAGGCGCTGAAGCTCCAACCCCGGCTGTGACAAGTGCTCCACCACCTCGGTAGCGACAATAAAATCGTACTGTTTTTCCAGAGCGTTTCGGTTGGGATGGTAAAAACAATCATACAGATTGACTGGATAGCACACTTCACGAAACATTTCCGCCAGCGCCGGGCCGGGGCCACAGCCAAAATCCAGCCCCTGAGCGCCCGCAGGCAAACGCTCTATCAATGGTGTGTAAAGGCGACTTAAAAAACGGCGATAGCCAGCATCGTGGATCTCGTTTTGATGGAGGTCGTATACCGCTTTCTCTTGCTCGGCACTCAGGTGTTGTTCAGTGGGCACAAACACCAGCTGGCACTGTTGGCAATTCAGGTAGTGGCGGCTTTTATCCCGGCTGTAGGACTGAATATCAGGGCTATGACAAAGTGGGCAATAGGTAGGACTCATGGTTGTGCAGTAAAAACACAGTTACCGGGCAAATACAAGACTACCTGATGCCACCGGTTTGGTTAATAATCGCCGCCTTTCTATTTCCAAACGGCCCGCTTTACCTATGTCTGCAGCAACCCTGAAATCCATTGTCGACACCATTGCCAACGAACTCAGCGTCACCACCCGCCAGGTAGACGCTGCGGTAGAACTGCTGGACGAAGGCGCCACCGTGCCTTTTATTTCTCGCTACCGCAAAGAGGTCACCGGCGGCCTGGACGACAGCCAGTTGCGCACCTTGCAGGATCGCCTTGTTTACCTGCGTGAAATGGAAGAGCGCCGAGGCACCATCCTTAACAGCATCGAAGAACAGGGCAAACTGACCCCGGAGCTGAAAACCAGCATTCTCTCTGCAGACACCAAAACCCGTCTGGAAGACCTTTATTTACCCTACAAGCCCAAGCGTCGCACTAAGGGTCAGATTGCCATCGAGGCGGGCCTGGAACCGTTGGCAGATGCGCTGTTTAACGACCCCAGCCTGGAACCAGAAACCGAAGCGACGAGCTACCTGAACCCCGACCACAAAATTGACGATACCAAGGCCGCTCTGGATGGTGCCAAATTTATTTTGATGGAACGCTTCAGCGAAGATGCCGAGCTGCTGGGTCAGTTGCGCCAGCAAATTCTGGATCAAGGTGTTTTAAACAGCACGGTTGCGCCGGGGAAGGAGCAGGAAGGCAGCAAGTACTCTGACTACTTTGAGCACAGTGAACCTCTGAAAAAGACACCGTCTCACCGAGCGCTGGCCATGTTCCGCGGCCGTCGCGAAGGCTTTTTACATATCAAGGTGGACTTACCGCAGCCGGAAAACGCCAGTCCGCTGGTTAAGCACCCCTGCGAAACTCGCATCGCCAGCCATTTTAATATTGCTGACCAGAGCCGCCCGGCTGATAAGTGGCTGAGCGAAGTGGTGCGCTGGACCTGGCGAGTCAAGCTGCATTCCCATATCGAAACTGACTTGCTGGGCGACTTGCGCCAGCAAGCGGAAACTGAAGCCATTACTGTTTTTGCCGAAAACCTGAAAGACCTGCTGCTGGCCGCCCCTGCTGGACTGAAAGCCACAATTGCCCTCGACCCTGGTCTGCGTACCGGCGTAAAGGTGGCGGTGATCGATGCCACCGGCAAACTGGTGGATCACGGCGCCATCTTCCCCCACGCGCCGAAAAACCAGTGGGATCAATCCATTGCCGTATTGGCCAAGTTGGCAGCAGCCCACAGTATTGAGCTGGTGGCTATCGGCAACGGCACCGCTTCCCGTGAAACAGACAAGCTCGCTGGCGATCTGATCAAACGCCACCCAGAGCTGAAGCTGCAAAAAATTATGGTGAGCGAAGCCGGTGCTTCTGTTTACTCTGCCTCCGAATTTGCCGCCAAAGAATTTCCCGACCTGGACGTCACCATTCGCGGTGCGGTATCTATCGGCCGCCGCCTGCAAGACCCACTGGCGGAGCTGGTAAAAATCGAACCCAAATCCATCGGTGTCGGCCAATACCAACACGATGTTAGCCAGAGCCAACTGGCGCAAAGCCTGGACGCTGTGGTGGAAGACTGCGTAAACGCCGTGGGTGTGGAAGTAAACACCGCCTCCGCCGCCTTGCTACGTCGTGTCTCCGGCCTTAACCAGACCATCGCCGACAATATCGTCACCTACCGGGACGCCAACGGCGTATTCAAAAGCCGCAAAGAACTGAAAAAGGTGCCCCGCCTGGGGGACAAAACCTTTGAGCAGGCCGCCGGCTTCCTGCGCATTGCCAACGGCGACAACCCACTGGACAGTTCAGCGGTTCACCCGGAGTCCTATCAGGTGGTTGAACGCATTGCCAACAAGCAAGGCAAAGACGTCAAGCTACTGTTGGGCGACAGCGCCACACTGCGCAGCCTCAAAGCGGTGGATTACACCGACGATCAATTCGGCATTCCCACCGTCACCGACATTATCAAAGAGCTGGACAAACCCGGCCGCGACCCACGCCCGGAATTCAAGGCCGCCACCTTTATGGAAGGAGTGGAAACCCTGAAAGACCTGGAACCGGGTATGGTGTTAGAAGGCACTGTCACCAATGTGGCCAACTTTGGCGCCTTTGTGGATATCGGTGTTCACCAGGACGGTCTGGTGCATATCTCCGCCCTCTCCCACAGCTTTGTGGAAGACCCCCGCAAAGTGGTAAAAACCGGCGACATCGTCAAAGTGAAAGTGATGGAAGTGGATATCCCCCGCAAACGCATTGGCCTGTCTATGCGTCTGGATGACCAACCGGGGGAAAACAACAAACGCCAACCACAAAGTCGCAATGCTGGCAAACCGCGCCAGAACAAGCCCCAGAATCGCCAGCAACCACAGGCCTCCGGCACAATGGCGGCGCTGTTTGCTAAAGCGCAAAACAACAAGGGCAAGCGTCTTTAAACGTTTCGAGTTGCGGGTTTCGAGTTTCGCGAAACCCACAACCCGTAACACGCAACAAAATTTTTATTTCCCTGCATCCAAACCCCACCTTCCCCGCGTCTAAGTGTTCGAAGGGGCGATTGCGGCTTTATCGGCTACAATCGCCCACAACCTGCAAACACCCCGAAAGACTGCGAGGAATACCATGAAAACCTTGACCGCCCCCCTGCTGACCCTGCTACTGGTGTTAGTTATCTGCGTTCCGCCCTCATGGGCAGAACAGGAGCAAGCACCTGTCGAAGAACAGACGGAATTAGCGCTGCAAGAGCAGGAAAGCAAAAAGCGCAGCAAGGATGAAAAAATCGATCGCTTGTTTGACCGCATCAGCAAGAAGATTGAAGAAGAACAATCCGAACTCTCGGACGAAGAGAAAGAAGAACTGCGAGAAGGCCTTTACGACGCCAAAGAGGCGCTGAAAGAGCTGGGCGAAGTTAATATCAAGATTGGCAGCGAAGGTGACACCCCATTCATGGGCATGTTAATTGGCCTGGTGGCTGTGATACTCAGCTTGGGTGCCCCAGTGATTATCGTCGCCATAGCGCTTTACAGCTCATTTAAAAAGCGCCGCCTGACCCATGAAACTATCAACAATTACGTGGCTTCGGGCAAAGATATTCCCGGCGAAGTCTTGCAAGGTCTGCAACGGCAGCAAGACCCCAAAAGCAACCTGCACAAAGGCCTGGTAATGATCGGTGTCGGCCTGGGCATTATCGGCTTCTTTACCATCGTCGGTGCCACACCTGGAATGGGCCTGGGATTGATCCCTCTCTGTATAGGCTTGGCGCAACTGCTTGTCTGGAAACTGGAAAGTAAAAACAGCGACGGTCTGGGCAAATAATCCATGACCAACGACGACAGAACCCTGATTGCCAGGGTTCTCACCGCCAACGACCAGCGCGCCTACCGCGAGCTGGTCAACCGCTACCAGTCACAGCTGCGCTACAGTCTGCGCCAGCTAACCGGTTGGGACGAAGCACTGGCGGATGACCTGGCACAGGAGACCTTTATCAAGGCCTTTGCCAACCTGAGCAGCTTTCGCGGTGACGCCAATTTCTACACCTGGCTTTACCGCATTGCCTACCGGCAGTTCGCCAGCTACTACCGCTCCCGCAAACCCACGGAGCCGCTGTCGGAAAATGAAGACGACCATGAAGGTCACACCCCAGCCGGAGAAACGGATCTTCACCGGGATATTTCCAGAGCCCTGGCACAACTACCACCGGAACAGGCCATGGCCCTGCACCTGCATTTACAGCGGGAACACACCCATCAGGAAATATCGCAAATTATGGACAGCCCGCTAGGCACGGTGAAAAGCCATATCCAGCGTGGTCGGGAAAAACTAAAAGTGCTACTCTCTGCATGGCAGACAACGGTGACACCATGAACACACCTATTTCAGACAATCACAGCAACTCGCAGCCAGACGCACTGGACGCCCTGTTCAGTTCAGCCCGAACCACTGAACCCTATTTAAGGGATGATGGCTTTAGCGACAACGTGATCGCCGACCTTCCCGCGCAACCGGGCAGCCGCCTCAGCGCTGGTAAAAAGAACGGAATTATTCTGGGTTCTGCGGTGTTAGGAACTGGTTGTGCCGCCGCCCTGCTGCCCTCCTTTGCGGCTCCGGCCAATCAATGGCTGGCACAAATATCGAGCATTACTATTGGACTGCCTGCACTGGCGGCAATTGCAGCTGGGTTGTTGGTGGCAGCAGGAACGGTAATTTGGGCGAATTATCGGGAGTGGATTTGAAACATACAAGGATGACCGGTGCAGTATAATTTTGAGTGGGATCCGGCTAAAGCCAGATCGAATGCGGTGAAACACGGGGTCACTTTCGAGCAAGCGACAAGCGTATTTGCTGACTCCATGGCATTAACCATTTTCGATGAAAGTCATTCCAACGAGCATGAACAGCGTTGGATTACTCTGGGTCAAAGCAATGGGCAGGTTTACTTGGTAGTTGTGCATACTTACCAAGACCAGAAAGACAACACTGTAACCATACGAATTATTTCAGCCAGACCCGCGACCAAACATGAAATAAAGCAGTATGAAGGTTAAAAGCAATGTCTAGAGAGTATGACTTTTCCAATGGCGAACGGGGCAAGTTTTATAACCCCGAAGCGGTTATGAATTTGCCTGTATATCTTGACAGCGACGTATTGAATTACTTTAAAGCCAAAGCTAAAGCCAAGGGTGTTGACCTTAGCGTTATGGTTAATGACCTGTTAAAAAAAGATATTGCTTTGATTGAAGGAGTAAAATAAAACTTTCAAGACGAACCCGAAAAACTAACATTTTCATTTCTTACCCAACGCCCGTCTTTGTACGTGTGAAAACCGGTATCAAGAATCCGCGTTGAACCAACATTTCTCCGCCCGACCTCACCATTGCGACGAGCAACATCCAGTTCCTTGGAAAAATTCTTCAAGTCGTTCTCATCGCCAACATCTTTTCTCATCCTGCAATATTGTAGGATATCAAGCACAGGTTCATGATCCATGCCGTAAACATTGGCACACAGCCTCAAGCACCTTACCTTTAAAAGCCACCCTGAATCCCTGGCCACGATGTGGTCAACCGCCACCTTTAAAAAACCCGACTCAGAGACACGAGAAAAGTTAAGCACATACTCCCCAAACTGGGAATCGAGGTACAGCAGCATAAGTCTTGTAAAGTTTTTCCTATCAAGATTTTGAAGAAAATCCAGGACACGCTCGATGTACTCATGATGCCAAACTTCATGATCCAGATCGCAGACTGCCAAATAGTCAATAAATGAGCTTATGGATTGCAACTGGCTGGTTTTTATATTTTCGGCAATATCAGAACAGAGAACAAATCTCTCTATGTACGCATAAACCGGATGCTGGCCAACCACCTCCTGAGCTTTGCAGTGGGGTAGCTCTCCGCCTTTCTGCCAATTAATAACAGTATTCAAGTATTTTTTGCCAAGTTCAAAATTACCGTTTTGTGAATCATAAACCAACGACCAAAACGTGTACTCGCTGATGCGAAGGTTTTCAGAAATCTCAAATACTATTGGCCGAGATTCCAGATGTGTATCAATGCCGGTCAAATCAAACCTTAATTCGATTGATTCGCACAGAAAGTGACAAATGTCTTCTATAGACTTCAACGTCACGTCATTTAAAGAAACAACCATAGGAGGCGGATTGTCTTCGTCAAACCCAACGCCTGAGTCTTCGTATCTATACTCAACAGAATCCATACTGTTTCCCTAAAAAGTAATTCTATTATTAATTGTCATGGGCGTGACTATTTATAAATCTCCATCACAACCTGCCCCGGGTTCCGGCGACGATGGCGTTTTAAACCCTTTATTTCCAGCTGCGTCACACAGCCTTCCACCATCCCAGGATTACCACACAGCATCACCCGATCTTCGTCTGGGTTTATTGTCACACCCAATAACGCCTCTAAATGACCTGCGGCAATGGCATCGGGAATTCGTTGAGGCAATGCATCGACAACAATTTCCCGGGTAACAGATTTCAGAAACACAAAGTTTTCGCCTTGCTGCTTCTGAATCTCGCTAATCAAATCACTATAAGCCAACTCATCAGCACTGCGCACTCCATGCACCAACATCACTTGCTGATATTGCTGCCACACCTGTTCGGTTTTTAGTATGGAAAGAAATGGCCCCAAGGCGGTGCCAGTAGCCAGCATCCACAAACGCTTACCGGGTGGAATGTCGTCCAGAGTTAAAAATCCGGCCACCATTTTTGACAGCCACACCTTACCCCCTTGTTCCAGGCTGTGCAGACGTGGCGACAGTGGCCCTTCGTCCACTTTATTGAAGTAAAACTCCCCCTCCGCTTCATGGGGAGCATTTACCAAGGAATAAGGGCGCGCCACCAACTCGCCATCGACTTCCAGGCCTAAGCGTAAGAACTGCCCGGCGCGAAACTCAGGCAATTCATCCGCTGTTACTCTCAGTGAACACAGCCGTTGATTCCAACGTTTATTTTCAACGACAGTTGCTTCTACCCAACCTTCCATAAATAGCCTCGCTATTATCCCGGACGCCCATCTACCCGTTTACTGGTAAGAATACGCCAGTAGCCGATCAGAAAGATAACAAACGCCAGCGTCCAAGTCAGTGCCGACAGGTTATAAAAAGGCAACCGCCAAGCAGGCAGCAACGCCGGAGCAAAGCGTGCCAGCGCCGATAACGTTACCAATACAAAAGCTGTATTGATCGCCAGTGAACTGCGCAGCTCTCGACCTGTGTGCCCTAATGACACCCGCGAAATCATGGCCAGAATCATGCCGGAGATAGCACCAATGGCCAGCAGGTGAAGCACGTCCGACGTCCACCAGCTCAGCGGTTCTGACAATCCCCAGGCCAAGGTAAACAGAGGAACAAACAGATAAGCAATATGCAGCGACCACAGTAACGGCACCCGCCACAGACCTGTCGCCTGCCAACTGCACCAGCGAATAACGTGAAATAAAAACGAAGTCACCGCCAACGCCAGCAGAGCCACTTGTGGCAGACCGAAACCAAGCAATGTCTGCAAGGCAAGTAACAACAATGAAAGATGGCAACCCAGTTCCAGCCACAGATGTTTTTTGGCCTGCTGCACACCAAGTTTGTTAGCGGTAAAAAACGGAATCACCCGACCACCGATAACACTCATCATAACTGCGAACAACCAGATCATGGCCTGCAAACTGTGTTGTTGCTGAAGGTAGTCATCATCCGCAGCGGCCAGATAATAGCGGCCATTGGCAATCATCATTAACAACGGCACCACCGCCACCGCAATATTGCGCCACTGCTTTACCAGTATCACCGGGCGCAGTAGCCAAAATAAGCCCAGCAGCTGAAACGCCAAATCCACTGCAGCCACCCATACAAGAACGCCTTCACCAGGCAACAACCAAAGCAGGCGTGCCAGCAACCACAGGCTCCACAACAATATGAGTTGGGTGCCTTTCACTGCAGGCACACCAGTCCAGGTTTGCACAGCGGTCAATAAAAAGCCGTAAACAATGGCCAGGCCAAAACCAAACAACATTTCATGACCGTGCCATTGGGCCGGGCTTAGACTGCCACCGGGCACCAGGTTAACCCCATTGAGAAATAGCCCCCACACCATCAACGCAAAAACACCAAATAGCGCGCCTGAAAGAAAAAACGGACGAAAAGCCAATTGCCAAATCGCCGGCCCTTTAACCGACTCGGAGATATTGAGTACCGCCATTTGTTGTATCTTCCGCTAGTGAGAATTTGAACATTTACGAATTTGCTGCTGAGCATACAGCATAACCACGTAGCCGATTTTCAAACCGACCGGAAAGATGATCGTCATCAAGTGGGCGAATATTTGCTGCACCAAACCAAGGCTTTGCCCAAGGCCATAGGCGAGCCACACGCCAAGCGCCGTAAGGCCAACACTGCCTGCCATCATCCAGCGCCCTATTCTGTCCATTCCGTTCAACTGCTTCATTCGAGTTTGACCACACATAACATGCACCTTACAAGCATCTTTAATAAGATGCATAATATGCGCATCTTTTAAGAAAGTCTACTGGAGTGATTTATGCACCTGACCCGGTTTACCGACTATGGGCTGCGTGTGTTGATGTACGCTGCATTGCAACCACAAGGTGAAAAAGCGCGCATTGCCGAGGTGTCGCAAGTGTTCGGAATTTCACGCAACCATGTGATGAAAATTGTCAACCGCCTGGCCAATGAAGGCTGGCTGGCCACCAGCCGGGGCAAAGGTGGTGGCTTTCAGCTGGGGCAGCACACAGAGAAGATAGGTGTTGGCGCAGTGGTGCGCACACTTGAGGAAAGTTTGGAAATCGTTGATTGCGAGGGCGACAGCTGCCCGATTATCACCTGCTGCCGCCTGAAGTCAGCGCTCAACAGTGCACGTGAAGCATTTCTGGGGGAGCTGGATAACTACACCCTGGCCGACCTGGTCAGCTCTCCTCGTCGCCTGAAACAGGTACTGCAGCTCAGCGGCTGACAAACAATCGACAGCTGTCAGCGATACGAGAATCCACATCCCGTGGGCCCGCTTTCAGCTGGTCAATTTCCGCCAGACGTTTGCGCAAACCAATACGATTGGCAATTTGAATGGCCAGTCCGGGACGCGCATTAATTTCCAGAATGAGCGGGCCGCGATCCGCGTCCAGCACCACATCGGCTCCCAGATAACCCAACCCAGTCATTTCCTGGCAACCGGCGGCCAACTTGAGAATTTTCGGCCATTGGGGGATTTTCAGATTCTCAAACGAGTGCCCGGTGTCCGGGTGGCGATCCACATTCCGATTGTGTTGCACAGCGCAAATGCTGGTGCCGGAAACAATATCAATACCGATACCCACAGCCCCCTGGTGCAGGTTGGCTTTACCGTCTGACTCACGGGTGGAACAGCGCAACATGGCCATTACCGGGTAGCCTTTGTACACCACTACCCGCACATCCGGCACACCTTCGTAGCTGTAATTGGCAAAGCGGTCGTCAAAGTTCACCAGCTCCTCTACCATCGCCACATCCAAACGACCACCGAGGCTAAACAATCCGCTGAGAATATTGGAGACATGCCCTTTCAATTCCCGCAGAGAAAGCTCACAGCCATTGGGCTTGATAAAGCGATTACCGCGACGGCCAACGATCACCAAAATACCTTTACCGCCACAGCCTTGAGCGGGTTTGATGACAAAAGTCTCTCTGTCAGCAATCAGGTTTTCCAAACGACGGGCCTGATATTGATATCGCACCTCGCCGTACAGCTCCGGCACATCAATGCCCCACTCCGTCGCCGCCAGCTTGGTTTTCAGTTTGTTATCCACCATGGGGTAACAACGACGTTCGTTATTGCGGGCGATGTATTCCACATTGCGGCGATTCATACCCACAATGCCTAATTGGCGAAGTTCGGAGGGCCAGATCAGGGGCATGAAACCTCCGGAGGTACAGGCGCGCCAGGCACTCTTTCCCAGACACGCCGTGAATACATCCATGTAGGCTCTTCTGCGGCATCCATGCCGCAGACGGTCTGGGAAAGAGCACCTGACACACCTTCGCAGCATGCCTGACTCTGAAAGATAAGGCTGGGTAGTTGCTTCAGAAACGCCGACAGCATGGATGCTGTCGACGAGCTTACATGGATGTACTCGCAGCGTTTTCTGAAGTAACTACCCAGCCCTATCCAAGCACCAATACAAAACATCACTTCACCTGCTCCTTCAAGTAACGGAACCGGTAAAGCTCACTCAAACGATAGCCACTGTACTGACCAAGAACCAGAATCACCCCAAGCAGACTCAGCATTAATTCCGGGAAATTAAACGTCAGGTGCTCTATGAGATGATTGCTCACCAACAGATAAGTGGCCACTGCAACCACCAGGCTACCAGAACCCTGAATAAACACCTCTTTGCCACCCTCTTCTTCCCACAGCACCGACATGCGCTCGATGGTCCAGGAAAGAATAATGGTGGGGAAAAAAGTCACCGTCAGTGCCTGATCGATGCCCAGTTTGTAGCTGACAATACTGAACGCCGCCATCAAAAGCACTACGACCACCACCACCGCTGACACCCTTGCCACCAGCAATAGATTGAGATGGCTCAGATAAGAACGTATCCACAAACCAATACTGACCACCACCAGAAAAACCCACAAACCGGTAACCAGGGTAGTTTGAATAAACGCCAATGCAATCAGGATGGGCATAAAAGTGCCCGCTGTGCGCAAGCCCACAAACACCCTCAGCAATACCACCAGAAACGCACCGATGGGTACCAACAGGATGTTTTTGAATACGCCCTGCTGCTCTACCGGCAGCGCGTAAATCGAAAAGTCCAACAGGGGCGCACTGGCCACCTCAGGTTCCATCAGCAATACAGTTTTTGCTGGCAGAGAGTTGGATACCATGGCAAATTCAAGACGTGAGCGATTGCCGCCAATCACATCCAGAGTGGAACCCCCGCCCCGTTGCCAGATAAAAAAGTTCTCTGCCAGACCAATTTCGCCGGTTTCCGGGTCGAACAGCAGCCATTCATCTCCCTGTTTCTTATCGCCTAAATACACTTCCAGCAAATCACTCACTTGCTGGCGACGGCGGCCATTTTCCAGATACACACCCTTGATCCGCTGGCTGGCAATGCCCGCCACGGCGAACACTTCCTCCATGGCTGGAAGCGCCTTGCGGTCGTGTTCGGAGAGCAGGAACGTCACCTCCTGGCTGGGTTGGGAACGCACAAATTCGGCAATGAGCAGGCGGGTAAAACTGGCATCGTCCACTGACTTTTCCGTCAATGACGCCACCAAACGATCCACTACCTGCTGACGACGCGCCGGCAGGCTTGGTGGCTGAACGACTTTTGGCGCCATGGCTGGTAGCGGCTGGGATTGCTCGCGATAGAGCTGAATTTTGTAGTAGAGCGTGGTTTTTTCGTCCATGGAGCGACGGCTCCATACCGCACGGCGCTCACCGTCCTGCCCCTGCACGGCAAAACCAAATCCTGCAGAAGCAAAATTTTCATCCAGCAGTTTCCAACCCGCCATCGGGTGAGGCAGTGCCAGAGACACCTCCACCGGGCCATCACCGGGTGTAAAAGTGATCTTGGACTCCAGCGTCCAGACCTGACGGTCCTCACCCGGCCACAATGGAAACCCGAGCTCTACCGCCTTGTAGAGAGTAAGGCCCACACCGACGGCAATCAGCAAACCCGCCACCACAATCAACTGTATTCGCGACGAGTGCATGGGCCTGTCCTTATTGTGAGTTTAGATTACTTAATTGGGATGTTACTTAATGATGTAGCGACGGCTAACGTCAACAACCGCGGTATCTGTAAGCCAGTTGCGGCCAACCAGCAACGGATACGTGAACTCAGAGCGATCAGTCAAGGTGACTTCCACGTGCTCCTTGATCTCACCTAATTGCAGCCACAATTTGACCACATAGCGACGCTGGGAATCGGCGTCGTGGCGTTTGATGCGCACCCGACGCTCCACCGGGCGCTCCAGCACTACCGGCTCGGCATCCGGATTGGCCTGCAGGGTAAAACGCACCCAACGCTTGCCATCCCGCTCAAAGCGCACGATAGGGTCAGCGTGCAGTGAAGTAGTTTCGGCGCCGGTGTCAATGCGTGCCCGCAATTTCAAGCCGGGGGGGCTGATGGTAAGGCGTTCTACACTGCCAACCACAAGCAACTTCTTCTCGCCCATGTACTTGGGTTTTGGTGGTTTGACAGGCTTGGGATCAGGTTTTGGCTGAGGCTTGATGACCGGTTCTGGTTGCGGCTTCGGTACCACTACAGCGACTGCAGGCGCAGCGGCAACCTGCTGGCCATCGTCTTTTAACGGCTGGCTGGCGGCTGATGATTGGTCATTCTCAGGCTCACTGCCAACCGCCGGCTTTTGCGGATTACTGGCCGTTGGGCAGCCTGCCAGCAACACCGTGAGCGCGGCAACGGTTAATAAAGAAAAACTGTTGTTGTTAGCATCCATGTATCACCGTGCCCCCACACAGGTGCTCTTTCAAGCTAGGTCAGTCAAATGGCAGTGCGGAATGATAACGATTGGCCCGCATGCGTTTAATCTACTCAGTCACAAGCCGCATAATAGCTTAAATCGACCGTTTAAACTTGCTCCGCTTCACTATCCTCGGGTTCGGGCTGCTCGGTTGCAGTCTTTTTGTTAAGCCACCATAGCCAGCCTCCATAGCCCACCAGTAGCAACACAAACACGAATAGCATGGGTACCAGGGCTCTGCTGGCGTCTTGCTCTGTGCCGATTATCAACCCTTCAAACAGGTACACCAGAAACGCTGGCGCCAGGTGGTGCAGATTGTGGTCCGAATAGGCCTGCACTGGCGTCAATAGCAGCGCCGCGCAAAACAGCAGCAATACATTGCGCACATGGCGGTAAGCCAGTTTGGACAACAGCCAATAGGCGTACCAAAGCACCACCAGCGCGCCCACGTAATAGGCCACAAGCCCCCAAAAATAATTACTTTCTGTGTACATATGTATGCTCTTATTGGTTATCTACCCAGTAAACCACCCGTTCTTCCAGCTCATCTGGGTGAATATGCAGTTCCGACACAACCCTGCCTTTCACCGATACGCCACTGCGGTGTACAGACTCAGGATCACCACTGACCAGTGGATGCCATCGAGGCAAGTCTCGGCCCTCATGCAGCAGCCGGTAGCTGCAAGTGGCAGGCAACCAGTGAAACTGGTCTATATCTGCCGGGGTCAGGCAGAGACACTCCGGCACCAGTTGTTTGCGCCTGGGGTAGTCCCGACAGCGGCAGCTGGACAAATCCAGTTGCTTGCAGGCCACGTCGGTGTAATACACCGCGCCGTCGTCTGCATCTTCCAGCTTCACCAAGCAGCATTTGCCACAACCATCACAGAGGGACTCCCACTCCTGATGAGTCATTTGCGCCAGGGTTTTGTGCCGCCAAAACGCTTGTTGAGACAACGCTCGCCCTCTTATCTGCCCGCCAGTTTGTGGTTGTGCTGGTTGACCTCCTGCATATAGTCCTCTTTGGCAGGCGGCAATTGCAAGTAATAGCCATTTTCACCGATGGACGCCAACACTTTTGCCGTGTCCGCTCTGGCCAGTTTTCGCTCTGGCGTCAGCGGTAGTGTGGTTACCCGTTGTGGGGTGCCGAATTTTTCCAGCAGCGCCTCGGGCACCCGACTCAGTTGGTCGCGGTGATCCACATACAGGTAAAGCTCATCCTCGTGGGGGCTTTTGTAAATGGTGCAGAGGGTTTTCATATGAATCTCACGGAGAGCAATTTCACGGATAGGACTTTCACGAATAGGAATTTCACGACAGTGACAGCTGGGGCAGCGCACTGAGCATTTTCTCCGCCAGTAACTCTTCACGCCAACTGCCAAGCCAATGCTCTGGCAGCTGAGCGGCACCTTTGTAGGCGGAAGCAATAATGGCTTCCAGATCGGCCTTGCGGGCGAGTATTTCTGGCGCCAGCTGCAGCTCCTCTGCCAGCTCGTTCTGGATGGCGCGCAATTGTTTGACCCATACGCCCGCTTCACGAGGGAGTGGCTGCGGCAGCGGTTTGAGCCAATACTGGCGGTCCAGAGTGCTGATGTCATCGACCAACAGCAAAATGGCGTCACCGTAGCGTCGCTGTGAGCCAGGATGCTTGACCCCACAGGCCGCCAGCCCGGCCATATCCTTGGGCTGCCTGCGGGCAACTTCTAGCAGCTGCTTGTCACTGACAACCCGGTTGCGAGGGCGATTTTGCTCTCGCGCCATGTCTTCACGCCATTCGGCCAGTGCTTGCAGCAACGTTAACTGCTGAGCGTTCAGCTGCCAGGCACCTTTGATACGGCGGTAATACTCACCGTTATCGCCCTCACTGCCGGCTTTGGTCAGCAATTCCGCCATATCGCTCTGTACCCAGGGCAAACGCTGTTGCAATTGGGCCAAAAGGCGGCGGTAAACCTCAACCAGGTAATACACATCTTCCGCGCCATAGCGACACTGCGCCTCGGTTAGTGGGCGCTGCAGCCAGTCAGAACGGGTCTCATGCTTGTCCAGCTGGATGTCTAGCACGTCACCCACCAGAGCGGCATAACCAAGGGAGAAGCCGTAACCAACAAAAGCGGCGGCCACTTGAGTATCGATAATGGGCTTGGGAACCACGCCCATGCTGTGGCGCAGAACTTCCAGGTCTTCGGAACAGGCATGGAAGATTTTCACCACCCGTCGATCTACCAGCAATTCGGCGAACGGCAGCATATCCTCAATGGCTAACGGATCCACCAGCCAGCACTGCTCGCCGTCGGACACTTGCAACAAACCGAGGATGGGATAAAAGGTGTCGGTGCGAATAAATTCCGTATCCACCGCCAGGTGGTCCAATTGGCTCCACTGGTCACAGAGTTCTGCCAGGCGGGCCTCACTATCGACCCACTCAATCCGTTCTTTCTGCAAAATATCAGTCATAACAACCCGCTACCCACTACCAACTTACAGAGGCTTGCGAGAGGTAAAAGCGTGGGCCAGGGTGCCGCCATCCACGTATTCCAGCTCGCCTCCAAGGGGCACACCGTGGGCGATGCGACTGACGGTGACGCCGTGGGGCTTGGCCCGCTCACTGATAAAGTGGGCGGTGGCCTCCCCTTCAACGGTGAGATTGGTGGCAAGAATCAACTCTTTTACTTCACCGCCTTGCAGTTGTTCCATCAATTGATTGATTCCCAGTTGCTCCGGGCCAACACCATCGATGGGTGACAGGTGGCCCATCAACACAAAATAACGCCCTCGGTAAGTGCCCGCCTGTTCAATGGCAAACAGATCGACGGGAGTTTCCAGTACGCACAGTTGGCTGGGGTCACGTCGCGGGCTATCGCAAATGGTGCAAAGCTCACTCTCTGCAAAGGTACGACACTGACGACAGCGCCCCACTCCTTCCATGGCAGCATCCAGGGCTTTTGCCAGGCGCGCGCCACCGGAGCGATTGCGTTCCAGCAACTGCAGCGCCATACGCTGGGCGGATTTGGGACCGACGCCAGGGAGCTGTCTCAGGGCGTCGATGAGTTCGTCAATCAGGCTTCCGAACAATTAAAACCTCCGGTTTTGGGAGATGAGAGATGGGAAACGAGAGACGTGGGACTGTGCTGAACCCATCTCCCGTCTCTCATCTTTCGTCTCCCATTTTAAAACGGCATTTTAAAACCCGGCGGCATTTGCATGCCGGCGGTCAGCTCTGACATTTTGTCTTTGCTGGCAGCTTCAACTTTGCGCACAGCATCGTTGATGGCTGCGGCCAACAGATCTTCCAGCATTTCTTTGTCTTCAGTTAATAAATCCGGGTCGATCTGCACTTTGCGCACATCGTGGCGACCAGTCATGGTGACCTTAACCATACCGGCACCGGACTGCCCTTCCACTTCCGCATTAGCCGCTTCTTCCTGCATTTGCTGCATGCGCTCCTGCATCTGCTGGGCTTGTTTCATTAAATCGTTCAGGCCTTTCATACTGTCTACCTCTGCCTTTCTTGGTAATTAGTCCAGCGGCTGCACGGTATCTTCCAGCAGCCGACCATTCAATTGTTCAGTTAAATCTTTTACCAAAGGGTCGTCACGCATGGTCTGTACAGCAGCGGCCATGCGCTCGGCCCGCAGACGTTCGCTGTGTTTACGCGGCGTATCACCAGTGACCGCCCCCACTTTAATGACAACACGGCAAGGGCTACCGCAATGTTGCTGCAGAGCATCCGCCAAACGCTGTTGTTGCCCTTCTTCGTAGAGCGAGCTGTACTCCTCATCGAGGATGAACTGAAAGTTATTGCCTTCCCTTGCGGTCACCACCAAATTGGCCGCCGTATTGCCAAGCACACCACCCAGCTTCAGCCGCTGGCAGATATCAATCCACTCTCCAGTCAACTCGCCACCGGCAGCGGGCTCAGGTTCTGATTCAACAGTCGTCAGCTGGCTGCTCTCTTGAACACTTTCCACTTCCTGCGAGTGTGGAATTGGTTCAGCTGGAATACTGCTGCCTGGGCTCTGCTCCTGAGCAAGCTGCTCCACAGGCTCAGCTGGGAGCTCAACGGGCTCAGGCTCAATGTCAGGAGTTGGGCTAAGGGGCTTTTTTACCGGGGGTTCCTCCCCGGTTTGCTGCTGAGCGGGTGGGCGCATTTCGCTGCTACCGGGCTTAAAGGCCAGCTGCCGCAACAGAGCCATTTCAAAACCACTGCGCGGGTCTGGCGACAGTGTCAGATCGCGACGCCCCAGCAAGGCAATCTGGTAAAGCAGCTGCACGGTTTCCCGCTCCATACGCTGGGCCACTTCGGTCACCTGCTGGTAGTCACCGTGGCGATTATCCAGCGCCTCCGGAACAGTCTGGGCGATGGCAACACGGTGCCAAAAGCCCAGCATATCCGCCAGTACCGCATTGTAATCCGGCCCCTGCTCCGCCATCCGCGCCACCACTGCCAGTGCCTGATCGCCATCATCGTCGGCAATGGCATTGCACAACTCCATCACCCAACTGCGGTCGATGGTGCCCAGCATGGCGTTGACTTCCGCCTCTGCCACGGTGCCACCGCCGTGGGCTATGGCCTGATCGGTAAGGCTGAGGGCGTCGCGCATACTGCCATCGGCAGAGCGCGCCAGCTGCCACAGGGCTGCGTCTTCAAAGGGTACGGATTCTTCGCCAAGCACAAACTTCAAGTGCTCGCTGATACGCTCCGGGCTGAGGTTTTTCAGATTGAACTGCAGGCAGCGGGAGAGAATCGTTACCGGCAGCTTTTGCGGGTCGGTGGTGGCCAGCAGGAACTTCACATGGGGGGGCGGCTCTTCCAGAGTTTTCAGCAAGGCGTTGAACGAGTGCGTGGAGAGCATATGCACTTCGTCAATCAGGTACACCTTAAAACGCCCGCGGGTAGGGGCGTACTGAACGTTTTCCAGCAATTCGCGAGTGTCTTCCACCTTGGTTCGTGACGCCGCATCCACCTCAATCAAATCGACAAAGCGGCCTTCAGCGATTTCCACACAGGCGCCGCATTCGCCACAAGGGGTAGAGCTGACACCCTGTTCGCAGTTAAGGCATTTAGCCAGAATCCGTGCAATGGTAGTTTTACCCACCCCACGGGTACCGGTAAACAGGTAGGCGTGGTGTAGCCGCTCGTTATCGAGAGCATTAATCAGCGCCTGCAGCACATGCTCCTGCCCCGCCATTTCACGAAAAATACGCGGGCGCCATTTGCGGGCGAGAACCTGATAGCTCATTTCATGCTCTTCTGTCTTCGATAAATGAAGCGAGCATTATAAGAGTTCAGGTGGCACTTGCCAGTGGATATTAGCGAGAGATGGGAGACGAGAGACGTGAGATGAAGAGCAAAATCAACGGCAATGAATAAGGACTTTACGTCTCTCATCTTCCGTCTCACATCTCACAAAAGGCATTCTATACAAGGAAATGGAGGCGACCCCCGCCAGCCACACCCCGGCACATGAATTCGCTGCTACCGTTGCTCCCTTCCGGGCCTGGCGGGGTTTACAGGTCGTCATTGCGAGGGGACCGACGGGGGCCACCATTGAGAGCGCGGCATTATGGGTGCTTTAAAGGGGCAAATCAAGAACCAGCAACGTGCATTATGCAAACCAAACCGTACAGCTACGGCGATGTTTTCTTAACCACCAGCCCATCCACATGTAACCGCCAATAGAGGTATACTCACCCTCCCTTCCAAAAACAAATAACACCATAACCAAAAGTAATTTCAAGGAGACTCAGGTGCCCAAATTACTCTCGACGCTGATCATGGTCGGCGCACTTCTCACCTCGCCCTGGACGCTGGCGGAAAAACGCCCCATGACTCTGGATGATATTGCCAGAGTGTCCCAGGTGACTTCCGTCGCCAGTTCCCCGGATGGGCAGTGGGTGGCTTATACCAAAGGCGTACAGCGTACCCCTTACAAAGACGATGACGGCCCCGACTGGGGCGAACTGCACATCAGTGATACCCAGGGCAACTCGCGTCCGTTTGTTTCCGGCAGCGTCAACGTAGCCGGCATTAAATGGTCTGCAGACAGCCAGCATCTCTACTATCTGGCAAAGCGCTATAACGACAAGTTTATTAGCCTCTACCGCATCCCTCTGGGGGGCGGCGAGTCTGTTCCTGTGTATACCCACACATCGGACATTATTGGCTACGACATCAACGGTTCTGGGGTCGCACTGCTGCTGACCACCGCCACAGCGCCAAAAGATCAGGAAAAACTGATCGCCAAGGGTTTCCAGCCGAAAGTGTATGAGGAACAACTGAAGTACAACCAGTTGTACCGCCTGAACCTCAACAACGAAGGTGCCAAAGCCGAACAAATCTCAGTGGAAGGCCATCTGATGCGTATCGCCTGGAACCCCAAAGGCGACAGCATCATCGCTAATGTGTCCCCCACTCCGCTGGTAGACGACACCTTGATGAAGCCCAAAGTGGTTATCCTCGGCAGCGATGGCAAAGTGCAGGCCACCCTCAATGGCGACGGCAAAGTAGGCAACGGGCACTGGGCACCCAATGGCAATGATGTGGCCTACATCGGTTCACAGGACACCCACGACCCTCGCGAAGGCATTGTCAAATATTACAAGAGTGGCAAAACCACAGAACTGCAACCGGGGTTATTGGCTCACACCCAGGATATTGAATTCCTGCCCGGCGGCGACCTGCTCGCCCTCAACCATATTGGTACCGGCAGCGAAGTGGTAATCCTCAACCCCGGCAAACCGGGCAAGGGTAAAAAACTCAATACCGGCAAGCGCATCGTGCGCTCTCTGTCGACCCCGAAAAAAGGTCGTGGTTTTGCCTTTGTTGCCGACGCACCCAACCACCCCCGCGAAGCTTTCTGGTATCAGGGCGGCAAGGTGACCCGCCTCAGCAACAGCAACCCCTGGTTGGATGACGTTGCTCTCGGCAAGCAGGAGAGCATTACCTGGAAAGCGGAAGACGGCACTGAAATTCAAGGTGTCCTGGTATACCCGCTGGATTACAAAAAAGGGCAAAAATACCCGCTGATTAACTTTGTTCACGGCGGCCCGGAAGCTCATATCTCCAACGGTTGGCACAGCCGCTATTCCGAGCCCGTCCACGTGTTCGCTGGCAAGGGCTATTTCAGCCTGTGGCCCAACTACCGGGGCAGCACCGGCCGTGGCGTGGATTTTTCCAAAGAAGGTCAGCACGCCTACGCCGATCCGGAATTCCTCGACATTGTCGCTGGTAAAGATTACCTGGTAGACAAAGGCATGGTAGACCCCACCAAGGTGGGCATTACCGGCGGTTCCTACGGCGGTTTCGCTACCGCCTGGAGCTCCACTGCGCTCAGCGAGCACTATCAGGCGGCAGTGATGTTTGTGGGCATTTCCAATCAACTGTCCAAGTTTGGCACCACAGATATTCCTAACGAGATGCACCTGGTACACGCCCGCGCCTGGCCCTGGGACGACTTCCAGTGGATGCTGGAACGCAGCCCCATCTACCACGCCCAAAAACACCGCACTCCCCTGCTGATCATGCACGGCGAAGCAGACCCACGAGTGCACCCGGCGCAATCCCTGGAAATGTATCGCTACCTGAAAACCCTGAACAACGCCCCGGTACGCCTGGTGTTGTATCCCGGCGAAGGTCACGGCAACCGCAAAGTAGGTGGCAAGTACGACTATTCCCTGCGCCTGCTGCGCTGGATGGATCATTACCTCACCGGCCCCGGCGGCAAACCCCCGGAGCAGGATTTGAAGCATGAGGAAAGGCTGGAAAAACCCAAACCGACGCCACTGGCCAGCACCCGAGAAGTTGGCGATTCCCATGAAAGCTGCTGCGGCCATCACTGATGATTGAAGGTTTGCAGTAGTGTTAATAAAAACGGCGGCCCTGTGGTCGCCGTTTTTATATCTGCACTGAAAGCACTAAAAAAACAAACCAGAACGGCCACAAACCTGTCTACCTTTGTTAGGATCACCCGTTATAAGCACAAATATTTATTCTGATTATTCCTTGGAGGGTGCGTGAATCTATCTCTATCGGCACAACGCCTTGTGCCTGCTGTTGCCGTTGCCCTATTGGTGTTACTCACTGCCTGCAGCGCTGGCGAAACCAATGTGGAGCGGGGTAACCGAGAGGGAATTCTCTATTGGGGTAATGGCACCGAACCCCAGGAACTTGACCCCCATATAACCACCGGCGTACCGGAGTCCTATATTCAGGAAGCGCTGTTCGAGCCCTTGGTAAACAGTCACCCGGAAACTCTGGAGCCAGCGCCCGGTGTCGCGCAGCGTTGGCAGGTCAGTGATGACGGCACCACCTACACATTTTATTTAAACCCCAAGGCGCGTTGGTCTGATGGCGAGCCGGTGACCGCCGAAGATTTTCGCTGGAGCCTGTGGCGCGCCATGCACCCCAAGCTGGGCAACCAGTACAGCTATATGTATTACCCCATCAAAAACGCCACGCCCTATCTGCGCGGTGACATCAGCAATTTTGATGAAGTCGGTATTCGCGTTATTGACTCCCACACTTTGCAAATTCAGTTGGAAAACCCCACGCCCTACTTTCTTGGCCTGCTCAGCCACCACAGTTATTACCCGGTACCTCGCAACGCTATCGAAGCTCACGGCGACCCATGGAAGCGCGGCAGCCATTGGACGCGACCCGGCAATATGGTCAGTAACGGTGCCTTTCAGTTATCGGAATGGAAGCTGTTTAACTATATTGCGGTGGATAAAAATCCTCACTACCACAAGGCAGATGAGGTTGCCCTTAACGGTATTCGCTTTCTGCCCACGGAAAACGTCACCACCGAGGAGCGAATGTTTCGCGCCAACCAGCTGCACTACACCTACGAATTACCCGCCGATAAAACCGAGTTCTACCGCACAAATGCACCGCAGCAATTGCGCAACCAGCCCTACCTCGGCACCTATTTTTATCGCCTTAATACCCGCATAAAGCCCTTGAATGATCCAAAAGTACGACGGGCGCTAGCGCTGGCTATAGACCGCCAGAAAATTGTTGAACGCATTACCAAACAGGGGCAATTGCCCGCGTACACCATTACGCCACCAAACACCGCCGGTTACAGTGCCGAGTCCAGCCTCATTTACGACCCTGAACGGGCTCGGGAGCTGCTGGCAGAAGCGGGATACCCCAACGGCGAAGGTATCGATTCTCTGGAAGTGCTTTACAACACCAAAGAAACTCACCGTAAAATTGCCGTGGCTGTTCAGCAAATGTGGAAAAAGGAGCTGAATATCAACATCATCCTGCGCAACGAAGACTGGAAGGTATATCTGGATTCGGAAAAACGTGGGAAATTTCAAATATCCCGCGCCTCCTGGATCGGTGACTATTTGGATCCCAATACCTTTCTGGATATGTGGATCAAAGACGGTGGCAACAACCGTACCGGCTGGCACAACCCGGAATACGATCGCCTGGTGCTGGAACAGGCACCCCAGGCCACCAGCCGCGAGGAGCGCCACAATCTGTTAATGAAAGCAGAAAAAATTCTTCTCGATGAAGTGCCAGCCATTCCCATTTACACCTACGCCACTCGTCACCTGGTAGATCCTTCTTTGAAGGGGTTTAGCTCGAACCTACTGGATCGCCCATTCTTCAGCCACTTTTACCTTGAACCCGAACCAAACCCTGACAGCGAGCAGTAATTAATGTTGCGATTTACCTTGATACGACTGCTCCAGGCCATACCGGTGTTGTTTGCAGTGGTGACTTTAACGTTCTTCCTGGTGCGCGCCGCCCCCGGTGACCCGCTAGCCTCCGACAAGGCTATGCCTCCGGAAGTGTACGCCGAGCTAACAGCCCTCTACGGGCTGGACAAACCTGTATGGCAGCAGTATGTCAGTTACCTTGGCAACCTGCTGCAAGGGGAGTTTGGCCCTTCTTTCAAATACGTGGGTCGCACGGTGAATGAACTGATCGCTGCCGGTTTGCCTGCCACCGCCGAGTTGGGTATTTACGCCATGTTGGTGGCGGTACTGATTGGTGTGAGCGCTGGGGTATTTGCAGCGCTGCGCCCCAACAGCGCCCAGGACTATGTGCCCATGTCAGTGGCCATGATGGGCATTTGCATGCCGTCCTTTCTGTTGGGGCCGCTGTTAGTTTTGGTATTCGGGCTGTGGCTGGACTGGCTACCGATTTCCGGCTGGGGGGTGATACCCGGCGATAAAATTCTACCCGCAATCACTCTGGGTGCCGCCTACGCCGCCTATGTAGCACGCCTGTCCCGCGGCGGCATGCTGGAGGTGATGTCTCAGGATTACATTCGCACCGCCCGCGCCAAAGGCTTGCCGGAATGGCGCATTGTCTTCAAGCACGGACTGCGAGGCGGCCTGATCCCGGTAGTTGCGTTTCTGGGGCCCGCTTTCGCCGGGTTGCTGTCCGGCTCCTTCGTTGTGGAAACCGTCTTCCAGATACCCGGCATGGGGCGTCTCTACGTTCAGGGCGCGTTTAATCGTGACTACACCTTGATTATGGGCACAACCGTACTGTTCGCCACCTTGATTATTGTTTTTAACTTGCTGTCAGACATTCTCTCGGTATGGCTCAACCCCAAACTGCGCCAGCAATATCAGGGGAGCAGCCAATGAGTACCACCACATCCACACTGCCCGCTGAAAAAGGCACCAGCCTGTGGCAAGACGCCTGGGTACGATTGGGCAAAAACCGTCTGGCACTGTTTGGCCTCGGGGTGCTTTCCCTGCTGGTCGTGGTATCTCTGCTGACGCCCTGGCTTGCCCCTTACCCTTACGACCTGCAGAATCTGGAACTGGGCGCCACCCCACCTTCATGGGATCACTGGTTGGGTACCGACACCTTTGGCCGTGACCTGCTCACCCGTATTCTGTACGGCGGCCGTGTATCGTTGGCCGTGGGGTTTGTGGCTACCGGCGTGGCGCTGCTTATCGGCGTGCTGTACGGCGCTATTGCTGGCTATGCGGGGGGCCGCATTGACGCTGCCATGATGCGCTTTGTGGATATTCTCTACGCACTGCCCTTTATGATTTTTATTATTTTGCTGATGGTGATATTCGGCAAAAATATTCTGCTGCTGTTTCTCGCTATCGGCGCGGTGGAGTGGCTGACCATGGCCCGCATTGTGCGAGGCCAGGTACAGAATCTCCGTCATCAGGAATTTGTGGAAGCGGCCACTGCCATCGGCCTGTCCCGCTGGGCGATCCTTCATCGCCATATCATTCCCAACACCCTGGGGCCGGTGATTGTTTACACCACTCTTACCATCCCCAATGTGATGTTGCTGGAAGCATTTTTGAGTTTCCTGGGCCTCGGCATCCAGCCACCAGAGAGTTCGTGGGGTCTGTTGATTAACTACGGCGTGGAAACCATGGAAGAATATCCCTGGTTGTTGATCTTCCCGGGGTTGGCACTTTCCATCACGTTATTTGCCTTGAATTTTCTGGGTGATGGTTTACGTGATGCGCTGGACCCGAAGGCAAGTAAGGATTGATTTCTCCATCCGGCATGAACAGAGGGTTGTCTGCTATGACACGCCGTAAATACATCCCTGTAGGCTCGTCGCCAGCATCCATGCTGGCGGCGGTCATAGCAGACAACCCTCTATTCATACCTTCGAGCTCCGCAATAGGGTCTTGGGCTGGTGAAGCTTTTCAGACCTTTGGCCGCAGGGATAGCGGCCAAGGAGCTTACAGGGAGGTATTCACAGCGTGTCTGAAAAGCTTTACCAGCCTAAGGCCCGGATATCCACGCAAAAACTATATAGAGCCACTATGTCTTTATTGGATGTAAAAAATCTCCGCACCTACTTCCACACCCGCAACGGTGTGGTGAAGTCGGTGGACGATGTCAGTTTTTCCATCGATCGTGGCGAAACACTCGCCATTGTCGGTGAATCCGGTTCCGGAAAATCCGTCAGCTGCTATAGCCTGCTCAATTTAATTCCACAACCGCCGGGGAAAATTGAAAGTGGCAGCGCCCTGTTTGATGGCCGCGATTTATTGCAAATGACTGCAAAAGAATTGCGTCAGGTGCGCGGCAACGAAATCGCCATTATTTTTCAAGACCCCATGACCAGCCTGACGCCGCACCTGACTGTGGGCGAACAGCTGATTGAGCCTCTACTGGAACACCGCGACATCACCCGCAGCGAAGCTCGCCAGCGAGCTATCGCCATGCTCGATGAAGTGGGTATTACCAATCCGGAACAACGCTACCATGACTATCCCCATCAGTTTTCTGGCGGTATGCGCCAGCGGGTAATGATTGCGATGGCATTGATTACCGAACCCAAACTGTTGATATGCGACGAACCTACCACGGCGCTGGACGTTACCGTACAGGCGCAAGTGTTACAGTTGATTCACCAGCTGCAACAACGCCACAACATAGCCGTGTTGTTTATCAGCCACGATTTGGCGGTGGTGTCAGATATTGCCGACAACGTGGCAGTTATGCAGAAAGGAAAAGTGGTCGAACAGGGGTCGAAACAAGATATTTTTGAACAACCTCAACACCCTTATACCAAACAACTACTGGCGGCCATTCCCCATGGGGGCAAACAAAATGCGCCATCTATCGATAATGTTCCGCTGGTTAGCGGCCGAAATTTGCAGGTGGCGTTTGCCGGTGCAAAGCAACAATGGACGACCGCAGTAAACGGCGTCAGCCTGGATATTCATCGCGGTGAAATATTGGGATTAGTGGGAGAATCCGGTTCAGGAAAGTCCACCACTGGGCGTGCACTGCTGAAACTGATTTCTGCCAGTAACACCAAAATTGGCGGCCAGATCAGCTATCAGGGTGAGGAAATCCAGGGGCACGACAATCGTCAAATGCTGCCTTTGCGGCGGCGTATGCAAATGATCTTTCAGGATCCTTACGCGTCCCTGAACCCACGTATGACGGTATTTGACACGTTAGCAGAACCCCTGCTCTACCACAGTTTGGCAACTCGCAAAAACGTTACGGAAAAAGTGCTTGCACTGATGGACGATGTGGGGCTGGCCAGAGCCTTTGTGCGCAAGTACCCTCACGAATTTTCCGGCGGCCAGCGCCAGCGCATTGCCATTGGCCGTGCCATCGCTACCGACCCGGAATTTATTGTCGCAGACGAACCTGTCTCCGCTTTGGATGTGACCATACAGGCGCAGATTCTGGAATTGATTTTACAGCTCAGTCGAGACAGGCAATTGACCATGCTATTTATTTCTCACGACCTGTCAGTGGTGCGAGTGCTCTGCGACCGGGTGGCGGTAATGTACCAGGGGGAAATTATTGAAAGCGGAAAAACCGAACAGCTGTTTAACCAACCGAAAACCGATTATTGCCGACGGTTATTGGCGGCAGTGCCAAGTGCTCTGGTAACCAATGAATGAGCAAAAAGAGTGAACAGGCTTAAACCACTTGGGAAAAACGCTGCCAGCTTTCCACCGCCAACAACTCTTCGATGGGGAACGGCGCTGATATAACATAGCCTTGAATGTAATCCACACCTACTTCTTTTAGAAGTTCTACAGTTTCTGCATCTTCCACCCACTCGGCGACCGTTTCCATACCCAGAGCGTGACCAATATCGTGCACAGATTTCACGATGGAATAATTTACCTCGTTTCCAACCATATCCTTCACAAAGGAGCCATCGATTTTTACGGCGTCTACAGGCAGCTGCTGTAAATAGGCAAAAGACGACATACCGCTGCCGAAGTCATCCAGAGATATCCCTTCACAACCCAGTATTAAAAACTTCTCAATAAAACTGCTGGTCACAGCAAAATCTTTGACCGCTGAAGTTTCTGTCACTTCAAAGTGCAGGTGTTGCATATAATCTGGATACTGTTCGCAATTTTTGGTCACCAATTCCAGAATCTCTGTATCACCCAATGACGTGCCCGACAGGTTGATACAAAACACCGGATTATGTTCGGCAATATAATCGGTGTGCTGTGCCATAAACTGGAAAATCTTATTGACCACACAACTGTCAATCAATGTGATCTGCTTAAAGCGTTCCGCCGCGGGCAAAAAAGCACCCGGCGGGATGAGTTCACCATTGTCATCTTTCAAACGCACCAACACTTCATAGCGGGGTCTGTCGTCCGATGGCTTGAGTGCCACGATGGGTTGCACAAACAGGCAAAACCTGTCTTTTTCCAGCGCTCTGGTGATTCTCGACACCCAATGCATTTCATTGTGTCGGGTGGAGGCCTCTGAAGCCTGCTCCTGATAAAGGTGAATATGCTTGCTGGCCTCTTCTTTGGCGGAATAACAGGCCACATCTGCCTTGCCCATCAAGTCTTCCACACCACTGCCACCATCATCGACTCTCACTACGCCGATACTTGCCCCCACATCAAAAAACAACTCATTCCAGGTAAAACGGAAGCCCTGCATGATGGCGGTAATTTTTTCAGCCACTTTCATGGCAGCGTCCACATCGCAACCCCAGAGAATTACACCAAATTCATCACCGCCAAGACGACCAACAATGTCACTGCTGCGCACGGCTTCGTTAAGAATACGGGTGACCTGTTTTAACAGCTCATCTCCGGCCACATGACCGCAGGTGTCGTTGACAATTTTGAACTGGTTGAGATCGATGTACATCAGGGTATGAACCAGAATTCCGTTGGCGGCACTGAGCACAGCGGCGTTCAGTTCCTGTTCAAAAGCTCCACGATTGATCAGCCCGGTCAGGTCGTCGTGGTAGGCCATATAAGCGAGTTCTTTCTCCGCTTTTTTGCGTGCAGTAATGTCGCGGCTGTAAATATTGATATAGGGAGAACCGGCAACCGGAATAATCAATAACAGAAAGCAGCGGCCTGCCGACTCTACTTCCACTTCCTGGTTGCGGCCAGTACGGCGCAGGTCTTCGAACAACAGCTGCCAGGTTTCCGGCACCCTGTCTCCCTGAGCGATATCCCAGTGATTTAACAAGTAGGTGGCCGGTTTATTGGCGTAGACCACACGGTGTTGTTCGTCGATACGCAGTACTGCTTCCGGGTTTTCTTCAGGCAGGCGCGCCAGTACCGATATCTCCGCTTCGGCACGTTTTAATTCGCTGATATCGGTACGGATAAAAATGAACTCGACAATTTCCCCGTGGCGGTTTTGCTTGGGGATAATAGTGGTGATGGACCAAAACTTTTCACCATTTTTGCAGTCCAGGCAGACTTCTCCTTTCCAGGTTTCGCCGCTGTTTATCAATTGCCATACTTTTGCGTAGGCGTCTCTGTCGTGTTCCGCGGAAAAAAGTACTGAACGGGGTTTACCAACAAGCTCATCACGCTGGTAACCGAGCACCTCACAGAACCGATCCGATACCTGCCGAATAACACCATCGGTATCTATAATACTCACCATGGCGTGTTCATTGAGCACGTACTGCTGGAAGTCCGCTTGTTCCTGGGATGCGTCGAGTTTGCGCGAAGTGCGATATATACCTTTTAGCAGATAGATAACTACTCCACTGAGGAAAATTGCCCCCAACAGAGCCGCAATACGCAGCAGCCCGATGCGTTGCTCTGAAGCCTGGCGCTTTTGCAATAAAAAGCGCTCTATCTGATCAAATGCTGCTTCCAGACGATGCTCATAAATCTCGACCGTCAAATCGTCAAGGACGCCCTGAGAATCAATTATTTTTTCCGAATAAGCAGCCAGCAAATTAAGGTCTTCTTCGTGGCTACCGAAGCGTTCCCGCAAGCTATTGAGTGCTTTCAGGTCGCCCCGCACACTATCTGCACTTTGATCACTGTTTACAAACAACGAGGTGGACATCGCCAATTTTTTAGCCAGCAGTAACAGTTCAACACTCGTCGCATCACCGGAATTCGCGTGCTCTTCCAGGTTTTGCAATGTGCCCAGAGTCAGCGTTGGATAGTGGTGCCAGGTTAATCGCATCACCGAATTGTGAAATTTAAAATCTTCAATACGCTGCTCTTTTCCTGACAAAGCCGCCCTGAAATTTTGCAGGCGACCAGCACTGTTCTCTATCGTTTCAACCTGCCTGGCAAACTCCGTGGCTTTTCCCTGCAGGTTATTGAGGTAACTAATCAGCGGATCGTAGTTGGCAGAGATGCCGATGTAGTTGCGCCCTACTTCTTCGTTGAGCTGACCATTCATGGTGCGCAGCTCCGCCAAGCTGGCCAAAAGGCGGTCGTCCTCATCCACATTGGCCGCCAGTGCCACCCAGATCAGTACAAAAATCGCACACAGCGAGAGTGCAAACAATCCGCGATTAACAATCACTGCACAGGCTCCGGTTTTTTACCGGTGAGGGATTTGAGAAATTCGACGATCAGTTCTGCCTCATCATCGGGGATGTCTCGCCCCAGTTGGTAGTAGCCCATGGCGGTAACTGCTTTTTTCAGGCTTTGGGTACCGCCGTTATGAAAATAGGGGGCGGTCTTTTCTACATTTCGCAAGCTAGGTACCCGCATCACATAGCGATCAGATTCCACGCCGGTAACGTTAAAACGCCCCAGATCAAACTCATTGGCCGGCACCACAGACTGATAAGGCTTCACGAACACGCCAAAGCGAGCGAACATATTGCCACCTACATTGATGCCCTGATGGCAGGCAATACAGCCGTAATCCACAAACAGTTTTAACCCCTGCTTCTGGCGTTCACTGATGGCGTTATTGTCGCCGCGCAGGTAATGATCGATGGGCGCGTCCGGAGTAATCAGGGTGCGTTCGTATTCCACAATGGCGTCACTGACTGTGTGCTCATCAATAACGCCACCGTAAAGCGCTTTAAATTGTTGCTGGTAATCCTGGCGGCTGCGCACGTATTGCAAGGCTACAGACCAGCCAGCCCCCATGTGGCGCTCGTTATCCATAACCATATCGATTTGGTCTTTAGGGGTGGCCGCAGCGCCATTCCACAGCAGCCGAAAATTGAACACAGCGTTAAATACCGTCAGGGTGTTCATATCGTCGAAGCCACCGCGAATATCGATGGACTTCGCCATTCCATCGGCACCCCATTGTTCCAGCACATGGCAGGTACCGCAGGCAGCACGTCCTGCAGCCAGACCCGTGTCGTGAAACAGGGCTTGCCCCAGCAGGGCTTTTTCCCGGTCTACGGGGAGCGATTGCGGCAGGGGCTTGATGTAATTGAGGTAAAGAGCGCCTTCAGAACCCGCACCAGGATCGGCTTCTTGGGCAAGGCACAAACCACTTGTCAGCGGCGTCAGACAGATTGCCAGCATGACAACAAAAGCGCGGGCACAGAATTGGTTTTTTATCATTATTCTTCCTTCTGCAATGAGCTGTGGCCGCTATTCAGCCATTCTCATCGACAAACTTCTCCAGAGGCTCCAGCACCCGGCGATTGGCACTGAATTTACCACCAAAACGCTTAATACCCTCTTCGCGCATCCCATTGGCCGGGCCATCAAAATAATCGTTAAGGGCGGCACGGCTATCGACAAAGTAATGCACTGTCCAACACTCACCGTCGCCTCCTGCTTCATCGGCATCCCGCTGATAGAATTTAGCGGCCTGAAAACCGGAATTCTTTAGCATTTCTTCAATATGGGATTGCAGCCAGATTCGGTATTCTGAGGCAATGTCCCGACTCACGGTGAGATTTACTTCATAGATCAGCATAGCGCGACTCTCATTTGTTATAACCAATCGGTCAATTGGAAACCAATGCCGATGGTTTCGTGCTTCACATTATAGTCAATCAGGCTTTCCCCATAGCCGTTAAAGTACTTCATGTAGCCCTGCAGGCGGTCGTTGATGGGGAAACTCCAGCCCAGTTCATAGGCTCCTTCAGCGGTAATCGGATCGCGTATCATCAAGCTGATGCTATGGCCGCCGCGGTCGTAAACCCCCTGCCACTCGAAATGGCCGAGAAAATCAGTGATATCCGGGTTGTCGTCACCGGTTGTTTCCAACGGGTCTGTTTTCAAGGCTTCCGGCAGGCGGTACCAGGGCTTAACGGAGAACGCAAAGTTGTCACCGTATTCGAAAATAAAATCCATCATCAAACGGTTCCAGCTGCGGGAAAACGGCACATTGCGGCCATTGGACTGGTGATTGAAAATAAACTGGTTGGAAACATTGCGCAGCTTGCCCCATTGCCAATCGTTGTAGAACGACACAATCATTTCCGGCTCATGGTTGGTCTCCCGGAATGGCGCCGACAGCTCGCTGTTGTACACCTGCCAGAAAGAGCGATTTGTATAAGCAAAACTGAGGTTGCCGTTTTCCCCAAACACCTCTTTTAGCAGTGGTACCTCGCGAAACAAACCGCGATACAGGGGAATCTTGAAGCTCATCTGGAACTGGGCTTCTACATCGTCCAGCTCTCCCTCCTGAACATTGACCGATTCATCAATGCCGCCGTTGTAAACACCGGTGAGGAAATAGGTGGGGCGATGGGCAATCAAGGCGAAGGGGTTATCGGAAGCGGATATTTCATGGGCAATACGGCGTTTCAAGGCCGTGTTTGCCTGTGTTTCAGAGAGCTGAAATTGCTCCTCGATAAGAAAGGTACGCTGGCATTGTTCTCGTAATTGGCCAACAGTGGTGTCGTCGCTGGCAGTTACCAATGCTCTGGCCATACATTCCTGCAATTGCTGGTCAGAATCAGTGAGTTCCCCCCCGTAACTCTGCTGAACAAAAGAAGTAGCCAGTAGTAACAACCAGATTTTTAAATGCTTTTCCATGGACTCTCTATCCGCGAAGTGTAAACTGGCGAAGTGTACCACTGAGGCCAAGCAATGACCGCTGCACCTGTAATTTCCATAGAAGAATTTCAACGCCATTCCGATAGCAACTGGATAGTTTTTGATTGCCGTTTTAATCTGGCAGACACCGAAGAAGGTCAGTTGGCTTACAATGACGGCCATATACCCAGCAGCCACTATCTTCATCTGGACAATCACCTCTCTGGCGCCAAAGCAAAGCACGGTGGCCGTCACCCCCTGCCAAGCCCAGAACAATTTGCCACCACCATGACCGGCTTTGGCGTCAACCGAGATACCACCGTAATCGCTTACGACGACAACAGATTCGCTTACGCCTCGCGGCTCTGGTGGCTATTACGCTATTTTGGCCACACTGAGGTTTATGTTCTCGACGGCGGGTATAGCGGTTGGCGCAAACAGGGCTTACCTATATCGAAAGAAGCCTCGGTAGTTCAGGGGGAAGGAAATTTTAAAGCCCAGCCGCAAACGGGCTGGACAGTGGACTACAAGAATATTTGTGAGCAGCTCGAAAACCCACGGCGACTATTGATCGACTCCCGGGAAACGCCTCGCTATCAAGGATTACAAGAACCCATCGACCCCATTGCCGGGCATATACCCGGCGCCGCCAACTTTCCCTGGCAGGAAGTCACCGACGAGCACGGCTTTGCCCGCTGCCCCAGCCATCAGAAGCAACGCTTGTCGTTGCTAAAAGAAGATAAGGAAATTGTGGTGTACTGCGGCTCCGGAGTCACCGCCTGCGTCAACCTGCTGGCAATGGAAATGGCGGGCATCCATGACGCCAAACTCTACCCGGGGAGTTGGAGTGATTGGTGTTCGTACGAAACATAGCTTCGAACGGCGCGCTACGGGCTACGCGGTGGATGTAGGTCGCCCTTTAGGGCGTCAAGTAAAACGCATCAGCGCCCCAATTTGTCGGTCTGAAGACCGACCTACAGGATACATTCGATGAATTACGCTCGATCTGCTCGCAGCCCGGAGCCAGCAGCTCGCGGCCTATATCAACCCCACTGAATCTTCACCCCGGTACCATCCAGCTCAATATCACAATCGGGGTTTTTCGCCAGATATTGCTGCTGCTCTGCCTCGGCGTAGTAGAACTCAGGAGCCATTTCCACCGCAGTGGTGATATCGCCAAAGCCTTTCTCAGCCAGTCGCTTTTGATAGTGTGCCAGGCTTTCCTCAGCCTGTTGCAGTTGGTCGTTATCAAAGCAAAAAATCGCCGAGCGGTACTGGGTTCCCACATGCTCCCCCTGGCGCATTCCTTGAGTGGGGTTGTGGCATTCCCAAAAAATTTTCAGCAGGCGCCGATAGCTGATCTCGGAAGAATCGAAGGCCACCAACACCACTTCCGTATGGCCGGTTTGCGAGCTGGCGACTTCTTCGGCATTGGGATTGGGAGTATAACCACCGGCATAGCCTACGGCAGTGGCGTAGATGCCATCCTGTTGCCAGTAGAGAAATTCCGGCAACCAGAAAGGGCCCATGGCGAACATGGCCTGTTCAATACCCAGGGGGAACGGGGTCTGCATATCATTGCCGGTCACATAGTGCTCATCGGGCACGGCCACCGCTGTAGTTCGCCCCGGCAGCGCCGAACTGGCACTGACCATCTGCTGTTTGTGGCGATCATTTTCCATCGTTTAGCACTCCTTACCGAAAGCGTTTTGCCTCCCGATAAAACGCCTCGGTGTATTGGGGTTGTTCCCCATAGCAAACCTGTTCGTACAATGTCAGCGCCATCAAGGCATTGTTGCCATTGGCCACTTTCTCGGTCAAGCGCTCGGCTTGCAGCCGTTGCCGGTAAGCCCTTGGCCCCTCACCGTGGTGTCTTGGCCAACCCGCCTTGGCCAATTTGCTGCACAGGCTTTCAAACAAACGCTGCAACGGTGTGCGACGGCGGGCCTGTAAGCTGCCGCGCAGCAACCAAAGCAACACGGCGCCAATCACCAGCGCACCGGTGGCCAGTAACAGCAGGCCTATACTGCGCCAGCTAACTTCCCCCAACCAACGTTGCAACAGCGACTTTTGTTGACTCTGGTAGCCCAAAACCCAGGTACTCCAATAGTAGTCCAAGGCATCCAGTTGCAGCCGCAGTTGGTTTAACAGGTCAATATGACGAAACCGCGACAGGGAAAAGCCACCTTCAGTCAATGCACTCTGGCTGTTGCTGAAAAAGCTCTCTGCCCCCTGCTCTATCCGCTCCGGCGCCACGGCGGCAGTCGGGTCTACCCGCACCCAGCCTTTGGCCGGCATCCATACCTCTGCCCAGGCGTGGGCATTGTATTGGTGTACCAGCAAGTAACCATCTGGATGCCGCTCCGCCCCCTGATAACCGGTAACCACCCGTGCTGGCACACCACCAGCGCGCATCAGGAATACAAAGCTGCTGGCAAAGTGCTCGCAAAACCCCCGCTGGCTCTGCCACAAAAACTCATCCACGCTGTGGGTGCCCAAGAGTGGCGGCTCCAGGGTGTAGCTGAAATCCTGGTTAAACCACTGCAGCACTCTCTGGATATAGGCTTCTTCGGTCACCGTTTCCGTGCGCCACTGGCGGGCCCGCTGCCTTGTCTTGGGGTTATAACCAACGGGAATTTCCAGAACTTTACGGCGCTGCCATGGTACCAATGTATCGGCAAAGTAGCGGTATTGGGGCCACCAGCTGACCGAATAGTGCTTTTTGGTACTTATCGGCTGCTCACTTACCAGTCGCATTTCCCGTGTAAGCCCCACATCCAAATCAGTGGATTCCGGGGCTGGCAAAGCAAATAACCAGGGCCTTTGTGTGGGTTCCATAATCAGTGTGTAACCACGTCGCTGGCCGCTCTTTTCGATACGCTCTTGCCAATGTTGGCCTCGCTGAGTAGAGGTGTTTCCGCCCCAGATGACATGGGCGCCATCACGAAAGTTCACCGGATCCATCTGACTCCAGCGGCGGCCATCAAAGTGAGTCAGTATCGGCCCGCGCCAGTAGAGCAGTTGGGCCGGTGGCGGAGTGCCATCATCAAAAGCCACCCGAAACGCCAGATCGCCATTTTTACCTAACCGGGAGAAGTCCCCAGGGGACATTTCGCCACTCACCCCGGTAGACGCCTGTTGCTGGCCGGGCACGCCCCAGAATGCCGGCAAACGGGGCAGCACCAAAAACAACACCAACATCAGCGGCAGAGATTGCAACAGCATTGCCCCACTGCGCTGTAACGGCGACCAGCTACTGCCCCGCCCTTCAGCCCGCTGGTAGATTCCAGTCAGTGCGGCGGTTACCAACAACACACAAAACAAAGTGTAAACAGCAACGGCGATGGTTTGTTCGTAGAGCAGCTGCAATACCGCGGTGAAATAACATACGAATACCAGCTTGATGCCATCTCGGCGATGGTGCATCTCCAACAACTTAAAGCCGGCAGCACTCACCAGCAGAGTGGTGAGGGGCTCCAGGCCGGTAAAGCGCTGAAAGGAAACCACCATCCCTGCCATGGTGGCCAGCAGCAAAAACACTTTGGCCCAGCGGCCAGGGTAGCGCCACAGTCCCCTGTGCACCTGTAGTCGCCACAGGAAGTTGACCGTCAGCAACAGCAAAATCCACACCGGCAAAGCGGCAGATAGGCCCACGGCAATGGCAGCCTGCGCGCACAGCAACCACACCAGTCCAGAGCGGGGCATTTGCCACTGGGGAGTCATATCATCCCCTCGTGGCTGTCAATCTCAAACAGAGCCAGCTGGCGCAACACTTCCTGACGTTGGCTATCACCCCGCCCCAGAGGCACTTCAACGCCGGGCAATTGCAGGCCGTATTCAACTTGTTGGGGAGCGAGCTCCACTACCCGCGCGCACAAACGTGACAGGCGCGCCTCACGATCCAAGCCTGGGTAATCCTGCCAGCGCAACCACAGGCGCTCATCAATGGCGTCGGCATACTCCTTACCCAACAGCCCGCGCTCACGGGCGTAGTGTTTCCAGGACAGGTGTTGTAATGGCATTCCCTGTTGATACTTTTTGAAGCCAGCAAAATCATCACTGCCCACGGTGGCCTGCTTTTGCCCCGCCGCGCCAGTTGCCGGAGCAGAGGCTACCGCGCTTCCTGATAGTGGTTGCGGGTACACCAAACCGCAGCAGTTGAGATCCAGGTAGGTCCACACTCGCAGCAGGCCGACCGGATAACGACTTTCTACCGTCACCCTCCCTGGCCGCAGCCAGCCCCTGTCGCGAGTATCCAGCGGCACCAGTACGTCCTGACGCTTACTGTCCAACAGGTTCAGCACCTGGTGATCACCGCGACCAAAGTGAAAGGCTATGTCCTGACGTTGACGTTTGTCGGCGCAACAGGCCGCTATTCGAAACAACATGCGTTGACCGGCAAATACCGGCTCGGCGGCGACAAAGGAAATTTCCAGCCCCGCCAGGTTGGCGTAACTGTGCAGAATGGCGGTGATAAACAGAGAACTCAGCAAGCAGGCAATGGCAAAAATCGGACTGTTTTCATAATTTGTAGCCAGAAGCCAAAGTATTGCGATTAAGCCCAGAAAGCCCCAACCGGCCTTGGTGGGCAAAATAAACAGCCGTTGCTGATTAAGGCGGATACGCCGTGCCGCAGGTAAGCGCTGGTTTAACCAGTGGGCGAAGTGACGGCGGATAAAACCCGGTGCTGTCATAGCTGTGAACTCTTAGACAATATCCACACTGTCGAGCAGCTTTTCTACCAATTGGCTACCGGGTATTCCCGCCAGCTCGTTGCTGCCTCGCAGGCGATGGCCCAGCACCGCTTCTGCAACCTGCTGAAGGTCTTCGGGAATCACATAGTCGCGCCCTTCCAATAGCGCCCAGGCGCGGGCACTGTGCAACCAGGCCAGAGAGCCACGGGGAGACACACCAAACTCAAACCCCGGTTCACTGCGGGACTGGCCGGTGAGCCGCTGCAGGTAGTCCAGCAAGCTGGCAGAGGCTTTTACTTGTTCTACTTGCTGTTGCAATTGCAGCAGCTCCGACAGCTCGATCACCGGCTGCAAGTCTTTTAGCAGTGACCGTGGGTTCAGACCACTGAGCAACTTGCGCTCCGCCGCCTGATCCGGGTAGCCCAGCGACAGGCGCATCAAGAACCGATCCAGCTGGGATTCCGGCAGTGGGAATGTTCCGGATTGATGAGTCGGATTCTGGGTGGCAATCACAAAGAATGGCGTTGGCAGTTCGCGGGTTTCCCCCTCAATTGTTACCTGCTGCTCGGCCATGGCTTCCAGCAGTGCACTCTGAGTTTTTGGGGTGGTGCGGTTGATTTCGTCCGCCAGAAGCAGTTGATTAAAAACAGGGCCTGGGTGGAAGCGGAACTGTTCGCTGTCGCGGTTGTACACCGATACACCGAGAATATCCGCTGGCAGTAAATCGCTGGTAAATTGAACGCGGCTGAAATCCAGTCCCAGCACAGCCGCCAGGGTATGAGCCAGGGTGGTTTTACCCATACCGGGCAAATCCTCAATCAGCAAATGACCGCGAGCCAGCAGACAAGCCAACGCCAGACGAATCTGGGGCTCTTTGCCCATCAGCACCTGTCCTACGGCATCGACGATTTTATCGGTAACGGGTTTCATTGAGGTTTTTCCTTATTCTTATTTAGTCTTGCAGAGAAGGATATGTGACTTTGCTGACACGCCGTTAATACATCCCTGTAGGCTTGTTGTCAGCATCCCTGCTGACAACAGTCAGAAAAGTCACATATCCTTCTCTGTTGCCAATTACTATACTGCGCACCTTTGACCACAATAAAAGCAAAACTGCTGTTTTATGGAAATTTATCAGTCCCCTTTCGGCCCAGTGGCACTCGCTCGCTACCCAAAGCGTAGGAGTGAGACTCTACGCGCCTGGGATGCCGCCGACGAGTATCTGATAAACCATATCGTCGAACAGCAATTAATCAGCTCTGATAATCGTCTATTGATATTGAACGACAGCTTTGGCGCCTTGGCTGTGACCCTGTGCACAGGTTTCCCAGAGCTGCAGCTGCTATCCACTGGCGATTCCTGGCTATCCCAACGGGGAGCCGAGGCCAATATGGCAGCAAATCACCTTACAACCAATGCGGTTAACCTGTGTCACTCTCTTGAGTGGCCTGAGCGGGGGCAAACGTTCAAGCTGGTTATCATAAAAATCCCAAAAAGCCTTTCGCTACTGGAGGATCAGTTGCACCGTCTGCAGCCCTATATAACCGACAGCACCACCATTGTGGCCGCTACCATGGCCAAGCATTTGCACAACTCCCATCTACAACTTTTCGAAAAGCTGATTGGCACCACCAAAACATCCCAGGCAAAAAAGAAAGCGCGCCTAGCGTTCATCAGTGCAGATAGTAAAGCGGAGAACTCAGATAACCCCTACCCCAAATCTTTGGAGCTGAGAGAGTTGAATTTGCAGTTACAAAACCACGCCAATGTATTTTCTCGGGATGGGCTGGATATAGGCAGTCGGTTTTTTCTGCAGAACTTGCCCCGCAATGAGCGCTATCGAACCATCATCGATCTGGGCAGTGGCAACGGTTTATTGGGTATTGTTGCCGCGCAGAAAAACCCCGCTGCAGAGATTATTTTTACCGATGAATCTTTTATGGCGGTGGCATCGGCAAAACACAACTTTTCGATTAACTGCCCGAACAGAGTGGCCAGCTTTCAAGTGACCGACTGCCTGCAAGGTATCGAAAAAAACAGCGCCGATTTAATCCTTTGTAACCCACCCTTTCACCAGCAAAACACCATCACCACCCATATTGCCGAGCAGATGTTTCGAGAATCAAAACAGGTATTAAAAACAGGTGGAGAGTTGTGGGTAATTGGCAACCGCCATCTCGGCTATCACGTAAAACTAAAGCGGCTGTTTGGTAATTGCCAAACAGCCGCCAGTAACAACAAGTTTGTAATTTTGCAGTCTGTGGTTTCGAAAAATTAATTCAACTCATCATCCTGCCAAAACTTCATTCCATCCACCGTCGCCTCAAGTGCCACACCGGCTTTGGTCAGTTCATAACTGATGATATCGAAGTCCACTGACTTCACTACATTCACTGAGCCACCTTGATCGTCGGATTGGGCCGTAGCGCCGGCTTGGCCGGAAACATCCCAGCCGTTATCGGCGAAGTTTTCCAGGTCGTGGGATTTTTTGAAAATCAGTACCAGGCGCATATCCCGCAGGCCAGCACCAATGCCCAGGCCGCCACCGGCCATTTTCATATAGGTTTTGCCGCCGCCTTTGCGAGTCACTACGCCGTAACCGCCGCTGGTGGTGACAAAAATCAGGTTGGTGTTGATGTTACTGAATACCGCGTAACCGGCAGCATCGGCAATTTGCTTGCGGGCCTTGGGGTGTTCCTTGTAGAGATCACGCAGGGTTTCGCTGCGCATATTTTCCACGTAACCGCGGCGCTCCTGCACGGAATCGCCTTTGATGGTGGAGCAGCCGGTAGCCAACAGTGCAAAGCCAATAAAGGCGGCTGTGATTGCAATTTTCATTGTCCATTCCTCATTGCGCTGGATATGGGTAACTATAGCTGCTTAAAGCGCGGTGCGCACGGACCACAACTCTGGATAAAAACTCAGATCCAGCGCCTTCACGAGGTAGCTAACTCCGCCAGTGCCACCACTGCCGCGACGGTGACCGATAATACGTTCCACAGTTTTCATGTGGGAGAAACGCCAGGTCTGAAAGCGGTGTTCAATATCCACCAGTTTCTCCGCCCAGTCGTACAGTTCCCAGTACTTGTCGCCGTTGCGGTAGATTTCAGACCAGATGGCTTCAATGGCCGGGCTGGCGTTGTAGGGCTCGCTCCAATCCCGGTCCAGGTAGTCTGCAGGCACATCAAAACCCCGTTTAGCCAGCAGCTGGATGGTCAAGTCGTAGATGCTGGGGGTGCGCAGGGCATCATCCACTTTTTTGTGTATTTCAGGGAACGCCTGATGCGCCGCTACCATGCTAGGATTTTTGTTGCCCAGGGAGAATTCAATAATGCGGTACTGGTAGGACTGAAAACCAGAGCTTTGCCCCAGGGAATCGCGAAAGCTCAAATAGTCTTTCGGCGTCATGGTGGAAAGCACACTCCAGGCACTGATCAGCTGCTCCTGACAACGGGCGATGCGGGCCACCATTTTCATCGCCGGCCCCAGGTTATCCTGCTTGACGCATTCCATGGCGGCGGTGAGTTCGTGAATCATCAACTTCATCCACAGTTCAGACGCCTGATGGATAACAATAAACATCATCTCGTCATGGCTGTCCGACAAGCAGTTCTGGCCATCGAGTATTTTTTCAAGGTCCAGGTACTGACCGTAGCTGATGTCCTGATTCCAGTGGATATCCTCGCCGCTGAGATCGACGGCATTTTCAGACATGGGGCATTTCACGTTGGCTTCTCCGCTAGAAAGCTTGACACGTAAAGCATTTTACGTGGATCACCGAGAAAAAGAAAATCATTTGCGCCACTGCCGCTATAATGCCGCCATGATTGAACAGGCCCATGAAATACTCCGGGAAACCTACGGCTACGAGGCTTTTCGCGGCACCCAACGGGAAGTCATAGAAGCCGCCCTGGACGGCAGCGACACCCTGGTGCTGATGCCTACCGGCGGTGGCAAGTCCCTGTGCTATCAGATCCCCGCCCTGGTGCGCGATGGCCTGGGCATTGTCGTGTCGCCGTTGATTGCCCTGATGCAGGATCAGGTATCGGCGCTGGTACAGCTGGGCATTGAAGCGGCATTTCTCAACTCCACACAAAACCCTGCCGAACAACAACAGATCGTCGAAAAAATGCACCGGAGAGAGTTAGATATTCTCTACATCGCCCCGGAGAGGTTGCTGCAAACGCGCACCCTCAACCTGCTTGAATCACTAACCATTTCCCTGATTGCCATCGACGAGGCCCACTGCGTATCCCAATGGGGCCATGATTTTCGCCAGGACTATCTGTCACTACATGTGCTGCGGGAACACTTCCCCGGTGTTCCACGTATGGCACTTACCGCCACCGCCGATCCACGCACCCAACAGGAAATCCCTCAACGCCTGCAACTGGATGAGCCCAAACATTTTGTCAGCGGCTTTGACCGCAGCAATATCCGCTACACCGTGCAGCCAAAAAGCGATGCCAAAAAGCAGCTGTTGCGTTTTCTGATCGGCCATAAAGACAACGCTGGCATCATCTACTGCATGTCTCGCAAGAAAGTCGAGGCGACCGCCGAATGGCTGTGCACCCGCGGCCTTACCGCCCTTCCCTACCACGCTGGCCTGCCTGCCGATACCCGTGCCGAGCACCTGCAGCGCTTCCTTCGAGAAGATGCGGTGGTTATGGTGGCCACCATTGCCTTTGGCATGGGCATCGACAAACCGGATGTGCGTTTTGTGGCCCACCTGGATTTACCCAAAAGCATGGAGGCCTACTATCAGGAAACCGGCCGCGCCGGCCGCGATGGTGAGCCCGCCGACGCCTGGATGGTGTACGGTCTGCAAGACGTGGTGCGTCTGGTGCAAATGATGGACAGCTCCACCGCCCCGGATCAGCAAAAGCGCATTGAGCGCAGCAAACTGGATGCCTTGCTGGGCTGGTGCGAAGTCACCGAGTGCCGCCGCCGTTCCCTTTTGGCCTACTTTGGGGAGGCGTATCCTGGTGAGAAGAGCCATGGCCCGAACAGCGATGGCAACTGCGGTAATTGCGATATCTGCCTGACACCGCCGCAAATCTGGGACGGCACTGAGGCGGCGCAAAAGCTGCTCTCGGCGGTATACCGCAGCGGCCAGCGCTTTGGCGCCGGCCATGTGATTGATATTCTGCGCGGCAAACAAAACGACAAAATCAACCAGTGGAATCACCAACAGCTAAGCACATTTGGCATCGGCAGTGATTTAACCGACAACCAGTGGCGTTCCGTAGTCCGTCAACTGGTGGTGCAAGGGTTTTTAATTGCCGACGCGGAACGTTACAACGCTCTGCGACTCACCGAGCGCAGCCGCCCGCTATTGCGTGGCGAAATGAATTTGACTTTACGCCAAGATACGGCGGAAAAAGCCCTGCGCAAACCCGCTCGCAAACAATCTAATAGCGCCGTTAGTGAAGGTGATCGCCAATTATGGGAAGCACTGCGAGCACGGCGCAAACAACTGGCGGACGAACAGGGTGTGCCACCCTATGTGGTTTTCCACGACGCCACGTTGATGGAAATGATGGAGTACCAGCCCACCAGCGAAGCGGAGTTACTGAATATCAGCGGTGTGGGCCAATCCAAACTGGACAGATTTGGCGCCGAGTTTCTGGAAGTGCTGCGGGAGCACGCGCCGTGTTGAACTTATCCAACAACGTTACGATTCCAGAACACGAATTGCAGTTCAGTGCCATTCGCGCTCAAGGCGCTGGCGGCCAGAACGTCAATAAAGTATCCAGTGCCATCCACCTGCGTTTTGATATTCGTGCCTCGTCGCTGCCGGAATTTTACAAAGAACGATTGTTGGCCTACCGGGATCAGCGCATCTCAAAAGAAGGCGTTGTTGTGATCAAAGCACAGGAATTTCGCACCCAGGAAAAAAACCGCGACGCCGCCCTCGCTCGCCTCAAGGAACTGATCCTCGCTGCCACCGCTGTACAGAAAAAACGCCGCCCTACAAAACCAACCAAAGCTGCCAAAAAGCGCCGCCTCGACAACAAAACCAAACGAGGCCAAGTAAAAGCCTTACGGGGAAAGGTCAATGAGTAAATAGAATACGTCATTGCGAGCGTAGCGAAGCAATCCAGCGGCTTTGAAACAATAGACACTGGATTGCTTCGCTACGCTCGCAATGACGGAGTAAGGAGAGGTAATAGATTATGGATAAACAGCCAGCTATTTATATTCTGGCGAACAAGCGAAACGGCACTTTATACACAGGCGTAACGAGCGACCTTGTTCAGAGAATATGGCAACACAAGCAGCATTTAGTGGAAGGTTTTACCAAACAGCACAGTATTAATATTCTGGTGTATTACGAATTACACCACTCAATGTACGATGCCATCACTCGAGAAAAACAAATCAAAGCTGGTTCAAGATCAAAAAAGGTTAAATTGGTTGAGAGCAAAAACCCCTACTGGAATGACCTATATGAGACATTACTTTAACACTCGTCATTGCGAGCGCAGCGAAGCAATCCAGTGTCTGCAATAAAATTCGACCTCCATTGCCACAGCACCGCATCGGACGGCTCATTGACGCCTGATGAATTGGTGCAGCGCGCCCATGAAAACGGTGTGACCCACTTGTCGATTACCGATCACGATACGGTAGCGGCCTACAAGCAGATTGACTGGAAAGCATGCCCGCTAACACTGATACCCGGCATTGAAATATCGTCCACCTGGAGCAAACGAGGGGTACATATTGTCGGCCTGGGTATCGACCTGAAATCCGCCGCCATTGCAGAAGCCGTGCAACAACAAAGCCTGGCTCGCCAGTTGCGGGCTGAGAAAATTGCCGAACGATTAACCAAAAGCGGTCTCCGTTGCCCGCTGGAAGAAGTTGAACAACTGGCTGCTGGGGGGCAATTGGGGCGCCCTCACTTCGCCCGTTATCTGGTGGCCAGCGGTCAAGTAAAGGACAGCCAACAAGCTTTTAAAAAATACCTGGGCGACGGCAAACCCGGCGATGTAAAACAACATTGGGCCAGCCTGGAACAGACCGTTCAGTGGATTCTGGACGCTGGCGGTGTAGCCGTATTGGCGCACCCGCTAAAGTACAAATTAACACGAACCAAACTGCTGGCTCTGGTGCAAGATTTTAAAGCACTTGGCGGGCAAGCCATGGAAGTGGTGTCTGGCAAACAGACGCCCCAGGAAAGCCGCAAAATGGCAGACATCTGCCAACAGAGTGGCCTGTTGGCCTCCTGCGGTTCCGACTTTCATCACCCGGATACCCGCTGGGCAGAGCTGGGGATGTACTCTACTCTGCCGAGTACGGTTGACACGGTATTTTCGCACTTAGACTTTTCCCACCAAAACAAAGCACAACTTGATTGATTTGCATCAACCCCAAAATCATCACCAACATTTGGCGGCTTCTATAATTAAAGGATAAACCCTACAACAAGGAGACTGCGATGGACGCAACCCGCCCTCACAACACCTCAGCCAACTCTGAGAATGCCGGCAACAATTCCAGCGATTACGACGCTGCACTAAAAGATGCACAGCTGCCACCGGCCTCTGATCGCAATACCGACGGTCGCCATCGCCTGTCTGAATTGCGCCACGACAGTGAGGCCATTCGCCGCTCTTTTGAGACCGGGGAATACCCATACAAAAACAAATTGAGTCGCAGCCGCTACGAAAAACACAAAGCGTTTTTGCAAACCGAATTACTCAAGGCCCAGCGCTGGGCCAAGGAAAGTGGCGAGAAGATCGTCGTTATTTTTGAGGGCCGCGATGCCGCCGGCAAGGGTGGCACCATCAAGCGCTTTATGGAGCACCTCAACCCACGGGGTGCTCACGTGGTGGCACTGGAAAAGCCCACAGAGGCTGAGAGTACCCAATGGTATTTCCAGCGCTACGTACAACACCTGCCCTCTGCTGGCGAAATTGTTTTATTCGACCGTTCCTGGTACAACCGCGCCGGTGTGGAACGGGTGATGGATTTCTGCAGCCCCAGCCAATACCTGGAATTTATGCGCCAGTGTCCAGAGTTTGAACGTATGCTGACCCGCTCTGGTATTCGCTTGTTTAAATACTGGTTTTCAGTGACCCAAGAAGAACAGGCCAAGCGTTTTGCCGCCCGTAAAAATGATCCATTGAAACAATGGAAGCTGTCACCGATTGATAAAGCGTCACTGAATAAATGGGACGATTACACCGAGGCCAAGGAAGCCATGTTTTTTTACACCGATACCGCTGATGCGCCCTGGACGGTGATTAAATCCAACGACAAAAAACGCGCGCGACTCAACACCATGGCGCATTTTCTCGCCAGTTTGCCCTACACGGGAAAAGACAGAGAAATAGAGAAAGGTCCGGATCCACTAATTGTCGGTCACAGCGCCCATGTGATTGGCAACAGCGAGCATATTCTGGGGAAATCGTTGCATCCGAAACAGCGGAGGTAAAGCAATATTGTCATCGCGAGCGCAGCGCGGCGATCCAGTGTCTTTGTTGATAAAAGTCACTAGGTTGCCGCGTCGCTGCGCTCCTCGCAATGACGAATAAGTTACTTAAACAACAACTTGTTCAAACGCTGCACAAAGGCAGAAGGATCTTCCAACTGCTCACCAGCGGCCAGTTGCGCCTGTTCGAACATCAATTGGGCCAGATCCGCCGCGCGATCTTCATCCTGTTCCACATCCAGTTGTTTCAACAGATCGTGATCGGCGTTGATTTCCAGAGTCGGCTTGCTCTCAGGCACATCCTGACCGGCGGCTTCGAGGATACGGCGCATTTGCATACCAACGTCTTGATCGCCCACCACCAGTACCGCAGGTGAATCGGTCAGGCGATTACTGGTGCGTACATCTTCCACGGTATCGCCCAACAGTTCTTTAACACGATCTACCAATGCGGATTGTTGCTCAGAGGGCTTGTCGTCTTCGGCCTTTTCCTCTTCACCGGTGATCTTGCCCAGATCCAGTTCGCCGCGAGCCACATCCTGAAAAGACTTACCGTCGAATTCGGTGAGGTAGCTCATAAGCCACTCGTCGATGCGATCGGTGAGCAGCAGTACTTCAATGCCGTGCTTGCGGAACACTTCCAGGTAGGGGCTGTTCTGGGCAGCGCTGTAGCTGTCGGCGGTGAGAAAGTAGATTTTCTCCTGGCCTTCCTTCATGCGCTCAACATAATCTGCCAGCGCCACAGTCTGGTCGCTGTTGCCGGTATGGGTAGAGGCAAAGCGCAGCAGGCCGGCAATTTTTTCCTTGTTGCCGTGGTCTTCCGCCGGGCCTTCTTTTAATACCGGGCCAAAGGTGTTCCAGAAGTTCTGGTAGTCGTCCCCTTCCTGCTTGGCCAGTTTGCCCAGCATATCCAGTACCCGCTTGGTCAGTGCGGAACGAATGCTGTCCACCGCCGGAGTCTGCTGCAGAATTTCACGGGAAACGTTGAGAGGCAGATCAGCGGAATCCACCACACCTTTAACGAAACGCAAATACAGAGGCAGGAACTGCTCGGCGTCGTCCATGATAAAAGTGCGTTGAATGTAGAGCTTCAGGCCTTTCGGTGCATCACGGTTGTACATATCGAAAGGCGCGTGGGCCGGTACGTACAGCAAGCTGGTGTAATCTAGTTTGCCTTCCACCCGGTTGTGGCTCCATACCAGCGGATCCTGAAAGTCGTGGCCGATGTGCTTGTAGAACTCTTTGTAGTCTTCGTCCTTCAGCTCGCTTCGGGAGCGAGTCCACATGGCTTTGGCGCTGTTAACCACTTCAAATTCGACAGGCTTGTCTTCTTTTTTATCGTCTTCAGATTCTTCGGGGTTTGAATAGTTTGGCTTGACCATCTCTACCGGCACGGCGATGTGGTCAGAGTATTTTTTCACGATGCTGCGCAGGCGCCAGTCATTGGAGAATTCGCTTTCATCGCTTTTCAGGTGCAGGGTAATGGCAGAGCCGCGTTCGGCGCGTTCAATGCTTTCCACCTGGAATTCCGCTTCGCCTTCACAAGTCCAGCGCACACCGGCATCGGCGCTGTCACCGGCACGGCGAGATTCAACAACCACTTTGTCGGCAACGATAAAAGCGGAGTAAAAACCCACACCAAACTGGCCAATCAACTGGGAATCGGATTTCTGGTCACCGCTCAGGGAAGACAAAAACTGCGCGGTACCTGACTTGGCGATGGTGCCCAGGTTATCGATGATCTCTTCCCGAGACATGCCGATACCGTTGTCGCTGATGGTAATGGTGTTGGCCTCACTGTCAGCGGTAATGCGTACCTTCAGGTCACTGTCGTTTTCGAACAGGTCAGCATTTTCCAGTGCTTCAAAGCGCAGCTTGTCGGCGGCATCAGAAGCGTTGGAAATCAGCTCTCGCAGGAAAATCTCCTTGTTGCTGTACAGGGAGTGAATCATCAGGTGGAGAAGCTGCTTGGCTTCTGTCTGAAAACCGTGGGTTTCTGTCTGGGTGGCAGTATCGCTCATGGTGTTATTGCTCCGTGGAAAAAACAGGATGACAGGTAAATTGGGTCGAGTTTCCGACTTTCAAGGGCTACACTTTTATCTAATACAAGGAGATATAAGGAGATAGCCATGAAAACCACCCTTCCCCTGATCGCTGCCCTGCTGCTTGCCTCCCCTGCCTTTGCTGACAAAGTAACCGAGCAGATTGAGCTGGGCATCGAGGCCTACAACGACAAAGACTACCAGGCTGCCATTGACGAGCTGCAATACGCCATATCGCAGATACAGAGCAAGCTGGACAAAGACAACGCCCAGCTTTTACCAGAGCCTTTAGAGGGCTGGAAGGCGGAGGATGTAGAACACAACAACGCCGCCATGGCGATGATGGGTGGCGGCACCCATATGTCGAAACGCTACCGCAAGGGCCGTGAGAGCGTTGAAATCAGCATCAGCGCCAATTCCCCCATGGTCACCGGGTTGGGCGCCATGATCAACAACCCCATGCTGCTGCGCAGCGACCCCAATGCAGAGCCGTTTCGCTACCAGCGCAACAAAGGCATCAAACGCAAAGAGAGAAACTCGGTGGAAATCACCTTGATGCTGGCGGGGCAGATTCTTTTACAGGTCAAAGGTCAGAACCTCAGTGATGAGGCTGTTTTGGAGGAGTTTTTGGCGGCGATGGATTTAAAGGCGATTAAGCTGGCGTTGTTGCAGTGAAAGTCGTCGCTGTCATCCTGAGCCGCTGCGCGGCCCAGGATGACGAGCATTATTGAGTAACAATGCGAACCGATTGCCCTTCCCCACTCACCTTCAGACGATCAAAATTGGTCACCTCACCGGAAGGCAGTTCGCTGCAATCCACCGGCTGTTGCCAGGCAGTCCAGGAAAGGTCATCCACACGCACTGGTGCAGCAAGCTCCCCCTTGCTTTGCAGGCGAATCCGGTAGCCTTTCAGCAATTCATGATCAACCGGTGGGAAGTCAAAGGTAAAAGGCGTCCACTCGCCACTTCCGGTGGCAATGGTTCCCAGACACTCCAGCGGCGCGTTATCCAAAGATGCAGTGAATGACTGCGCTCTGGGTGCGTATTCCAGGCAAACATCCAGGCTTTGTGGCTGTTCAGAATAAATCATGCCGGTAAAGCTGTGTGTGGCCTTGTCTTCGGCCTCGACCAGGCGATGGAAACCACGGGTCACCATATGACTTTTGCCACCTGGCAGAGGCGCCAGCTCTACCGCCAAATCACCACTGTGGGTATCGCCAACCCGCAAACCGCTGCCATCACTAAAATTCCAGGTACCGGGATTTTCCGGAAGTACCGGTGCTGACTCAAAACCACCGGTCACCAACAAATCCCTCCCCAGCTGACAACTGGTACCGCCTTCTACTGTCACCAGGCGTTGTTGCCAATCCGCAAGGACGCGGCCTGACCATTGGCCATCCACCAACGATTGGGTTTGGGTTTGGGGTTCACCTGTCTGAGCGGCACCCGCCGGGCTAATAGTGCTGTGCCCACCACTGCTACCCAAGGTCAAACCCGCCAGGCTGGATTGGTGGCCAACACGTCGCAATACGTGCTGCCTGACCGCCCCTACTGCCGGAGTGGTCTGGTAATGCTGCACATACAGCGGCACCACCTCGCCGTGTACAAACTGTTCGCCGTCCATCCACACATAGAGCATGGCGGAGCGATGGGTCTCCTGAAAGTATTGATCAAACAGGAAGTTGCCCAGGGAATAGGCAATCAATTTGCCGTTGTAAATTTCAAAGCCCTGCACCACGTGAGGGTGATGGATCACCACCAAATCGGCGCCGGAGTCGATAGCCAGTTTCGCCCGGCTAACGGTTTCCTCGGTGGGCTCATAGGTGTATTCGTTGCTGCCGTGGTATTGCACCACCACTGGATTACCCGAGGCTGCTTCCCGTTTTACCGTGGCCTCAATGTTCGCCTCACTACCCCAGGCAGCACCACCTTTATCCGCTTCTGCAACCTGGTTAGGACTGAAGTTGCCTTTCCAGCCCACATAGCCAAGCATCTGAAAACGATTGTCGCCATGCACCATCTGATGAGCTTTAAGGGCTTGCTCTTCATTGAGGCCACCACCGGAATACGGCATCTGGTACTGATCCAGATATTTTTGGGTAACCACGACGCCTTCATCGCCAAAATCGTAAACGTGGTTATTGCCCAAGGTGACATAGTCCACACCCACCTGTTTCAAAGCATCAATCAATGGTGGCCGAGCGTAGAAGATCACACTTTTTGGGGTCTCTACTTTAGGTTTTTCCGCCGCGACCACGATTTCCAGATTGGCGGAGGCAATATCCGCATCCACCAGGTAAGGTTTGATATTTTCCAGTAACTTGATGGTGTCCGCCGTTTCACTTTCCGGGCGAATTAATGGTTGATCGTCTGTGAGTGGCTTGTAGTAGCGCCGCCCGGCCATCACATCGCCACCAAAGGCAAACATGGTACGACCGGGCTTGCGGGCCACCAGGGTAACCGGGGGAATGTTGCCGTCGTTATCTACCAGTTCACCGCGAGAAAACGTGTGTGTGATGGGGTAAAACTTTGGTGCCTCGAAGCGCAATTGATACACAGGAGTGCTGTCCACCGACACCTGAAACTGACCGTTTTCAATGGTCGCCAGTGATACCCCGTTAACACTCAGCGCACCAAAGGCCAGTGGCTGGCCCAATTCGTCGTTGACGGCTCCAGACAGGGAAATTTTCGGCCCTTGGGTTTCGTCGGTAGTCGAATCGTTGTCCTTTAGAACAACCGCAACGGCAACAAAACCAACCAACAAGAGAATTGCCAGCATGGAGCCGGCAACCCGGCCTCGATGCCGGTAAAAACCGGAAACAACTGCAGTATCAGTCTGCACGACGCAGCGCCTTGCCCGCCAAAGTACCGGTGTATTTGCCATTGTCTATTGCCACCTCGCCATTCACCAAGGCGTATACAACACCTTCGGAGAGCTTATTCCAGTTTTTAAAATCCGCCACCGGGCGGAAGTTATCTGTATCGATAATGACGATGTCCGCAAAATAGCCTTCCTGCAGGTAGCCTCTGTCGGCTATTTTGAAAGTGTCCGCCACCATGCCGGAGCTGCGATAGATAAACTCCTGCTCGCTGATAATGCCTTTATCTTTCACGTAATTTTGGTACTTCCTGGGGAAACTCGCGTATTTACGTGGATGGCCATCTGTGCCATCTGAGCTGGTCATTACCCAAGGCTGCACCATAAAGTGGCCGATATCCTCTTCATTCATATTGAACGAGGCAATCCCTACAGACCCTTTCAGCACATTTTCAATCACCACGGTGACTGGGTCTTTGCCCTGTTCTTCAGACAATTCCTTCAGAGTCTTGCCAATGATTTCAGGCACTTCCCCCTGCACCATCAAAAATGATTCCGGCCCGCCGCGACGGCGAATGTTTTCGGCAATGCCCGCACGAATTTCCGGTAATAGCTCAGGGTCTTGCAAGCGTTTGCTGTACTGCTCATAACCACCAGCTCGCACTTCACTGGGCACAGCGGCGTTGTGTAAACGGGTGCTGGAAGCATTCCAGGGGTATTGGTCTGCTGTCACGACCTGACCGTTGGCTTGAGCCTTCTCAACCAGATCAACAATAGCCGCACTTTCGCCCCACACATCCACACCCAGCGCTTTGATATGGGCAATGTGCACGGGAATATTGGCGCCTTTGCCAATATCCAGCAGTTCCTGAACCGCCGCTACCACACCGATGTTGTAGGAGCTCTCGTCACGAATATGGCTTTCATAAATACCGCCGTACTCAGCCGCCACCTTGGCAAGCTCAATCACTTCGGCGGTATCGGAAAAGGTGCCAGGCACATAGAAAAGGCCGGTTGAAAGGCCCAAAGCGCCCTGCTCCATGGCCTCAGCTACCAGCGCTTTCATGGCGTCCAGTTCCGCATCTGTTGGGTGGCGATTTTCTTCACCCATCACATGCCTGCGCACGGCGCCGTGGCCAATAAATAAGGCAGTATTGGTGCCCAAGCCACGCTTATTGAGCGAACGGATCAAGTCGCCGGTTTTAATGGGGCCACCGCCGTCATTGCCATTAAAGACTGTGGTAACACCCTGAGTGAGATAATTTAGGTTGGCGTTTTTGCCGTTGTCGCGCAAATCCGTGAAATCGCTGAGGCTGTGGGTATGGGGGTCAATCAGACCGGGGGCGACGACTTTACCTGCCGCATCAATGGTACGTGCCGCCACCAGGTTTTGGCCTTCAGGATCACCAACAAAAACAATGCGATCTCCTTTAACACCGATTGCTACCTGACTGGCTGGCTGGTTTTTGCCAGCATAGACATTGCCATTAACAATCAGGGTATCGAGGTTTAACGCTTCACTTTGCTTCTCTGGTGTACACGCACACAGGGCTAACAGAGTGGTGCACAGTGCCGCACAAGCCGCTTTTAATTTCGCCGCTTTTAACTTCATAGTTTCCTCACTGAGCCGCTACGGTACCCGCATCCGGGCGGCGGGGATCAGAGGCGCCATAAAAACGGCCATCTTTCCACATAATGGTTTGCACACTACCCATGGTCTGGCCTTTTTGCACTTTCTGACCTTTTTGCTTGAGCAGCTTGATGGTATCCGGGCTGTAACCCGGTTCCAATTCCAGCTGATCCGGCAACCACTGGTGGTGAATTCGAGGCGCGTGAATGGCTTCTGCCATATTCATGTTGTGGTCCATCACATTCACCAACACCTGCAATACGGTGCTGATAATACGGCTGCCACCGGGGCTGCCAGTTACCACAAACGGCTTGCCGTCTTTAAGGATCATGGACGGAGTCATGGAACTTAGCGGGCGCTTGGTAGGCTGAATAGAGTTCGCCTCGCCGCCCACCAGGCCAAAGGCATTGGGAACGCCGGGTTTGGATGAAAAATCATCCATCTCGTTGTTCATCAAAATGCCGGTGCCGGGAATCACAATTCCAGAGCCGTAGGAAAAATTCAGGGTGTAAGTATTGGATACCGCATTACCCTGGGCATCCATCACCGAAAAGTGGGTGGTGTCAGGGCTTTCGTAAGGCGCGGGGTTTCCAGGTTTGATTTCATCAGAAGACAGCGCCTTATCCAGTGAAATTTTGCCCGCCAGTTCTTTGCCGTAAGCTTTGCTGGTCAATCCCTTGATGGGCACCGGGTAATGATCCGGGTCGCCCAAATGCTCACTGCGATCCGCATAGGCCAGCTTCATCACTTCCGCCAGCAGGTGGGTAGCATCAGCGCTGCCCGCTCCCATTTCACCGATGGGGAAATGCTCAAGAATATTGAGCATCTGAGCAACATGCACGCCACCAGAACTGGTGGGAGGCATGGAAATCACTTCGTAGCCACGGTAGCTGGTGGACACCACTTCCCGCTCGGCCACTCTAAAATTGGCCAAGTCTTCCATGGTAATCAAGCCGCCATTGGCTTTCATATCTGCAACGATTTTTTCGGCGATTTTGCCTTTATAAAATTCTTCCGGGCCGTACTTTGCCAAGCGCTTCAACGACCATGCCAATTCCGGCTGACGCATTATTTCACCGGGCTCGTAAGGCACACCGCCTTTTTTGTAATAGGCTTTAGCAGTAGCCGCGTTGCCAGTAAGCCAGACTTTGCGCTTTTTCAGGTTCTCTGCCAGGTCGTAGGAAACCACAATGCCTTTTTGCGCCAGTTTGATAGAAGGCTTGATCACGTCTTTCCACTTCATGGTGCCGTATTTTTCAAGCGCCAGAGCCAGGCCAGCGACAGTGCCGGGAACGCCGGAAGACAAGTGGCTGAACTGAGCTTTTTGGTTGTCCACATTGCCGTCCGCATCCAGGAACATATCCCGATGTGCAGCAGCAGGCGCCATTTCCCGGTAGTCCAGGGCAATATTTTTATTTTCTTCTGCCAGGTGAATCACCATAAAACCACCGCCGCCCAGGTTACCGGCGCGGGGCAAGGTAACCGCCAGAGCAATGCCGGTTGCTACAGCTGCGTCGATGGCATTGCCACCTTTGCGCAGTATTTCTGCACCCACTTCACTGGCAATCATGCGCTGGCTGGATACCATACCGCCGGTGCCAATCACCGGGTGGTGGATGGTGTCGTAGCGAATAATAGCGGCGCTGTTGTCTACGTGGCTGCCTGCGCTGTTGGCAAGCGGAGAAAAAACAAGAAGAAAAGAAAGGATCAGAGAAAATTTGCGGGAAAACACTGCTCGGCGTTGAAGCATTATAGCTGTCCTGTGATAAACCTGTGGAATGACGACTTGCCCTTCACCCCTCGCACAGCGAAGGGTGAAGGCATCAAGAATATAAGGATGACAGGGTTACTTCAATTACCCAATGATCGCCATCATTTCTTCCACTGTCTGCTGACGACGGTACTGAACAAATTCGACCTGACCATCATTGATGGTATAGCCGTATACCGCCGCAGTGGGCAGGGAGTTGTAATAGAACGGATTGGAGAAGTAGTAGGCACCGGTGTCGTGCAACATGATGCAATCGCCGCTTTCCAGCTTGGGCATTTTGCGTTGGTGGGCCACTACATCACCGGCAAAACAACAGGGGCCAGCAACATCCTGTTCAACACACTCGCCGTTTTTGAAATCCCCTTCTGGCGTATAGGCAGAAAGACGCAGGGGCCAGGATTCCGGCATAAAGGTGGTGCGGGCAGCGATTTGCGAGCCTGCATGAGTTGTGGCGATATGACGCCCACCACTGTTTTTAGCGTATTCCACACGGGCCAGAATAGAACCGTTCTTGGCCATCATGGAGCGGCCGAATTCAGTTTTAATACGGAACTCACCGGTGAACAGGTCAGGAACATTTTCCTTCAGAAAGTCCGCGTATTGCTGGAAGGTAGGAGTCACCTTGTCGCTGTAGAAATTAACACGCAATCCACCACCAATATCGATGGACTCAATGCGCTGCTCACCGGCGCGCTCGTTCACTTCTTTGGCAAGTGCCACTACCTTGTTAAGTCCCTGAGCAATCAGGTCAAACGGACAGCCCTGTGAACCCACATGAGTGTGCACAGTTTTCATCCAGGGATGAGCCAGGTAATCCTGAATAATCTGCTCACGATTGCCTTCGTCTTCCAGAGGTACGCCGAACTTGGAGTGAGCGCCAGCGGTACTCATGGCTTTGATTTTGCCACTGCCCACCTGAGGGTTGATGCGGTAACCAATTTCACCGGTGTAATCATTCTGCTCTGCCATAATGGCGCGTACTCGCTCCATTTCTTCGAAGTTGTCGATATGCAGCGCAGCTCCCAGGGAAATCACTTCGCGAATAACGTATTCGGTCTTCGCTGGCTCATCAAAGACAATGTCTTTGCCGGTAAATCCAGCTTTCAGCGCTTGCTGCAGTTCGCCGGGGCTGGCCGTTTCCGCCAGAATCCCGCACTCACGCAGCAGGCTTAACACTGGTGTCATGCCATTGGCTTTAACCGCAAAGTGGTGGCTAAAGTGGCTGGGAAATGCCGCTTTCAGGTCGGCGGTGGTTTTGCGCACGCCCTCGATATTGATAAAACCTACCAGCGGCTTTTCAGGTTGCAGAAAGCCATTGGCAATAGCCGCTTTAGTCAGCAGTTCGTATTCCACATTGTTGGTGATAGCAGAACCGTATTCAGTTTCAAATTCGTGGTCGTTCATAAGTCCCCCTTGACTATAAAAATTGTAATCAAAAAATCGTTACTGACGGTTACTGCTTGCTCAGCAATAACTTCATCATTTCTTCTGCCGCAGCAACGGACTTTGTACGGATTAATTCTCGATCCGTATGATCGCCCATTTCGTAAGTTACCGCGGGTGCACCAAACGTTTTAAAAACGTAATTTTTGGAAAGAAACTTGGCAGGATTGTAACTGCCACCAGTAACTACCGGATGTTCTGGCAGGCGTTCATCTATCATTCCAATCCAGCGGAAGATGGTTTCCTCTGCGTCCGCTGGCTCGCTGTCTTTCAGCGTATAAATTACGTCTTTACCTGTGGAGTGAAAATCCACAAAAAAACGCATCCGTTCTTTTTCGGTATCCAAAAACCGTTGCAACTCGTTAATCACCACGCGGGTTTCTGCCTGTTCCATTGGCCCCCAGTCACGGTTCAAGTCGATGCCATTAACATTTTTGCGCCAATGACCGTGCTCAACACCATCGGGGTTCATATTAAACACGATCAACAGATTCACTTTGCTGCGAAATTCCTGCGCCAGCGGCGTATCCGCCATCAGAACATCGACAAAATGCAACATTCCCAAAGCGCCGGTAATTTCCGGGGGGTGCTGGCGGCCGGTCAGCACCAGAAAATCACCACTGTCTGAGCTATTGGTTTCCAGCTTATAGATAGGACGACCCTGCTCGCTACTCCCAATTTGGGTACGTGTAACAAACGGCTTTTGGGCCAGCAACAACTCCATTTGGTCGTAGTCATCGTTGTCGATGATTTCCTGACCGGCTACGTAAATGGGTGTCGGCCCAACATCGAGTCCGATGCGAACAGATTTACCTTCGTCCAACTCTACAACCTGATCTTGGGGAACCAGGGCCCAGGATTTTTTATCCAGGCTGGTTTTTGGGGCATAGCGGTGAGCTTTTTCAGTGTATTTCAGGGTCACTGAAATGCGCTGCTCACGATCGGAAGATACTTGGAAAGCGTACCAGGGGCTGTGGTGCGCCGGCAGAGATTCCGGCTCAATAGTTAACTCAAATTCTGTGGCACTAATTTGCTGGCAACCATCGATTCGCGCCATCTGAAAGTTATCGTAAAAGGCCACACCATCGTACTGACAAGCCGCTTTATCATCAGGTGGACTATTATCAGGCACACTGGCAACTTGCTCTTCATTACAGGCGGTCAGAAATACTGCTAAAACAGAGGCCAACAGAATCCGTATTACCAACACAAACCCACCTTTTACTAATCGTTATAAAAAATAAAAAGGGAGGAGAAACTCTCCTCCAAGCCTCGGATGGAAGCTAAAAGTATCCAAGACCTATCTTAGTAGTTGCTGGGAAACTTTCTATTATTAGTGTTTCTGATGGATATGCATTTTGGCTATGGTGGCCACCCCGGCTGCTACTGACTAATAAACAAGACTCTGTGCCAGCAACATTTACATAAGCAAAAAAAACCGGGAAGCAAATGCTTCCCGGCTCAAGACACTAAATACTATTTAGATCAGTCAAAAGTTTTTGTCACACTCAGTGAGAGGTAGCGTGCAACATTGGAGTGAAGTTCACCCTCGAAACCCAGGTCCTCAGCTGCAAGGGGTGGGTCTCTGTCAAACAGGTTATTGATGCCGAAGCGAACGGTACTGCCTTCGCCAAACAATCCTCTGTGGGTCACAGCCGCATTGAAGGTAGTATGGGATGGCAGGAAGTAGAAATCACCGTCTGCATTGCGTACCAGCGGCTCAAATACTTCTCCTACGTAGCTACCAAACAAGCTAGCTCCCCACACATCATCGTTACTGCGCCAGTTCACGCCGAGAGAACCACGCCATTCGGGGAAGAATTCCCTCTCAAGCTGGGAGCCTACTGCGGAACCCAAAGTAGCGGGATCAACACCTGCGGCTACGAGCAAATCACCGTCTGCACCTGGCTGCTGATCAAAGGTCTTCAGCTGAGCAGCGTTGAACTTGACATCAAAAGTACCGATATCGGTATCCCAGTTGTAGTTCACAGCGTAGTCGATACCATCGAACTCACGAGAGTTTACATTACGGAATCTCAGGAATATCTGCTCAATACGCCCCAGAGGGTTGTCGACGGTAGGTGCGCCACGAACAACATTGGGGTTAGACGAACCCTGACTTCTAAACAGAGCATCCAGTCTGGATTCATCTTCATCATCCAGACGACCCACTGTACCAGTGGCTTCGATCTTCCAGTAATCCAGGGTAATAGTCAGCCCATCAGCAGGGGTCAGTACAAAACCAAAGCTGGTGTTTTCACTCTCTTCTGGTTCAAGATCCGGGTTACCCGCAGTGGTCAGGGTGTAGTTACCATTTTCAACGCCCTCATTCAAATTCAACTGGCCGTCATTAATTGATTGCAAAGCAAAATCATCAACACCCGTTGTAATTGAAAGCCCTGGAACATTGAGCTGAACCAGGTTTGGTGCACGGAAGCCCTCGGAAAATGCAGAGCGGAACAGCAACCAATCAACCGGGCGCCAAGACAGTGCAATCTTAGGTCGAGTAATGCCACCAAAATCATTAAAGTCTTCATGGCGAACAGCGATTTGAGCGTCTAATGATTGTGCGCCTGGCACATCTGCCAAAATTGGCACCAGTAATTCAGCGTAAGCAGAAATAATTTTTCTGTCACCACCGAAATCCAAACGCACACTACTACCTGCAGCACTACTGAGGTTGTTAGGTATTACATTACCATCGGCGTCTGTAAGCACATTTAAAGGGTCAAAGTATGGTGTTGACCCATCAAACAGTGAATCGTTGTCTTCGTTCAACTCCTCTTCACGCCATTCAACACCCAAGGCAATACCTACATCGCCAGCGGGAAGGCTGAACAAGCTACCATTGGACACCTTGAAATCTGCCAATTTGATGGTAGATTTCGCCTGACGGTCAATTGAAGTCAGGAAAGGATCAATGCTTGACTGCGGGTTTGGTGTTGAATCCAGCGGACTTGCTGGGTCAGACGGATCCAAACCGGTAAAAACGTTATACGCGTCCGGGGTATCCAGCAAGAGCTGCTGTTGGAAGAGATTAATATTGATACGGTTTCTCGAAGTATCAGTTACATCTGCCTCACTGTACAAAAGCGCCGTATCGTAATCCCATTCACTGCTACCCAAAGTACCTTTAGAACCGATTAAAAATCGGTAGCTTTCCCCGGTTACTTCCACTTTACGTGGGCCAGCATCCAGTGCACGGTAATTGGCCAATTCAAATCCGAGACCTTCTACCGGAACCACACTGGGGTCCAGTCCAGCAATACGGTTGGGGTTTACGCGCCCATCATCAAACGTAACAGGGCCTAATGGGTTCCAGTAATAATCCGCCGATACGAAAGGACGGCGGCCGGACAATAGCGCAGCAGACTCCCACTGCCTGTAGGCTTTTGAGTAGTAATAGGCAACTTCACTATATACCTCATTACCACTTTCCAGTTCGTGATTCAGGAAACCAAAAACATTAAATCTCTCAACATCAGGAGAAATGGTGCGGAAAGTATTTCGGTTTTGACGAAACAGTTGACCTCTACCAACAGAATGATCGTCAAAGCAAAGGTCTTGGACGCCATCATTAATGGTTGGTGTAGTACCTGCGATTGTTAAGCACTCTCCCGCACCGGGGCCTTGTCGGCCAAGGGCATCCTGAAAACCAGAAACATCCGAGGGTCTTAAGCGTACCAAGCTATCAGTAGAACCATCATTAGGGTTAGTGAATGCAACAGTATCGCCGTTAGCATCAAAGAACCTCACTCTAGGCAATCCTGGCAGTCCTGAGCGCCCATCCAGGCGGTCGGCACTGGAGGTTACAAACTCTGCTGGTGCGCGGTTGAGGCCATTCGCATCAGCGGTGTAGTCTTTTTCAGTCGCAAGGAAGCCATTTTTCTTGGTAAAAGCACCGGTTAGCAACAAGTTAGTCGCACCGTCATTAAAGACAAAACCTTTGGCACCGCTGATGCTTTTCTCTGAACGGGAGGTATCTGTTTCATTACCGTACCGAACGGTAAGTTCACTACCTTCGTAATTATCTTTAAGAACGTAGTTAATTACGCCAGCTACGGCATCAGCGCCATACAGTGCAGCAGCACCGTCTCTAAGCACCTCAACGCGCTGTATACCACTTACAGGCAGGGTATTACTGTTTACAGAGGCAATGGGCACACTATCAAAACTACTGTTTTGCGTAATTGGGTGGTTCACCATACGGCGACCATTCACCAGTACCAGAGTATTACCCTCACCTACGCTACGCAGGTTTACCGAGCCCACATCACCACGTGCCGCATTCACACCGGTAATACCGCCACGAGAATCACCGAACCCGGTCGAGCCAATCTGCGGAATGGAACGAAGCAATTCATCACCTGAGGTAGCGCCGGTCAGATCAATATCGTCTGCATTCAATACAGAAACTGGCAAAGAGCCTTCAATATTGGCGCCTTTAATCTGCGAACCAACCGCAACAATTTCTTCATCAACTACCGCATCGTCTTCCTCTGCAAACGCCATGGAAAGCGGCGCCATAACCAGCAGAGAGCAGCAGGACGTAAGCCCGTTTGCAAACAGAGAGCTGAGTTTTGACTTTTTGGATATAGCCATCTTTATTACCCCTCATTTACTTCTTGATCTTGAAAGTTTGGTTTAAACCGTAAAAATTTGACGTTTCTAGACACGTCGGTACTAAATTTAGACAGAAACCAGCGCCTTTGCCACTAACACTAGTTAGCCCGCCTATAACCAATAGTAATAGAGAAGATGTCCTGGAAGACTATATGAATGAAGAAAACTTCCCCCTTAGGGGTAAATCATTGATTGACTAAACGCTTGAAAGGTATAACTATAGGCTATACACAATAACAATGACTTTCTAAAACATGCGTTTACGACACATCGAAGTATTTCATGCGGTGTATAACACCGGTTCCATATCTGATGCCGCCCGCCTTTTGCACGTATCCCAACCCTCGGTCAGTAAAGTGCTCAGCCACGCCGAGTTGCAACTGGGTTTTAAACTGTTTCTGCGCGTTAAAGGCAAGCTGGTGCCCACCTCTGAAGCGCACTCCCTGATTGAGGAGGTGCGCAAAATATACCAGCAAATCGGCACCATTAAAAAGACTGCCGAAAACCTGAAAGAACATACCCACGGTCATATCCGCGTGGTCTGCATGCCCGCACTGGGCCTTAACTTGTTACCGTTAGCTATTGAGCGCTTTCACGCCAAGTACCCACAAATTACCTTCGATGTGCAAACCAAACATTATGGTGAGCTGATTGACTCACTGTATGAGCACGAAAACGATCTCGGAGTAGTCTTTACCGACCGCGACCATCCAGGCATTGAATCACGACAAATCGGCTCCGGGGAGCTGGTACACGTATCCACTGATGGGGTAACCAAAGCAGACAGCGACAACCGCATTAAGCTGTCGGATATTTCTGCGGACAACTATATTTCGATCTTCGACAGTGGCCCTCTCGGTGATCTGCTCAACGAACGCTTTACCGAAGACAAACACCCAATCCCCAATGCGTTTATTCGCGCGCAAACTTACTATATGGCGAAAAGCCTGGTTTCCAGGGGCTTGGGGTATTCGATTCTGGATGAATTTACCGCCAATGCCCTGGGTATGGAAAACGTGGTCAGCCACGGTTTCACTCCACCCGTAGAGTTTGAGCTAAAGTGTTTCTACCACGGCAATCACCCACTGTCGAAAGCCTCGGAAGACTTTCTCGAATACATCAAAACTGCCTTCGAGGATTTGCACCGTCTCAATCAGGAGACGTTGCATAAAGGGCCTGCGTAAATACAAAAAGCAAATAGCCCGGCAAGAACGGCTCGCTCTTGCCGGGCTATTCTGATGAGAAAATCAGCAATCGGTGACGTCATTCACCTTTCGAGTAATACTTCTCCGCCACCGGATGCAAAGGAATAGCCACTCCGGAAAGTGCCTTGCTACGATCCAGACTGGCGCCACGCTCGCCGAAGGCGCTGAGTTCAACGGAACTGTCAAACAAACCATTGAGCACAGCTTCTACCTGAGCATCCGGAGTTTCCAGGTCCGCCACCAGTAAGGCAGTCACCGCCACGGTGTCGACCGGCGCGTCTACTCCGGGGTATGTGCCTGCCGGAATCTGGTGGGCCACATAACCATTGCGACCTGAGATCAGGCTATCAACCAACTGTTTGCCAAGGGGCAGCAACTTAATGTTTTCGCCAACACCGCGCATGTAGTTACTGGGGGAAGCGCTGGTCACAAACACCGCATCCAGATTACCAGCTACCAGTTCGGCAACCGAGATGCTTAATTCATAGGTACTGAAATCGCGGTAGTCAACGCCTGCCAAGGTCAGTATCTGCCGGGCATTGCCCTGAGTACCGCTGCCATCAGGGCCGATGTTGACGCGCTTTTCAGCCAAGTTCGCCAAGCTGTCGATACCCGCATCTGCGCGCACCAGTATTTGTACCGGCTCGGGGTACAGGCTGGCCAGAGCGCGAATGTACTCACTGCCATTGCGCTCAAATGCCCCGGTGCTGGTATAGGCAGCAATCGCCAGATCACTTTGAGTAATGGCAAAGCCGGTCAGTTGCTGACGCAACAGCGCGAGATTATCCCGAGCACCGGTGGAGGCCACTGCAGTCACCTTCACTGCCGCTTGCCCCATGGCTTTTTCAATACCCTCACCCAGGGCGTAGTAATCCCCCCCCTGAGTGCCACTTACCAGCGTATTGACGCCCTTCTCTTTCAGCACTTTCAAACTGGCTTCAGTGAGCAGTGAACGCATGCCGGAGCGCAGCGCGCTGCTCTCAACCGTCATGCCGCGCTCATCCAGGTCTTCAGCGACACTGGCCAATTCACCAGCGGCTCTTTGCTGCCAGCTGGTTGGCATCACTGCGTCGCGGGGATTAACGCTGGCATCGATCTCCGAAACCAGGCCCGGCTTGCCGGTGCTGGCCAACTGTTCAGACTCTGTACCAGCAGCGGATACTGACACCCAGGCGTCGTTGTCGTCGGCGTACACACTCAAGCCGTGAGCAGTAATCACATCGCCGCTTTGATTACCCTTATCAACCACCCCTTCAACACCTTTTTCCGCCGACCCCAGCACCTGATACAGGGTGGCGCGGTTTTGACCGCTCCAGTCGGAAAAGCGGTGGTCTTTCTGCAACTCAATATCGGCTTTGTAATAGATCGCAATACGGTCGCGGCTGTCGTTCTCCGCAGCTGAAAGCGGTTGGGAGCCGTAGCGGCGGAATTCAGTGACCTTGAACAAACCCTCGCCAAAGGTAGTGTCCAGGCGTTTTTGCAGGTCTCCCTGCAAGTTACTCACATCCGGGCCGCGAGAGCAGCCTGTCAAAGCAACGACAGCAGCAATAAGTGCGGCAACAGCAAATTTTTTCATGGTGTAATCTCGCCTTGTTTGTTACAGCCTTATAGTACGAATGGGAATGCCAGGAACAGCTGAATCACCAGTGCATTGGTGATATCAATAAAGAACGCTCCCACCAAGGGCACCACCAGGAAGGCCTGGGGCGACGGTCCGTGACGGTTCACCAGCGCCTCCATATTGGCCACCGCCGTGGGCGTTGCCCCCATGGCGAAACCACAGTGACCGCCGGCCATAATCGCCGCGTCGTAAGTCTTGCCCATCACCCGGAAGGTAATAAAGTAGGCAAACATCATCACCGCCATCACCTGCACAGCAATAATCAGCAGCATGGGCCCGGCCAGAGCCAACAATTCCCAAACCCGCAGCGACATCATTGCCATGGCCAGGAAGATGGACAGTGACATGGTGCCCCACAAGTCGATACAGCCATTGCTGATTTTGTATTTGCCGCTCAATTCGCACAGATTGGTGGCCACAACACCCAGCAGCAGCGGCATCAGGAATGACGGCAAGACCAAGCCGGCTGCCACAACAACGCCGTGCAACCAGGCACCACCGAGCATACAAGCCGCCAGAATCAACAGGGTTTCCATCATACGACGAGGGGTGACGATGTCTTTATCGTCCATGTCGTACGTCACCATGTCATCCGGCTCGATATGTTCTGCGGTAGGCTTCAGGTTGTGTTTTTTCAGCAGCCGCTCGGTAACCGGGCCACCGATCATGCCACCCAGCACCAGGCCGAAGGTCGCTGCGGCCATGGCGATTTCCAGCACGCCCTGCAGGTTGTAATGGCTGCCAAACAGAGCCGCATAAGTGGCGCCGTTACCATGCCCACCGGAAAGCGTGACCGAACCAATTACCAGGCCATAGAGCGGGTGCATATCGGCGGATGTCGCCATCAATACACCAATGCTGTTCTGGAGAATCAGCATCAGGGTGGCAACCCCGAGGAACAGAACCACTTTCGGCCCGCCCTTAATCAATAGCTTGACGCTGGCGGCCAAACCCACGGTGGTAAAGAACATCACCATCAGCGGGCTTTTCAAGCTCATATCAAAATCAAACTGAATATCCCACACCGAATAGGCAACGGCGGACAGCACCGAAAACACCAGGCCGCCTACCACCGGTTCGGGAATACTGTTGCGACTCAGAAAAGCCACTTTGTGGCAAAGCACGTAACCAATAGCGAGAATAATCAGCGCTATCAGCAATGTACCCAGGAGATTTACCGTAATGTCCATAGCAGATTATCTTTGTTGTGATATGTAGTTGTTTTTGCACCTACCCCGATGCGACCATCCATCCTAGCTCAGCGCTCACAAAGTCGCACTGCTCATTGGTTTAAACTTATAGCTCAAGGTTATGCGGGATTCAATCCGGTTCTACCCGTTCAGGGCAGATTCCAATGCTTTCTGCCAGCGATCAAAGCGCAATCTCGGCACATTATCAGATTGTGGCTGAAAAAAGGTTCCCGCACTGGGCCATTGGTGGTTGCCGGCGAGTAGCATCGCGGCACCGGCGGCGGAGGCCTCCACCACATCAGGCTTTATAACCACCTTTTGAAACAGGTCAGCCACAGATTGGCAAAACTGATCGGATTGAGACAGTCCTCCGGCCACCTTCAGCCGTTCAATGCCTTCACCTAGTGCCCCGGTTTCCAGAAAACAGCGGTACAGCAGAAAAACAATGCTCTCCTGCACAGCGGCCAACTTTTGCTGCGCCGACCCCTGACCAATAAAACGCGAAGTAAAATCAGCTTGCCAGTAAGGCGCGGCCAAGCCTCCTTCTCCATTTAAAAACAGCAGGTCGCCTTCACCGAGAGGAGCAATATTGTCCATGGCACATTCAAGCTGCCCGGCCATGGTTGCCAATGCCCGCCCGGCACCGTTTACGGTACCTTCTGCAATGTAGCCGCAATCCGGCAGAATGGTTTGCAACAAGCGTTGCGGGATGCCCTGCGGATCGCTGGTGGGTACACCAATAAAAGCACCGGTGCCCGCATTGATTACCGCCGTCTTGGAACCCCCCTGTCCGAGGGCAATAAAGGCGGTATTTTGATCACCACTGACAAGATTTACCGGCACTTTGTGGCCTTGCACGCGTAAATGACCCCAAGCCTCAGCCCCAGTACCAATACCCGGCAACACATCCGCAGGCACGCCAAAACTCTGTAACAAATGCGTATCCCAGGCTTCCTGTGCAATGTTGTAAAGCAGTGTCCGCTGGGCATTGCAGGCATCCACAAGAAAAGAATCTTCTTCCGTCAGCTGCTGAAGAATATAGGTACTGAGTGGGGCAATATACAGCTGTCCCTGCGCCAAGGCTTCCGCCACCGCTGGAACCTGGCGCAAACACCAGGCGATTTTACTGGCACCGAAATGGGCATTGGGAAACAGCCCTGTGCGCTGACGCACCTCATCCGGGCATAACTGCAAGGCACCAAGAAGCTGTGCCCCGCGGGTATCCTGCCAACTGATCACTGGCGTCAATGGCTCCCCGGTATCCTTACGCCAGCAAAGAAAGCTCGAGCGTTGAGTGACCAAAGCAGCACTTTTAATGGCTGAAGCATCATTGATTTGCGCCAGGCAGTGGCGCAGCGACTGGATTATTTCCGTTGGGCTTTGCTCTACCCATCCCGTTCTTGATGTATTAGTGGGCGTGCTGGTACTGACTGGTTGCTGGTGCAGATGAACCAACTCGCCACTTTCAGAAAAAAGTGCCGCCCGAGAACTTTGGCCACCTTGATCAAGTACCAGATACATAACGCTCCTGCAATCTAAGCCAACCCCAACTGCTCCCTCTGAGCAAACAGGCCAAACAAGCCACCGGTGTGCACAAACACCAGATCGCTACCCGCTGCAAAGCGGCCTTTTTCGATTTCGCTGAGCAGGCCGTGAAACGCCTTGCCGGTATATACCGGGTCGAGCAAAATGCCCTCCAGCTTGGCCAGGCGTTTAATGGTATCGAATACCGGCTGGGCGGCTACTCCGTAACCGGGCCCGATATAGTCGGCATTCACCGATACATTAAGAGCATCCAGCCAGGCAACATCTTCGAACCCGTAGCGCCTGCGCCAATCGTCAATATCTTCTTTCACTTTATTAACGAAATAAGCACTGTCATCAGAAACAGCCATACCAATGACCTGTAATTCCGGGCCAATGGCATCGGCGACACCAACGGTCAGTCCCGCCTGGGTGCCGCCGGAGCCAGAGGCAGAAACAATCGCCGCAGGTTTGATATTCGCCTGAGCAATATCCTCGGCCAACTCATGGGCACAACTGATATAACCCCACAGGCCAAGACCATCACTGCCACCGGTAGGAATCACCCAGGCTTTATTTCCCTGAGCCTGGTAATGACTTTTCCAATGAGAAAGGATTTCTGCCAGATTAGGGATGTATTCCCGCGGTGGATAAAAGCTGATTTCTGCGCCCGACAATTTATCCAGCAGCAGATTGCCTTCCGCCTCCGCCGGGCCGCCTCGTAAAACCAGATGTACCTTCATACCCAGTTGAGCACCGAGCAAAGCGGTAGCACGGCAGTGGTTAGACTGCACTCCGCCACAGGTAATCAAGGTATCGCAACCCTCTGACAGAGCATGGTGAAGAGTAAATTCCAGCTTGCGAACTTTATTGCCAGTAAGGCCACACCCGGTCATATCGTCCCGTTTGACCCAGATATTGCAGCCTACCTCAGAGGAAAGGCGCGGCAGAAATTGCAGCGGGGTATTGCGCTGGGCAAGAGAGAGTCTTTGCGGGAGATTGAGCATATTAAATACGAAGTGCGGTTGATCCTGTAGGCAGCAGAGTATAGCCTGTAATTCATTTTCTTAGGGAAGAGGAAGCGTTATGCCAACTATATCCATGTTTTACGGCTTAATTATCAGGATGTACTACTTTGATAACCAGCGGCACCATGCACCGCATATTCATGTTCACTATCAGGATGAGTGCGCAGTCATCGAAATACCCAGCGGAAATCTGTTGGATGGCAATTTGCCAAAAGCGAAACTTAAGCTGGTAGAGGCCTGGGTCGAGATACACCAAGAAGATTTAATGGCTGACTGGCAGCTTGCTATTAACGGTGATGCGGTTTTTAAAATAGACCCACTAAGATAGTTTGTAACTTCTTAAAGGCACTTATTCAAAGGAATTTACTCGTGACACCAGACGTTGTAAAAGTCGAGCCACTTGCGGGTTATCGCCTGAAAATATTTTTCGCCAACAACGAAGTCAAGGAATTCGATGTCAGCCCTTATCTGGATAAGGGCATATTCAAGGAACTGAAAGATAAAACCTATTTCAGCAAGATTCGCGTTGCCTTTGGCTCAGTCGAATGGCCAAATTCGCAGGACTTAAGCAAAGATACACTTTACCTGTTGGGTACAGAATATTGCAGCTAAACCCCTTGCGATAGTGGCGACTACCCCCGCCGCCACTTGGTACCTTCAGGAGAATCCTCCAGCACAATACCAGCAGCCTGCAGCTCATCGCGAATTTCGTCGGCGCGGGCAAAGTCGCGGGATTTTTTAGCATCTACCCGTTCGGCAATCAGAGCTTCAATGTTCTGCTCAGACAACCCTTCTTCACCGCCGCGAGACTGTTTAAACCATTGTTCCGCATCACCTTGCAATACACCCAGCATGGCACCAGCGGCTAGCAGGCGACTTTTGCTGTGGGCTTTTTCAGCACCTTCCGCTTTGTTTAATTCCCGCGCCATCTGATGCAATTCACTAATGGCCAGCGGGGTATTTAAATCGTCGTGCAACGCTGCCAGAAAAGCACTACCAGATAAATCCGCATCGACCGTTTCAACATCTTGTGCATCGCGCAGGGCACCGTACAAGCTATCCAGCACTTTCCAATTGCTGTCCAACATGTCGGCATTGAAATTCACATCGGAACGATAGTGGGCAGAAAGCAGCGCAAAGCGCAGCAGCTCACCAGGATATTCTTTCAGCAGCTCGTTAACCATGCGGAAATTGCCCAGGGATTTGGACATTTTCTCGCCGTCGATATTTACGTAACCGTTGTGCATCCAGTAGCGCACAAACTGCTGGCCACCGTGGGAGCATTGACTCTGGGCAATCTCATTTTCGTGGTGAGGGAAAACCAAATCGCGGCCACCACCGTGAATATCAATGGTGTCGCCCAAGTGCTTTTCAATCATCGCTGAACATTCCAGGTGCCAGCCAGGGCGGCCACGGCCCCAGGGGCTATCCCAACCTGGCTCGCTGTCACTGGACGGCTTCCACAATACAAAATCGCCAGCGTATTTTTTGTACGGCGCCACTTCCACACGAGCACCGGCCAGCATATCTTCCAGTGAGCGATTGGACAGTTTGCCGTAGTCGTCCATAGACTGCACCGCAAACAATACATGACCTTCCGCTGCGTAGGCATTGCCGGTGGAGATCAAGCGCTCGATCATGGCGATCATTTCCGGCAGGTGTTGAGTGGCGTAGGGAATAATGTCCGGCTCCAGGTTATTGAGCGCAGCCATATCCTCGAAGTACGCTTGGGCATAGCGGGCCGACAAGTCGGAAATATCCTCTCCATTCTCTGCGGCGGCCTGCATAATTTTGTCGTCAATATCGGTGATATTGCGAGCGTACGTTACCTCGCCGTACAACGATTTAAGTACGCGATACAAAGTGTCAAACACCACCACCGGGCGGGCATTGCCAATATGCACCCGGTTGTAAACCGTGGGGCCACAGACGTACATCTTTACCTTGCCTTCTTCCAAGGGGGTAAAGGTTTCTTTTTGGCCGCTGTGAGTGTTGTATATTTTTAAGGTCATTTTGAGTCCAACGCTTTGTTGGACGTTGGATGTTGGATGTTGGACGCAAGCCTCGCACTACGTCATCCCCGCGCAGGCGGGGATCCATACATCCGGCGAAGTAGCCAGATGGATTCCCGCCTGCGCGGGAATGACGATGTTTTGAATTACGTCAAACGTCCAACATCAAACGTCGAACGGCTATTTCTTCCAATTATCTTTCAAACCAATAGTGCGATTAAACACCAACTTATCACCGTGATCTTTCGAGTCTCGACAGAAGTACCCTTCCCGCTCAAACTGATAAGTGTGCTCCGCAACAGCCGCTTTCAGGCCAGCTTCACCTTTACAGCCGGTGAGCACTTTCAACGAATCCGGGTTGATATGATCCAGGTAGTTTTTATCACCACTGTCCGGCGCCGCTTCATTAAATAGACGATCGTACAGGCGAACTTCGCAATCGATACAGTCATTGGCATCCACCCAGTGAATAACACCTCGCGGACGAATTCCTTCCGGCGGGTTTTCGCCGACTGTTCCGGGAACAATAGAGCAGCGCAGCTCAGTCACCTCGCCCTGCTCGTTTTTAATAACCTCGTCGGCCTTGATCACATAGGCGCCACGCAAGCGAACGTACTCCCCCAACACCAGGCGCTTGAACTTCTTGCGAGACAGCGTGGTGTCTTCACTGAAATCGGCGCGGTCGATATAAATTTCTGAGCTGAATGGCAGGCTGCGCTCGCCCAGCTCCGGCTTGTTGGGGTGTGTCGGTGCGCTAAGCGTTTCCGCTGCATCCGCATTCGAAAACACCAATTTTACCGGGTCGAGCACACACATAGCCCGAGGCGCATTGTCGTTGAGGTCTTCGCGAATAAAGAACTCAAATTGCGCCATATCGACGATGCCATCGGTTTTCGCCACCGCCAAAGAATCACAGAAGTTGCGAATTGCCGCTGGAGTGACACCGCGACGGCGCAAGCCGGAAATGGTCGGCATACGCGGGTCGTCCCAGCCATCCACATGGCCGTCATCCACCAGATTCTTGAGCTTGCGCTTACTGGTCACTGTGTAGTTGATATTGAGGCGGCCAAATTCATACTGGTGAGGCTCGCTGGGCACAGGCAGGTTTTCAATAAACCAGTCGTACAGTGGTCGATTGGCGGCAAATTCCAACGTGCAGATGGAGTGGCTGATGCCCTCGATAGCATCCTCCTGGCCATGAGCAAAATCGTAGGCCGGATAGATATTCCACTTGTCGCCGGTGCGATGGTGGCTGGCCTTGCGGATGCGGTACATCACCGGGTCACGCAGATTCATATTGGGGGACGCCATATCGATTTTGGCCCGCAACACCATACTGCCCTCTTCCTTGTCGCCATTGCGCATGGCTTCCAGCAGGGCAAGGCTCTCCTCCACCGGGCGATCCCGATGAGGGCTGTTTTTACCCGGTTCGGTGAGGGTGCCGCGGTACGCGCGGGTCTGTTCCGCGTTCAGCTCGCACACATAGGCCTTGCCCTCTGTGATCAGGTATTTGGCCCACTCATAGAACTGGTCGAAGTAATCGGAGGCAAAGCGCACCTCGCCATCCCAGTCAAAGCCCAGCCAGCGCACGTTTTCCTTGATGGCATCAACGTACTCTTGCTCCTCTTTCTCCGGATTAGTGTCGTCAAAACGCAGGTTGCATACGCCACCGTATTGCTGAGCCAGACCAAAGTTCAGGCAGATGGACTTGGCATGGCCAATATGCAGGTAACCATTGGGCTCCGGCGGGAAGCGGGTCACCACCTTGCTGACTTTGCCCTCGGCCAAGTCTTTTTCGATGATTTGCTGGATAAAGTTGAGGGGTTTTGCGTCGTCTGACATTACTTGTACTCAAAGTTTACGTCATCCTGAGCGCAGCGAAGGATCTCGAGCTCAGTTAAAGCCACGAGATCCTTCGCTGCGCTCAGGATGACAGGATTCAGGCTGGGGATTATACGGCAGCCGCACCACTGTGTGTTAACAATAGCCCACACTCACCTGAAATTGCCTACTGAGCCCCCAGGCCTTACCATACGCCACTTTCCACCTACTCAACTTATCATCAGGAAAGCACCATGATTACCCTGCACACCAACAAAGGCGATATCGCCATTGAACTGGACTTTGACAACGCCCCCAAATCCGCCGCCAACTTCCTGCAATACTGCAAGGACGACTTCTACGCCGGCACCATTTTCCACCGGGTAATCAAAGGTTTTATGATCCAGGGCGGCGGTATGGATGCCGACATGAAAGAGCAAGCCACCCGCGACCCCATTGAAAACGAAGCGGACAACGGCCTCGCCAACGATGAAGGTACCCTGGCCATGGCCCGCACCATGGATCCCCACTCCGCCTCCAGCCAGTTCTTTATCAATGTGGCCAATAACGGCTTCCTCAACCACACCGGCAAGAACAGCCAGGGCTGGGGCTACGCGGTATTCGGCAAAGTCACTGACGGTATGGATGTGGTGAAAGACATCGAAGGCGTACAGACCGGCAACGCTGGCTTTCACCAGGATGTACCGACCGAATCCATTGTGATTGAGAGCGTGACTGTTTCTGACGAATACGCAGACAAATGAAAGATGTGAGATGAGAGGCGGGAGACGCAAGTGCGCCACCACGCTTCTCATCTCTCGTCTCCCATCTCACGATCATGACCACACTCTTTATCTCCGACCTGCACCTAGCCCCTGAACGTCCGGAAATCACCCAGGCGTTTTACGACTTCCTGAACGGCGAAGCCCGCGAAGCGAAAGAACTCTACATACTCGGCGATCTGTTTGAGGCCTGGGTGGGCGACGACGACCCATCGGAGTTTCTGGCCGACATCAAAAGGCAGTTGCGCAGTTTGAGCGACAGTGGCACCCATATCTATTTTCTCCATGGCAACCGCGATTTTATGGTGGGCAAACGCTTTGCCAAAGCCACTGGCTGCACCTTGTTGCCAGAGCACCATGTTATTGACCTGTACGGCGAGCGGGTTTTGCTGCTGCACGGCGACACCCTGTGCACGGACGACCTCGCCTATCAAAAGTTTCGCCGCAAAGTACGCAACCCTCTGGGCACCTGGCTGCTTGGCCGCTTGCCCCTGAAAAAGCGCCTGCAGATCGCCGCTGACTGGCGCAACAAAAGCATGAATGCCAACAGCAATAAATCCAGCAACATCATGGACGTTAACGGTGACGAGGTGGAACGGTTTTTCAACCAATTTGGGGTAAAAACAATGATCCATGGCCACACCCACCGCCCCGCGCGGCATCACCACGATGGCGGCGAACGTATCGTGTTGGGGGACTGGCACCATCACGGTTGGGTATTAACCGCCGATGAAAACTGTCTGGAATTGAGCAGCTTTGCCATATCGCCAGAGAACTGATGCGTCTTTACGAGGTCTGTGAATCACACGAATAAAGCAGACACTCCATGCATATCAAACACCTGTTGCTGACAATTTTTCTGCTGCTTACCTTCCCTGTTTCAGCCCTGGAAATAGCAGAAATTGAAGCGCTTTTTGCTCATAACAAAGTCTCCGAACTGCAAGCCCTGAAAAAATCCACCACCGACACTGGTTACCAAGCATTATTTCTGGATTACCGCCTGGCGGCAGCACTGATTCAAAATGGCGACAAAAAACCCGCCAAAACAATTCTTAATAGCGCCATTAAAAATGCCAAAGTGGCAATAAAAACTGCACCTGAATCGTTGCACAGTGAATATCAGGCGCTGCTGGGCGCGCTGTACGGATTGAAAATTATCGTTAAACCATTTTCCGCCATCGGCCTGAATCGCAAAGCCACCAAAGCGCTCAAAGCATCACAAGCACTGCAAGCCGAAAATCCACGGGCTCTGTTGATGTTAGGGGTTGCGAAATTCCAGACTCCAGCATTGTTTGGTGGCAGCAGCCAAGAAGCGCTGGCCCTGTTACAGCAGGGATTAAAAGCCAGCGAAAAGAATAGTCAGATAAATTGGGGTACCGTTGATTTGCATCTTTGGCTGGGGCGGGTTCTCAGCAAACGAAAGCAGCCAGATTTGGCGTTGACGCATTATCAAAAAGCGTTGGAGATTTCTCCAGATAATTACTGGGTAATTGAAGCCATGAAGGGCAATGGGTTTGATGCAGGTAAAGAAGAGTAATACATCGTCATTCCCGCGAACGCGGGAATCCATTTACCTCAGAAATTACAGACTTTAGTGCCATACACAATATGGATCCCCGCCTACGCGGGGATGACGGCAGGATATTATCGATACTCTCTATCTGTACTCCGCAAAAAACTCCAGCCTGGCTATCCGCCCCACTCTATCCCTCCAAAGAATGACCAAAACCCACCAAAACGCCCGCCACACACCAATCTGCTCAAATTTACGGGAATCTGTCACCAGTGTCTGAGCCAACTGAACCGGTTGGGTGTGCTCAAGTAATTTTTCGCTAAAGCGAATATCCTCCATCAACTCATCCGGGTAACCACCCAGTCGTTGGAATAATTTTCGGCGCACAAAAATACCCTGATCACCATACATAATTCCGGTTTTCCGAAAGCGGCTATTGTGCAACAGGGATATTAGTTTCAGCCCCCAGTGGGAGCCGGAAAATCGATGGTGGAATACACCGGCATCGTCACTACAGTTTTTAATAGCGGTCAAAGCATCAACAGGCAAAATGGTATCTGCATGTAAAAACAGCAGCCATTCACCACGGGCTTTGCGAGCAGCGGCGTTCATTTGTGATGCGCGCCCTTTGGGGGCTGCCATCACATCCAATGGCAAACGATCCATATAGCGGTGGGCAATCGCCACGGTATTATCCGTGCTGCCTCCGTCGCAAATGATTACCTCCGTTGACCCTTGTTGCGACAGCAGCGCTTCCAGCGTCGCAGGGAGAGCGCGCTCCTCATTAAGAGTGGGAACAATGACTGAAATCATACTGCCGCCTGCAACCAGCCAGGCAATGCACCTTGCACACTGGCCTGAAACTGCTGTTGGCTGGCGCCAAAATAATCAAACACGCCATCCAGTTCGGCAAAAATCTGTTCGCTCAGATGCAGATATTCCTGAGAAAGGCGCACCACGTCAGTAGCCTCCAGGCCTTCATCCGCAATCGCTCTATCCAGTTCCCGCAACCCAAACGTATGGTGGGCTACCTCTTGGTGAACAATAATATGGCGCAGTTTTTTCAGGCCCAGGCGGCGCTGCTCCATTTGGCTGTCGATGGCTCGTAGTACTGTTTCACCCATACCTTCCAGAACAATTTGCACGGCCAATACTGATTCCGCGTAACGACCATCTTGAACCGCCTGAACACAGCGCCGATACAGAGTTTCCATAGCCGGGGAATGAACCAGATTGCGCCGTGCTTTGGGAGCCACCCACAACATACCCGCCTGAATCGTTCTGGCATGAAACATTTCCTGACGGGATTGGGAGCGAAGAAATTTGGCGACTTTGGGGGATGACTCTGCCTTTAGCTGCGCCTGCAGTCGGGCACAATCGGCGGCCACCTCTTCCCCCCGCTTGAGAACTTGCAGCATGCGGGCAATTTGTATCGCTTCATCGGGGGCAAAATGCATCGGCGGAGTTCCGGAAAACAAGTTGCTATTGAGAGTACGCAACCATTCTCAGGTTCCCCACAGGCGATTATGAATGCCAGCGACTGACCCGGGCACTGACAACCATAATCAGCAGCACTCCACTGGTAAATAAATAGAGTCCAAGATGGGTATCGATATCCGCTATCACAGTGAGTTTGACACCCACAATCAGCATGGCCACCACAAACACATCCAGCATCGACCAGCGACCGTAGCGGTGCATCAATTCCAGCAGGCGGGCAAGGGTTTGGCCACCTTGCTGACGGCCGAACAACTCTTTAGAAAACAACAATCGCCCCAGCACGGCAATTTTCAGCAGTGGCAGCACCACACTGAATAGCACAATCAACACAAACAGAATCAACTGACCATCGCTGGCCAGCTTCCACAAGCCAGAGGCGATGGAGATGGTGTTGTCGAAAATATAGAACTGTTCAATAGTGGCCACAGGCAACCACAAACCGGCGATAAAAAAGCCCGCGGCAATTACCAGCAGCGCTTGCAACAAACAGCGTTCGCCACGGCTGGCAACGGCCACTACAGTGTCACCGGGCCGGAGTGGAAGCGGAACTCAGCATCGGGGGACTCAATCAACTCTTGCTCCTTGGCACGCACCCGTTGAACTCGCTCATCAATGCTCGCCCCTGCCACCTTCTCCGCCAGGCTCAGATAATCCTTGAAATGACGCGCCTCGGATTTCAGCAGGGAGTTGTAGAACTTTTCCAGCTCCGGATCCAGGTGGGGCGCCAGCTTGGCAAAGCGCTCGCAGGAACGGGCTTCGATAAAGGCGCCAATAATCAGGGTATCTACCAATTTATCCGGTTCCTGGGTGCGCACCAGTTTACGCAGTTCACCGGCATAACGCGCCGCAGACAGTTGCATGTAGGGAACCTGGCGATCTTTCATAATGGCCAGCACCTGTTCGAAATGGCGTAGCTCCTCCCTGGCCAGTTTGGACATTTTGTTGAGTAGTTCAAAACTGGCCACGTAGTGGCCTTTTTTCGGCGCAAAACCCTCAGCCGGTGAGCTGCCATACTTCCAGATCAGTGCCTGAGCCGACTGGGCCGCCTTGAGTTCGCAGTTGGCGTGATCAATCAGCAGAATATGGGGGTTTTGCAAGGCGGCTTCGATCCAGGCATCCGGGGTTTCACAAGGCAGGAAGTCGAGCAGTACATCAAGGTCGGTCATGGCGGTTATTGGCAAAGATAGCGGGTAAAAAGAAAGCCCGCAGTTTACCTGTGGGCTTAGGGAAATTACAGACTGCTTCGAGCCACTGGCTACGGGCCGCGAGCAGACCGAGTGGGTCTGTCATTCTGAGCGCAGCGAAGAATCTCAGTGTAACGATGTAGCACGAGATCCTTCGCTGCGCTCAGGATGACGGCACACACCATACTGCTCGTGGCCCGCAGCTAGCAGCTCGATGCTATTTGTTCGCCATCTACTTATTAGCTAAAAAGTCCGCCATCGCCACTCCATGGTCCGAATCTACCCTTTGCACCAACGGGCGCTCGGCAATCAACTCCCGCCACTCGCTGTAGCCTTCCAGCTGAAGCATCAAGTTCTCTCCGTATACTTTTTCAGTAAGAAAACCCGCCAGCATGCCGGTGTAGTAGGCAAAGATATCGGCGGAGGTAAACTGGTCACCGGCAATATAGGGGGCAAATCTAGCCACTCTCTGAACCGCTGGCAGGCCCAACTCCAGGCCATCCAGTGCCTCTTTGCGATGGTGATCGCTCAACTCACCACCAAACACCACATGGCTCAACAGTTTTCTGGCCGGCAGCTCCACATACAGCTCCATCAGCTGAATCAGTTGGCGTACAACGCCGGATTGATAGGGATCAAGAGGATACAAAGGCGGCTCCGGGTGCAGGTCTTCGATGTACTCCATCAGCGTGATGGTTTCGCTGAGAAAGCCCTGGTCAGTTTCCAGAAAAGGCACCTTGCCCCGTGGGCTTTGCGCCAGCAGTTCCGGCTGCTGACTGGGTACGGCGGTCAGCTCCTCGAATTCAACCCCCTTTTCCAGCAGGGTCAATTTCACCATATTGTAGTAGTTACTGATGGGTAAACCGTGGAGTTTGAGCATCTGAATTGTCCTTAGACTGGCAAGTGAGTGATCATAGAATTGACCATTCGCAAAGCGGATAATTCCACACTACCCAAGTCCGGAGTGACATAATCGGTTCTGCAATCACATCTACGCCATAGATACACTCTATATGGGCTATACCTTAGGCTAACTCCCCTGTTATAAAAACGCAGTTTTTAGTACTATTTGCGCCCTGTTGCAGGCTTCTGCGCCTGCCGGAGATAAAATTACCCACACCACCAGAAAGAGGAAGTCCCCAGTGCTTGAAGCCTATCGCCAACATGCCGCTGAACGTGCCGCTCTCAACATCCCCGCCAAACCCCTCAGCCCCGAGCAGGTTGCCGACCTGGTAGAGCTACTGAAAAACCCTCCTGCTGGTGAAGAAGACTTTCTGGTAGACCTGATCACCAACCGCGTTCCCCCTGGCGTGGACGAAGCCGCTTACGTAAAAGCCGGGTTCCTGTCCGCCATTGCCAAAGGCGAAGCCAGCTCCCCACTGATCGACAGCGCCAAAGCTGTTGAACTGCTGGGTATGATGCTGGGTGGCTACAACATCTCTACCCTGGTGGAACTACTAGACAGCGCTGATCTGGGCGAACTGGCCGCCACCCAACTGAAAAAGACCCTGCTGATGTTTGACGCCTTCCACGATGTGGAAGAAAAAGCCAGTAAGGGTAACGAAAACGCCAAAGCGGTGATGCAAAGCTGGGCGGACGCCGAGTGGTTTACCAGCCGCGACCAAGTGGCAGACAGCATCAAAGTGGCTATCTTTAAAGTCACCGGTGAAATCAACACCGATGACCTGTCCCCTGCCCCAGACGCCTGGAGCCGCCCGGACATTCCCCTGCACGCCCGCGCCATGTTCAAAATGACCCGCGACGGCCTGACTCCTGAAGAGCACGGCGTTACCGGCCCCATGCAGCAAGTGGCCGAAGTTCAAGCCCAAGGCCACCAGGTTGCCTTTGTGGGCGACGTGGTGGGCACCGGTTCCTCCCGTAAATCCGCCACCAACTCGGTGTTGTGGTTCTTCGGTGACGAACTGCCCGGCGTTCCCAACAAAAAAGGTGGCGGCATCTGCATCGGTGGCAAAGTGGCGCCGATCTTCTACAACACCATGGAAGACGCCGGTGCGCTGGTGTTTGAAGCACCAGTGGAAAAACTGGGCATGGGCGACGTGATCGAGATTCGCCCCTACGACGGCAAAATCCTTTCTGAAAGCGGCGAAGTACTGTCTGAGTTTGAACTCAAATCCGACGTACTGTTGGACGAAGTACAAGCCGGCGGCCGCATCAACCTGATTATTGGCCGCGGCCTGACTGCTCGCGCTCGCGAATCTCTGGGCCTGCCGGAATCCGATCTGTTCCGCAAACCCACTGCTCCTGTGGACAGCGGCAAGGGCTTTACCCTGGCACAAAAAATGGTGGGCAAAGCCTGTGGCGTTGAAGGCATCCGCCCCGGCACTTACTGCGAGCCGAAAATGACTACCGTGGGCTCCCAGGACACCACTGGCCCGATGACCCGTGACGAGCTGAAAGATCTGGCCTGTTTGGGCTTTTCCGCCGACCTCACTATGCAGTCGTTCTGCCACACCGCTGCCTACCCCAAACCCGTGGACATCAACACCCAACACACCCTGCCGGACTTTATTATGAACCGCGGCGGTGTGTCCCTGCGCCCCGGCGACGGCATTATCCACAGCTGGCTGAACCGTATGCTGCTGCCAGATACCGTGGGCACTGGCGGTGACTCCCACACCCGCTTCCCCATGGGTATCTCTTTCCCTGCTGGCTCTGGCCTGGTGGCCTTTGCCGCCGCCACCGGCGTTATGCCGCTGGATATGCCGGAATCTGTGCTGGTGCGCTTTAAAGGCGAAATGCAGCCAGGCATCACCCTGCGCGATCTGGTGCACGCCATTCCCTACTACGCTATTCAGGAAGGGCTGCTGACGGTAGAGAAGAAAGGCAAGAAGAACATCTTCTCCGGTCGCATTCTGGAAATTGAAGGTCTGAATGGTCTGACTGTAGAGCAGGCATTTGAACTGTCTGACGCTTCTGCAGAGCGTTCCGCCGCCGGTTGTACCATCAAGCAGAACATCGACGAGATCGCCGAATACCTGCGTTCCAACGTCACCTTGATGCGCTGGATGATTGCCGAAGGCTACGGCGATGTGCGCACCCTGGAACGCCGTGTTCGCAAGATGGAAGACTGGCTGGCCAACCCCAGTCTGATGGAAGCAGACGCCGATGCGGAATACGCGGCGGTGATCGAAATCGATCTCAACGAAGTCAAAGAACCCATTGTCTGCGCCCCCAATGACCCGGACGACGCCCGCCTGCTCAGCGAAGTGGCTGGCGACAAAGTGGACGAGGTTTTTATCGGCTCCTGCATGACCAATATCGGTCACTTCCGTGCGGCGGGTAAATTGCTGGAGCAACACGCCGGCGGTGGTATTTCCACCCGCTTGTGGTTGAGCCCGCCCACCAAAATGGACGAACACACCCTGATGGAAGAAGGCTACTACAACATCTTCGGCCGCTCCGGCGCCCGTATGGAAATGCCCGGCTGCTCCCTGTGTATGGGCAACCAGGCCCGCGTAGCTCCCAACAGCACTGTGCTTTCCACCTCCACCCGCAACTTCCCCAACCGTTTGGGCGACGGTGCCAACGTGTACCTCACCTCAGCGGAGCTGGCAGCCATCGGCGCGGTACTGGGCAAACTACCCACCCCGGAGGAATACCTGCAATACGCCGGTGATATCGACTCCATGGCGGACGACATTTATCGCTATATGAACTTCGACCAGATTGAGTCGTTCCAGAAAGGCGCTGAAGAAGGTAAGTTGATCGCTGCGGAGCAGATTGTGGAAGTGGCGTAATACGTGAGATGTTAAAAGACGAAAGCCCCGGTAGGTTACTGTCGGGGCTTCTTACTTTGTCATTCTGATGTAATGATAAATTTCTTGAACTCTATTGAGTTTCTTTACACACGGACTATATTGTGAAAATCAGAATCTTCATTGAAGATAGATGTAAAAAATATTAGACACTCATCATCTGCTTTCATCTTTTCTTGAAATAAAAGCACTTCTTTCAGTGAGCGCTCCTTAGTTAATTGAAAGACCCAACCAACTTCTTCGTTTGGATCATCTCCTTCATCAAAATATGCTGATGCACCAAGCATGTATTGACGACCTTTCCAATTTACATAGCTGTACCAACCCCAATCCTCTGCTTCAGGCACCGTTATTTCTAATTGACCCAATAACCGATCTTTTAACCAAAGGAGCAACGACTCCCCATAAATTGGATTTATCGGATTTTTTTGCTCTTTAGTAACATCAAACTTTGACGTTTCAAAACCACATGCAAAGTGCACTTCTCACTCCTTGATATTTAGACAGCCATTAATAATTGGAAGGTTCCTCAAGGCTGATAATAAGTCTCCGCCCCCGGCCCCACAGGCATGCCCAACACAAACACCCACAAATAAAACAGAATAGTCCAGCCCACAAAGAACACCATAGAGTACGGCAACATAGTAGCAATCAGAGTGCCCATACCCAGGTTCTTTTTGTACTGGGTGGCGATGGCCAGAATCAAGCCGAAATAGCTCATCATCGGGGTGATGATATTGGTTACCGAATCACCAATGCGGTATGCCGCCTGAATAGTTTCCGGGGCAAAGCCCACCAGCATTAGCATGGGTACAAAGATCGGTGCGGTTACTGCCCACTGGGCGGAGGCGCTGCCCAGAGACAGGTTGACCATGGCGCACATCAGAATAAAGAAGATAAACACTTCCGGGCCATCCAGGCCCATGGCCTGTAAGGCTGCGGCGCCTTTTACCGCCAAAACGGTGCCGAGATTAGTCCACTTGAAGAAGGCTACAAACTGAGCGGCGAAAAACACCAGCACGATATACAGCTTGAGGCTGCCCATGCTTTTCGCCATGGCGTCGATTACATCGCGGTCGTTTTTCATGCTGCCGCTGACTTTGCCGTAGGCAAACCCTGGCAGTGCGAACACCACGAAAATCATCACCACAATGCCCTTAAGGAAAGGCGAACCCGCTACTGCGCCAGTTTCCGGATGGCGCAAGATGCCGTCCTCGGGCACGATGGATAATGCCAGTAAACCGCATATCACCAGAAAGGTGATACCTGCTGCCTTAAGGCCTTTTTTCTCTTGAACAGTGAGCGATTCAACCTTCTGTTCACCCAGGTTGATAGACGCTTCATTGGGATCGTAAACACCCAACCTTGGCTCAACAATTTTTTCGGTAACAAACGCACCCAGACCGGTAATCAGAAAGGTGCTGATGATCATAAAGAACCAGTTCATTTCCGGGCCAACCACATAATTGGGGTCGATCATATGCGCGGCGGCTTCGGTAATGCCGGATAACAGCGGGTCGATGGTACCCAGTAACAGGTTGGCGCTGTAGCCACCGGATACCCCGGCAAAGGCCGCTGCCAACCCTGCCAGTGGGTGACGCCCTAAGGAGTGAAAGATCATTGCCGCCAAGGGAATCAGCACCACATAACCCAGCTCAGAGGCGGTATTGGAAATAATGCCCGCAAAGACCACCAGCACCGTTACCGTGCGGCGTGATGCATTCACCACCATGCCCCGCATCAAGGCCGACAGCAGCCCGGAGTGCTCGGCCACCGAAACCCCCAGCAACGCCACCAGCACCGTGCCCAGCGGTGCAAACCCGGTGAAGTTGGTGACTAACCCAGCCATAATGCGCTGCAAACCCTCGGCGTTGACCAGGGATATCACCTCAATGACGCCATCCGCTTCACGGCCTGCCGCCCCCGGTGGGCGCGGGTCGGCCACCGAGACTTCCAGATATCCCAGCAAGCCACTGAGCAAGTAAATAAACAGGGTAAACAAGGCAAACAGGCTGACCGGGTGAGGCAACAAGTTGCCCAACCACTCGACTACGCCAAGAAAACGGGCGAACCAGCCACCCTTGGGGACACTCTCATCGTATTCAACGTTGTTATTGGTATTCACACATCTACTCCATTCAATGGCTACTCAAGGGCAAATTAAGGCCACCTGACATAAGGAAGCGATAATAAGGCTTATTGTCACAGACTCAACCGGGCGCCCCCCGAATGCCTGCGATATGTCTAACTACTGATCAAAAATCACCTTATTGAGGGACAAGGGAATTAATTCGTCAAATATTTGACTATACTAAAAGCCTTTTATGAAACTGAACAATGCCAATGACCTTCCCTATTCCAGAAGACGAAGAAGCGCGCATTAAGTCGCTGGTGGAATATCAGCTGCTGGATACTCTGCCGGAGCAGGAGTACGACGATATCGTCAGGATGGCGGCGGAAATCTGCAACTGCCCTATTTCTACCGTTGCCCTGATTGATGCCGAGCGCAAGTGGCACAAGGCCAAATACGGCATCGACAAGGAGTTCGTGCCCCGGCATATGGTAATTTGTGCCCACACCATTGTGGAACGGGAAACACTGGTGGTGAATGACACCCACCAGCATCCGGTATTCAAAGACATCGGCATGGTAACTAACCCACCCCATGTGCGCTTTTACGCGGGCATTCCCATTATCAACCCGGAAGGCCATGCTCTGGGCACACTCTGTGTACTCGACAAACAACCGCGAACCCTCACTGATAGCCAGCAAGCCAGCCTGGAAGCCCTGGCGCGTTTTGTCAGTGCCCTGTTCGAACTGCGTCGCAACCTGCTGCGCCAGGAATTGAACAATAAGTTACTCAGAGAATGTCATGACGAACTGGCCAGGCTCAACGATGAATTGCAGACCATGAGCCTCAGTGACGAGCTGACCAAACTGTACAACCGCCGCGCCTTCAACCAGGAGTTAAAACGGGAAGCAGCTATATACAAGCGCCACAAAACACCTCTTTCCTTGCTGATGATCGACCTGGATAACTTTAAACAAATTAACGACAAGCAAGGTCATCAAGTAGGAGATGAGGCCTTACAGGAAATGGCAAATGTGCTGCAAGCCACCGTGCGTGAAGGTGACCTGTTAGCCCGTTATGGCGGCGAAGAATTTGCCATCATCTTGCCCAACACCGCCGAACAGGAAGCACAGGTGGCCGCTGAGCGAATCCGCAGCACCGTAGAACAACAACTGCCCCACATCCAATCACTCACCATCAGTGTTGGCATTGCCACCATGACCAAGGATATGGTCGACACTGTAGAACTGGTCAAACAAGCTGACGACGCCTTGTACCGCGCCAAACAAGCGGGCCGCAATCGAGTTTCTCTATAGCCTCTGAATGGCTATACCGATAGACTAGCCGCTGACAACGCCGAGCTGTTTAACGAGACTGTTCATGCATCGCCTGCTGATTCTGATTGCCACCCTTTTTGCTGCTTGGTACTGGTGGTCCAAATTCAAAGCCTGCCCGGATGAGAAGCGCAAAGGTTTCCTGCTGAAATCCGGATTCTGGGGGCTTTTGGGTATTTTGATCGTGCTCGCGGTTACCGGCCGGATGCACTGGATTGCCGTGGTATTCGCCAGCTTGGTGCCCGTGGTAAAAGCTCTGTTTGGTTTAGCGCTGCGAGTATTGCCCTTCCTCAATCTGCGCCGCCGTCCCAATACCCAGCAATCAACCCAGGCACCACCACAACAAAGCAATATCAGCGAACAGGAAGCCTGGGAAGTCCTCGGTCTGCAGCCGGGAGCCAGCAAAGAAGAAATCGTCAGTGCCCATAAAAAACTGATTCAAAAACTGCACCCGGATCGCGGCGGCAACGACTACTTGGCAGCGAGGATTAACCAGGCTAAGGATAAGTTGTTGTCTTAGCTCGCCTCAAAGTAAACAAGCTCCGTCATTGCGAGGAGCGAAGCGACGCGGCAATCTAGCGGTTTTTACTTCGTCGTTGTTTATTAGCTAATTTTTCAATGCAGGTTTCGCCCTGCTGGGCGACTGACTTTCTTTACTCGTGTAAAGAAAGATAAGCAAAGAAAGCACGCCCCAGCGCCCTTGGCCTTCGGCTCCCCCTCGCTCCTCCGGTGCCATGGCCGGGTCGCGCAGAGGGTACTTCCTGTACCCGCTGCACTGAAACGAACGTCCTGTCCGTTTCACCCTATGTCACCTCCGTCACTCGGCAAGGGCGAAGGGGATTTTTTGTCACTCCGTAGCTTGGTTCGTGCGTGGTTTTTGTTCCCCTTTGGAGTTGCCGAGCGCAGTGCAATTGGTAGGGAAGCGCGCACACTGATGTGCGCGTTAGGTCGATCGAGCAGGGATGCGAGTAAGACCGGCCCGTGGCAATTGTGCGGAGCGAGGGGAGCCCGCAGGGCCAACGGAACGGGGGTGCCTTTTTCTTGGCTACTTCTTTTGGGCAAGCAAAAGAAGTAGCTCGCCCAGCAGGGCGAAACCTTTGCTACAAATTATTCAAGCAACAACGACGAAGTAAAAGCCACGAGATTGCTTCACTTCGCTCACAATGACGGAGCTATTCCGTCACCCGCACGTCCTGCCCCTGAAAACTCACCACCTGCCCCGTGCGAATTTTACAGCGCTTGCGCAATTCCACTTCGCCATCCACCGTTACCTGGCCGTCGGCAATCAGCAGCTTCGCTGTGCCGCCACTGTGAGCAAGACCGGTGAGTTTGAGCAGGTTATGCAGCTCAACAAACTCCCGGCCTTCCAATTCAAACAGCTCCACGGCTAACCCTCTGCATCTTCAATTACCCAGGCCTGGGCAGCGGCGATGCGAGCAACCGGTACACGGAACGGGCTGCAGGATACGTAATCCAAACCGAGTTTGTGGCAGAACTGTACGGACACCGGGTCGCCACCGTGTTCGCCACAAATGCCGTATTTGATACCTTTCTTGGCACGTTTTGAATCCTTGATCGCCATGTTCATCAGCTTCGCCACCGCGCGTTGATCCAGAGATACAAACGGATCCTGTTCAATCAGTTTCTTATCCAGGTAGCTGGGTATGAATGTGCCCGCATCATCCCGTGAAAAGCCGTAGGTCATTTGGGTCAGGTCGTTGGTGCCAAAGCTCATAAACTCGACCGCAGGAGCCAGTCGTTTGGCTCCCAAACAGGCGCGTGGTGTCTCCATCATGGTGCCAATTTTGTAGGGGATGGAGAAACGCTGCTGGCTCAGTAGCTTGCGAATGCGCTGGTCAATGATGTCGTTTACCAGGCGAATTTCCCGCACATTCACTACCAGCGGAATCATGATTTCCGGCATTGGCCGGTAGCCCTGTTCGGCGGCTTCAATGGCAGCAGAAAAAATGGCATCTATCTGCATTTCGGTGATTTCAGGGAACACCACAGACAACCGGCAACCGCGGAAGCCCAGCATGGGGTTCACCTCATGCAAGCGCTGACTAATGGCTTTGATTTGCTCTTCCGACTTGCCGGTACTGGCCACCAGACCGTCGAGACTGTCACCGTCGTGGGGCAGAAATTCATGCAGCGGTGGGTCCAGCAAACGGATGGTTACCGGCAGCCCCGCCATTTCGCGGAACAACGCCAGCATATCCGCCTGCTGAAACTCCTGCAGTTTGGCCAGGTGTTGCCTGCGCTCATCCTCGCTTTCCGACAGCACCATGGCGCGCATCACATCGATACGATCTGCGCCAAAGAACATGTGCTCCGTGCGGCACAAGCCAATGCCCTGAGCGCCCAGCTCGCGAGCCTTGGCGGCGTCTTCCGGGGTTTCGGCATTGGCGCGCACTTTCAGGCGGCGATAGCGGTCGGCCCAGGACAGGATAGTTTGAAAATCCTCACTGGCACTGGCTTCTACTTTGGGAATATCCCCCAACATCACTTCGCCGGTGGAACCGTCCAGAGTAATCACGTCTCCTCGCTTGATCTCCAGACCGGACTCGGTAGTAGCGGTGCCAGCGCGGTAGTTGATGGTCAAACCACCACAGCCAGTAATGGCACACACACCCATGCCGCGGGCCACCACCGCCGCGTGAGATGTCATACCACCCAGCTCGGTCAAAATGCCCTGTGCCACTTTCATGCCATGAATGTCTTCCGGGGTGGTTTCACGGCGCACCAGTATCACCTGCTCACCGGTGGCATGGGTGCTGACTGCTTCATCCGCAGAGAACACCACTCGACCGGTGGCGCCACCGGGACTGGCTGGCAGGCCCGTAGCAACAGGGTCAGTTTTGGCTGCCGGATCGAGCATGGGGTGCAATAACGCCTCTACGTGCTCGGGGGCAACCCGCAACAGGGCTTCCTTTTCGCTGATCAGGCCTTCGCCCACCATATCTACGGCCACCTTAATGGCAGCACGGCCTGTGCGCTTGCCGCTGCGGGTTTGCAGCATGTAAAAGCGCCCCTGCTGGACGGTGAACTCAATGTCCTGCATATCCCGGTAATGTTGCTCCAGCAAAGCCTGGGTGCGATACAGCTCGTCGTAAACCGCAGGCAAACGTTCCTGCAATGCCTCTATGGGCTCCGGGGTACGTATTCCAGCCACCACATCTTCACCGGCGGCGTTGAACAAAAACTCACCAAAGAACATTTTTTCGCCAGTGGACGGGTTGCGGGTAAAGGCTACGCCGGAGCCGGAGTCATCACCGAAGTTGCCAAACACCATGGCTTGCACATTCACTGCTGTGCCAAGAGACTCCGGAATATTATTCATCTCCCGATACACCTGGGCACGGGGGGTATGCCAGGACAGGAATACCGCTTCAATGGCCAGCCTCAGTTGTTCATAAGGGTCTTGGGGGAAATCTACGAGGGTTTTGAATACAGCGATCACCGCCTGCCAGTCGTCGGCAGACATATCCACATCACGTTTCTTGTTGTTGGCTTTTTTGTAAGCGTCAATTTCATGCTCAAACAGCTCTCCATCAACGCCCAGCACCACATCGCCGAACATCTGAATAAAGCGCCGGTAAGAATCGTAGGCAAATCGTGGGTTGGCAGTTTTGCTGGCCAGGCCTGCAGCAATTTCGTCGTTCAAGCCAAGGTTGAGAATGGTGTTCATCATGCCCGGCATGGACACTGCCGCACCGGAGCGAACCGAGAACAGCAACGGGTTTTCCGGGTCGCCAAAACGCGCCCCCATTTGCTGTTCCACCAGCTCAAGGGCAACCCGATATTCCTGCTCCAACTGTTCCGGCATTTGGTTGCCGGACTCAAAAAACTCCCAGCAAGAGGGAGTGGTTATCACAAAGCCATAGGGAACCGGCAAGCCGAGATTGGTCATTTCACAAAGATTCGCCCCCTTGCCCCCCAGTAATTCCTTGTCGTCCTTGCTGCCTTCATTGAACAGGTAAACGCGCTTGGCCATAAGCCACCCCCATGGTGTTTATTTTGAATTTCGTCATTGCGAGGAGCCTTCTTTGTAAAGAAAGGCGACGTGGCAATCTCTCCCATTTTGGCAGTGACTTGCTGGAGATTGCTTCGCTGCGCTCGCAATGACCGGTCTATTGTTTCACTGATTAAGCCATTGATACAGCTGCTGCTGATCAAACGGCCAGTTAAGCTCGCGATCCCCCAGTGCCACAACCGGGATGGTTGTCCGGTATTTACGCAGCCAGGCAATATCACTGGTAATATCCCGCTCCACCAGTTTGTGTCCGGTGGCGGCAATCACCGGCCAGATCACCTGTTTGGCCTTGTCGCACAGAGTGCACTGAGGCCCGGTGTATAAAACCAGCTCCACCACTAACCTCTTTTACGAATGCGCCAGCAGTTGTGGATTTTCGGGTTGCGCTGAAAATCTGGGTCAATGGTGTCACGGGTGATGTCTTCACAATCGAGGAAATTGAGTACATCCCCATCCATCTGAAAGCGGCGGAAGTTGTTGGAAAAATACAGCTCACCGCCGGGAGCCAGCAGACGTACACACTGGCGAATCAGCAGGCCGTGATCCCGTTGGATATCCAGCACCCCCTCCATCTTTTTCGAGTTGGAGAAGGTCGGCGGGTCGAGCACGATCAAATCGTAGCGCTGCTCTCCCTCGGAGGCCTCTTGCAGCCATTTCAGGCAATCCGCTCGCTCCAGGCGGTGGACGTTCATATCCAGCCCATTGAGTTCAAAGTTACGCCGTGCCCAATCCAGATAGGTGGGTGACATATCGACACTCAGGCTGCGGCTGGCTCCACCCAGTGCCGCATGAACGGTAATACTGGCGGTGTAACAAAACAGGTTGAGTACGGATTTTCCAGCGGCTTGCTGGGACACCAGCTGGCGCAGCGGACGGTGATCCAGAAACAGCCCGGTATCCAGGTAATCCCGCAGATTGACCTCCAGCCGGGCATTGCCCTCTGTCACCACCCGCACAGGACTATCACTTTCCCGGCTGCCCTGCTCCCGGCGGCGGTACTGATCGCTGCCCTTCTGGCGTTTGCGCTGCTTGAAAAACAGCTGTCCTTCCGGCAATTGCAAGGCCTCCTGCAACCCCTGGCGAGCTTCCCGCAGGCGACGGCGGGCATCGCGATCATCGATGGTTTTGGGTGGGTCGTACTCCTGCAGGTGAACCGCATCCCCTTCATCACCGGAATAGATATCCACCGCTACCGCGTATTCCGGCATATCGGCGTCGTACAAACGGTAGCAGTGAATACCCTCCCGCTTTACCCAGGGTTTGAGTTTGCGCAGGTTCTTGCGCAGGCGGTTGGCGAACATCTGTGCGCCTTGGGAAAGGGTTTCGGGCTCTGCATCGGGTGCTCGCTCCTGGCGTTGGGCATTCACCTCGAACAGTAGCAACTTGCTGGGAATGGCGCCGTTGAACAGCTTGTATTGTTTGTGGGCGCGCAGGTTCATCTCCGGGCCCAGTTCCGGGTTGCCGGTAAAAACCGCCGCCTGCCAGCCGGGGAATTCCGCTTTTAGCCGCTCTCCCAGCAGGTAGTAAAGCTCGCGCAGTGCCTCCTGCTCTCCCAGCCGTTCCCCGTAGGGAGGATTGGTGATCAACAGACCCGGTGTCAGTACTTTGTGAGTGGGTTGTTTGAGTTCCGCCAGAGGTTTGTGGGTCACCCTGACCACATCGTCCACCTGGGCTTGTTCAACGTTGGCTTCAGCAGCCCTGACAGCGCGACCGTCCTGGTCATAACCGCGAATTTCGGGAATGTCTTTTTGCTCACCGTCGCTGCGCCGTTGGCGCGCCTCGGCCAATAGCAGTTGCCACTGGTTGTCGTCATGGCCCTGCCAGTTCACAAAGCCGTGGTGGTCGCCGGCCTCCTCCCGAAGCAGCCCTGGCGCCACGTCCCGCGCCATCAGTGCCGCTTCAATCAACAAGGTGCCACTGCCACACATGGGGTCGATCAGCGCGCCTCCGGCGGCGGCAATCTGCGGCCAACGGGCTCGCAATAACAGCGCTGCAGCGAGGTTTTCTTTCAGGGGGGCGGTGGTATTGGCAACCCGGTAGCGGCGCCGGTGCAGGCTGTCACCACTGAAATCCAGCGCTATGTGCAATTTGCTCTTGCCGCCTTTTCCGGAAGCCAGGTGCGCTTGTATCCAGATATCCGGCTGGCGCAAATCAACGTCTGGGCGATCATCGCCGCGCTCGCGAAAATAATCGACGATGGCGTCTTTGATACGGCGGGCACCAAACTGGGTATGAGTAATCTGCTTATTGCCTCCGCTAAAGCGTACGGCAAAAGTATTAGCGGAACCAAAGTGCTGCGACCAGTCAACTTTTTTTGCCCCCTCATAGAGGCTGTCGGCATCGTCCACCGCAAAGTGGCCCAGCTGCAATAACAGCCGGTTGGCCAACCGTGACCACAGGCAAATTCGGTAGGCCGCTTGCAGATTGGCACGGCACATCACACCGGCCACGGTCTCACGTATGTCGCTGGCTCCGAGCGTTTTCAGTTCTTCTGCCAACAATTGTTCGAGGCCTTTGGGGCAGCTGGCCAGCCATTCAAAATGTTCGCCGGTCATGTCTGCCACCGTTGAGAAGACGCTAGTCTTGCATTCCAAAAGGTCATAAAAATTCGTTTATTAAAAAAAATATATTCTTCGACACGAGCCGGATTTTTTGCTGTAGTAACAGGCCGCTTTCGACACAGAATGGAAAGCGGATTCCAGCGGTTCCACCTCAATCCCTGGAGGATCAAACGTCGATGAAAACACAGAAACGTGACTCTTCACACCGCGCTTTTTTGAAAGGCTACCAAGCTGGCTATGGCGGTAAATCGAAAACCTTTTGCCCCCATATTGCCGACACGTACAACGCCCTGGAATGGCAGCGCGGCTGGCGTGAAGGCCGTGAAGATCACTGGTCTGGCTACAATCAATTCACCAGCCACCAAAAGGCGGCAAACTTATAAATACTGGTTTTACACCTTGGGCTATGTGCCCTGACTAGAGCCTGCAACGAGGCTTTGGAAGCGGTTACAGGACGCGATTGCGTCCGCCGCTTCCCTTACCAATGTCGGACCCCGATAAATAAACCCGGTATACACCTGCACCAGGCTGGCTCCAGCCTCAATCTTTTCCACTGCGTCTTCACCACTGCCAATGCCACCCACACCGATAATCGGCAGCGCACCGTCCAGTACCGTGCTGAGCCGCGCAATGACTTTGGTGGATTTCTCCCTCACCGGCGCACCGCTAAGGCCACCGGCTTCTTCGGCCAGAGGTGAGTCAGCCACCGCATCACGGGAGATGGTGGTATTGGTGGCGATAACGCCATCGATTTTCTGCTTAACCAAGATCAGGGCAATGTCGTCGACACCTGCCTCGTCCAGATCCGGGGCGATTTTCACCGCCAATGGCACATAGCGGCCATGCTCATCCGCCAGACGCGCCTGGGCCTGTTTAAGGGTAGCCAGCAATTGGCTGAGTTGCTCACCAAACTGCAAGTCCCGCAGCCCCGGCGTGTTTGGGGAAGAGATATTTACGGTGATGTAATCGGCATGGGCATAGACTTTTTCCATACCGATCAAATAGTCATCCGCCGCCTTTTCCACCGGGGTGTCGAAGTTCTTGCCGATATTGATACCCAACACCCCTGAATAGCGGCGGCGTTTTACCCGTTCTACCAGATGATCCACCCCCAGGTTGTTAAAACCCAGGCGATTGATGATGGCATTGTGTTCCGGCAGGCGAAACAATCGCGGCTGGGGGTTGCCCGGTTGCGGCCGTGGCGTCACGGTGCCAATTTCCACAAAGCCAAAGCCCAGAGCCCCCAGGCCATTGAAATAATCGCCGTTTTTATCCAGCCCGGCGGACAATCCCACCGGGTTTGGGAAACGGATACCCATCACCTCCACAGGGGCTGATACAGCGGGTTTGGCGAGCTTCATCAGGCCCAGGCGTTCGCTGCAACCGATGGTATCCAGAGCCAGATCGTGGGCGGTTTCTGCAGGCAGGGTAAACAGGGCTTTGCGGGCCAGATCGTACATAGGGGTTTATCCTGAATGTAACTTAGCCCGGGTGGACCGCAGTGGAACCCGGGAAAGCATTTCAACAACGCCCCCGGGTTCCACTGCGCTCCACCCGGGCTACAAATTAGGGGTGGCAATTATCCGGTATGAATAACAGCTAGTCGACCGCTTTCTTGATATCACTTTCCTGAAAAGCAAGTAGGTCGGCCTTCAGGCCGTCAAGATAAGCGGCTAATACGCTTTACTTGACGCCCTGAAGGGCGACCTACAGAGGCGGCACGAAGCCCGTGGCTCGCAGCCCGGTACTGCCTACCCCGCCGTCAGTGCCTGGCGGGATGCGGTGCTGCGCGACAAGTCCTGCAGCTCACGCAGAGCCACCGAGTACATGGCAAAGTCCTGGGTGGTGGTAGAACGCAGTTCCTGTACGGTTTCCATCCAGCGATCCACCAGCTGCTCGTGCTTGTCGTGCCAGTCCTGAAGGATTTTCTTGATGTCCTTCTGCTGGCCGTACTCTTTCAACACAGCCTGAGTCAGCTCGCGGCGGTGGGTTTCCAGCTCATCCACAAAGGACTCACGGGCAAAGTCTTTCCAGCGGTTTTCAGGCCGCAGGGAAACAATTTGATCACCGAACCAGTCGAGGGAAAGCTGGTTGCCCATCAGGTGGTAGAGCTCAATCACGTATTCCACAGGAATACTGTTGTTGATGGACATTTCCGCCACACCCAGGGCGAAGTACAGGCTGTTGGAGCTGGCGGCCAGTTCCGCTGCCTGTGGGCTAACGCCATTGCTGGTCAGATTGCCGTGCAGGGCATCCCATTTTTCCTTGTGATCCCCCACCATGATTTTCGGCAGTACCTTGAGCACTTTTTCCATCTTCATGCGCATTTGCGGAACCAGCTTGGCCGGATCAAGCGAACCGCGCCAGTTGCGCAGAATCCAGCGAGTGGCACGACGGCCAAGGCGCATGTAAATGGTGATCAGTTCCAGCTGCAGTGCCGACGACACCTTGTAGTCCAGCGCTTCCAGATCTGCCCACACCTGCGGCAGCTTAAAGATATCGCGGACGATGGCGTAGGCCTTCAACACCTCACCGGCGGTAGCACCGGTGGATTCCACCTGACGCATGTAGAAGGTCAGGCCCATGGTGTTGATCAGCTCATTGGCCAACTGGGTGGCAATGATTTCACGCTTCAGACTGTGCTGGTGAATCTGCGGCAGGTACTTCTTGCGCATCTGCTGCGGGAACAGGCTTTCCACCGCCTGAGCCATATACTCATTGTCCGCCACGTCGGAGTCGATCAGGGCTTCTTTCAGCTCTACCTTGGCGTAGGAAATCAGAGTAGACAGCTCCGGGCGAACCAGGCCCTGGCCGCGACCATCACGCTCGCCCATTTCCTCATCGCTGGGCAGGAATTCCAGAGCGCGGTCCAGACGGCCTTTGGATTCCAGAGTGGTGATAAAGCGCCAGTACTCCGCCAGGTTACTGTTACAGTGGAACTCGGCAACACTAATGGCCTGGGTTTGCTGGTAGTTGTTGGCCAGTACCAGGTCGGAAACATCGTCGGTCATCTTCTCCAGGAAGACGTTGCGCTGTTTGGTGGTCAGGTCTTCGGTGGCCACCAGCTCGTTGAGCAGAATCTTGATGTTCACCTCGTGGTCGGAACAGTCCACACCACCGGCGTTGTCGATAAAGTCGGTGTTACAGGCACCGCCGTTCTGGCAAAACTCAATGCGGCCACGGTGGGTCAGGCCCAGGTTACCGCCCTCGCCGAATACCCGGCAGCGCAGTTCCTTACCGTTAACACGCAGGCTGTCGTTGGCGCGATCGCCCACTTCGTCGTGGCTTTCATCGCTGGCCTTCACGTAGGTGCCAATACCGCCGTTCCAGATCATGTCCACTTCGGACTTCAGCAGCTCGTGGATCAGCTCGGTGGGAGGCAGCTCGTCCTCTTCAATGCCAAAGGACTCCTTGATTTCCGGGGTCAGCACAATGGATTTGGCGCTGCGATCAAACACACCACCGCCCTTGGAAATCAGCTTGCTGTCGAAGTCTGCCCAGGTGGAACGAGGGGTATCAAACAAGCGCTGGCGCTCCGCGAAAGTGGCCGCCGCATCCGGGTTCGGGTCGATGAAGATGTGCAGGTGGTTGAACGCCACCTTGAGGCGAATTTTTTCCGACAACAGCATGCCGTTGCCGAATACATCACCGCCCATATCGCCGATACCAATAACGGTAAATTCGTCTTCCTGGGTGTTGATGCCAATTTCACGGAAGTGACGCTGCACAGCCACCCAGGCACCGCGGGCGGTAATACCCATGCCTTTGTGGTCGTAACCGTTGGAACCGCCAGACGCGAAAGCATCTCCCAGCCAGTGGCCGTATTCATCGGAAATGGCGTTGGCGATGTCGGAGAAAGTAGCAGTGCCCTTATCCGCTGCCACCACCAGATAGGGGTCGTCTTCGTCCCGACGCACCACTTCTTTGGGGGGCACAATTTCACCGCCAACAATGTTGTCGGTAACGTCCAGCAAACCGCGAATAAAGGTCTGGTAACAGGCAATGCCCTCCGCCATAAACTCTTCACGGCCGTTGGTTTTGTGCAAATTCTTGGCCACAAAACAGCCTTTGGAACCGGTGGGAACAATTACCGCGTTTTTCACCTGCTGGGCTTTTACCAGGCCCAGTACTTCGGTGCGGTAATCCTCCATGCGGTCTGACCAGCGCAAACCACCGCGTGCCACCTTGCCGCCACGGAGGTGCACACCTTCCATGCGGGGGGAGTACACGTAAATTTCAAACTCAGGGCGCGGCTTGGGCGCTTCCTGTAACTGGTGAGTGGCCAGTTTGATGGAGATATACGGTTTGTGATTGCCATCCTTGTCGTGCTGGAAGAAGTTGGTACGCAAGGTGGCGTTAATCAGGTTCAGATAGGTGCGCAGCACCTTGTCTTCACTAAGGTTAGACACCGCATCCAGGTCAGCGGATATCTTTTTGGTCAGGCGAGCGGCGCGCCCTTCCCCTTCGTGGGTCGGATCAAAGTAGCTCTTGAACAAGGCCACCAGATTGCGGGCGGTATCCAGATGCTTGGACAGGGTGTCGGCAATAAAGCGCTGCCCCAGGCTAAAGCCCAGCTGCTTCATGTAGCGGCCGTACATACGCAGCATGGCGACAGAACGCCAGTCCAGGCGAGCACCAATCACCAGGCGGTTAAAGAAGTCGTCGTCGGTTTCACCGGTCCAGATGGCGCGGAAGGCATCCTGGAAGTTATTGCGTACCGAGGGCACATCCACACCCACGCCCATGCGGAATTTCAAGGTGAAGTCCGACAGATGCACTTCGCCTTTACTGGTTTCAATGATGTAGGGGTGCTCACCCTGTACCTGGAAGCCGAGGTTTTCCAACAGCGGCACCATAGACGACAAATCCAGCGGTGTATCCCGGTGGAACACCTTAAAGCGCATCACGTCTTTATCCACAGCCGGCGGCTGATAGAAGCTCATGGCGATCTTGTTGTTATCGTCGATGGATTCCATCAGGCCGATGTCGCCGAGCGCAGCACGGGGGTCAAAATGTTCCTGATAAGACGTAGAGAAGCCGCTGGCGTAGGCACGACAAATACGCTGGCCTTCTTCTTCGCCGTAGTGGTCGATAACCGCTTCTCGCAAGTCATCGCTCCAATTGCGGGTAATCTGGATGATTTTCTGCTGCAGCTCCGCCACGTCGAGGGACTTGTAGCGGTCGCTATTGACCCGGAATATAAACTGGATTCGGGCCAGTACGGACTCTGACAAATAGGTGTAAAACTCTCGCTCCGTGGCACCCAGATGTTCCGCCAGCATATTTTCAATGCGGTGGCGCACGTCGGTGTTGTACAGGTCTCTGGGCACATACACCATGCAGCTGACAAAGCGCCCGTATACGTCGTGGCGCATAAAGAAGCGCACCTTGCGGCGCTCATTAATCTGCCAGGTGGCAATCATGTTTTTGTAGAGCTCGTCGTCCGAGCTCTGGAACAGTTCGTCACGGGGGTGTACATCCAGCAATTGCTGCAAAGCCTTGCCGTCGTGGCTATTGGGCAGCAGGCCGGAGCGCTCTATCACCCGCTTCACTTTATTGCGCAATACCGGAATCAGTGCCGGCTTCATGGTGTAAACCGGTGAGGTAAACATGCCCAGCAAGCGCACTTCGCCCACCGGTTTGCCGCTCTTGTTGAGCTTCTTCACCACAATGTAATCGGCGTGAACACTGCGGTGCACCCGCGAGCGTACCGACGAATAGGTAAAGCCCAACAGACCGTCGCGATCGTAGAAATCCTTAACACCGGGGTTCAGGGATTCCAGATCGGCGCTGGTCTGCTTGGTGCCGTGCAGACGGAACAGGCCAAGGCGCTCATCTTCCAACTCGGTAACCACCTGCTTACCCTTAACGGTCTTCAGGCTGTATTCCGAACACCCCAGAAAGGTGTAGTAACCACTGTGCATCCACTTGAGTAACTCAACCGCGTCGTCGCGGTCTTCAGCGGAAACCCCCTTCTTCAGTTCGGCGGTCTCTTCCACCAGGCGTTCTACGCGATCCAGCATGGGCTGGAAATCCTGAACCACCACTTTTACATCTGCCAGTACATCTTCCAGGCCGCTGGCCACTTCTTCCAGCTCCTCCTGAGAGGAATGCAGGTCGATCAGGAACATCATCAGGGCTTCCTGCTTGGTGCCCTTGGCATCGCCAAAGGCCACTGCCTTGCCCTTGGCATCCCGTTTTACTTTGGTGATGATGCTTTTGGTCTGGTGAATATTGATGCCGCGGTTATTGAGCTCAATACGCAGAGAGTCCACCAGGAACGGCATGTCGTTTTTCAACACATACACCACCGAGTGAGGGCTGAGCCAGCCATCCTCTTCCAGAGTGGGATTGAAGACGCGGATTTTCGGGCCTTCGCCGCTGTATTCCTGAATAAATTCCCAAGTAGAGCCCACAAAACCAGACAAGTCGCTGACCGGGGTGTTTTCGTAGTCTGACACCGGCAACAGGCTGAACAGCTTGTGGGTGAAAGGCAGCAGATGCTCCATATCGTAGTGGGCGTGGTCCTCTCTGACCTTTTTTTCTACCTGCTGATAGCGCTCGTGATCTTGAAACTTATTCACACCGTTCTCCTGAGTATTATTGTCTGGCCTGAATTTTAGGTGGAGCCCTCGACTCGCCTGGAACTTCTCGCTGTGCACATGCTCTTTTAGAGTCTTCTCGACAAGACACTCCAAATGTCGCATCACAGCAGGCAAACAAGCTGGCGAGTGAATTGATGGAAGTTTACAATCTTCCGCCCCCAGCCGCACTACCAAAGATGGTGTGCGGGTTATCAAATAGTAAATAACGGTATAGTTAAATGGAATGCACGCCCTCTTCTGGTTCACCAGACCTGCAACAGCCCCTGGCGGACTTGCGCCAATGGCTCAACAGCCAGATTGTCGGCCAGAGCCACCTTAACGAGCGCCTGCTGATCGCCCTGCTGGCAGACGGTCACCTGCTGGTGGAAGGGGCTCCCGGCCTTGCCAAGACCCGCGCCATCAAAACCCTGGCGGATGGTATTGAGGGGGATTTTCATCGCATCCAGTTCACCCCGGACCTGCTGCCCGCGGACATTACCGGCAGCGACATTTACCGCCACCAGGAAGGTTCTTTTCAGTTCCAGCCCGGCCCCATCTTCCACAACCTGGTTCTGGCGGACGAAATCAACCGCGCCCCGGCCAAAGTGCAATCGGCGCTGCTGGAAGCCATGGCGGAGCGGCAAATTAGTGTGGGCCGCAAAACCTACTCCCTGCCCAAGCTGTTTCTGGTAATGGCCACCCAAAACCCCATTGAACAGGAAGGCACCTATCCGCTGCCGGAAGCACAGATGGATCGCTTCCTGATGCACGTAATGGTGGACTACCCGGCCCCGGAAGCGGAGCGGGAAATCCTCCGCATCACCCGTGGCGAAGCCCTTGAGGAAACACAGCCACAGCCCCAGGTGGTCAGCGAAGACAACCTGCTGGCGGCACGCAAGCAAGTGGCGGCGCTGCATATGTCAGAGCAGGTAGAGGAATACCTGATACAACTGGTACTGGCCACCCGCCAACCGGATGCCTACTCAAAAGAACAGGGCAGCGACATCGGCGATTGGCTGGAATACGGCGCCAGCCCCCGTGCCACCATTGCCCTCGACCGCTGCGCCCGCGCCCACGCCTGGCTGCAAGGCCGCGACTACGTCAGCCCCGACGATGTCCGCAGCGTCGCCCACGACGTACTGCGCCACCGCCTGATACTCAGCTTCGAAAGCGAAGCCAGAGGTATCGATGCCAATCAGGTGATTGATAAATTGTTGGAAGTGGTGCCGTCGGCGTAGCTCCGTAGATGAGGTAGTAGTGATGCTTGGCTATGGAGTTCTTTTTGATGGGTCGCACGTCGCACGTCGCACGTCGCACGCTAAAGGCACCTTCGATATACAACAGCACTTTGCTGAAGGTTTTGGTGGCTACTGGCAGCGGATGATGGCATACAGCTTGATTATCTACAGCGTGCTTGGTTTTAGCGTGCGACGTGCGACATGCGACGTGCGACCGACTGATCAAACACCGCGGGCGACCACACCATGACCAAGCCCTCTACCACCGCCAACCAATTCGCCACCGCCGTCGCCAATATCGACGCCCTGGTGCAATTGCGCCACGGCATTGGCGATCTGACGTTTTTCCCTCGCAAAATTGTTGGCAGCCAGCTGGCTGGACAGGTGCGTTCCAGCTTTCGTGGCCGCGGTATGGATTTTGAGGAAGTGCGCCACTACCAGGCAGGGGACGATGTGCGCTCCATCGACTGGCGGGTAACCGCGCGCACGGAAACACCCCACACCAAGGTATTTCGGGAGGAGCGCGAGCGCCCGGTGTTGGTGATCGCCGATCTGCGCCGCGCCATGTTGTTTGGCAGCAAGCGCCTTAAGGCCAGCACGGTTTGCGAGCTGGCTACCGCCCTGGCCTGGGCCGGAATCGATAAAAACGATCGGGTGGGCGCCCTGCTGTTCGGCCCGCAGCAACAAATTACTGTGCGCCCCCGCCGCAGCCACCACAACGTGCTGCAGCTGATCCACGGCCTGCACGATTTGTGCTCACAACTGCCCGGCGCCGACAGCAATAAATTCACCCTGGCAAAGCTGCTGGAGGAAGGCCGTCGCATCGCCCACCCCGGCACCTCCCTGTTTGTGATCAGCGACTTCCACGACATAGACAATGCCAGCCGCGAACACCTGTACACCCTCACCCGCCACTGCGACCTCACCCTCTGCCAGGTATTCGACCCGCTGGAACGCCAGCTGCCCCCGGCGGGCACCTACCCCATCGTTAGCAATGGCGAGCGCCGCCTGCTCAACACCCGCAGCCGTCAACTGCAGCAGCGCTGCAGTGCCCTGTTTGACGACCACAACAAGCAATTGCAAAAACTCGCCGCACAGTTGGGTATGGGGCTGCTGAGGGTCAGCACCGATGACTCGGTGGTACAACTGCTGCGCAGCCACTACAGCAAACAGAGGCGCCGGGCATGAACGGCCAAACAGCGAATCCACTGGCGCAACTGCGGGACATCCACCTGCCGGAAGCTACAGGCTGGTGGCCGCTGGCGCCGGGCTTGTGGGCATTGCTGATCGCCGTGGCTGTGTTGTTGGCATTCGGTCTGTGGCTGTGGTGGCGCCGCTTTCGCCGCAACCGCTATCGTCGCTTGGCACAACGTATGCTGTCGCAGCACTTTGCGGATTTCCACAATCACCAAAACCAGAGCACCCTGTGCCAGCAGCTGGTCGCCACACTGCGCCGCTGCCTGCTGTCATCAGGCAACCAAACCTTGCGCCTGGCCAGCAGCCAACCCACGGCTCAACTGCTGCAGGCCCGTGGCCGCAAAGGGCAGCATTATTTCAGCCAGGAGTTAGCCTTTCAGGTGGAACAACAACTCTACGCTGGCGCACCGGCGCCTTTAAGTACAGCCACCACCCAGGAATTACAGCGCAGCGCCCTGCAATGGATTGCCGCCATCACAACCCTGCAATTTGGCGGGAGGCAGGCGAATGGCTGATTCCGCCACCCTGGTCTGGCAGTGGAGCTGGTTGCTGTGGTTGCTGCCCGCCCCCTGGTTGTATCGCGCTCTGCGCCCTGCCCTGGCCCAACAGAGCGCCGCGTTAACGGTGCCGGTGTATCAGCAATTACTGGATGCCGAGGCTGACACCCAGGGCCCCGCCCGCAAAAGCCCCTGGGCTTATTTACTGCTGGTTGTCGTCTGGCTTGGCTGTTTGCTGGCTGCCGCCCGCCCGGTGTGGATTGGCGAAGAAATTGAACTGCCCACCAGCGGCCGCGACCTGTTGCTGGCGGTGGATATTTCCGAAAGCATGAATGAACCAGATATGCCTCTGGGGCGAGATGTGCTGCGACGAATTCTCGCCGCCAAAGCGGTGGTGGGCCAATTTGTGGAACGCCGCAGCGGCGACCGTCTGGGTTTGATTCTGTTTGGTGGCCAGGCCTATCTGCAAGCGCCGCTGACTTTTGATCGCACCACAGTCAACCAATTGCTGCAGGAAGCGGAACTGGGCATGGCCGGCTCAGCCACCGCCATCGGCGACGCCATTGGCCTCGCCGTCAAGCAGCTTAAGGAACGCCCGGAAAATCACCGGATTTTGATTTTGCTGACCGATGGCTCCAACACCGCCGGCACTTTACAGCCTGTAGAAGCCGCGCAGGCAGCCGCACAGTTGGGCATTAAAATTTACACGGTTGGTATTGGTGGCGGTCGAAACAGTTGGTTTAGCCGCAATCAGGTAGACGAGAAAACCCTGCTGGAGATTGCCAACCTTACCGATGGCCAGTTTTATCGCGCCAAAGACGTGCAGCAGCTGAACAACATCTACCACCACCTGGATGAGTTGGAACCGGTGGAACAGGATGCGGAAACCCTGCGCCCCAGCAAAGCACTTTTCCACTGGCCATTGAGTGCGGCCCTGCTGGCCGCGCTGCTGTTGTTGGCGCGGCGCTTATTGTTGTCACAGGGAGCATGGAGAGGTCGCAATGGCTGAGTGGCAACAATTATTCAACGACTTTCACTGGCTGCGCCCTTGGTGGTTGCTGGCATTGCCCCTGGGTGCCTTGCTGCTGTGGCTGGGGCGCAACCGTATGGCACTGGGTGATTGGAGCAAAGTGATCGACCCGCGCTGGCTACCCCTGATGTTGGAATCAGGCGGGGAATCCAACTCCAACCAGCGCGCCCGCCTGTGGCTGTGGTTGCTGGCACTGACTCTGGCCTCCCTGGCACTGGCCGGGCCCACCTGGCAGCAACTGCCGCAGCCCCTGCACCGGGATCAAAGCGCCCTGGTGGTTTTGCTGGATCTGTCTCCATCCATGGCAGCGCAAGACATCAAGCCAGACCGCATCACCCGTGCGCGCTTCAAACTGCAGGATATCCTGCAGCAGCGCAACGAAGGGCAAACCGCATTGGTTGTTTATGGCGGCAGCGCCCACCTGGTGACCCCCTTAACCGACGACAGCGCCACCATCGTCTCACAACTGCCCGTACTGACCCCGCAGCTGATCAGCACCCCCGGCAGCAATACCGAAGCCGCTTTCGATCTGGCCCTGAAAACACTGAAAAACAGCGGTGTCAGCGGTGGCGACTTGTTGCTGATCAGCGACGGTGTGGCCGCCAGCGCACGCCGCTATATCCAGCAAACCCTGCGTGGCACTGGCCTGCGGCTGTCGATTCTCGGCGTTGGCAGCGAACAAGGTGCCCCCATACCCCTGGGGGACGGCAGCTTTGCCAAAGACAGCGGCGGCAATATCGTTATGCCCAAATTGTCGCGCCAACCATTGGCCCAACTGGCGCAAAGCAACGGCGGCCAATACAGCGACCTCACTGCCGACAACCGTGACCTGGAACTGCTGTTAGCGCATATCGACAACGTCACTCAGTCACCGCTGGGGCAACAGCGGGAACAATTGGAACGCACCTTTGACAGCTGGCACGACCAGGGCTACTGGTTGGCACTGCTGTTGTTGCCCCTGGCTTTACTGGCCTTTCGCAAAGGCTTGGTGGCCTGTTTGCTGCTCGCCCCGCTGCTGACTCTGTTGCCCAGCACGCCAGCACAGGCCGATGACAACACATCACTTCCAGAACGCCTTTCCCGTCAGCTACCAGACTTCCTCAAGACACCGGACCAGCGCGGCCAGGACGCTTTTCGCAACCAGCAATACGAACAGGCAGCGGAACAATTCCGCTCCCCCCAATGGCGCGGCAGTGCCGCTTATCGCCAGGGCGATTACCAGACTGCGCTGGAGGCATTCCAACAAGACAGTAGCGCCGATGGCCTGTACAACCAGGGCAACGCGTTGGCGCAACTGGGCGAGCTGGACAAAGCCATTGATGCCTACAACCAAGCGCTGCAGAAGAACCCACAACACCAGGACGCCGCCGCCAACAAAGCACTGGTGGAACAGCTCAAGCAACAACAGCAAAATCAGCCACAAGAGTCTGATTCACATCAGGACAACGAATCCGAAAAAAGCGAATCCAAGGACAGTGAAACCCAGGACGGCGAATCCCAGCAGCAGGATTCTGAACAGAGCGACTCTCAGCAAAATAACGAGGATAGTGATTCCTCTGATTCGCGAAGCGCTGATTCACAAGACTCTGAGTCGCAAAACTCTGAATCGCAAAATACGGACTCTCAAGACAAAGAACAGCAACAAAAGAGTGAACAACAAACCCCTGATGGCGAGCCGGAACAGCAGAGCGACCAACAACCAGCGCAAGACACATCCCAGCAAAACAGCGATGAAGAAGCCGAGCGCGCCATGGAGCAGTTTTTGCGCAAAGTGCCGGATAACCCCGGCGCCTTTTTAAAAGAAAAGTTTCGCCGCCAGCAACAACGGCAGCAGCCCCAGCGGCAGCCGGAGCGGTGGTGACCTATGTTTTGCCTCACCACAAAATTAAACCGTCATTGCGAGGAGCGAAGCGACGCGGCAATCTCCAGCCACACACTCCGAATAAAGAGATTGCCACGTCGCCTGCGGCTCCTCGCAATGACGGTGGAAAATATCCAGTATGCTTAATTCAAAGTTGATAACTAACCAACAATGACCTTTTTACTACGCCTTCTGCTCACCACCACACTGGCCGCATTTGCCGTCCAGTCAGCGGCCGCCACCCTCACCAGTTCCGTGGATCGCACCACCCTGAGCGCCAATGAGACCTTGCAATTAACCGTTATCTACCAGGGCGATACCCCATCCTCAGAACCAGACTTCGCCGTTCTCGACAGCAACTTTGAGCGAATATCCGCCCCCAGCCGCCAACAGAACTACAGCTGGATCAACGGCAAATCCGAGTCTTCCCTTACCTGGACCATCAGCCTGCACCCCAAGAGCAGTGGCACACTCACTATCCCCGCCTTTCAAGTCGATGGCGCAAGCAGCCGACCCATCAGCGTCAACGTCCGGCCCGCGGCCACCAAACCCGGCGAGCAAAACCCGGTATTTCTCGATGTGGAAGCGGACAAAGACAGCTTGTATGTGCAGGAACAGTTATTACTGACCTACCGCCTCTACCACGAAGTACCGCTGGCCAATATCAAACCAGGCTGGGGAGATATTGCCAACAGCGAAGTGCTGCAACTGGGCCACAGCGAATACCGAGCAACACTGGACGGACGCAACTACGAGGTGGTTGAATGGAAATTTGCCGTTTTCCCCAGCGCCAGCGGCACTCTGGACATTCCCGCGTTTCGCATTAACGCCTACAGCCCCAGCAGTATTCGTTTTCGCAACGGTCGCCGCTTCAGCCAGTTCAGCAAACCACTCAGCCTGGCCGTAAAGCCCCAGCCCGCCAACAGCGGCAGACACTGGTTGCCCGCCCGCAAAGTGGAACTCAAAGAGCAAGCCATTGACCCCAACAAGGAATGGCGCGTTGGCGAACCATTGACCCGCAAAATCACCCTCACCGGTATGGGCACCACCTCCGCCCTGCTGCCTGAAATCCCCCTGCCCGCCAGCAGCGACTTCCGCAGCTACCCGGATCAACCACAACTGGAACAGGCAGCAGGCAGTGACACAGTGGTGGCCAGCCGCACCGAATCCGTCGCTCTGGTACCCAACCAGCCGGGCATCGTCACCCTGCCCGCCGTAGAGCTGCAATGGTGGAATACCCAAAGCCAACAACTGGAAACCGCCCGCCTGCCAGAGCGAACACTGCAAGTACTACCGGCAGAAACCACTGCGTACACACCAACCGCTGTGCAACCACAAATCGCGCCCGCCGCACCCGTCGAGCAACAATCTGGCTGGTTATTAAAACTGTCCGTTGCGACCAATATCGCCCTCGCCATAATCGCCGTTGTTTTACTGTTGCAACTTCGCCGGCGAAAATCACTACCAACCGCTGAAAACAAGCCTGAAGAAAAGCAACAACTCGGCGATGAAAAAGAACTGTTCACCATCGTAAGGCGCCACGCCAAGGCCGGTGACATCAAACAAACTCGGGAAGCCATCCTGCAGTGGGCGCAGTGCTACTGGCCCAATCAAAGCGCTATCACCCTGGACAAACTGGGGCAGCTGAGCGGCGATCCGGAACTGCCCAAGCAACTGGTGGCTCTTGACCAGTCGCTCTATGGCGCGGTAAAAACAGAGGTGGATTTACAGTGGATTGCTACCCAGTTAAAACGCTTCCGGGCTCATGGTGGGACAGCGAATTCAGGAAAAGAAAAAAACGGCTTGCAGCCGCTTTATCCGGGGTGAGGCAGTGCTCTTAAATTTCGGAACTGAACTATTGCCTTGTCAGGAAGCATCCAGCCAACCCTGCTCAACAGCATGCTCTAGTTTTGAAATAAACCACCCGTAGATTTCCGGGTTCTCATTTTCAATAAACTGATGCATCTTTAACACTTGATTCTTGTGTATGCCGTTGTCCTGCCATGCACGACCTTCACTAGTAATGTTGTGAAGGAATGGCAACAGGCGATCAATGACTTTCAGTAATTTTGCTTCTTTGCTTTCACCAGCTTCTTGTTCTTCCCAAAGCTCAACGATATTTCCAATTGGGTTGCCCGAATGCGAAGCAATCTGCTTTACACTCTCACGCTCCTGAATGTGAGCATCGTCTCTGTGACTGCTATAAAGAAAGGTATCTCCAGCACCGATTTCGCCGAGATCATGGATCAATGCCAACTGAATGAGCTTCGGCACGTCGTAATCATCTTGCAATAGCTCTGCGAAAGCCCAACAAGCCATAGCTAAATGCCATGAATGTTCTGCCGAGTTTTCGACTCTCTCACCACCATTGATGTAGGTGCGACGATTCACCGACTTCAAGACATCTAACTGCAACATGAAATCTGATATTTCTGAAATTCTGTTGGTCAATTTTTGTCTCCTGGCACCGCGATAGACAACAGCTTTGGAGTGGTTATTTTTGCGCCAGCGTAACGTACAGCACAAAAACGAGCAACGGAAAAGCTGCCAGCTTGTTTGTCTTGTTAGATGCCTTACTGTAATCTATGCGCATTAACATACGCACGAGACTACACATGCAAACATTGTACGATTTAAACGCCCCCAAAAAGCCTACAAATCTCAGCATAAACAGTGACTTACTAGCAAAGTCTCGCTTGCTCAACATTAATCTTTCAGCCACTCTAGAACAAGCACTGAGAGCCAAGTTAGCTGAAAAAGAAGCCGAATCCTGGAAACAGCAAAACGCTAATGCCATTCGGGCATACAATGAGTTTGTTGAAGAAAACGGATTGTTCAGTGACGAATTCAGGACGTTTTAATGAGCCAGTTTGATGTTTACAAAAACCCAAGCAAAACAAGTAAAAAACACCTGCCTTACCTGCTTGATGTACAGAATAATTTTCTCGAAGATCTATCAACAAGGATAGTAATACCACTTGGCTTAAAATCTTCGTTCCGAAATGAAGAGATGGATAAACTTACACCAACAATTAGTTATCTTGATGAAGAGTTACTACTTTTAACCCCTCAAATTTCTTCTGTACCAGCTTCCATTTTAAAGAATCAAATAGGATCACTTGCACATATCAGATCGGAAATTATCAATTCATTGGATTTTGCTATTTCGGGCATTTAAGGCCCAAGGCAGCTGACGCGGCGGCAGTCAGCCCACTCTTGCTAAGCTTTTACCTTTAAAGCAATAAATGAACTAAATTCTTTATAACCTGGCATCATGTAGTCAACCATAACTATGACCCTGTTATCAGCCGAGTATAGCCAAAACAATTGCAAAGCATGTGATTCTTTAACCCTCATCCCTGAGGACCATTTGTGCACCTCTACTCTTTTTCCGGCTGAAATTTCTATAGCCTCATCTGTAAGAGTGTATTCATGGTGCAAGTACTTTAATAATTTGAAGCCAAGGTAACTGAGATAGCCAAAAAACAAAGAGCCGATAACGAAAATAAAAAAATTTCCGCCTATTCCCGCCGTATACTCACTGTACGCCCAGTATCCGCTAGCAATAGACATGAGTGGAAAGAAGGCTATTCCGAAATACAAGGCCGATATCAATACCTTCGAATTTTTATATTTCATACCACACTCCATATGAATCCGTGCACATGGACGCCGCTTGGGCGCCCAAGCGGCGCAGCCGCGGTGCACTACATCTTGTTAACTGTTTTTACGTGAAGCACTTTCTTCCTCTAAGAACTTGGACACTTTTTCAATAACTCGCAAAGCCTCAGGAACTTGATTTTCTGGCCTCAAAGAGAAGATCAGCTTCTCAAACTCATTATCTAAGGCATTAATTTCCCACTCGATTCTATTGGATTCAAGAGGAGCATCAGCCTCGTACTCTTGGGAGTTCAAATAGACACGAACTAAACGTTGAGCCTCTGCAACAGAGATTAAGCCTCTCGACAACTCAGTTCTAATCATTCGCATATCCTTCATATCAAACCAACGTCGCGCACATGGGCGCAGCTTGCCGGCGTCCAAGCTGCGAAGCTGCAGAGTGCTGCACTTTGTTAACTGCGATCTTTAGAGATATTTTCAACTTCACGCCAATTGATGATTTTTTCGGTAAATGGCCATGATTTTGCTATTGCCTTTAATAACCCAATTTCCTGAGCCGTTGCTCCTATAAAACAACCTAGAGCAAGAAGAAACAGACCAGCCTCGCTAACCCAGTAGAGAAATACCGCAATAGATGAAAATATAAGCCTAAATGTCAACTTGCCTTTCATCGCAGATAGTGAGTCAGAAATTCGTATACCTTTTTCTCTCTGCAAGAGAAGCTTTTGAGCTAGTTCATAGTCCTTCATTATGTACCCTGCTGTTAACGCCTTGCTAAGGGGCGGCGCACGCAGTGCGACGTCCCGCGGAGGGCCGTAGGCCCGGAGTGCACTTGAGCAACTGGTTATGTGCCAGACTTGGCACGTTGTAGCCCAGTACACCAAAACTATCAGTTAAGGCAAAACCCTGCTTTTTGATGTGAACGACCAAAACTGCTCCCTGCCCTACCTTTGAACGGTGCCACGAAGAACGAACACCCCGAATTTAACAATACTGACTTTACCTACTTTTGGGGCCACGTTGCCTCGGTGCCAAACCGTGATGTTTTGGTATTTCTTGGCACAAACCAAAATCCTGAATCTTGTGCAACAGCTTTTCTATTTTTATGACAAAAGCCTTAAAGGCACATAGACATTATGACCCCGAAGGTGGCTAGCCTCCGCGGGTCGTGGGTTAGCGTAAAGCCAGAGCCATACTGTATGTACTCATCCATACAATCGGAGGCTAGCCATGAGCAACCATAGCATAATCTTTGTCGGCCTAGACACGCACAAAGAGTTCACCGAAATCGCCTACTCCCTCAACAACCGACGCTCTCCTGTCCAGCACCTGAGACGTATCAAAACCACCAAACTCGCCATCTCAAAACTCTGCCGACAGCTGCAATCCAAATACCCAAAAGCCACTCTGCATTTTGTCTACGAAGCAGGCCCATGCGGCTATTGGGTATATCGCTTGTTGAGTCAGCTCGGCCACTGCTGTTACATCGTCGCCCCGTCGCTAATTCCTCGCAAACCGGGCGACCGGGTTAAAACCGACAAACGCGATGCCGCTTTGTTGACGCAGCTTTTGAAGAATCACGATATCAACCCCATCTATGTGCCCGAACCAGAAGACGAAGCCATACGGGATTTATCCCGTGCTCGTGAGCGCGCCATGAAGGATCTGAATGACGCTCGCTATCAGTTAAAGGCGTTGCTGCTGCGCAATAATATTCACTATGACGGGCGAGCCAACTGGTCCATGAAACATTTGCGCTGGCTCACCGAGCTGATTCTTCCCCACCAGTGCCAACAAATCGTGCTGCAGGAGATGATTCAAACGATCACTGAACGCATTGCCCGCCTCAAGCGGCTGGATAATGAACTCGCCCACCAGATCAAATTATGGCGTTATTACCCGGTAGTGAAAGCCATACAGGCCATGCGCGGTGTTCGCCTTTTAGTCGCCGCCGGAGTAATTGCCGAACTGGGGGATTTAACCCGTTTCGACCACCCCAGGAAGTTGATGAGTTATGTGGGGCTAACACCCAGTGAACATTCCAGCGGTGGACGACGACACCTGGGGGCAATCACCAAGGCCGGTAATTGCAGAGCAAGGCGGTTACTCACGGAAGGCGCTCACAGCTATCGGTACACGGCCAACATCTCTACCGATATGCAGAAGCGTCAGGAAGGGTTAAGCAAGGAAATTATCGATATTGCCTGGCAAGCGCAGATGCGGCTGTGTCGGCGTTATCGCCGGTTAATGCAGCGAGGTAAACATCGCAATCTGGTGATCGCTGCCATTGCGCGAGAGATGATCGCCTTTATCTGGCGAATATCCCAGGAAGTGGTGCTGAGCAAAGTCGACCCGAAAACCCGGTTGGCCAGGGTGCCATCATGATTTGGTTAGAGTTGATGCATTGGATCAAGCAACGGGTGTGGTGCAACCACCGACGGCGTTAGGAAGGCAGTGAACTCTGTTCATTGATCCACGAGCATAGACTGAAGACAGGCACCACGACGGAAAAAGTAAGGTTGGACAGGTTGATCAAACGATCAGCAACCCACGAATATCAGCATGTAAACCGACGACAGTACTTGCTTCATTCAGTGCATCGACTCACTTAATCGAAAGTAAAACAGGGCTTTGAAAAAACAGGCAGGGACAACTACGTTCTATTTGACATTCGGGGTCATATCAACGCCGTGCACACGGGCAGGCAAAGCAGCGCTTTGGCTGTCCGAGCGGCGCAGCCGCGCTGTGCTGCACCTGGTTATGTTTCACTTACACTTACCCTTCTTAATTGTTCATGCGGATTCCAATTAGATGGAGGATTTCCATCAAACCACTTCATTCCATGTGATATCCAAAAGTTTCTATGCCACTCATACATCCCCTCCTTAGTAGTATAAGGAGATGAATTACTGGCCTGCGATTCACCGGAAACTTCGCCTTCTTGTGAAACTACTCGAACATTAATAGTTCTTTCTTCCGGAACATCATCGTACCCAAACTCAAACGAGCAACAGCTACATATTTCATGGCTGGGATATGAAGGGTCGAGCTCTAGTCCATCCCAACCGCAAACTGGACATATGAAATTCATATTTTTAGTAAACATAACGCCGCAAACATGGGCGACGCGGAGCGGCGTCCATGTGCTTTGCCTGGTTATGTGTGAGACTAGCTAATAGCATAAAAGGGAGCCATATAAACCAAAAATGAACAAACCAAAAATAAAAACCCCAACGCAAGTTTGGTGCTACCGTTTTTAAAGCCAAAACTTTTGTATAAATAATATGGAACACCAATTGGCGGTAAAAAAGCACAAAGAATTTTTGCGCCAGATGGAGGGGAAATACTATGCTCAGACGCATGCAACACACACCAACCAAACATAAGAAACGCAATTATCAGTGCATGAGCCAAAGATATAGCATCTTGAACACTTGGATAAATTGCCTCCAATATGCCAGAACCTAGAAAGCTAAGCAGAAATACTGCTAAATATTTCTTCGAACTAGACATTATCCCGCCTACACATAACGCCGCGAACAGCCGTTTATTTAAGGTGCAACCTTAAATAAATCGGTTGCTTCGCTTTGTTACATTTATTTTTTTGCACCTAAAACTTGAAACTGATCTACAAACATTGCCTGGCTAATTATCCAAGTATTTTTTGGTTTGTAAAAATAGAACTCCCAAACAATAGGATGAACTTCATATTTAGCAACCGTAACCATACGAACAACGGATGGTGAAATCTCTTCATACGAAACCTTTTCAAAACCCAGATAATTACCGTAGAAAGCACCCAGAGAATTGATTTGCTGTTTTAAGACAGTAAGAGCTTGAATTTTCTGCTGCATGGTTGGGTTGTTTGAATATAGATTATCGATTGCCTGATCGGCTTTTCCTGCAGAAATCTCTGAGAAAAACTGATCTACCTGACTTGTCGGATTACCTTCATATCCTGTCGCATTGTTAGCGAACAATAAGACCGAGATTATTAATATAATATTTTTCATCTTTACTCCGATATAAAAATGTAACGCCCTGATAAGGGGCAGACAAACCAACGGTTTGGCTGTCCCGCGGAGGCTGCGTTTTTTGCAGCCGGAGTAAACTTGAGCAACTTGTATGATTGAAATTCCATTATTTCGTTATTGATTCTCAAGCGATAAGGTGAGGCCCAAGCCTGCGCACCAGGCTTTCAGCGTGGCAGCTCGATGCCGACTTGGTGCAGACAATGTCTAGCCC
>NZ_JATAAF010000006.1 GCF_030341905.1 Porticoccus sp. W117 | reverse complement strand
AAGAGATTTACAGGCGCCGGCAGGAGACAGTTGAACGCAGCTTCGCTGATGCTAAACAACTACACGGTTATCGATATGCTCGCTACACCAGGCTTAATAGAGTGGCTGGTCAGTGTCTGATGGCTGCAACTGCCCAAAACATCAAGAAAATTGCTCAGATGGCGGCCTGAGCCTCTATTGAGCCCTCTCTACACTCCAAACCCCTTGCTTAGCCTCTGTAAATGCCCCAGTACGGTGTTTGCGAGGCTCAACCTAGATTCGAGAAACTCTCCGGCTTTTGGGTTAGCAATGCCCAGAAACAACAAACCCCAGCAAAAATGCCAGGGTTTGTCAGCGATCTGAGCCCAGGCAAATGCCTGGGCTTTTTGTTTTCTGTGCTGTCATCCTGAGCGCAGCGAAGGATCTCGTTGCTTGTTGCGAGCTGGAGATCCTTCGCTGCGCTCAGGATGACAGTGGCTGTTATTTTTTCACCTGATTTTAATCAATTAATTCAATGAATTGCCCTTACCACTCCAAGGGCTATATTGCTAAAAAAGGCGCTTTTCTTTACTATTGCCCGCTATTTGTGGGTGGCCTTGTACAACTGCCCCCAACTCTCTCGCTGGTACCAAAATTGAGCAATAACACTAAGGGGAAGCGTCATGAGTAATGACGGTGTCAACCACGACAGACGTCGCTTTTTGATTGGGGGTGCCTGTGTTACAGGCGCAGTGGGTGCTGGCTTTGCCGCCGTGCCGTTTGTTGGCTCCTGGGCGCCCAGCGCCAAGGCAAAAGCCGCCGGTGCGCCGGTTAAGGCCAACATCGGCAAGTTGGAACCCGGTCAGATGATGACTGTGGAATGGCGAGGCAAGCCAGTCTATGTGGTGCGTCGTACCGAAGCGGTACTGGAATCTCTGCAAAAGACCAAAGATCGTGTCGCCGATCCCAATTCGGAAGCCTCCAAGCAGCCCGCTTACGTTGACCCTTTTAACCGTGCCATCAAACCGGAATATCTGGTTCTGGTGGGGCTGTGCACTCATTTGGGTTGCGCTCCCCAGTTTCAGCCTCAGGTAGGGCCGATGCCGTTTAATGCCGATTGGCAGGGCGGTTTTTTCTGCCCCTGTCACGGTTCCCAATTTGATTTGGCGGGCCGCGTGTTCAAGGGTGTACCTGCGCCGATCAATCTTGAAGTTCCCCCCCACCGTTACGAAGGCGACATACTGGTCGTCGGCGAAGATCAGGAGGCCGCATAATGAGTAAGTTGGCCCAATTCGGCGCGTGGATCGATTCGCGCATGCCCATGCTCCAAGTGGAGTGGAACAAGCACATGGCGCAGTACTACGCGCCCAAGAACTTTAACTTCTGGTATTTCTTTGGGGTACTTTCCCTGCTGGTACTGGTTAACCAACTGGTAACTGGTATCTGGTTAACCATGCAGTACTCCCCAACTGCAGAAGACGCCTTCGCCTCTGTGGAATACATCATGCGTGATGTGGACTGGGGCTGGTTGATTCGCTACATGCACTCCACCGGCGCCTCCATGTTCTTTGTGGTGGTGTACTTACATATGTTCCGCGGCTTGCTTTACGGTTCTTATAAAGCGCCTCGCGAACTGGTGTGGATTTTCGGCATGGCCATCTATCTGGTGCTGATGGCTGAAGCCTTTATGGGTTACGTACTGCCTTGGGGGCAAATGTCTTACTGGGGCGCGCAGGTAATTGTGTCTCTGTTTGGCGCTATCCCGGTGGTCGGTGAAGGCCTGGTAGAGTGGGTCCGTGGTGACTTCCTGATCTCCGGCGCTACCCTGAACCGTTTCTTTGCCTTGCACGTAGTGGCTCTGCCCATCGTATTGCTGGGCCTGGTGGTAATGCACATCTTTGCTTTGCACGAAGTGGGTTCCAACAACCCGGATGGCGTTGAGATCAAGAAAAACAAAGACGAGAATGGCAAGCCTCTGGATGGCATTCCATTCCACCCTTACTTCACTGTGCACGATCTGGTGCCGGTGGTGGTGTTCTTCTTTGCATTCGCCTTTATCTGCTTCTTTGCTCCGGAGATGGGTGGTTTCTTCCTGGAGTACGCCAACTTTGAAGAAGCTAATGCCCTGAAGACCCCTGAGCATATTGCTCCGGTGTGGTATTTCACCCCGTTCTATTCCATGTTGCGGGCGGTTCCGGACAAACTCGGTGGCTTTATCTGTATGGGCGCCGGTGTGGCGGTTCTGTTTGTATTGCCCTGGCTGGATAAGAGCCCGGCAAGATCATTCCGCTACAAGGGCAAGATTCCCGGCCTGATGATTCTGCTGTTTGCCGCGAACTTTATTATCCTGGGCTACCTGGGTGTTAAAGCGCCAACAGCAGCGCGCAATGTACTGGCAGAAATCACCACGGTTTTCTACCTGGCATTCTTTGTGCTGATGCCTTTCTGGACCAATAAAGATATTGGGCCTCGGATTCTTCGCCTGATCTCGTTTTGGGGTACAGGAGCCTTCTTGATTTGGTTGGCTTCCGAAAAAATTGATCTGCCTTATGAAGAATCGGGCATCGGTGTTGGCCTGCGTATCTACGGTTACGCCCTTGGCTTATTTGTCGCTATCCTGCCAATGCTGCTGGATAAAGATGTGCTTAAGCCAGAGCCGGCCCGCATTACCATGAATGGTGGTATGGGCTTCTGGCGTTCCATGCTGGCCTTGGCGGTCATGCTGCTTCTGGTGCTTCTGCCTCTGAAAGCGGTTGGTGCCGCCGGCGCCAAACCCTGTGGCTCCATTGACTGTGACCCGTTTGTGAATCCGGCACTGGCTGAGATTTCAGGGGATTTGACCGCGGGTGACCTCAAGCGCCTGGAACAGGAATCCCGCCAGCGCGGTGTACAGCTGTTTGCCAACTACTGCATGGGTTGCCACTCCGCAAAGTACTCCCGCTACGAGCGCGTTGCTGACGATCTCAATATGCCTCACCAGCTGGTATTGGATAATCTGGTGTTTAACGACGGCAAGATTGGCGACCTGATGGAAATCTCCATGCCGCCGCGCAAAGCCAAGGCCTGGTTTGGTGCTACGCCGCCGGATCTGACCCTGGTGGCTCGCGCTCGCAACCCGGAGTGGCTCTACACCTACCTGCGTCATTTCTACAAGGATGACAACCGCCCGCTGGGGGTGAACAACAAGGTGTTTAAAGACGTGGGCATGCCCCACGTTTTGATGGAGTTACAGGGCTTGCAGGAGTGTGCGCCGGGGCCATCTCTGGATGAGCACGGTCACCCCAAGACCGACCCGCTGACGGGGGCCAAGGTTCTTGATGACCCCTGTGGCGATTACAAAATTGTTCAGCAGGGCACCATGAGCCCGGCGGAATACGACCAGGCCATGTATGACCTGGTGAATTTTCTGGAATACGTAGCCGAGCCTATCGCTGAAAAGCGCCAGAGTATTGGCGTATATGTATTGTTGTTCCTGTCCCTGTTGTTTATCTGGGTGTGGTTACTGAACCGCGAGTACTGGAAAGATATTCACTAGTATTAGCAGGCCCTAATTTTTCCGGGCCGCCCACTGATGGGCGGCCCGTCACTTTTTTGATGAATAGATGAGGTTCCCCATGGGGGTTGTCGCCAAGCGATCTTCAATGACGTTTTTTTCTGACCCGCAGTGTCACTACTGCCACCGGGTTCGTATTGTTCTGGCCGAGAAAGGCGTAACGGTGGATATTGAAACCGTTGACCCGGCCAATCCGCCAGAGGAGCTGGCGGAAGTCAGCCCATACAACTCTGTACCCACCCTGGTGGATCGCGACCTCGCCCTGTACGAATCCAAGGTGATGATGGAATACCTGGATGAGCGTTTCCCCCACCCGCCATTGCTGCCAGCTTATCCGGTAGCGCGGGCTCTGAATCGCCAGTTCATGTACCGCATTGAGCGCGACTGGTGCCAAATGGTGGATCTGATCACCTCTAAGGGCAGTACCAAAGAAGCGGATGCGGCACGCAAGCAGCTGCGCGATGAGCTGGTTTCCATTGCGCCGATTTTTGCGGAAAACCCTTATTTCATGAATGAAGAGTTTTCTCTGGTGGATTGCTGCCTGGCGCCTATCCTGTGGCGCTTGAACTGGTTGGGCATATCACTTCCCAACACCAAACAGGTGAAACCTCTGCACGCCTATATGCAGCGCATCTTTGAGCGCCCATCGGTGATGCAAAGCCTGTCAGAAATTGAACGGGAAATGCGCCCCTGATTATTCGGGGCAGGATGAGCTCAGATGTCAATGGCTTCCAACCGGCCTTACCTGATCAGGGCCTTTTATGACTGGATTGTCGACAACGACTGCACCCCCTACGTGGTGGTGGACGCCTACTTCAATGGTGTAGAGGTGCCCCAGCAGCACGTCAACGATGGTCAGATTGTGCTCAACCTGTCACCCCGTGCCGTGGCGGGCTTTTCTCTGGAAAATCAGCAAATTCGTTTCAGTACCCGGTTTGGTGGCGTGCCCACCGATATTTGCCTGCCGGTGGAATCGGTGCTGGGCATCTATGCCCGGGAAAATGGCCAGGGCATGGTATTCCAGCGCGAGGAGCCGGCAGTGGCTCTGGCGCCGGTACAGAGCGTCGATAGCAATGACCCTGATGGCGATGATGATTCGCCGCCTCCCACGGGCTCTGGCCCCTCCGGCAGTCGCCCCAGCCTTCGGGTTGTCAAGTAGCCTGTACACAATTTAAAAACCCACTGAGCAAATAGCAGCCAGTGGGTTTTTAAATTGTGCTGTGACAACCGATATACTTCCCGCTTCCCAATAGAAATCCTGGCAAATTTTGAGGTGTTGTGATGAACGACCCGGTCGTTATTGTTGGTATGGCTCGTACTCCCATGGGTGGCTTCCAGGGAGATTTCAGTACGGTTTCAGCAACCGATCTCGGTGCGGCAGCTATTGGCGCCGCGGTTGAAAGAGCGGGTCTGGAGCCGGACCAGATTGACGAAGTACTGATGGGCTGTGTACTGCCCGCCGGCCTCGGCCAGGCGCCAGCGCGTCAGGCGGCACTGGCTGCTGGACTGCCGAAAAACGTGCCCTGTAGCACAGTCAATAAAGTGTGCGGCTCCGGCATGAAAACCGTGATGATGGCGGCGGCTGAACTGCAAATTGGCGCGGCAGATGTGGTTGTGGCCGGTGGTATGGAAAGCATGACCAACGCCCCCTACATGCTTCCCAAAGCCCGTGGTGGTCAACGTTTGGGCCACGGTGAGGTGCTCGACCACATGTTCTACGACGGCCTGCAGGATGCCTACGCCGGTGGCCTGATGGGGGCATTTGGGGAAAGTTGTGCCGACAAATATCAGTTCAGCCGGGAGCAGCAGGATGCCTATGCCATCGAATCCCTGCGCCGCGCCAATGCCGCTATTGAGGCCGGTCACTTCAAACAAGAAATTGCCCCAGTCACTGTGAAAAGCCGCAAAGGCGATGTGGTGATCGATACTGACGAACAACCCGGCAAGGCGCGCCCGGACAAAATCCCCGCCCTGAAACCGGCGTTCAAAAAAGACGGCACCATTACCCCGGCCAACGCCAGTTCCATCTCCGATGGCGCTGCCGCTCTGGTACTGATGCGTCAAAGCGAAGCCGAAAAGCGCAACCTCAAGCCCATTGCAGCCATTCGTGGCAGCAGCCAGCACGCCCACGAGCCGGAGTGGTTTACCACGGCCCCGGTGGGTGCCATGCAGAAGTTGCTGCAAAACCTGCAGTGGTCTGTGGAGGATGTGGACCTGTTTGAGGTAAACGAAGCCTTTGCTGTGGTGAGTATGGCCGCCATGAATGAACTGGATATTCCCCACGATAAAGTCAACGTGCACGGCGGCGCTACCGCACTGGGCCACCCCCTGGGAGCCAGCGGCGCACGTATTCTGGTCACCTTGCTGGCTGCCTTGCAGACTCACGGCAAAAAGCGCGGTGTGACGTCTCTGTGTATCGGTGGTGGCGAAGCAACAGCGATTGCGGTGGAGCTGTTGTAGCCAACGTCATTGCCGTTTAAAGCCTCGGTTTTTACCGGGGCTTTTTTGTGGTGCGCCAAGTATGGCGCGTAGCGTCTACTTGGTTCTGTTCCAACACGCGTGGTGGCGGTTGGATGACTTGATGGTGCACTTCTTGGTCTGTCAGCTTCCGATGACGACTGCCGTTCTTCTGGTTAAAGTCTCTGGCCTTTGGGGCTGTCGCTTTGATGGCTGATTTCTTGCCAGTGTACGCAGAGTCACCCCACACGGATGTTTGCTCTTCGGGCAGTAAATAACCAATCACCATCGAGTTATGAGCATTCGCTGAGGTAGCGACAGCTAAGTGAGTCAGCTTGCTCTGGTTATCGACGCCAATGTGGGTCTTCATGGGCCTGCAAAAAAGAAATATATTTATTGCCTTCGTACAAAATAGCAATTAATATGATTCTATTTGTTATTTTAGCAACAAATGTGTTTCATCATGAAATCATTATTGGATCAACTCAAAAACCGCCGGATAAAGCTGGGACTGAAACAGCACGATATGCTGCTGCGCGCTGGCATATCGCGCCAGCAATACCAGCGTCTCGAATCCAAGGGTAATCCCAGGCTGGACACCTTAGAACTCGTAGCCAAGGGCCTGAACAGCGAAATACTGCTGATACCTCAGGAAAAGCTACAAACGGTAAAAGCGGTGCTGGAGGGTGAGAGCGTCGAGACTCCACCGGGAAAAGCCTCAGCGATCGAAGAGAAAAAACGCAACTCTGTTAATGTTTGGGATGACCCTTGGAAAGGTATTCTGGGGGATGACGAATGAGCACAGCGAACACAGATAGTGGCGATGAAGTAAACGTCCTTCAACTAACTCTGCATGGCCGGTTGGTCGGCTACCTGGCAGGCTTTAGTAATGGTCGAAATGTTCTGAGCTTTGCTGAAGAATTTACTGGTGATCCTGGCCGACCCACATACAGCCTGATTACTCATCCAAATTTCCCTCGCGCAGAAAAAATTCTGTCTGAGCCGTGGGCGAGAAATCAACGACTCCATCCAATCCTGTCGAACCTGCTACCGGAAGGTTCTCTGCGTGAGCTGATAGCGCAAGGACTGAAAGTCCATGTAGATAACGAGTTCCACATCTTTTCGTATCTGGGTGAAGACCTGCCCGGCGCACTAGTCGCCACCCCGATGGAGCCCGACGACGTGTCTGATAGCGTTTTAACCAGCTCTTTAGCTCAAGGAAGAAAAGCAAAGGCTGTTAAATTCAAGAAAGGTGATCAGAAAAATAATTTTTCATTAGCTGGCGTCCAGATGAAGTTTTCCATGAAGGAAAAAGACGGTCGTTACAATCTGTCAAAGGGAGACGCCTTGGGCGACTGGATTATCAAAACACCATCCACCAAACATAAGAACGTACCGCTCAATGAATATACCGCCATGTCCTTGGCAGCCATGGTGGGTGTCGATATTCCAGAAATCAAAATAGTTGATCTGAATAAGCTCGATAACCTGCCACAAATCAACCTTCCTGATGAAAAGCAGGCTTTTGCAATCAAACGGTTTGATCGCCAGAACAATGAACGCATACACATGGAAGACTTTGCACAGATACTGGTGAAATACCCGCATGAAAAATATAACTCTGCCAACTACGAACAAATTGGCAGGGTAATTTACGAGTTTTCCGGCGATGGTCTGACTGATGTTCAGCAACTGGCTCGCCGGTTACTGGTCAATATACTACTAGCCAATGGCGATGCACACCTCAAGAACTGGAGCCTGTTGTACCAGGATCGGATAACGCCTCGACTTTCACCTGCTTACGACATCGTAACTACAAGCGTCTACATTGAGGACGAGAGAAAATATGCGCTCAACCTGGGTAGAACCAAAGAATGGTATACGGTAACAGCGGCTAATTTTCAGTCCTGGGCCGACAGAGCAGATATTCCCTGGCGGGCGATAAAGCCACATCTGGACGATGCAATGGACAAAGCCCGCTCCCTTTGGCCCGATGCTTTGAAAGACTTGCCTATGGATGAGGCACACAAAGAGGGATTAAAAAACCACTGGAGTAGCCTGCAGGAAGATTTCAGAATTGCAATAAAATGAAACAATCCTCTGCCTCTCTCAGAGGCTCATCTTTGTTAATGTTCATCAGCAATATTTCTAGCCTCGCTTAGAGCATTTTGGCGAGTGCTGAGGGGCGCCACTGGAGCTTTGACCGTATTCGCGAATCTGCTGAAAAAAGAACACTTTGCGGGTATCATGGCGCTCTCTATTACAATTCGTGTTTCGCCATGCTGCCAGATGCAGCAAAAGCCAATGATTGGAGACTGCTGAATGATCATCAAACCCAAGATTCGCGGTTTTATCTGCACCAATGCACACCCGGCAGGCTGTGCTGCCAGCGTTCGTGAACAAATCGAATACGTCAAACAACAGGGCACAATTGAAGGTGCGCCCAAAAAGGTGTTGGTGATTGGTGCGTCCACCGGTTATGGCTTGGCGTCGCGCATCACCGCGGCGTTTGGTGGTGGGGCCGATACCCTGGGTATCTTCTTTGAAAAACCGCCCACGGAAAAACGCACAGCCTCCGCCGGTTACTATAACTCCGCCGCTTTCCACGAAGCGGCACGAGCGCAGGGCCTGTACGCCGAGAGCCTCAATGGTGATGCCTTCTCCGACGAACTCAAAGAACAGACCATCGCCAAGCTCAAAGCGGAGATGGGCCCGGTGGATATGGTGGTCTACAGCCTGGCGTCACCGCGTCGCACCGACCCGAAAACCGGCGTTACCTACAGCTCTACTCTGAAGCCCGTTGGCCAAAGCTATACCACCAAAGGTTTGAATACTGACACTGAAGTAGTGGACGAAGTGACGGTTGAGCCCGCCAGTGACGAAGAAATTGCCAACACCGTCAAGGTGATGGGGGGCGAAGATTGGGAAATGTGGATCGACGCGCTTTCCGATGCCGGCTTGTTGGCAGATGGCTGTAAAACCGTCGCCTACACCTACATCGGCAAAGAACTCACCTGGCCAATCTACGGCAAGGCCACCATCGGTAAAGCGAAAGAAGACCTGGATCGCGCTTCTAGCGCTATCGATGCCAAACTGCAAACCATTGGCGGTGAGTCCAAAGTGGCGGTGCTGAAAGCGGTAGTTACCCAAGCCAGTTCTGCGATTCCGGTCATGCCGCTGTACATCTCTCTGCTGTTCAAGGTGATGAAAGAGCAAGGCAGCCACGAAGGCGTGATCGAACAAATTTACGGCTTGTTCGCCGACCAGTTCTACACTAATGGCGAGCGCGACCTGGATGAAGTGGGCCGCCTGCGCATGGATTTGAAAGAGCTGGACGACTCCATTCAGGACAAGGTCAAGGAATTGTGGGCTCAGGTATCCACCGAAAACCTGCGCGACCTGTCTGACTATGCAGGCTACAACGACGACTTCCTCAAGCTGTTTGGTTTTGGGTTTGATGGTGTCGACTACGATGCTGACGTCAGTCCGCTGGTTGAGCTTTGATCCGTAAAATGGCAGACGTGAGATGAGAGACGAAAGGGCAGCATCGGCTGCCCTTTTTTATTATGAATGAAGTAACGCGCATATCTTCCCTGATTCGCCGCATCACCGCACCCAACCCCGGCCCCATGACGGCGACAGGTACCCATTGCTACTTGGTGGGGAATAAGCAAGTGGCGGTGATTGATCCGGGCCCGGCTGTTGATACCCATATCCAAAATATTCTCGATACTTGCGGCGACCGCCTGAAATGGGTGGTGGTGACCCACACCCACCCGGATCACTCCCCGGCTGCTCAGGCGCTGATAGCGGCCACCGGTGCTGAGCCCATTGGCCAGGTGATGGTGGATGATGGTCACCAGGACACCAGCTTTCAAGTAGAGCGCAATATTGACGATGGCGAGTGGCTGGAATGTGGAGAGTTTCGTCTGCAGGCCATTTATACCCCCGGCCATGTGAGTAATCACGTGTGTTACCTGTTGCCAGAGGAGGGTACGCTGTTTGCCGGTGATCATTTGTTTGGCGGTGGTTCGGTCGTGATTATTCCCCCCAGTGGTGATATGAAAGATTACCTGACGTCGCTGCGACGGCTACTGGCGTTGGAAATAACCACCATCGCACCGGCCCACGGTGGCTTGATCCGTCAGCCCTATGAAGAAATCAAAAAATTGATTGAACATCGCCTGAAAAGAGAGCGCAAAGTCATTGTCGCCCTTAATCAGTGTGGCGAATCCAGCCTTGAGACACTGCTGCCAGTGGTGTACGACGATGTGGATAGCAGCTTGCACAAAATTGCCAGCTACTCCCTGTGGGCGCACCTATTAAAATTGGAAAAAGACGGCGTGGCGTTGAAAACCATTGACCGACACTGGGCCTTTGGTGAGGAGCATTGGGTGCTGGTTTGAGAGATAGTCCTTGTTAAGAACAACCGGTGAAAAATCACCATCGTGCCGCACAGTACTGCTATGAGTAAAATCACGGTTAAATGTTGTTTGAACAGCTGCGGTTGATGAAAAGCGTTTCCAGTAATTAATGGCACAGCAGCCATTAACAGAGCGTACAGTACGACCGGCAAAATCAACGGCAGATATCCCTGCCGTTGTTTCAACATCGTCTGCGCGGACAGTAGTGGCAGATAAACGGCGATACCTATCAGCCGGTGTTGCTGGTGGTCATCAATGCCCAATGCGGACCAGTCCCACTGTTGTCGAGCGGCTGTCATGGCGATCAGGATACGCAGACTGTTTGCCAACAGACTGGTTGCCCAGGCGGCCAAGGCTGCAGCCGGCAACAACACAGCCTGGTGAATTGGTTTCTTTGGCTGCAATACCCAGCAATACACCATCAGTGACAGAATCATAAAATTAATACCAGCACAGCCTTTTACCAGGCGCACATCGGCACTGTAGCTAAACCATTCCAGGTTCCCGTCTTGATTGCTTCCCTGCAAGAAATGGTGACCGCTAAACCACTCCAGCAATATTGCCAGTGGCTGCATAATCCAGTTGAGCTCGGCGATGGAGGCAGCGCTATAGTGCTGCTTTAAAAGCAGTGCCAGCCCCAGCGACAGCGGCCACCACAATAACCCCCAGCCCAGTGCTGAAAAGTGTTTAGTGAACATTGGTACAACACAATTTGCGGCGGTGTATCCGTATTGCCAGCAACAGGGTAATAAGGCCCAGCAGATACAGCTCCGGTTCTGGCATGGGCTGGCCCACGGCATGGTTGCTAACGCCTTTGGGCAGCGGCAGGGGTTGTTTGATGTTTTGGCTGCTGCCGGTTTTATTGCGCACTATTTCGTCCACCGCCACAAAGGAGGTATGGCGAGTGAGCAGTGAGTATTTCAGGCCAATGTCGACAATGTTTTCCCGCTGCTGTTTGGCATCCTGTTCAGGAATGACATACATCCGTTCCAATCGCTTACGGGCCCACAGTTGCGGCAGGGTAGGGTCAGCGGCTTCAGAGTTCTGCAGCGCAAATGACCACTGGTGTTCACCCTGGCCACTGACTCCTTTTAGTCCGATGGTTGCGTTGGCTTGAGCGTTGCGGTATTTGCCCAGCACCATCACCGCCCGTTGAGCCAGCATATCGGGAACTCTGGCGGGTTCTATATCGTATAGTTCCAGCCCTTTAACTGTGAGCTGAATATTGGTCAGCGCCGGAGCCGAAATATAATCGAAAAACCGTTTTGCCTGGCTGAGGGCCTCGGCCCGATTGGTTACTACAAATGCCTCTGAGCGACCTGCTTTGGCAACGCCTTCTATCAAATGCCGGTTCACCGACGAGCCGATACCAAAGGCGAATACATTGTTGCGGTGCAGGTTCTGGTCAATTAATGAGAAAACCCGCTGTTCGGCGCTGATGTAACCATCGCTCACCAGCACAATATTGCGCGAGCTGTTTTCGTCGCTGTTCATGGCCAGGGCGTTTTTCATGGCGGAATAAAGATCGGTGCCTCCGCCGCCGGACTGGTTGTTCATCATAGCGTTGGCGCGGGCAATATTTTCCGCAGTAGCTGCCAACGGCTGTGGCGATAGCAGCCGGGAACCGCCGGCGAAGAACAGAATGTTAAACCGGTCGCTGGGATTTAGTGTGCCCAGCAAGTTGCTCATCAATTGTTTGGTGGTGTCCAGAGGAAAGCCGTGCATGGAGCCCGACACATCCACCACGAAAAAATAATCCCGCGGGGGCACTTGCTCAGGCAGCACTTTTTGCGGTGGCTGGGCAACCAGTAAAAAGTAGTTTTCTCCGTTACTTTCAAAACGGCTGAGCCCGGTAAGAATTTTTTCCCCTTTTAGCTGGTAGCGCAAAATGAAGTCGCGATTGCCAGCGTTTTTGCTGTCGTGCAATTGCAGGCTGGCATTTTTTTCATCTTGCCAATCGGTAATGATTTTGTGACTGGGTGATTTGAGTGCGCCGATAGGCAGGGGTGAGGCAACCTGCACATCAATGCCATAACGCACCGGGTCTGGTTTGCCTTTGGCCAGGTAAGGGTTGGCTATCCACTGGGTTTCGCCACTGGCCTGGGCAGCATCTCCACCGTAGCGGGGGCCCACCACGCCGGGCAGAACAAATTCGTATATGCCGTCTTCCGGAGTGATGATCTCAGTGTAAGTGAGGGCAATTTTTATAACGTCTCCAGGCATCACATTGGCTACGTCCATCGAGAACACATTGGGTCTTTTCTGGGACAGCAGTGATGCAGATTTCCCGGCTTTTTTAGCCTCGGTGAATATTTTTTTTGCCTGCTGCTTTTCCTTGATTTTGGCCACTATACGCCGCTCACCTATGGTCATGGTCATACCGTTGACCGCAGCTCGAGTAGAACCCGGGAAAATATAGCAGGCATTAATTGGTGTATTGCCTTCGTTGCGATACTCCTGTGTCAGTACCACACTGGCGATAAAACCATTGAGCTGAATATCTGCGTGAGTCGCTTTTAGTGGCAGGCGATCGGTGCCGGAATCGCCTTCTTCCACAAAACTTTCTATAAAAAAATAGGGTGCTGGATTGTGTTGTGGTTGGATCGGGGTAGTGGTTGCCAGAGTGATAGTGGCTGTCGCTAGCAAAAACAAAGCAGCCAACAGCCGGTGGGCGATAGCGAGGCGCATAATTATTCTCCGTTGGTGGACGGAGCTACTATGCCTATGGAGTCTGTAGTTCGGGTGGAGCTACTCTGAATGTTTGTGGAGGCACTGTGGAGGTTGTGCTCAATTTTTCAACCGAAACGACAAATCCACCGCCCGGCAATGCTTGGTCAACGCGCCGGAAGAAATAAAATCGATACCGGCCGATGCGGCTTCTGCCAGATCTTCGGCGGTGATATTGCCAGACACTTCCAGCTTGACTCGCCTATCCGCCATTTCAACCGCTTTAGTGACCATCTCTTTGCTGAAGTTGTCCAGCATCACAATATCCGCGCCTGCATCTATAGCCTGTTGCAGCTCGTCCAGGTTTTCCACTTCCACTTCCACCGGTTTGTCCGCGGCAATCTGACGCGCCTGGCTCACGGCCTGGGCAATGCCACCACAGGCGGCGATGTGGTTTTCCTTAATCAGGAAGGCATCGTATAAGCCGATGCGGTGGTTGTGGCAGCCGCCAACCTTAACCGCGTATTTTTGTGCCAAGCGCAGCCCCGGTAGGGTTTTGCGAGTATCGAGAATCTTGATCGGGCGGTCGCCAATCAGGTGGGCGAACTCGCTGGCTGCGGTTGCGGTTCCACAGAGAGTTTGCAAAAAATTGAGTGCGGCGCGTTCTCCGGTCAACAGGCTGCGGGCACTGCCGGAAAGGGTAAACAGGGTTTGATCCGGCTCAACCCGCTGGCCGTCTTCCACCAGCCAATCAATTTCTACCTGAGGGTCCAGCTGCCGATATACCTCGTCCACCCAGGCACGACCGCAAAAAGTGGCCGCCTCACGGGTAATGACCCGTGCCGATGCCTGGCGCTCCGAGGGAATCAGCATGGCGGTGATATCGCCACTGCCAATGTCTTCTGTCAGGGCGCGCTCCACACACAGGCGAATATCGTCTGCCAATTGGGGGGTGATAGACATGTTGGTTACCGGGGGTTATTACCGAGGGCGCGATTATAGCGGCCTCGCTGTGCAAAGGGCAGTGCTGCTGAGCTAGCTGCTACAGCGGTATTGGTGCCGTCTGGCCTGTGAAGGGAGTCGCAAATAGTAAAAAAGTATTAAAAATTAACTTTATGTTTGGTTCTTATGGTTTAGATTTATGGCGTGGGGAAACCCTTTGCAGCATCGAGCCCCCTTGGTATCCATCCTCAATAACCGTTAATCACAATCGGTGAACAAAATGACCAGGCACCTGCACGTTGTCGACAGCGCATCAAACACCGCCAGAAAAAGGCGACCCGCGGAATTGGACCCCGCTTTGCAAATGCTGGCGTCCAAATCGGTGAATTTTATCGCCGACCGCCTGGAAGTGGTGTTTGAGCAGGTGGACGATACTTTCTTTGATCTGGCGGACAACGCCGAGAACAATCAGCAGCAAACGGTGTACTTCGATGCCATGCGGGTTTTGCGCATGAACCGCAATTCCATCGAGCAGGAATGTTTGAAGTACGTGCGCAGCGGCTTTTACGAAAGCACTCTCACCAGCCTGCTGGTGGCTGCCGCAGAAGAATCGGACGCCGACCTGGATTCCATGGAGTTGATGGAAAACGATGAGGTGGAGCAAAAAGTGGCCTTTGAGGTCATGGTGCGCCGCGCCGAGGAGCACAGCAAGCGAGGCCTGCAGATTCTCTGCAAACGCCTGGACAGTCTTTACGGCTGCCAGGTTAATGACACTAATAACCCGCTGGGTGGCGAAGCCATATGCCGCGCTTTCCAACAGGCGACCGAAAAAGTGGAACTGGATATTCGCTCGCGCCTGGTGCTGCTGAAGTTGTTTGAGCGCCATGTGCTGTCGAAGCTGGCGGAGCTGGTTCAACAGGGCAACCAACTGCTTAAAGAGCTGGGTGTTTTGCCCAATATTGAGCAGACCAAAAAGCGTCCGACGTCAAGGCGTCGACAGACAGCGGCCACCAGCCAACAAATCGCTGGCAGTGGTTCACAGGAAGCCGGTGGTGTGCTGGACAAACTCAGCGCTCTGATTGCCCAGCAGCAGAATAGTCAGCAGGGCACGGAGTTGCTTTACAGTGCCGAAAGTGAGAATTACGCCCCCCACGAAGATCTGTTAGCAGTTATTGGTCAGCTGCATAACAACAGCAGCCGAGTGAACGCTGACGGCGATGCACAATCTTTGCTGGATCACATCGGCCAACAGCTGCCCCAGCAACTCAACCTGATGGATCGCACCGTGGTGACCTTGGTGGATTTACTGTTTCAGCAGGCTTGTGAAAACAAAGTGGTGTCGCCCGCCCTGAACGGCGCCATGAAAAACCTGGAATTGGCGATTGCCAAAATTGCTTTGCAGGATGGCGAGTTTTTCGACAGCGAACAGCACCCGGCTCGGCAGTTGCTCAATGAAGTGGCCCAGGCCTCCATGGGCTTTGGCGAGAATGAAGAAGCCAGCAACGATCCGGTGTACAAAAAAATCCACGAAGTGGTGGAACAGCTGCACCAGTCCGATGTGGAGAGCGATCAGTTACCGCAATTGCTGGACGATTTTGTGTCTTTTGTGGGCCGCGAACAGCGCCGCAGCAGAGCTGTAGAGCATCGCATGTTGGAAGAGGAAGATGGCCGCTCGCGCCTGAACACTTCCCACACCATTGTTAAACAAAATCTGGAACAGCGTTTGCTGGGGTTTGAACTTCCCGGCGTTGTCACTTCTTTTGTGGAGCAGGGATGGGGCAAAGTCTTGTTTTTGGCGCACTTGCGAGAAGGCGAGCTTTCCGGTGCCTGGAACGACGCACTGCAACTGCTGGAAAACATCATTGCGTTTGCCAAGCCGGACGGAAAAGTTGACGACACTGTCGTTGCCAAAGAACAGGATCGCAAAAACCTGATGGAAGAAATTCGCCTGCAATTGGAAAAAGCCGCTATCGACCCCTATCAGATTGAATTTCTTGCCAAAGGCATAGAACGTTTAATTGAGCTGCGTGAAACCGGCCGCGAACAGGGCAAGCCGGATCCAAAACTGGTTGCCAAAAAAGTGGCTGCGTTGATGCTTAATATCCCCGGTGAGCCTTGCAAACTGCCCGGTGATGGCGACGCAAAAAACCTGGAAAGCCGTTATCTGAAACAAGTGGATAATCTGGAAAACGGCGATTGGGTAGAATTGGCAACCGGTGAAGACACCACCCGCAGGGCGCGCTTTGCCGGTATTGTTGGTGCCGACGATGAAGGCAAAAATGGCACCCTGATTTTTGTCAATCGCCGAGGCACAAAGGTGATCCAGGGCTCCCGCCAACAATTGGCTCGGGCGATAAAAACGCAACGCCTGGTGGTGCTGGATAAACAGCCGTTGTTTGACCAAGCTATGGAAACCGTGCTGGATAACTTGCAGCAAAACCTGCAAGAAACAAAAAATATTGCTTGATAGTTTGAAGCTAAAGCGACGCTAATACATTGAATACTGGAATTTTTTCTCCAGTATGGCTATAGTTTTCCCGATAATAAATCCAAAAGTGCTCCCATGGCCGAAGGGCATCTGCACATTGTTAAAAATGGAACTACGCTGCAACAGCGACAAAGTGGTGTTTTGCCGCCGCCTTTGCGCATGCTTCGAGATCGTGCAGAACGCCATTTTGGCGCGCGCCTGAAAGCGGTTTTTGAACAGGTTGACGATACTTTTTTTGATCTCGCCGACCGCTCTGACAACTCCCGCCAGCAAACTCTCTATTTCGACGCCATGCGCTTGATTCGCTTCGAGCGTAAGAATATTGAGTCTGGTTTTCAAAATTCCCTGGAGTTGGCGTTCGACAGCTTGGTGGATGCCGAGGCGGCGGAACGGCGTCAGCAGCGCCAACAAAAAAACACGGCGTTTGAGTTGGCAGATGGCGAGGAATTGGAAGAAATTATTGCCTTGGATGCCATGGTGTCCAGGGCTGATGAAGGTAACCGCCAGCAATTGCAGGTTTTGGCAACCCGCCTGGAATCACTGACCGGTGCGTCGGTTTCATTAAAAGATAACCCGCTGGGGCCGGATACGGTGTGCGACACGTTTTTCCGTGCCACCGCCGACCTGGATATTGGTATTCGCTCCAAACTGGTACTGCTGAAATTATTTGAGCGCCATGTGGTTTCTCCGCTGGGAGATTTTCTGTCGCAGAGTAACCAGTTGCTGCAAGAGTTGGGTGTGCTGCCTGACCTGGAAAAACGCCAGGGGGCCGAGGCGCAACCCATTCGCACTCAGCTACAAAAACAGCCGGTGGAAAACGGCCGTCACCCCGGAGATTTTCTCGATCGCGACAGCCTGCAGCAGCAACAGAAAAATTACGGTCGCCTGGTGAGCCAGCTGAATACGGTGATGGCGCGCCATTGGCAACAGGGTGACGAAGAAAACAATGGTAAATTACCCGAGCTGCCGGAAGCGGCACCCGCCGAAGTGCTGAAAGCGGTAGGGCAGCTGGAGGTAAGTGGCGTGTCGTCGCTGCTGGAACGCATTCAGCAGCAGCTAGCCAATGGCGACCACCCCATGTCGCTGGGCAGTACTGAACGAGGGCTGGTTCACCTGGTAGACGGGTTGTTCGACCATATTTGCGCAGATATGAGCTTCCCTCCTACCCTGGAAGCACAGATGGCAGAATTGCAAATTGCCATCGCCAAAGCGGCTCTCAGCGATTCCGGATTTTTTGATAAACAGCGTCACCCGGCGCGCCGCTTGTTTAATGAAATTGTCCAGGCAGCGCAGGGTTTTACGGATTCAGAAGATCTCGATAACGACCCCCTGTACCCGCATATCGACCAGGCTTTGCAACAGTTGTTGGGTTGTGCCAGCAGCCCGGTGCGCCTCACCCAGGCGTTGACTGAGCTGGTATCGGTGACCGAAAAACAACGTCGCCAGGCGCTGTCCCGTGAGCAGCACTTGCTGGAAGACGAGCAAGCCAGCTCGCAACTCCACCACTCCTATAACGCCGTCAAGCAACTGCTGCACGATGGCATGGTAGGACGCATCGTGCCCAAAGTTGTGGTGACTTTTGCGGAGCAAGCCTGGTGCAAAGTGCTGTTTTTAAATCACCTGCGTGAAGGTGCCGAGTCCGCCCAATGGCGTCGGGCCAAAGCCATGTTTGAGCAAGTATTGGAATGCTGCGGCGGAAATGGTGGTGCTGAAGAAACCAGCGGCGTAGAACTGGCTGCCAATATACGCAGCAAATTGGCAGAGATTGCTCTCGACCCTTACCAGACCGAACATCTGGTTCGTGATTTGGAAAAGCTGCTGACGACGGAATCATCAGCCCGTGACTCAGAGGCAGACGCTGTTGCTGTTGAACAGGTTTACCCGGCAATTCCCGGTGAACAGAAAACCCTGATGCCGGGGGATGCGCTGCCGGATATGAAACAGCTGGGCGATACCATTGAGGAGCATTTTCTCCACGATGCGGAATCCATTCCGGCGGGTTGTTGGGTGGAGTTCAGTACCCCCCGTGGCGGTTTGCGAGCCCGCTATATCGGCGCCGCTGGCCCCCAGAATATTCACATCTTTGTGGATCGCCAAGGGCATAAAGTAGCCGCTGGCAACAGTCGCCAATTGGCGCATTTGCTGAAAAATAATCAGCTGGTCATTATCGATAACAGCCCGTTGTTTGATCGCGCACTGGCGGCGGTGATCGACACCATGCGTCAGCAGTAAAATTTCCTTCTCCTAGCCATCGCGCTAAGCCTTGAATCTGTAGGGGGGATTAGCCGTAGGCGTAATCCACCAGATAATTTTGTGTGCTTTATTGGCGGATTACGCCGCTTCGCAGCTAATCCGCCCTACAAAGGCCGAAAAAGTCACACCAAAGTTCTGAATTTCTTTCTGCATGCCACCGCGCTAAGATGCCCTGATGACAACTGCGATCGACTCCGAGGGTTGGCTGCGCGATGCGGTGCAAGTGCCTTCCCCTAATCACAACCAAAGGCCGGATAATACGCCGGTGGACTTGCTGGTGATTCACAATATCAGCCTGCCGCCGGGGGAGTTTGGCGGCGGCCATGTGACGCGTTTTTTTTGCAATGACCTCAACGGCGCAGAGCACCCGTACTTTGCCACCATTGCGGACTTGCAGGTATCGTCACACTTGTTGATCGACCGTCAGGGCAAAGTGACCCAGTTCGTACCGTTACATGCCCGCGCCTGGCACGCGGGGGCGTCGCAGTTTGAGGGTAGGGAAAACTGCAACGATTTTTCCATTGGCATAGAACTGGAAGGCACAGATGAGTTGCCCTACAGTGACGAACAGTACGCGTGCCTGGTAGAGGTTACTCGGGAGTTAATGGCGCACTTTCCCGGCTTAACCACGGAGCGTATTGTCGGCCACAGTGATATCGCGCCGGGGCGAAAGACTGATCCCGGGCCGGCATTTGATTGGGTGCGTTACAAAAGTGCGCTAGAGCTTCTGAACCAAGTGGGGTAACAGATGGAATTTTTGATAATTCTTGTAGCCTTGGGCCTGCATCGGTTGATTCCGGATTTGCGCTTACTGCATCAGGACGGCTGGTTTTTCAGTTGGATCAAGCAGCTGGGTGAAGGGCCGCTGACCCTGCCGAAATTTATTGTTTCGCTGCTGTTGCCGACAGCACTTATGTGGCTGCTGGGCTATCTGGTGGCACAGTGGTTGGGCATGTTAGGTACCACGGTTTTTGGCTTGCTGGTGCTGCTCTATTGCCTGGGGCGGGGCAACTTGCCTGCCAGCCTGCAGACCATTGAAGGCCATGTGGAACAGGAAGATCGCCAGGCGGTATTTCACGACGCCATGGAACTGGAAGGTGAGGAACTGGTACTGGAATCGGTCGATGGTGAAACCACCCCGGTGCGTGACAGTGACGAAGAGTTACACCAAGCGCTGTTACAAAACCTTTCTTACCGCTTTTTCGAACACAGCTTTCCGGTGGTTTTCTGGTTTTTCCTGTTGGGCGTTCCCGGTGCAATACTTTATCGCCTCAGCGAATTGCAGGCCAACCGTAAGCAATCCCGGGATCAGGCAGACGAAAAATGTGACGACAGCGACGGCATTAACTGCCCCAGCCTTAACCTTGCCCAACGCTGGCTGTGGCTGATGGAATGGGTGCCGGTGCGCATTCTCGGCTTTACCTTTGCTTTGGTCGGCAACTTTGGCTGTTGTATGCACCATTGGAAAGAATGCGTTGTATGCCCCATACGCACGACCGGCCAGGTGTTATTGCATTATGTAGTTGGGGCTTTGTCGGCAGATGTAGACCGCGCGGATATACAGGTAGCGGAGTTAGAAGCCGTGCATAACCTGTTTCATCGCGCCATGGTGTTGTGGCTCTGCCTGATTGCGTTTTTGGTGGTTCTTTAAAACATAGGTTGCAGATTACAGGGCGGGCTGCGCCCTTACAGGTAACAGTTAAAAACCAGCGGCCTGTATTCTGTACCCTGTAGCGCGCAGCGCGTCCTGTTACCTTTGTTTATTCCTGGTGCCAGCGAAAAAGCCAGCCGGCAGCGGTTAAAAACACCAGGCTCATGGCGGTAAGCACCAGCACACTGGGCATTATCTGGCTTATGTCGCCACCTTCCAACATCACGGTTCGTGCCGCTCTCACCATATGAGTCAGTGGCGAAATTTCCGCCAGCCACTGCAACCACTGGGGCGCCCGATCCAGGGAAAACCAAACTTCAGACAACAACAGCATGGGGAAGCTCACCGCATTCAGCAGGCCGTTGGTGAATTCCTCGCTGGCGCTGCGGCTGGCGAATAATAACGCCAAGCTGATAATGCTGAGATTGCCCAACAGGGCAATCAATAGCAGCAACCATGGGCTGCCCACCACCAGTAAATCCACCAGCCACCAACAGGCAAGAAACAAAATGGTGGTGACCACCAGCATAATCGACAACCGCGACATGCCTTGTGCGAGCAGAAATTGCCAGGCTTTTACCGGCGCTGCCTGCAGTCGCTTCAGTACGCCGTTTTTGCGGTAGCGGACGATTACGTAACCCACGCCAAACAGCCCGCTGAACATGATGTTCATGGCCAGCATGCCGGGCAGTACCCAGTCGATATAACGCACCTGGCGGCCGCTGGTTGTTTGTTGTTGCCAGCTGTTCAGTTCGCTGGCCAGCAATTCTTCTAACAGCTGGCTTTTGGCGGACTGTTCGTTGAGCCAGTAGGTCTGGTTAGCCGGATCAAACAGAATGGCGATTTGCTGGTACTGAATCTGTTTCAGGGCTCGTTCCCGGTCGCTGTAATTGATAGCGGCGATGTAATTGCGCTCGGCACCGGGGTAAGTGCCATCCCCCAACAGGCCGATGGTAAACACCTCGGTGTCATCGCCAGAAAACGACAGCGCCAGTATCACCACCAGCAACGGTGTAAAGATAAACGACCAGAACAGCGAGGCTTTGTCGCGATAGTATTCCCGGTTACGGGCGGCCCAGAGTGCGAAAACTTGCTTCATATCAATTGCGCAGATGATGCCCGGTTAGTTTTAAAAACAAATCGTCCAGTGTCGGGTTTCTGACTCGCAATGAACTCAGGTTTATCTGCTTTTCCATAAGCTGCTTTATGGTCTGGTCAACGGACTGGGTTTGCAGTTCGATCTGGCCATTGACCGTAGTGGCCGTCTCTGTGAAATCATCCAGCGTGTTGCCAATATCGCTGCTGTCCAGGCACACATAACTGTGCCCGAAGTGTTGCTTTAGCAACTGTTGTGGCGAGCCTTCGGCAATGATTTTGCCGCTGTCGATAATAATCAACTGGTCGCACAGCTGCTCCGCCTCGTCCATATAGTGGGTAGTCAGCAATATGGTTTTGCCCTGTTGCTTGATGTCTTCAATCAACTGCCAGAAATTGCGCCGGGATTGCGGGTCGAGCCCGGTCGTGGGTTCATCCAGAAACAACAGCTTGGGATTATTGATCAGGGCGATGGCCAGCAGCAGGCGTTGCTTCTGGCCGCCGGAGAGTTTGGTGGCAAAGCTGTCGAGGAAGTCGCCCAATTGGCACAACTCTGCCAGTTCATCGATAGGCGCCGGGTTTTCGTAAAAACCGCCAAACAGCTCTAGCACTTCACGGGTAGTGACAAAATCCATCAATGCGGTGGACTGGAACTGGATGCCAATATCCAGCTTGAACTGCTCAGCTCGCGTCTGGCCTTGGTAAAGAATATCACCGGAAGTGGGCTTTTTAATGCCTTCGATGATTTCAATGGTGGTGGTTTTGCCCGCTCCATTGGGGCCCAGCAGGCCAAAGCAAACGCCTTCCGGAATATCGAAAGAGATATTGTCCACAGCCCGGAAACTGCCGAATTGTTTAATCAGATTGCGAACTTCGATGATTGGCTGCATTGTTCTTTGTCCTTAAGGCGGCGGCAGTATAGCATTGGTGCCTGCAGCGCCGATGGCGATCAATAAAAATAATGGACAAGTAAATGGCACAAGTTCATACCGTATCAACCTGGCGTGAGGCTTTTGGCATCTATAAAAAGCCCCAGGTCGTAACGATGCTGTTTTTGGGGTTTTCTGCGGGCTTACCTTACTTGCTGGTTTTTTCTACCTTAACTGCCTGGCTGAGGGATGAGGGAGTTAGCCGTACAGCTATTGGATTTTTTGGTTGGGTGGGCATTACGTATTCAATCAAAGTTTTGTGGGCTCCTGTGGTAGATCGTATTGGTTTGCCGTGGTTTACACGTACGTTAGGGCAGCGCCGTAGCTGGATGCTGATCGCCCAGCTGGGAATCATGGCCGGATTGCTCAGTTTGGTGCTTTTTCAGCCAGATCAAGCCCTGTATCCGTTTGCTCTTTGTGCTGTATTAATCGCCTTTTCTGCGGCAACTCAGGATATTGCTATAGACGCGTTCCGCATTGAATCGGCGGTTGATGAATATCAAGGTGCGATGTCTGCTTGTTACATTTTTGGTTACCGCTTGGCGCTTCTGGTTGCTGGGGCTGGGGCGTTGTATATAGCTGATTGGGCGAATTGGGAAAGTGCTTATATAGCTATGGCTGCGTTCATGCTGGTAGGGGTGGTAACTGTATTATGTATTCGGGAGCCGAAACGAATTATCAGTGATGATACTCAAGAACTGGAACAACAACTCCGGCGGTTAACTCACAGCGACCGGCCAGGCCGCTGGCGCCGAATTGAGGCCTGGTTTATTGGTGCTGTCGTTAGCCCGTTTGTGGATTTCTTCAAGCGAAATGGCCGGGATGCATTATGGATACTTCTCTTTATCAGCCTTTTCAGGCTGAGTGATATCACCATGGGTATTATGGCCAATCCGTTTTATCTTGATTTGGGTTTTACCAAATCAGAGATTGCAACAGTTACCAAGGTGTTTGGCTTCTTTATGACGATTGCAGGTTCGTTTATCGGAGGTTTGTGTGTCGTCAGATATGGGATATACAAACCCCTGATTGTCGGAGCGGTAGCTGTAGCACTGGCTAATCTGCCATTTGCATGGTTGGCAAATACAGGCCCAGACATGCAATGGTTGGCTTGGGTGATCAGTGGCGACAATTTGAGTGGCGGCTTTTCCAATGCAGTGTTTATTGCCTATCTGTCGAGTTTGACTAATAGGGCGTATACCGCAACTCAGTATGCGCTGTTCAGTTCGTTAATGACCCTGCCAGGAAAATTTATCAGTGGCTTTTCTGGGGTAGTTGTTGATGGGTTTGGCTACCACCACTTCTTCTTATATGCCGCCGGTATAGGTATTCCAGCTATCGTATTGGCAATATGGTTTTTCTACCATTTTCGGCAGAAAGAGAGTTTGGCGGCAGTTCAGAAACCCTAAGGCCGCCATTGGTATTCCCGTAGTTTCACTCTATCTCCACGAAACAATACCCCTTCATCCAGCAGCAATTGCCGCTGACGTTTGTGATTGGGGTGTTCGCTGGGAAAGCTGATTTTACCGGCGGAGTTAATCACCCGATGCCATGGCAGGGTGGAACCAGTTGGTAGTTTCTTGAGCGTCGTTCCAACCAGCCTCGCTGCCCGTGGCAAACCCGCCAGTTCCGCCACCTGACCATAGGTGACCACTTTGCCGGGCGGGATGGAGTGAAGTACGGCGTAAATGCGCTCTTGGGGAGTGGATTCCATGGGGGTAGGGTAGCGGGAAAAGCTACGGGCTGCGAGATTCGGGCTGCGCTCAGGCTTGTAGTGGTCAAGTAAAAACGGACACTTTGCTAAGCCGCCTTTCTAAATGCTGTCGCTTCATAAACATTGGGGCTCTGGTAGCCCAAATAACTGTGTAAGCGGCGGCTGTTATAAAACATCACAATGTAATCCAAGATGTCGGCCTTAGCGGCCGCACGGGTACGATACCGTGCACGGCTCACCCGCTCTACCTTGAGGCTCCGGAAGAATCGCTCCACGACAGCATTGTCCCAGCAGTCGCCCTTACGGCTCATGCTGCCCACCATTTGCCATTCATCCAAAACTTGCTGATAAGGTTGGCTGGCATACTGCACACCACGGTCTGAGTGGTGAATCAGCCCAGGTGAGGGCTGGCGTGTTTGGCAGGCCAATCGCAATGCTCGCACCGCCAAAGAACTCCCCATCCGATGCTCCATCGACCAACCCACCACTTTGCGCGAGTAAAGGTCAATGACCACTGCCAGATAAAGCCATCCTTCATCTGTCCATATGTAGGTAATATCGCTACCCCACACCCGATTAGCCTCTTTCACGTCGAATGCGCGGTTTAACACATTGCTTGCTACTGGCATTCCATGCCGACTATTCGTTGTGACTCGAAAACGCAGCTTGTGCCTCACTACCAACCCAAGTCGACGCATTAAGCTGCGAACAGCGTAGCGGCCAATACGATAGCCAAGAGTCTTCAAAGCCTTGAGCAGTCGGCGTGAACCATAGGTTTGACCAGATTCATCGAACACCCGCCTGACATCCCTCTCCAGCTCACTGCCGCCCTCTTGAGGTGAAGGTGGCCGCTTTAGGTAGCTGTAAAAACCGCTGCGGCTGACCTGCATCACTCGGCACAGAACCGCAACCGGGTAGGCCTTCTTCTGCTGGGCAATGAAGCCGTATCTCAATTCGACTCTTTGGCGAAGAAGGCCGTCGCCTTTTTTAGAATCTCACGCTCCATTTCCAGGCGCTTATTCTCTCGACGCAATCTTAATAGCTCTGTACGTTCACTTTCTAACAGCGGCTCTTCCCCTGTCTCTATGCTGCCTTGTTTACGAGCCTCTGCTTGTCGAATCCAGCGGCGCAGTATATCGGGCGTAACTCCCAAGCTGGAAGCAGCCTCTTTGGGCGTATAGTCCTGCTCAAGCACCAACTGGATTGCATCGGCTTTGAATGCGTCGCTGAATTTACGTCTTTTGATCACTGGCATTGTCTTTCCTCATTACTGCTATTTTATGAGGCTTAACAATGTGTCCGCTACCATTGGACCACTACAGCTGACGGCCCCGCTCGATCAGCCCGAAGCCCGCTGCTCGTAGCCCGCAGCCCCCCCCTTGAAACTCCCACACTTACCCCCACCTTATAACTACCCAAGCACTACCAACTACCGGATAACGCCCCCATGCGCTCACTGTTTCTGCTTTTCATAATCATGCCCATCCTGGAGATGTGGCTGCTGATTGAGGTGGGTGGTGTGATTGGTGCAGTGCCTACCATTGCTTTGGTGTTTCTGACTGCTGCCATTGGCTTTGCTCTGTTGCGCAAGCAGGGTTTTGATACGTTGCGTCGTGGCAACTGGAAAATGCAGCAGGGCCAGATGCCCGCACAGGAAATGGCGGAGGGGTTGATGCTGGCGGTCAGTGGTGCACTGCTGTTGACCCCTGGGTTTGTCACCGACGCCATTGGTTTTGCGGGCCTCACTCCTGGTATTCGCCGCTGGCTGTTCAGCAAGCTGTCTGGTCTGGTCACCGTCGTTGGCGCTGGCGGCTCTGTCTATGAGCATCGCTCTGCGCGCCGCGACGATGCGGATGTAATCGAAGGCAGTTACCGCCGCGAAGATTAACGGGCACATCTAAAAATGCGCTATCTCCGCGATAGCTGTGTTGGCGCCGTACTCGACTCCTCATGTATGTCTTATACACTGCGGGTCTCCGTGCGTCGCCGCCTTGCTCTCACGAAAATATCACTATTTTTAGAAGTGCCCTAACCCTTGAAGCCCCTTGAAACCCACTTAAATGTCCCTATCTATTGTTTGCCCCAAGTGTTTTGGGGCTCAAATTTTTGTGTCGGTACCCTTGATTTTGCTCAGGGTGCCACCACATAGGGTTACATCGCGGGGGTAGACTCGCGCGCTACTTACAAACTAACTCAACTAACTGATTGTTTTAAAAGCTAAAGCTGGAGACAACCAAGATGAAAATTCGTCCCTTACACGACCGCGTGGTAGTACGCCGCAAGGAAGAGGAAGAAAAAACCGCCGGTGGCATTCTGCTGCCAGGTGCTGCCAAAGAAAAGCCCAACCAGGGTGAAGTTGTGGCCGTAGGCGCTGGCAAGGTGCTGGATAACGGTGACGTGCGTGCGGTATCCGTACAGGTAGGCGATCAGGTGGTATTTGGCCCCTACGCTGGCAGCAACACCGTAACTGTAGACGGTGAAGAGCTGATCATCATGAACGAAAGCGAGATCTTTGGCGTTATCGAAGCCTGAGGTTCGACTGTTTATTAACACAGACAGATTCAAAGTTAAGGAAAGGTAATCATGGCTAAAGAAGTGAAATTTGCTGACGACGCCCGCCAGAAAATGCTGGCTGGCGTTAACGTACTGGCCGACGCCGTTAAAGTGACCCTGGGCCCCAAAGGCCGCAACGTGGTACTGGACAAATCCTTCGGCGCTCCCACCGTCACCAAAGACGGTGTATCCGTGGCCAAAGAAATCGAGCTGGCTGACAAGTTCGAGAACATGGGCGCGCAAATGGTGAAAGAGGTTGCCTCTAAAGCCTCTGACGAAGCTGGCGACGGCACCACCACCTCCACCGTTCTGGCTCAGTCCATCCTCAACGAAGGCCTGAAATCCGTTGCTGCGGGCATGAACCCCATGGACCTCAAGCGCGGCATCGACAAAGCGGTTGCCGCCGCCGTGGAAGAAGTGGCCAAGCTGGCCAAGCCCTGTGAAGACTCCACCGCTATTGCTCAGGTTGGCACCATCTCCGCCAACAGCGACACTTCCGTGGGCGATATGATCGCCAAAGCCATGGAAACCGTTGGCAAAGAAGGCGTTATCACTGTTGAAGAAGGTTCTGGCCTGGAAAACGAACTGGACACCGTAGAAGGTATGCAGTTCGACCGCGGCTACCTGTCTCCGTACTTCATCAACAACCAGGACAACATGAGCGTTGAGATGGAGAGCCCCTTCATCCTGCTGGTGGACAAAAAAGTCTCCAACATCCGCGAATTGCTGCCGCTGTTGGAAAACGTTGCCAAAGCTGGCAAGCCGCTGGTGATTGTTGCCGAAGACGTGGAAGGCGAAGCGCTGGCCACTCTGGTTGTGAACAACATGCGCGGCATCGTGAAAGTTGCTGCCTGTAAAGCCCCTGGCTTCGGCGATCGTCGTAAAGCCATGCTGGAAGACATCGCCGTTCTGACTGGCGGTACTGTGATCTCTGAAGAAGTGGGCCTGGAGCTGGAAACCGCCACTCTGGAACACCTGGGTCAAGCCAAGCGCGTGACCATGAGCAAAGAGAACACCACCATCGTTGATGGTGCTGGCGACCATGGCTTTATCGAAGCCCGCGTTAACCAGATTCGTGCCCAGATCGAAGAAACTTCTTCCGACTACGACCGTGAAAAACTGCAAGAGCGCGTAGCCAAGCTGGCTGGCGGTGTTGCCGTGATCAAGGTTGGCGCAGCCACCGAAGTGGAAATGAAAGAGAAAAAGGCCCGTGTTGAAGACGCTCTGCACGCTACCCGCGCTGCGGTTGAAGAGGGCGTAGTACCTGGTGGCGGTGTTGCTCTGGTGCGCGCTGTTCAAGCCATCGAAGGTTTGGCTGGCGACAACGAAGACCAAACCGTGGGTATTCGTCTGGCCCGTCGCGCTATGGAAGCGCCTCTGCGTCAAATCTGCGACAACGCCGGCGAAGAAGCCTCCGTTATCGTCGACAAAATCAAGCAGGGCGAAGGCAACTTCGGCTTCAACGCCGGTACCGGCGAATACGTAGACATGATCGAGCAGGGTATTCTCGACCCCGCCAAAGTAACCCGCACTGCACTGCAGGCCGCTGGCTCCATCGCCGGCCTGATGATCACCGCAGAAGCCATGGTTGCCGATCAGCCAGAAGAAAGCGGCCCCGCCATGCCAGATATGGGTGGTATGGGCGGAATGGGTGGCATGGGCGGAATGATGTAAGCCCGGCAACACCTAGCGAAAAGCCTCGTCCAAGACGGGGCTTTTTTTCGCCTCTGTTCACAAAATTTTTACCTGAGCAACGCTTTAATAGCCACGTTTTATCCACCAGCAAAACTACTTATTAAGGAACTAGCCATGAGTATAGAATTGCCCGCGCTGCCCTATGCCCAAGACGCACTGGAACCGCACATCTCTAGCGAAACCCTGGAATACCACTACGGCAAGCACCACAAAACCTACGTGGACAAGCTCAACGGCCTGCTGCCTGGCAGCGAGTTTGAAGGCAAAACCCTGGAAGAAATCGTTAAGGCCTCTTCCGGTGGTGTGTTCAACAACGCCGCGCAAATCTGGAACCACAGCTTCTACTGGAATTGTCTGAGCCCCAACGGCGGCGGCGAAGCCACTGGCGCCATTGCCGACGCCATCAACGCCAGCTTCGGTTCTTTCGACGCGTTTAAAGAAGAATTTACCAACAGCGCCATCAACAACTTCGGTTCCAGCTGGACCTGGTTGGTGAAAAAAGCCGACGGCTCCCTGGCCATCGTCAACACCAGCAACGCGGAAACCCCGCTCACTGGCAACGACACTCCAGTGCTTACTGTCGACCTGTGGGAGCACGCCTACTACATCGACTACCGCAACGCCCGCCCGGCTTACATGGGTGCGTTCTGGAATTTGGTGAATTGGGAGTTTGTGAACGGCAACTATGCTTAATTACAAGCAGGCTTAATCGCTAAAATTTCGATTTACAAAACGAAAGCCCCGGCTGTGAAGGCAGCCGGGGCTTTTTTATTAATTCATAGTATTTCTTGATACTGTAAAAATATTGATATCCTTCAGACGTGCCTAAAAGGAAATTGGCTACTTCCATCAAATCTCTTTATATTGAGTTGGCTAGCGCTTGTTAAGAAACAATGTTTTTGGCAACACGCGTATGCATGATATACAAATATCGAGCTTGTACCTATGAAAAGAGCGTTTCTAACTTTCGTCACCTTATTGTTCTCAAATATTTCTTGTGGTGATGTCATGCTGTGTGATGAGAATAAGTCAGCTGGGCAGTTTGGTGATTTATCGAGGCCAGAGAGTGAATTCAACTACAGAAAGTATCAGGCTTCATTAGATTATCTCAGCAAAATACCAAGGATGTTCGCTCATGCAGAACAGCCTGAAAAAGTGGCGCGAAGTGCGGAGGTATGGATCGGTTATTTAAACTCTTTAGTAATTGTGCAAGGCTACAACCTCAAGCAGGCGGCGTTGTTTGAACCAACCAAGAAAAATATTGAGGCGTTTTGTGAATTTCTGGAAACAGATGGCAGGTATGTTGACTAGAAACTGAAAGGAGCTTAAAGGAAAAAGAAATAGCCCCGAGCTGTCCCTTTGTTATTTAAGGAGCACATGACAAAACTAATTAATTTCAAACTGTTAGCTTGGAACATCTTTTACGTAATACTTGCGTTGGTGTCTGTGCCTATAATTTTTGTTGTAGCTTTTTCACTAATTTGGCCCGTGAATTCATGTCAAGAAGATTCGGAGGCGGTTGCATATGCTCGGTCTTTGTCTAGTGAAAGGTTAGGCAAGTTATACAGCGATATGGAGAAATACTCTTATAGAGATGACCTGCCAATAGGAGGATATCAAGTCGGACATGATAAATACGTTGTGCCGCAGGAGTTTGCAGATTTAAAGGTTAGAAAAATCAGGCCAAAAGAAGGAAACATTATGGTTGAAGGGTGTTTTGATCACTATATATACCTTGATTTTGGTGGCATAGGTCGATTAGCTAAGCCAAATGATAAGAAAGAGATAATTTTAAGCTGGGGTGAGCACCCTCCCAATACAGGTGCGCAGGTGTTGTGGTCAGAACGGTGAATAATAATGAATGTCTAGGTTTCACATTGTTTCTTTTTTTAAAATAAACTCTGGGAAATATATAAGTCGTAATTTTCTATCAAACATTACGACTTTGCTTTACATCATCAGCGAGCCAAGCCTTGATAAGAGATTGATAGGGCATGTCGCGTTTGTTGGCTTCAATTTTAATACTGTTCAATAAACCTTCCGGCAACCGGAGAGAAATGGTTTTTGTGGAAGGCTTTAAATTGGGCATCGCAACTGACAGGGCCTGCGTCCAATCAACGTATTCGCTGGAATCGTGTTCTTCCCAAAAAGCGCGTTCCTCTGCTTCATTCTTGAACTTGGGTGTCGTTTTAGTTTTGCTCATAAATCTTTCTCTCTTTCCGGTGCATATCGCGAGCTGAAATAACGCGAATCAACGTGTCTTCGGAGCGCAAGGTAAAAGTGATATGCAGTAGTCTGGCATCATTGCTTTTTCCCAAGGCGTGGTAGCGCACCTCGTTTTGGCTGTGTTTTTCGTCAGCTACAACCAGCAGGGGTTGGTTAAAAAACACCTGTTCAGCTTCAAAGCGGTTAACAGTGTGCTTTTCCAGGCTTTTTCGCTCGTTCCCGGAGTCCCAGTCAAAGCCTGTAATCTGTTTCCAATCGATCATTTCTGTATATTGCCATCATATACATTTGTGTCAAGGTTGGCCGCAATAAAAGGGCGGGAGAACTGTAGGGTGGATTAGTCGCGCAGCGACGTAATCCACCAAAATGTTGGCTATGAATCTGGTGGATTACGCCTTTGGCTAATCCACCCTACGAGTCTGGGTGTTTGTGGTGGTAATTATTTTTGAATTTTAAGTTTCTGTTTTTATTCGGTATTTTGTATAGATAGAACCCTGATCGCAAAAACGGTCAGGGTTTTTTAATGGCCAAAATGGCAATTCTGAGAAAAGGTGCCTATCTTAGCTATGTTACCTAACATGGCTAAGATAGGCAAAAGAATGGAGCTAACAACAAAAAAAGCCCAAACCCAGAAAGGCCAGTCGTTACAGCCGGTGCGCCCATATAACGCACCAATCAACAGGGCAGTGGGGGTGATCGATGCTATTTAACTCCCTGACTTTTATCGTCTTTTTCGCAATTGTTCTGCTGCTGCACTACATGCCGTTTTCCTGGCGGCAGAAGAAATTCAACCTGTTGCTGGCCAGCTACCTGTTTTACGCCGCCTGGAACCCGCCTTTTGTTATTTTGTTGTGGATTTCCACGCTGGTGGATTGGCATGTGGCGAAGTGGCTGTATGTGGAAAAGGTTCAGTCCCGGCGCAGGTTGTTGCTGGTTCTCAGTCTGGCCACCAATCTCGGCATTCTTGGCTTTTTTAAATACGGCGATTTCCTGCTGCACAACTGGCAGGCCTTTATGGGCCTGTTTGGCATTGACTACCAGGTGCCGGACTGGAGCATTATTCTGCCGGTGGGCATTTCCTTCTACACCTTCCAGACCATGGCCTACTCGCTGGATATTTATCTGAATCGGGCCAAGCCAGCGAAAAATTTCCTCGACTTTGCCCTGTTTGTCACCTTCTTCCCGCAATTGGTGGCTGGCCCCATTGTGCGGCCCACGCACTTGATTCCTCAGTTTGAAAAAGCACGCAAAGCCACCAAGTCCATGTTTATCTGGGGCCTGGGGCTGATCACCCTGGGAATGTTCCAGAAGGTGGTGATTGCCGATGGCGCGCTGGCACCGGCCTCCGATGCGGTGTTTGGCAGCGATGCGGTATTGAGTTTTAGCGATGCCTGGCTGGGTACGCTGGCATTTGCCGGGCAGATTTTTTCCGACTTTGCCGGCTATTCAACCACCGCCATCGGTGTTGGTTTGACGTTGGGCTTTTCATTACCCACCAACTTCCGTTTCCCCTATGCGGCCATTGGCTTTTCCGATTTCTGGCGGCGTTGGCATATTTCCCTGTCTACCTGGTTGCGGGATTATTTATACATTCCCCTGGGCGGCAACAAGCGCGGGCCGGTGCGCACTTACATCAACCTGATGGCAACCATGCTGCTGGGTGGCCTGTGGCACGGTGCCAGTTGGACCTTTGTGGTCTGGGGTGGTCTGCATGGCCTGTACCTGGCGGTAGAACGCTGGCTCAAGGCAACTTTCAAAGGCGCACAAATTGCCAAAACGATTTTGTTCCGTATTTTTCTGGCGCTGGTGACCTATTTCTTTATCAATATCACCTGGGTGTTCTTCCGGGCGCAGAGCTTTGACAAAGCGTTTTCGATGGTCAAATCCATGTTTGGGTTTAATCCGGATGGCACCAACGTACTGGCTACCGTGTATATCGTTCAGGTGTTGGTGGTCACCATCGCCATGGTGGCAATTCACTGGCGGATGCGCGATACCTCAGTCGAAGCGGTCGTACAAAAAGCACCCTGGCCGCTGGTGGGAGTTGTCTGGGGGCTTATGTTGTTTTTCATCATCATCACACAGGGAGGCGGCGATGCGTTCATCTACTTCCAGTTCTGATCCCTATTCCTACGAAGACCGGCCCATTCCTGAAATACCCTGGAAAAAGGCGTTGATTCTGGGGTTGGTATTAATGGCCCTCGGTATCGCTGCCTGGGAATACAACGCCCGTGTGATTTGGGGCTATGAGACTGGTTATTACATCGACAGCCCCGGCCTGTGGTCTATTGAGCGGCGCAAAGTGGATCGCGGCGAAGCTGAGGTAGCGGTGGTTGGTTCCAGCCGCATTCTTTTCGATCTGGATCTGGATACCTACCAACAAGTCACCGGCGTGCGCCCGGTGATGCTGGCATTGGTGGGCACCAACCCCAGGCCTTTTCTGGGGGATCTGGCGGCTGACGATGATTTTTCCGGACTGTTGATCGTAGGTGTTACACCGGAATTGTTCTTTTCAGAAAAGGCCGGCCTGCTTGGAGATACCACTGACTATTATCGGGATGAAAGCCCATCCCAGTGGGCGGGGCAGCGCATCAGTATGTTGCTTGAGCCACAGCTGGCGTTTTACGACAACGACACGTTTCCGCTGTTTTCCCTGATTGAAAAAATCCCTGTTGAAAATCCGCGAGGGGTGAGGCCACCGGCCTTCCCGGTGTGGAAGCTCAGAGACACTGATATCGACCGCAACAACAAAATGTTCTGGAAGGTGGAGGATCTGGATTACTACCAGACTCACGCGGAAAACACCTGGGCGATGTTTTTGCAGGCGCCGAAAGGGGAACAGCCCGCCTTGGATATGGATGCTTTTCTGGCAGGCATCAGCGCTGATATTGAAAAAATACGCGCCAGGGGTGGCGATGTGGTTTTTGTCCGGTCGCCCTCATCGGAATTCTACCGGGATTACGAGCGGCAGAACCTGCCCAGAAACACTCATTGGGACAGATTGATTCAGGAAACAAACGCAGTGGGTGTTCATTTTGAAGACCATCCGGAGCTGCAAGGCTTTCGTATTCCGGAATGGTCACACCTGCATTCAGACGATGCGGCGCCCTATACGGCAGCACTGACAACCATCCTGATGGAAAAACTCAACGCCGCCAACAAACGATAGAAGTTAGAGGAAGTAAAACATTGGAAACCTACAGTTCAAAAGATGCCCAAAACCAGTTTGGTGAAGTGCTGCTAAAAGCCCAGCACGGGCCGGTATGCATCAAACGCTATAACAAGGCGGCCGCTTATGTGGTATCGGCCAGTGATTTTGAGGCGTTTCAGGAATACCAGGCGCAACAGAAAAATGAGCAGGGCACTGCGCCGCAAGCCGAAGCATCTGCAGCGGATAACAAACAGATCAAGGTCGGCATCACCCAATACCCGGGGTCGCTGCATGCCTCCTTTGGCCGCCAGATGGCAGACGCTTACCTGCAAGCCTTTATCATGCGCCCGCCGCTGCGCTACGGCAGTGATGGGCAGCTTCATGGAAAAAGGTACGTCAGCCTGCCTACCCTGGACAATGGCGACGTCAATATCATCACCCAGGACGATGGCCAGCGCAGCATGGCAGTTACCTTTCGCATTATTCCGGAGGCCTGTTGGGGTGACGGTTCTGCCATCGTTTCCGACGATTTTAAGTTGCGCTGGGAAATCAGCTGCCATCCGGATCTGGATACTCGCAGCAAAAGCTGGTTTCAGCGTATTCAGCGCTTTGAACAGGTGGATGACAAAACTTTTGTTCTCCACTTTAAGGGGGTTGTAAATGAGTTTAGCGATATAAGCCCTTTGACCCCCCTGAATGCGCGATTGGAAAGGCCTGTGTTTGAAAGCAACCCGGTCGAGTATCAAAAGAATTCGCTGTACCGAACCCAACCAACCAACCCGGCGTTGTGGAATGGGCCGTTTTGCCTCGAATCCATGGTTTCCCGCAGCGAATACATTCTGGTTCGCAATCGCCATTGGTTTGGCAAGCAAGCCCATTACGAACGCATCAGGGTTCTTGCCGTAGAAGATGTTGTCGCACTGGAAAGTGCGGTGCTGTCCGGTGCCGTTGATGTGGCGGGATACGGGATGCAAACCATTCAGGCACTTGCCGTTGAAGAACTCCATGGCCATGACTTCAAAGTGATTTTTGGTACAAGTGCACTGCTGATGAACGTCAGGCTCAACCTGGATAACCCTATCCTGGCGGATGTCAGAGTGCGTCAGGCATTGCTCTATGCCTTGAACAGGGCGCAATTCAATCAGGATTATTTCGCTGGCAAGCAAGTCATTGCCAACGGCCATCCCAGCGAAAAGGTTATCGAGGGTGTTCCCTGTTATGACTTTGATGCGGCCAAAGCGATTCAGCTGCTGGAAGAAGCGGGCTGGGATTCCATCGAACAAGGCATTCGCCACAATCGGCAGGGTGAGCCACTACGCCTGGAGCTGGTGTCTGCCATCGGCCACAAGGAACATGAGTTAGTGCAGCAGTGGATGCAAATGGAGTTAAGGAAAATAGGTATTGACCTGCACCTCCAGAACTACACCACTACCTTGTACGTAAACCAGATCATGTCAAAGCGACAGTTCTCCGCCTTGGCCCTCAACAGTATCGGCGTCGGTGCTGACCTTCAATACCGAAACCTCTATCACTCTTCTTCTGTGCCCAGCGCAGCGAATAGCTTTGCTGGCAATAATCTGGCGGATTTTAGCCATGAAGAAGTCGACCAACTGATCGAGGAATTTGATGCCGCCATGGACGGCGATGAACGCCGTCGTCTGGGTGTGGCGATTCAGCGCATCGTATTCGAGGAGTTGCCGATTATTCCCATGTTCTGGCGACCCAGCGTCAACATTATTCCCTCCTGGTTAAAAGGCTTTCAGCCCAATTGTTACGGCGTTGGCAATAGCAGCAGGGTTGAGGATTGGTATCAGGAGTAGCGTTACTCACTGCAAACGAGTTATTGAAAAGGAGGCAGTAATGAAAAGTAAAAAAACTGTATTCCGAAAACTAACAACGCCGTTTTTTGCGCTGTTGGTATTGGCTGCTTGTAGTGGTGGCAGTGAAAACACTGTCGAAAAAAATGCCTCTGAATCTGTTGATAAAAAAATTGCAAAAAAACACCTGACCATCGGCATCAACCAATACCCGTCAACCTTGCACCGTGCATTCTGGCGTATGACGGCAGACCATTACGCGCTGTCGCCTCTGGTGCGCAGGCCAGTGATTTACGATGACAATATGCAATTGGTCTGCCGAACCTGCGTCACCTTGCCAACTTTGGAAAATGGCTTAGCAAAAATGGAGCAAACACCGGATGGCAAACCCGGCATGGCGGTTACTTTTCAGATTCAGCCAGATGCCCGTTGGGGCGATGGCTCGCCGTTAGTGGCTGACGATTTCAAACTGCGCTGGGAAATGGGCCGTAACCCCAAGGTGGGTGCCAAACGGCCCTCGGATTTTGCGCCTATTTACCAGTTCGATATTGTCGATGACAAAACCTTTGTCTTACATCTGGATAAGGTTTTTTTCGGCTACAACTACATCAAGGAAATGATGCCAGTGCCCGCGCATCTGGAACGGCCGATCTTTGAAGAAAATCCTCTCGAATACCGCAAAAACAGTCTTTACGTGACCGAGCCTCTCAATCCCGGCCTTTGGCACGGGCCTTATTTGCTTGAAGAAATCACCTTTGGCAATCAATTGGTCATGACGAAAAATCCATACTGGAATGGCACCCAGCCGCAGTTTGAAAAAATCACATTGCGGGCTATCGAAAATACCTCAGCACTGGAGGCCAATCTGCTGTCCGGCACCATCGATGTAGTGGCTGGCGAGGCCGGCGGTTTTCAGGTTGACCAGGGGCTGTCGTTCGAAAAACGCCACGGCCACAAGCACCAGGTAGTTTATACCTTGGGTGTGCTCTACGAATTTATGCCGGTTAATCATCGCAATCCCGTTCTGGCGGACAAGCGTGTTCGCAAGGCGCTGATGTACGCGCTCGATCGTCAGCAGCTTAACCAGCAGATTTTCGGTGGTAAGCAGCCACCAGCACATGGTCTGGCCATTCGCTATAACCAAAAAGTTTCCGAACAAGTTACCCGATACGACTATGACAAAGATCGCGCTATTGCCTTGCTGGAAGCCGCAGGTTGGAGCGACATAAAAAATGGCATTCGTCATAACGCTCAAGGCGAACCATTGCGGCTTAACCTGAACAGCATCAGCGGCAATAAAACTCGCGAGCTCATTCAACAAGCTCTCCAGGCCCAGCTTAAAGACGTAGGTGTTGACCTGCGCATTAACAATGAAACCGCACGAGCTTTTTTTGGTGGAACTCTGGTTAAAAGAAAATTTCCCGGATTGGCGCAGATGGGCATGCCCAATATGGGAGACATGCCATATCACAATTTTCTGAATTCCCAATCTATTGGTTCTTCCGATAACGGCTTTCAGGGAGGTAACTGGGGCGGTTTCAATAATCCCGAAATGAATCGACTCACCGATATGTACGAGCGAGAAATAGACGCCGAAAAACGTCAGATATTGGTCGAGAAAATAAACCAGCTGTACACCGACGAACTGCCCCACTTGCCCCTTTATTGGCGCCCACGGGTTGATGTGCTGCCCCTGGAAATGACCGGTTTTCGAGCCAGTGGTCACTTTGTGGTCAGCACCAACTGGATTGAAGAGTGGCGCTGGGAGTAAAAAATGTTGAGGGGAACAAACATGAAAGCGAATGAATTTAGAGCGTCATCCCCGCGCAGGCGGGGATCCATCTGGGCCAACATGTCAAGTAAGCTGGCTTCCCGCCCGCGCGGGAATAACAACTTACTATGGATCGGTTTCATTCTTTTACTGTTATTGCTAACCGCCTGTAGTGAAAAAAGTAAAACTACCAACGGTAGTGCAGCAAAATCTGAAACAACCGGCAAAACACACCTAACCATCGGCATCGGTCAGTATCCCAGTACCTTGCACCGCTCTTTCACAAACATGATGTCCTCAACCTATGCGGTTGCGCCCATGCTGCGCGAACTAACGATTTATGACGACAAGAGCGAGCTGGTATGCCGCACCTGCGTGACCTTGCCAACCATTGAAAATGGCCTTGCGGTGTTGGAAACCACACCGGATGGCAAACCCGGTATTTCGGTGACTGTTCAGATTCACCCGGAGTTTTCCTGGGGCGACGGTACACCGGTCACAGCCGAGGACTTTAAGCTGCGCTGGGAAATCGGCCGCCACCCTGACGCGGGCAGCATTGCTCCCAGCGCCTTCGAGCCTGTTTACCAGTTTGATGTGGTAGACGATAAAACCTTTGTGCTGCACTACGATGAGATTAAATACAGCTTTAACGATTTCTGGCTAATTCCGCCCATTCCCTCGCAGCTGGAGCGATCTATCTACGAGCAGGATCCAGAGACATACAAAGACCGCAGCCTCTACGCCACAAACCCCACCAATCCCGGTTTATGGAACGGCCCCTATAGACTGGAAAGGGTCACTCCAGGTGTCGAACTGACCATGGTTCGCAACCCTTACTGGTTCGGTGAACAACCCCGCTTTGATAGCGTGACCCTGCGCGCCATTGAAAACACCGCAGCGCTGGAAGCCAATCTGCTATCCGGCAGTATCGATATGATTGCCGGTCAGTCTAACGGCCTGCAAATTGACCAGGGGATCTCCTTTGAAAAGCGTCATGGCAGCGACTACCAGGTTCTTTATACCCACAAGGCGTTGCTGGAACTCATTATCGTACAGATGAAAAAAAATCCGGTACTTGCCGATAAGCGAGTGCGCCAGGCGCTGCTCTATGCGCTGGACCGTGAAGGGATAAACCAGCAACTCTTTGCCGGCAAACAGCCGGTTGCCCATATTGGCGATCGCAAGTATGACTCAGTCCCTGAAGGCGTACCTCAATACAATTACGACCCACAACGGGCGATAACACTACTCGAACAAGCCGGTTGGGATAAGATTAAAAACGGCATTCGCCACAACAGCGCCGGCGAGCCTCTGCAATTTGAATTGCTCAGCACCAGTGGCAACAAATCCCGCGAGCTTATCCAGCAGGCTATCCAGGCTCAGCTAAAAGCGGTAGGGGTGGATGCACGAATAAAAAACCAGACTGCTCGCGTTTTCTTCGGCCAATCAATGCGCAAGCGAACTTTCAAAGCACTGTCATTAATGGGCACTTCGTCGCCGGCAGACAGACAATATCGCCCCTTCCATTCTTCATCCTACGACGGCGGTAAAAACCCCATGGGTTATAGCAACCCGGAAGTGGATCGCTTGGTTGAAGCCTATGAGCGGGAGCTGGATGCCGCCAAACGCCGCCAGTACGGTGAACAGATCGTGCGCATCGTTCGTGAGGAAGTTCCGGTGCTGCTGCTTTATTGGCGACCACGGGTCGATGTGTTACCGCTGGATTTAAAAGGTTTTCGCGCCTCTGGCCACAAGGTGCCGGATAGCAACTGGATTGAAGAATGGCGCTGGGAAAAGCGCCTTTAACGACCAGCAATTGAGACGGAGTTTGACATGCGTAAACAAAGAATTTCTTTTTGCCAGCTAGTGGCAGTGCTCTGTAGCCTGAGCTTGCTGACTGCGTGCAGCAGTGACAAAGAAACGGTTAGCGAAGCGGCTGTTGAGGCAGTGAGCAAAAAACACCTCACCATCGGTATGACCCAATACCCTGAAAGTCTGCATCGATCTTTTGCCCGTCAAACCTCGGCGGATTATGTGTTGAGCCTGATGCTACGTAGATCGGTTTACTACGACGATCAAGCTAAGCTGCAGTGCAATACCTGCGTGAATATTCCCACCCTGGAAAATGGCAAGGCCCGCATCGTCGAGAAAGAAAACGGTGAGCGAGGCATCGTTGTCAATTTTCAAATAAAGCCAGGCTTGAACTGGGGTGACGGCAGCCCGGTAACCACAGAGGACTTCAAGTTGCGCTGGGAAATTGGCCGCCACCCGGATGTGGGGGCCAATCGGTTGAGTTGGTTTGAAAATATTGAGCGATTTGAGATTCTGGATGACAAAAACTTTGCCCTTCATTATCGGGAAGCGACTAATGAATATAATTATATCCGTGCTTTGGCGCCGATAAATTCCCGTTTGGAAAGAACAATTTTTGAGGAAAATCCCGCCAACTACAGAGACCGCAGCCTCTATAAAACCGAACCGACCAATCCAGCGCTCTGGAATGGCCCTTATCTGCTGAAATCTTTAACCCCTGGTGCAAAGTTTGTTGTAACGCGTAACCCTCACTGGCACGGCCAGCGGCCTCAGTTCGACGAAATTACCATCAAAATCATAGAAAACACCTCTGCCCTGGAAGCCAACTTGCTGTCTGGCGCGATCGATATGATCGGTTTCGGTTTGCAGTCCGATCAGGGGTTTTCCTTCGAGAAACGCCACGGCCGCAATTACCAGGTTGTCTATTCCGAAAACGCAGTGTTCTCGTTTATGACAGTGAATATGGATAACCCCATTCTTGCTGATAAACGGGTTCGAAAAGCCATTTTGTTTGCTCTGAATCGAGAAGAAGCCAATCAACAGTTATTCAGTGGCAGACAGCAAATTATGCGGGGGTTTAATCCTGACAGGCCCATAGAAGGAATTACTCAATACCCTTTTAACCCAGGTAAAGCGATTGAATTATTGGAGGAGGCCGGTTGGCAGATCCTTAAAAAGGGGATTCGTCATAACGATAAAGACGATCCTCTGCAATTCGAACTGGTCAGCGTCAGCGGTAATAAATCCCGCGAGCTGTTGCAACAGTGGATGCAGGGGCAGCTAAAAAACGTAGGCATCGATCTGCGTATCCGCAACCAGACGGCGCGAGTGTTTTTTGGGGAAACCCGTAAAAAACGCCTGTTCTCTGGCATGACTTTGCAAAGCAATCCTTCCCAACCCTACATCAACTGGCGACGTGTTATGCATTCCTCTGCAATTCCTACGCCTGAAAATAAATTTAGCGGCTTTAACAGGGCAGGGTACAGAAGTGACGAAATGGATCAGATAACCGATGTTCTTGACCGGGCGTTAACCCAGGAAGAACGCCAGCAGGTGGATGCCGCTATACAAAAATTGGTCATGGAGGAGCTTATCGTCATCACGTTGTTCTGGAAGCCGCGGGTTCACGTTGTTCCTCTGGGGCTTAGTGGTGTTAATACCTCACGCTATGACGCTGTGAACACTAACTGGGTTGAGGAATGGCGCTGGTAATAAAACCAGATTTGCGAATAGCAATAGCCGCACAGGAGAGAAATATGCGTAACAAAAAAAGTATTTTTTGCCGACCAGCGTCAGCGTTGCTTGCGCTGTTATTGATAACCGCCTGTGGTGACAGAAATCAAACTGCCAAAACCTCAGTGGAAAAATCTGAAGTAACTGCTGAAAAACACCTTCGCATAGGAATCGGCCAGTTTCCTGGTACAAGGCCCTTGGGTTACGCCGGTTATATATCCGGTTTTATTTTGCGCGGTATGACGACTTTTGATGATAAAGGCAAAGTTTTCTGCACGCTGTGTACCACGCTTCCCAGTTTTGAAAACGGTCTGGCGGTTTTAAATCAAAAAGCCAACGGGGAGACAGGTATCTCCCAAACTTTTCACATCCACCCGGAAGCTCGCTGGGGTGATGGATCACACATTACCAGTGAAGATTTTAAATTGCGTTGGGAAGTAGGGCGCGATAAATCCACAGGCCATAGAGCTCATGGCTACTACATGCATTTCTCTCGTTTTGAAATAGTAGACGACAAAACCTTTGTGCTCCATTCCGGTGAAGACGGTTATCACTACCAGGATCATAGACCCCTGAAGCCCCTTAATGCCCGACTTGAACGGGCAATCTTTGAGCGCGACCCCAAGGCTTACCTCGACAACAGTTATTACTCGGCAGAGCCCGCAAACCCCGCGTTGTGGAATGGCCCCTATCTGGTTGCCAAGATGACACTAGGGGATGAACTGGTGATGGAACGCAACCCCTATTGGTATGGAAAGCGACCTTATTTTGACAAAATCACCATTCGGGCCATCGAAAATTCTGCGGCATTGGAGGCGAATCTGGTGTCGGGGACCATCGACATGATTGCCGGTGGTGCAGGGGGGCTGCAAACCGATCAGGCGATTTCTTTTGAAAAACGCCACGGTGAAAAATTTAATATTTTTTATGCCCATGGAGTTCTTCTGGAACGCTTATTGGTAAACATGGATAACCCAATCCTCAGCGATAAGCGAGTACGTAAAGCCTTGCTCTATGCGCTGGATCGGCAGCAGATCAGCGAACAATTATTTGATGGCAAACAACCGGTAGGGCACGAACGCTACATTCGCTATAACAAACCGGTGCCCGAAGGCGTTCACAAATACGACTACGACAAGTCCCGTGCAATCGCCTTGCTGGAGGAAGCGGGGTGGGCAGAGATTAGGAATGGTATCCGCTATAACAACAAAGGCGAACCTCTGAAATTGGAACTGGGCGGTGCCAGTGGCGATAAAACCCGCGACCTGATTCGCCAGGCAATACAGAGTTACTGGCGAGACGTTGGGGTAGACCTGCGTTTGACAACGCAAACGCAGCGGGTGTTTTTCGGCCAGACGGTACGCAAACGCAAATTTCCCGGTTTGGCACTGGGTGCGGTTGGTTACAGCCCACATCACCTTTACAAGCACAGATACCACTCTGCGAGCATTCCTTCCGATGAAAATGGTTTTTCCGGAATGAACCACGGCGGCTTTCACAACGCTCAGGTGGATGAGTTGGTAATCGCTCATTTGCTGGAACTCGATGCTGAAAAATATCACCAGATGACGAGAACCATTCAGTCAATTCTTACTGACGAACTGCCGGATATTCCTCTTTTTTGGCGCCCCAAAATTCACGTTCTACCCTTGGGGTTAAAAGGCTTTCGAGCGTCCGGGCATATCACACCCTGTTCAGTTTGGGTGGAAGATTGGAGGTTTGAATAATGGCCATTACTCCCCTCCTGAAAGTAGACAACCTCAGCATCGGCTTTGACAACGACGACGGCTTGGTGCGGGTGGTGGAAGATGTGTCCTTTACCCTCGAACGGGGCCAGACCCTGTCGCTGGTAGGGGAGAGCGGTTGCGGTAAATCCCTTACCGCTTTTGCCCTGCTGCAACTGTTGCCACCCTTTGGAAAAATTCTTTCCGGCTCGGTTTGTTTGCAGGGTGAAAACCTGGCGAGCATGGATGAAGCACAGCTGCAAAAGATTCGCGGCAATCGCATCTCGATGATTTTTCAGGAACCCATGAGCGCGCTGAACCCGGTTTTCCCGGTAGGTGTGCAGGTGGCGGAAGCGCTGATTTTACACAAGGGCATGGCGAAAAAAGCCGCGCTGAAAGAGGCGGTTGGTATGTTGGAAAAAGTGGGTATTCCCGACCCGGCATCGCGGGCAGTGAATTATCCCCATCAGCTATCCGGCGGTATGCGCCAGCGGGTGATGATCGCCATTGCCCTGGCTTGTGAACCGGAAATTCTGATTGCCGACGAACCCACCACTGCGCTGGATGTAACCATTCAGGCGCAGATTCTCGACCTGATGCACGACTTGCAGGAAAACCTCGGTACCGCGATTTTATTTATCAGCCACGACTTTGGCGTGGTGTCGCGGATGGCGGATGACATTGCGGTGATGTACGCCGGGCGGGTGATTGAGCAGGGCAGTTCCAGTGATATTTTGCTCAACCCACAACACCCCTATACCCAGGCGCTTTTGCAAACCACTCCCCGCATTGATGCCAGCCTGGACCGTCTGCCCGCCATTGCCGGTCGCGTGCCAGGCCCAAGGCGGCGCCCCCCTGGCTGTTGTTTTGCCCCCCGTTGTTCGGTGGCGGTGGACTGTTGCAGCAAACAGCGGCCAGAGCGTTTGGCGTTAAGTAAGTCCCATATTGCCGCCTGCCATGTTTTGGATTCCAGCAAACAGGAGGTCAGCCATGCCCACGGATAATGTGCTGGTCTCCACTCGCGGATTGTGCAAGCGCTTTAAAACCCGCGTCGCTAACGGCAAAGGTTGGCAGAAAAAAACCGTCAACGCGGTGGCGGATGTCAGCCTGGATATTGTCGCCGGGGAAACCCTGGCACTAGTCGGCGAGAGCGGCTGCGGAAAAACCACGTTGGGGAGAATGCTGTCGCTTTTTTATCAACCCAGCGAGGGTGATTTGGCGATTAAAGGGGAGGATGTTGCCGGCTTAAAACCCAAACAGGTAAAACCCCTGCGCCGCCATGTGCAGATGATTTTTCAAGATCCGGTGTCTTCATTAAATCCACGCCATACGGTGGAGGCAATTCTTACCGAGCCCCTGAAGTTCTTTTCCAGTGACAATGCCCAGCAACGTCGAGAAAAAGCGGTGGAGTTGCTGGAAGCGGTAGGCCTGCCGGAACGAAGCCTGCGCAAATACCCTCACGAATTCAGCGGTGGCCAACGCCAGCGCATTGTGATCGCCCGCGCGCTGATTCTGCACCCGGCCTTTGTGGTTGCGGACGAGCCGGTGTCAGCGCTGGATGTATCGGTACAAAGCCAGATATTGAATTTGCTGAAAGATTTGCGCGAGCAATTTAACCTCACCTATCTGTTTATCAGCCACGACCTGGCAGTGGTACATCACCTGGCCGACCGGGTGGCGGTGATGTATCTGGGGCGAATTGTTGAAGTGGGCGAGCGCGATAGCCTGTTCCAGAATCCACGCCACCCTTACACGCAAGCGCTGCTCAGTTCGGTGCCCGGTGTGGTACCCAACAAAGGCAAAATTGGCAAAATTTTGCACGGCGACCCGCCCAGTCCTATCAGCCCACCCCATGGCTGCCCGTTCCATCCCCGTTGCCCGTTAGCTCAAGATCGTTGTCGTCAGTCCATGCCGGTACTGGAGGCAGCGGATTCAAACGGCGCCCATCAAGTGGCGTGCCACTTTCAGGAACAGGCTGCCGGGCCCGCAGTAATTAAGGAGGTGGTTCAGCTATGAGGCAATATCTGTTGGCGCGCAGCGCGCAATCGCTGGTGGTTATTTTGCTGATGTCTTTCGTCATCTACGGCCTGATTGGCCTGATGCCTGGCGACCCCATCGACATTCTGGCCAGTGAAGACCCCACCATGACGCCGGAAGATGTGGCCGCACTGCGGGCGCTCTACGATCTGGATTTGCCGGTTTACGAACGCTATTTGAATTGGTTGGGACGGGCGTTTACTGGCGAGCTGGGTTACTCCCGGTTGTTTGGTCAGCCGGTGCTGGATGTACTCGGCCCGGCGCTGGTGAGCACGTTGGTATTGATGGGCACCGCGTTTATCGTCGCCATTGCCATCGCGATTCCCGTGGGTGTGCTGGCGGCGTCGAAGCCGCGTTCGGCGTTGGATTACGGCGTAAACCTGTTTGCCTTTGCCGGTATTTCCCTGCCTTCTTTTTGGTTGGCGTTGATGTTGATGACCCTGCTGTGTGTCACCTTGGGCTGGTTGCCAGCGGGGGGTACGGCCCCAGCGGGTAGCGGTGTGCTGGAACAGTTGCGTTATATGCTGTTGCCTGTGGCCACCATCGTTATTGTCAACGTCGGCAGCTACTCCCGTTTTGTGCGCGCCTCTATGCTGGAAGTGTTGCGCAAAGACTATATCCGTACTGCCAGAGCCAAAGGCGCTGGCCAGTGGCGAGTGGTTTGGCGCCATGGTTTGCGCAACGGCATGATTCCTGTTGTGACTATTCTGGCGCTGGAATTTGGTTCGTTGTTTTCCGGCGCCTTGATTGTAGAAACCATTTTTTCCTGGCCCGGTATGGGCAAACTGATTTTTGATTCCATTATGGGCAACGACTTTAACCTGGCGTTGATCGCTTTGTTGTTGGCAACGGTGCTCACCTTATTGGGTAACCTGTTGGCGGATATCTGCTACGCCAAACTCGACCCACGAATCGTTATTGGCGAAGGGAGGTAAACCCGGTGGTAAATAACAATTCTCCATTAGTGCTTGCCTTGCGCCGCTTTACTCGCCACAAGCTGGCCATGACCAGCGGCATGGTGTTGCTGGTGATGATTTTGTTGGCCCTGTGTGCGCCCCTGTTCGAAATCTGGCTGGGAGTGGGTGCCAACGATGTGAATTTATTAAACCGCTTGCAAGGGCCGTCACTGGCTCATCCATTGGGCACCGATGAATTGGGTCGCGATCAGTTTTTGCGATTGTTGTACGGCGGTCGCGTGTCGCTTTTTGTAGGTTTTACCGCGGCGGTATTTTCGGTGGTGATCGGCACGGTGATCGGTTTGACGGCGGGCTACTTTGGCGGCCGTGTCGATGCGTTTTTAATGCGCATGACCGACAGCTTTATTGCCCTGCCGGGTTTGCCTCTGTTGATTGTGATTGCCGCTATCGACCTGAGTAAATTGGGGTTGCCCGATGCCTGGGTGCAGTCGGAAAGCGTCAGCCTTTATCGCATTGTGTTTATTGTCGCCCTGTTGGGTTGGACTGGCGAGGCGCGCCTGGTACGCGGCGCGGCCCTGAGCCTGCGGGAGCGTGAGTTCGTGATGGCCGCCAAAGGCGCCGGCGCTAGCCACCGACACATTATGTTCCACCATATTCTGCCTAACCTGTTGTCACCGATTATCGTCGCCGTGACCCTGTCGATCGGTGGGGTAATTTTGGTGGAGTCGGCATTGAGTTTTCTCGGCCTCGGTATCCAACCGCCAGTGGCCAGCTGGGGAAATATGCTCACCAACGCCCAGCAATTAATTTGGGAAGCACCCATGCAGGCGGTGTACCCCGGCCTGATGATTTTTATCACGGTGATTGCGTTTAATTTTTTGGGGGATGGTTTGCAGGATGCTTTTGATCCCAAAGCGGAATATTGATCGGTAAGTCATCCCCGCGAAGGCGGGGATCCAGAAGTTTCTCGTCATCGCGAGCGCAGCGTGGCGATCCAGCGACCTTGCTTTTAAATCAGTTATTTAAAGACTCTGGATTGCCACGCTGCGCTCGCAATGACGGCTTTGGAGTTTATCCCAGACTGCAGCGCGCGAAGGCGGGAATGGCATTGATCAAATGAAATATTTTTAATGAGGTAAAAATGATGACACAGACAGACATTTACCACTGGAGTGAGGTGGATAAGTCACCGTTAGCGGAAGACTTTGTGAATTACCTGGACATGGTAACTGCCCTGAAAGGCACTCAGGAAAGGAAGCATGAAAGCTATCAGGTGATGGGCGCCAAAGAGGGTGGCAGTTATCTGGATTTAGGCTGTGGCACTGGTGACGATGCCATTGAGTTGGCGAAAATTGCCGGCCCCAGTGGACGGGTGGTGGGTGTGGATAACAGTGCTGTGATGATTTCTGAAGCCCAGCAAAAAGCTCAAAAAGCGGGTGTTGACGTAGAGTTTTATCAAGGCAGTGGTGAAGCGCTGGAATTTGCTGACAACAGTTTTGATGCATGTCGCGCTGACCGGGTATTCCAGCATTTGCCAGATCGCAAAGTGGTATTGGCGGAGATGATTCGCGTGACTCGTTCCGGGGGTAGAGTGTTAATTAACGACCCGGATTACGGCGGTCGTATGGTGGATGGCTACAACAGGGAACTCACCGATAAAATTTTAACTTTTATGAATAATCGGGTTCGCAATCCCTGGGCTGGGCGGCAGAATTACCGCTTGTTAAAAGAAGCCGGGTTGTTGGAAGTGGCATCCTCTCCAAGGTTGAGCGCCAGCACAAATTTTGAACGTGCCAAAAGACTGGGCCGCTTTCCCGATGCTGCGCGGATCATGCAAGAGCAGGGCGTGTTAACCGAAGAAGAGGCAAATACCTGGATTGCCGATATGGAACGGTCAGCGGAGGCCGGGTATTTCTTCTGTGTGGTGGCCAGTTTTATGGTGTGTGGAGTGAAGCCGTAGTTGGAGGTATGGTGTGTTGTAGCAAAGGAGGGGACAGGTATGAAAACAAATTTCAAATCATTTACTGAAAGCACTCAGGAAGACTGGCAGATAATTGTTGGCGAACAAAAGAAGTTTATGGTTGGCCTGCCGGATCGTATTTTGCAGCACATGCAGTTGCTTGAAAATGACTATGGTGGCTTTCCTGTAGACAGGTTACAGCACTGCTTGCAAACCGCAGAGCTTGCCGCAGAAGCCGGGGAAGATGACGAATATGTAGTTTGTGCTCTACTGCACGATATCGGCGACACTCTGGGTAGCTTCAACCATGCGGATGTGGCCGCTGCTATTTTGCAGCCCTTTGTATCGGAGGCCAATCACTGGATGATAAAGCACCACGCCATTTTTCAGGGCTACAACTTCTTCCACCATCTGGGCATGGATCGCAATATGCGGGACAAATTCAAAAGCTCAGAATATTACGAGCACACCGAGCGATTTGTGGCCAAGTACGACAATATCGCGTTCGATAACTCACGGCCAAAACTGTCGCTGGATGTATTTGCTCCGCTGGTGCGAAAAGTGATGGCCGCGCCCAGGCAGAGTTTGTATAAAGCAGCGCTTGATGGCGGCAACTGAATTTCTTCAGCGAATTTTTCCTTCTAATACGACTTTTTTGCACACTCCAGGAGCTCTATGACAAACGCTCAATCGTTACCCCGTTCGGTGGGTTTTTGGGGCACCACGCTATTCTCGGTAAATGGCATGATCGGTTCCGGGATTTTTGCCTTGCCGGCCATTCTGGTGGCAGCGGTAGGCAGTTTTGCGCCCTGGATGATGCTTTTGGGAGCGGTGCTGATCTTGCCCTTGACCATTATCCTAGCGACGCTTGCAGCGCGTTTTGACGCACACGGCGGGCCTGTGCTTTACACGCAGGCGGCGTTTGGTTCCTTTGTTGGTTTTCAAACCGGTTGGTCTCGTTACGCATCGGGCGTGGTAGCGGTTGCGGCGAATACACAGGTTGCCGTTGCCTACCTGGCGGTGCTTTTTCCAGTGTTGGAAGACCCCCTCATAAATGTCAGTGCTGTGATTGGATTTATCGCGTTTACCACCATCGTCAATATTGTTGGCATGCGTACATCGGTTGGCACGCTTGGGGTGATGACTGTGATTAAGTTGGCGCCCATTGTCATCTTGGTGTTGGTGGGGCTGGTAACCCGCGACCCTGCCATTGGCTTTCACTTGCCCGAATTTACTGAGGTGGAAAGCGTTATTCTGCTGACATTTTATGCCTATATGGCGTTTGAGAATGCGACCTTTCCCGCCGGAGAGGTACGTAACCCCAAACGCAATATTCCACTCGTGCTAATAACCTCGCTGTTTGCCGTCGCTCTGTTTTATATGCTGGTGATTTGGACTTACCTGGCGATCGCCCCTGAGGTTAGTGGTAACGAAAGTGCGCTGGCGGCAGCGGCAGGGGAGTTGTTTGGGCAAACCGGGGTGGTGATTATTTCGGTGGCGGCGGCGTTCTCTATCGGCGCAAATACGTTGTCGGGCGGTACAGTTACCCCGCGCCTTACCTATGGCATGGCTGAGCAGGGTACGCTGCCAAAAGTCTTTGCCTATGTGTCGTCACGTTTTCAATCACCTTATTTCTCTATTCTGTTTTATGGCGCCGCCGCGATTCTTTTCAGCCTGTGGGGCGGTTTTGTGGTTTTGGCATTGGCAAGCACACTGTCAAGAATAGTGATGTACCTGTTAACGGCTTTTGCGCTGCCGGTTTTGCAACGAAAAAACAATGAGAAAACCTCTTGGTGGCATTTGTTGATGGTGTTGCTGGCAGCAGCGTCGACAATTTGGGTGGCCAGCCATGCCAGTGGAGAAGCCTATCAAATGCTTGGGTTTATTCTGGCTGTGGGCACGGGCCTTTATTTTTTGGCCGTGCGGAAAAACTTGCATGAACCGGGCAAATGATCGAACCAGTTCAAAAAATATCTGCTGTTACCTTCCAACATGTTATGCCGCAATTTTTGTAGTTTGCCTCCCCAGCGACTAGAATCCATGCAGGATACGGATTGACCTAACAGTTATTACAACAATCTATCTTGGGAGGTACGTATGGAGCATTTACTGGAATTACTGGCCCGTTGGGGGCACGGCCTGTTCGGCGTTACCTGGATCGGCTTTCTGTATTACTTCAACTTTGTGCAGGGGGGCTATTTCAAGAAAGCATCCCCGGAAGCGCTGGCTGATGCCAAACAACACCTGGCGCCTGCCGCCCTGTGGTGGTTCCGCTGGGGGGCGATGTTCACCTTTATTACTGGCCTGTATTTGTTCGGCAGACTCGCCGGGGGCTTTAACAGCCTGATATTGGTTGGGGCCGTAATGGGTACCATTATGTTCCTCAATGTATGGCTGGTGATCTGGCCCAACCAGAAAGTTGCCTTGGGCATGGTGGAGGGTGACGCTGCCGCTGCGGGCGCCAAAGCCTTGTTGGCCTCTCGAACCAATACGCTGTTTTCCGGCCCCATGTTGCTGGGTATGTTGGGTTCTCACAGTCACGCAGGTGCTCTTGACCCCTGGTGGTCGAATGTTAACGGAAGCAGCACCACCGGCTTGATCATTATGCTGGCGATTGTGTTGTTGCTGGAACTCAATGCCCTGTTTGGCAAGCAGGGGCCACTGGCCAGTGTTAAGGGTGTGATTCACTGTTCACTGCTGTTATCTGTCGTAATGGCAGCGTTGCTGCACTATCTGTAAAGCCTTGTATGTGACGCCCTTTCGTAAAGCCGGTGCACTGCACCGGCTTTACCGTTTCAGGGTATTGTGAAACGTGCGTTATATCTCCAAAGTCGCCCCTCTTGTTCTGGGCTCGGCCAGTGTATAATCGCCGCCATTGATTCCGCTATTGATCCCACGGGGTAAGCATGCCAGACAGCAAGAACTTTAATTCTATTGTGCCGGATCAGGACGAGCGCATCGGTGCCCGTGGGCCTGCTACGCCGTCACGCCAGCCCAGAACGCGCAATTCAGCAGCCCCTGCAGCCCCTCAGAACAGTGCTTCGCCGGGTGGTTTCTGGAAGGTGTTGGTGATTCTGCTATTGCTGGTAGTGGCCGCCGGTGGCTGGTACGGCTGGCAGCAGTACCAGCAGCTGACGTCGCTGCAAGAGAGCTTCGACCAACTCAATGATCGCCTGGCCTCTACCGATGATTCACTGAGCAAGTCCGGTGATGCGCTGTTGTTGAAGATCAAGGAACAGAACGAAACACTGGAAAAGCATTGGAGCGAAATTCGCAAGCTGTGGGGCGTCTCCAATGACCGCAACAAAAAGAAGATCGAGAAAAACCAGAAAGATGTGGCGGTACACAGCAACCGCCTCGCCAAACTGGATAAAGCCACCGCCGGACTGGACAAGGTGGTGAAGCAAAGCGAGCTCAACAGCAAGCAGGTTGCCAGCATTAACAGCACTTTGCTGTCTGCCAATGTGGATATGGAAGCATTGCAGCAGCAATTGCAGGAAACCGTACAACAGCTCAACAGCATGGAAACCAGCCTGAAAAGCTGGCAGCAGCAGGTTAATGGCCGCCTGAACGAAACCGACGAAGCCATTGAGTCCATCGACGCTTACCGTCGCCAGATAAACCAACAGTTATTGCAGCTGCGCCAGGGCGGCCAGTAGACAAAGCATCAAAATTACCTTTCCAAGCCGGGGGATTTATGACCACCATTCGCCAGGACGATCTGATCGACAGCGTCGCCGACGCACTGCAATTTATTTCTTACTACCACCCACTGGATTACATCCAGGCGGTGCATCAGGCCTACCTGAAAGAAGAATCTCAGGCGGCCAAAGATGCCATGGCGCAAATTCTGATCAACTCCCGCATGAGTGCCATGGGCCATCGCCCCATTTGCCAGGACACTGGCATTGTGACCGTGTTTATGAAAATTGGCATGGATGTGCGCTGGGAAGGCAGCATGAGTGTGGATGATATGGTCAACGAGGGCGTACGCCGCGCCTATCTGCACCCGGATAACGTATTGCGTGCCTCCATTCTGGCAGACCCTGCCGGCGCCCGTAAAAATACCAAAGACAACACTCCGGCTGTGATTCACTACGAAATCGTGCCCGGCGACAAAGTGGAAGTGGATGTGGCTGCCAAAGGTGGTGGTTCGGAGAACAAGTCCAAGATGGTAATGCTCAACCCATCGGACAGCATCGTCGACTGGGTGGTAAAAACCCTGCCCACCATGGGCGCTGGCTGGTGCCCGCCGGGAATGCTGGGTATTGGCATTGGCGGCACTATGGAAAAAGCCGCTGTGTTGGCCAAAGAATCTCTGATGGATGAAATCGATATTCACGAACTGCGCGAGCGTGGCCCGCAAAATCGCGTGGAAGAACTGCGCCTGGAAATTATGGATGCGGTTAATGCCTTGGGGATTGGTGCCCAAGGGCTCGGCGGCCTGACCACTGTAGTGGATGTGAAGATTAAGGATTACCCAACTCACGCAGCATCTCTGCCCGTTGCCATGATCCCCAACTGCGCTGCTACCCGCCACGCGCACTTTGTGCTGGATGGTTCTGGCGCCGCTCTGCAAACCCCGCCAGATGTGGACCAGTGGCCTGACATTACCTGGGAAGTGGGCGATAACGTGCGCCGCCTCAATCTGGATACGGTCACTCGCGAAGAAGTGGAATCCCTCAAGCCCGGCGAAACCGTACTGCTGTCTGGCAAGATGCTCACCGGCCGGGATGCGGCCCATAAGAAGATGATTGATATGCTGGCCAAAGGCGAGCAGCTGCCGGTAGACCTGACCAACCGCTTTATCTACTACGTTGGTCCAGTAGACCCGGTGGAAGGGGAGGTGGTTGGCCCCGCAGGCCCCACCACTGCTACCCGTATGGATAAATTCACCCGCACCATGCTGGAACAGACTGGCCTGGTGGGCATGATCGGTAAGGCCGAGCGTGGCCCGGCAGCCATTGAGGCGATTCGCGACAACAAAGCGGTTTACCTGATGGCTGTGGGCGGCGCTGCCTACCTGGTTTCCAAAGCCATTACCGGCGCTGAGGTGGTGGCCTTCCCGGAAATGGGTATGGAAGCCATCTACGAATTTGAAGTGAAGGATATGCCGGTGACAGTCGCCGTGGATTCCAGCGGTGAATCAGTACACCAGACCGGGCCACAAATCTGGAAAGCAAAAATTGAGGAACGGGCGATTAGCGTCGAGTAGCTCACTTTTTCGTCCACTCTATTAACAGAGTTTGGAAAGAAAATAGAGTCCACTGAATATGGCGGAATTGTTACAAAGCGAGGATTTACATTGCCTGTACCCGCTGGTATAAATGCCGCCCATTAAAGAACGCCGCTGTACTGCTGTCTCCGGCTGGGAATTTTAAACTTGAAAGGAAATGATTATGCGTAAGCAAATTGCCATGTCTGTCGCCGCTGTGGCCTTCGCCGCGGCTGCTTCAACAACAGCCCAGGCTGAGACTGAGCACCTCTACCTGGGGCCAACTCTGGGTTACTACCACGCCGATAGCAAGCGTGCATTTAATAGTGACAGCAACGGTTCTCCGTTTGCCCAGCTCACCGGTGGTATTCGCTTCCACAACAACTGGGCACTGGAACTGGGTTACGGCAACAACATTGGTGGTAGCGACCTGGAAAAAACCGAGCTGAATGCCATTTTCTACCTTGGCGACGAGGTGGAGTACAAGAACAAGTTGCGTACCTACATTGCTACTGGTATCAGCCGTTTCAGCAGTGACGAAGCCAACCTGATCAATGGTTTTGACAGCACCTGGCAAGGCCGCCTGGGCTTTGGTTTGAGCAAGCTCTACCAAAACAATTGGGAAGTACGCGGTGATGTAAGTGTTTACCATCAGATTCGCGACGAAGGCCCACTGGATAACGCCACTGACACCGCTTTTAACCTGTCTTTCCTGAAGCACTTTGGCGAGATTGATGCACCTGCCCCGGTTGTAGCACCCACGCCTGTTGTTGAGCCAGAGCCCGTTGTTGAGCCTGCTCCTCAGCCAGAACCAGAGGCAGAGCCGGAAACCCGCACCATCACTGTTCGCCTCAATGTTGAGTTCGAATTCAACAGCGACGTGGTACGCGGCATTTACGGTGACGAGCTGGAAGCCATTGCCAACGCCATGAAAGTTCAGGAAGACATTGAGCTGGTATTGGAAGGTCACACCGATTCCCGCGGTGCTGATGACTACAACCAGGACTTGTCCGAGCGTCGTGCCAAAGCGGTAAAAGCCACTCTGGCTGACACCTACGGCATCAGTGCCGACCGCATCTCTGCAGTTGGCTACGGCGAATCCCGCCCGGTTGCCAGCAACGACACCGACGAAGGTCGTCAACGCAACCGCCGTGTGGTTGGTGAGATGTCTTACACTGAGGTTGCTCCACAGTAAGCCTCAGTTCTTAACCTGAGTTTTTACTCAAAAGCCCGAGCTTTGTCTCGGGCTTTTTGTTTTTGCGGAGCAGCTACGGGCCTCGGGCTACGGGCGACGAGCAGACTGCACGAAGCCCGTAGCCCGCTGCTCGTAGCTAATTATTTTTGCTAAAGTGCTCATGGATATCGCACCGATAATAATCAGGGAAACTCCATGCCGACGACTTTGTACTGGCACGACTACGAAACCACTTCCGCCGACCCCGCCCGCACCCGTCCTTCGCAATTTGCCGGGGTGCGTACGGATACGGACTTAAATGTGATCGGCGAGCCGCTGATGATTTATTGTCAGCCCAGTCGCGACCTGTTGCCTGCGCCGGGGGCCTGCCTGGTAACAGGTATCACACCCCAGCAAGCGGAAAAGGAAGGTGTCACGGAGCCGGAGTTTATCGCCCGTATTCACCGTGAATTGTCGCAGCCGGGAACCTGTGGGGTGGGCTACAACAGCATTCGTTTTGACGACGAGGTCACTCGCTATACGCTCTATCGCAATTTCTTTGACCCCTACGAGCGGGAATGGAAAAACGGCAACAGTCGCTGGGACATTATCGATATGTTCCGCCTGGCCAGAGCATTGCGCCCGGACGGCATTAACTGGCCGGACTACGACGACGGCTCCCCCTGTTTCAAGCTGGAAGAACTCACCAAGGCCAACCGCCTGAGCCACGAATCCGCCCACGATGCGTTATCGGATGTCTACGCCACCATCGCCATGGCAAAACTGCTGAAGGATAAACAGCCGAAACTGTATCAGTACCTTTTTGACAATCGCACCAAGCAGCAGGTGGGCAAAAACATCGACCTGGTAAACCGGCGCCCGTTTTTGCACCTGTCTTCCCGCCTGCCCAGAGAAAATGCCTACCTGGGCTTGATGATGCCCCTGGCGGTAAACCCCAGCAACAAAAACGAAATTGTCTGCGCCAACCTCAATGGGGATATTGAGCCGCTGTTTGCGCTGGACGCGGAGCAGATACGAGAGCGCCTCTATACTCGCACGGAAGATTTACCGGAAGGGGAGCAACGCATTCCTTTAAAAGGCGTTCACCTCAATCGTTCGCCGGTAGTGGCTACCGCTAAACTGCTGGATGAAGCCAGTGCCGAGCGCCACGGTATCGATTTGCCACACTGCCGGCGCAATTGGCAGCGATTGCGAGATGCTCAACTGGCAGACAAACTCACCCAAGTGTATAGCGCCCGCCGGGAGTGGACTGATACCAACCCGGAAACTTCCTTATACAACGGTTTTTTGCCAAACCAGGACAAAACTTTGTTGGCCGAAGTTCGCAACAGCTCACCGGAAGAATTGGCGGATGACTCCATTCAATTCAGTGACCCCCGTTACCGGGAACTGCTGTTTCGTTACCGCGCCCGCAATTTCCCCGACACCCTCAGCGCCGAAGAACAACACCAATGGGAAGAACTTCGCTTCGCCCACCTGAACGACCCGGAGAGTGGCTACCTGACACTGGATGCCTACTTTGAAGATATTGAGAAACGGTTGGCGGAGCCGGATTGCAGTGAGCGAGATCGGAAGATTTTGCAGGCGCTGCGGGATTGGGGGGATGAGATTCTTTAAGGGTAAAGAGTTTTAGCTGCGAGCGACGTGCTACTGGCTGCGAGCAGATCCAGCGGGGTCGTCTGGTAACTCTCACGACCACGTCATTCCCGCGCAGGCGGGAATCCAGAAACCACTGTATTTCAAACTTTAGTGCCACAGCCAGTATGGATCCCCGCCTGCGCGGGGATGACGATTCTTCTGAGTTGTTGGCTGCTGGCACAGTCTGCTCGTCGCCCGAAGCCCGTTGCTCGTGGCTTTACGCTTTTCCTATATTCCGACTCTTCGCCGCACTGCTATTGCTCTGGCCACTGGCATTGTAGGAGTGGTTGTCGGCGGGGGCGCCGCGTTGCAGGATATGTTGGGCTTGGCGAACGCTACCCTGTTCACGCTGAATCAGCATGCCCAGTTGGCGGTTTTCTGCACGGCATTGTTCAGCGGCGCTGCTGAGTTTTTGCCAGATGTCTTCAAGCTGTGAATGCTTGTTGCCAGCCAGCAGTTGTTGCATGCCTTCGCGATCGGCAGCATATCCGGCCTGGGTCAGCAGGTTTTCCCGCTGCCGGGCAGCGGCCTCCAACTGTTGCACCAGCTGGCCCTTGTGGTTGGCGTTTTCTACGAGAGATTCGGTGTCCTGCTGTTCCAGGGCTTTTCGCTCTTTGCCCAGACACTGTTGCAGTGCCTGGGTGAGCTCAAGTTCCTGTTGCAGTTGTTGTTGCAGTTGCAGGGTGTTGGTTGTCATCGATTACCGCGCTGTTATAACAGGTCGCGTTCCAGCTGGCTGAGCTTGTCGGCAATGCGCTGGGGGTCGGGTTGGTAGCTGCCGCTGGCGATGGCTTCTCGCAGCTCGGCAACTCGTGCACTGTCTACCACAGGTGTATTGGCCAGGCTCTGTTCCAGCTCTTGCAGGCGGGCGGCCTGGTCGGTCACTGTAACCGTGTCACCGGCGGCCGGGGCATCTGCCTGATTTCGCCCGTGAATGCTGTTCTCATTGGCTTTTTCCGGTCCTTTGGCATGGGCAGGCACCTTTGACGCTGGTGTGCCTAAATGACCGGGCCGTAATTGTTTGATATCGGAGTCCATAGGACTGCTCCACAAAATTTATCTGTCTGCCACTTAATGGCGGCTTTTAAGGTAAAAACTTTAGTGCCGTTTGTCCGTTAAACCGGGCGGTCAATCCACCAGCTAATCTACAGCTATTAATCTACAACTACAGCCCCCTGAGCGTCGATGGTGCCTTCCACCACTTTCTTTGAGCTCAGGTTTTGCACTCGAATCCTGTCGCCCGCGGCACCATTGGCCAGGGCTTTGCCATTCATACGCACTTCAAAATTGCGCTGCTGTGCGATCAACGTTACCTGTTGGCCGCGTTTGATCAGCGTTGGCGATTTTAGCATGTTGCGAGTGAGGGTTTTTCCAGCTGCCACAGTGCGGGTCAGTTCCTTGCCGATCAACTCCTCGTTATTTTCCAGATAACCCGCCGGAACCTGGTGCAGCGGTTGCTGCACCATGGAAAAGTCTTCGTAAGTCAGCAGGGCGCCCCGCTGTAACGGGTGGTTGGCGGTGGCCACCGCCGCATAGGCGGTAACGGTTACCGGTACGTACAGAGTCCAGGGTGTAGGGGCAGTGCAGCGTACACCGACGGTGCTTTTGCCAATAAGTTTGCCGCCAGGAGGCAGAAATACCTGCAAAGGCTGGCCGCAACGTTCCAGTTTCAGGCGCTTGTCTAGGCGACCGGGTGCCACATTGGCGGAACTGAGCCGCTGTATTTGTGGTTGCTGCAGCAGGTATTCCTTAACCGCGTTTTGGATGCTCTGCGGGGTTTGTTTTTCAGCGGCGCTGGCGATTTGTGGCGACAGCGCACTGCTGCACAACAGTATCAGTAATGGCAGATGGCGTTTGAACATCCGTTTTATGACTCTCAGCTGGGTTCCATAACCCATAAGCAAGTTGTATGCCGTGGCGCTTCAATCATGCGGCTAAATATCACTGGGCAATCCCTCTGTGGGCGGCAAAAGAGCGGACAGAGGTTGCCGCTTGCCGCCCGGTTAACGGTTTTATCAATCTTAACTTATTGAAAATAATGTAAAAATATTTTGGCATGAGGTTTGCTAAAACCGGTTGAAGGCGATGGCCACACAGGCCAGAGACAAAGCGAAAGAAAATTATTATGCCCAGCTGGATCGACAACGCACTGGATTTACACGCCCAAGCCATCGCGGTTCGCGGACGACGCGCCGAAATTTTGGCGTCCAACCTGGCGAATGCGGATACCCCCGGATACAAGGCTCGTGACATCAACTTTCGCGACGTTCTTGCCCAGGCTCGCGGCGGCTCCACTTTGCACACCACTAGCGAACGTCACTTTACCAGTGCCAGCAGCGGCTTGGGCGGTGGCGAGATTGTCTACCGCACGCCCAATCAGGCATCTCTGGATGGCAACACGGTGGAAACCCAGGTGGAGAAAGCCCAGTTTGGTGAGAACGCGGTGCGTTACCAGGCCAGCGTGAACTTTCTCAATGGCTCCATCAAAGGCCTGATGCTGGCCTTGCGGGGAGAGTAGGAGGACAGAACTATGAGGAGTAAGTCATGAGTCTATTTAATGTTTTGGACGTATCCAGCTCTGCCCTGCAAGCCCAGTCGATACGCCTGAATACCGTGGCCAGCAACATCGCCAACGCCGATGCGGTGAGCTCTTCGGCGGAAGAGGCTTATCGTTCACGCCAACCGGTATTTTCCACGGTGATGCGCGACGCTTTTAACGATTCGGTGGCCGGTGTACGGGTTTCTGAAGTGGTCACTACTGATGCCGCTCCGGTGCGCCAGTTTTCGCCGGAGCATCCCATGTCAGACGAAGATGGTTATGTCTATTACTCCAACGTCAACGCGGTAGCGGAAATGGCCAATATGATTTCCGCATCGCGCTCTTATCAGAACAGTGTCGAGGCCATGAAGACCGCCCGCCAGCTGTTGATGCAAACCCTCAATATAGGCCGATAGGCAGGAGCAGATCATGCCGGTAGAAAATCCATTTAGCAGTGTTACAGGTGTTTCCACGGCGGAAAACCTGGCCGCTGCTCGCCAGCGGGGCAGTAACGACCCCAACGACCTGGGGGTGGAAGAATTCCTCAGCCTGATGGTGGCGCAACTGGAAAATCAGGACCCAACAGACCCCCAGGACAGCAGCCAGTTTCTCGCCCAGATAGCCCAGTTTGGCACCGTGTCGGGCATCGATGAGCTGAATAATTCCATGAGTGGTCTGGTGGGCTCATTGTCTGCCAATCAGGGGTTGCAGGCGGCGTCTCTGGTGGGGCGGGATGTGATCGCCAATTACAACATTGCACCACTGGCGGAAGGTGGTGATTTCAATGGCGTGGTGGAGTTGCCCACCGGGGTTAACGGTTTGACTGTAGAGGTGGCTGATCTGGCGGGCAATCTGGTGGCGCGAGTGCCGCTGGGGCCCCAGTCCGGCGGGGTGGTGCCCTTTACCTGGGATGGTACCAATCTGGATGGCGATACGGTTGATCCCGGCCCCTACCAGGTGACCGCCACCGCTACCATCAACGGTCAGGCAGAGGCGGTTCCCGCCTTTACCCGAGTAAAAATAGACAGTGTTTCCCTCAGTGGTAGCGGCGATCCGGTGCTCAATCTGGAAGGTGGCGCCACCATGCGACTGTCTGAAGTTCGCGAGTTCTACTAACAGTACTAATCAACGAATCCTATAAAAACAGGAGAGTAAGTTATGGCCTTTGATACCGCAGTATCCGGTTTACAAAGTGCGTCCGCAGAGCTGGGGGTGATTGGCAATAACATCGCCAACAGCGCTACAACTGGCTTTAAAACGTCGCGGGCGGAATTTTCCGATCTCTACGCATCGGGACTATTGGGTTCTGGCTCAAACGCCATTGGCCGCGGTGTTAGCCTCAGTGCGGTCAGCCAACAGTTCACACAGGGCAATATCAGCTTTACGGAAAATTCCCTGGATGTGGCCATTAACGGCAACGGCTTTTTTATTCTCAACGACTCCGGTACCGAAGTATTTACCCGTGCCGGTCAGTTCGGTATCGATCGTGATGGCTTTGTGGTGAATAACGAAGGCCTGCGCTTGCAAGCGTTCCAGTCAGATACGGCCGGCGCTATTTTGCCGTCCATTGGTGATCTGCAACTGGATACCGGGTTGATTGAACCCCAGGCTACTACCCAGGCCGAGATTGTCTCCAATCTGGATTCTCGCGAGTCGGTACCTGTCACTGCCTGGGGTGGGCCTTTTGACGCTTTCGCTACACCGCCTACGGCGCCCACAGCGGATATGTACAACAACTCCACCTCTACCACTGTATTCGACAGCCTGGGTAACCCTCATATTCTCAGCACCTACTACGTCAAGTCCGCTACCGCTAACCAGTGGCAGGCTTACACACTGGTGGATGGCGTCTCCACTTCCGGCCCGGAAACCCTGCAATTTGATCAGGCAGGTGCCTTGGATCCCAGCGGTGGCGTGACTTCACTGACTATTACCGGTTGGGCGCCGCTCAATTCTGATGGCACGCCATCCGGTGCATTAGCCCAGAACTTTACCGTAGATGTGTCCCAGACTACTCAGTTTGGTAGCAACTTTGCGGTCAGCAATATCAACCAGAACGGTTTCACCAGTGGTCAGCTGCGGGGCGTTGAGATTGACCCCACTGGTGTAGTGTTTGCCCAGTACAACAATGGCCAGTCCCGCGCTTTGGGGCAGGTGGTATTGGCGGGCTTCTCCAATACCCAGGGCTTGCAGCCCCAGGGCGGTAGCATCTGGACAGAAACCTTCAGCTCTGGCCCGCCCACCCGTAACCCTGCCGGTGACGGTGGCCTGGGTGTGTTGCAGTCCGGCGCTCTGGAAGACTCCAACGTGGAAGTCACCGAGCAACTGGTGGCCATGATCGTCGCCCAGCGCAACTTCCAGGCCAACGCCCAGGTTATCCAGACCGAAGATGCGGTGACGCAGGCGGTCATTAACCTTCGTTAATGATGTGAGACGGGAGACGAAAGATGAGAGACGATAAAACCAGTATGGGCTTCGCCAAGAGTTGTGGAGGTGCGGGTAACCACCCCGTCTCCCATCTCCCATCTCCCATCTCCCGCCCGGAGGGCAACTAATGGATCGTCTGCTATATGTGGCTATGAGTGGCGCTAACAGCGCCCTTCGGGAGCAGGTGCACACCACCAGTAACCTGGCCAATGCCTCCACCACCGGCTTTCGGGCGGATTTGGCGTCACTCAGCACCACTGCAGCCAACGCCAGCGGCACCCGCAATTATGTGCAGCTGTCTGGCGCCGGTGCAGACACTCGCAACGCCCACATCGAGAGTACCGGCCGGGATCTGGATGTGGCTGTCAACGACGGTGGCTGGCTGGTGGTGCAAACCCCGGAGGGCGGTGAGGCGGTGACTCGTCGCGGCGATTTGCAGATCGATCCCTTTGGGCGCATGACCAATGGCGCCGGCGAGCCGATTATGGGCGACAACGGCCCCATCGCGATTCCGCCTTTTGCCAGTATGGAGATCGCCCCGGACGGCACTATTTCCATTGTTCCCCTGGGGCAGGACGCCACGGCCCAGTCGGTGGTGGATCGCCTCAAGCTGGTGCGGGTGGATGACCCCAGCCAGTTGCAAAAGGGCCTCGACGGTTTGCTGCGTCACAAAGATGGCATTGAGCTGGTGCCGGATGCCAGTGTGCGGGTGATTCCCGGCGCCCTGGAAGGCAGCAACGTCAACGCGGTGGCTTCCATGGTGAAGATGATCGAGCTGTCGCGCTCCTTTGAAACCCAAACCAAATTGATGCAGATGGCCTCGGAAAACGACCGTGCCTCTGCGGAACTGATGAAAGTTAGCTAGAGGGCTGCACCATGAACCAGGCATTGTGGATTTCCAAAACCGGACTGGACGCCCAGCAAACCAAGATGGCGACCATTTCCAATAACCTCGCCAACGCCAGCACCGTAGGTTACAAGCGCGGTCGCGCGGTGTTTGAGGATATGCTCTACCAGAATTTGCGTCAGGTCGGTGCCCAGAGCTCTCAGGATACGGTACTGCCCAGCGGCATGATGGTGGGCACCGGGGTGCGGGTGGTGGCCACCGAAAAAACCTTTACCCAGGGCAATCTCACCAATACCCAAAAGCCTCTGGACCTGGCTATTGAAGGCCGCGGCTTTCTGCAGATCACCATGCCCGATGGCACCCTGGCCTACACCCGTGACGGCTCCCTGCAACTGGATGCTCAGGGGCAGATAGTAACTGCCAACGGTTTTGCCTTGCAGCCCACTATTATCGTTCCACAAAACGCCCGCTCGGTGACCGTGGGTGCCGATGGCATTGTTTCTGTGGTCACGGAGGATGGTGCCTCGACCCAGGTGGGTACCCTGACTATCGCCGACTTCGTCAACCCGGCTGGCCTGGAGCCACGCGGCCAAAACCTCTATGTGGAATCCACCGCCAGCGGTAACGCCCAGGTGGGTAACCCCGGCTCTAATGGCCTGGGCACCCTGGCCCAGGGCTTTCTGGAAAGCTCCAATGTCAATGTGGTGGAGGAGTTGGTGGGCATGATCGAAACCCAGCGCACCTACGAGATGAATTCCAAAGCCATATCGACCACGGATCAGATGCTGCAGAACCTGACGCAGCAGCTATAAGCGAGGGCTGAAATGATGAAGTGTTTGTTACAGGGTCGCACGTCGCACGTCGCACGTCGCACGCTAAGTGCCGAACGTACCTCGGTGTTTATTAAGAAGGTTTTTAGCGTTAAGAGCTTTGTAGCTAAGAAACCCTGCCTATTTGTGTACAACGTGCTTGGTTTTAGCGTGCGACGTGCGACGTGCGACGTGCGACCAAGTCTTTACCGGCAATTACTTGCCGCTCTTGCCGTCGTTGGCTTGTCAGCCTGCAGCTCCGCCCCCCAACAATACGGCAATCACTACATCGACAACGAAGTGCCCTACGAATACCTGGCGCCAGCGCCCCAAGACGGTTCTATTTACCAGTCCGGCTATGAGCTGGCGTTTTTTGAGGACGTTAAAGCGCACCGGGTAGGGGATACCATCACGGTGCTGTTGAGTGAGCAGACGTCAGCAGAGAAAAGCAGCGCCACCAGCCTGGATCGCACCAACAGTACAACCCTTACCAACCCATCCGTGTTGGGGCGAAGCCTTACCGGCAGCACCAATCTGGGGGTGGATCTGGACTCACAACACGACTTCAGCGGTCAGGGCAGCAGTAATCAAAGCAACAGTCTTAGTGGTAGCGTTACGGTGACGGTGGCACGGGTCTTGCCTAATGGAAACCTGGTGATCCGCGGTGAAAAGTGGATCGAGATTAACCAGGGGGAAGAGTTCGTGCGCATCGAGGGAATGGTCAGACCTGTGGATATCACCAGTGACAATATGGTGCTGTCCACCAAAGTGGCCAATGCGCGCATCAGCTACAGCGGCAAGGGCCAGATGGCCGACACCAACCGCATGGGCTGGCTGGCGAAATTCTTCCTGGGACCGCTTTGGCCATTCTAATGGCCGCTTAAAAAGGTGACAGGCAATGGCAATCAACAAATGGATTACGGTAGCGTTTGTGGCAGTGATAGTTGCTTTTGGCGTATCCCTGCCCGCCAGCGCCGACCGGGTAAAAGACATTGCCAGCGTCGCCGGAGTGCGCAGTAACCAACTGATTGGCTATGGCCTGGTGGTTGGCCTGGACGGCACCGGCGACCAGACCACGCAAACCCAGTTCACCGTACAAAGCCTGAAAAACCTGTTGGCCCAGTTGGGTGTTGTGATCCCGCCCAATATCAATCCCCAGTTGAAAAATGTTGCCGCCGTAATGGTGCACGCGGATCTGCCACCCTTTGCCAAGAGTGGCCAAAATATTGACGTTACCGTGTCTTCCGTAGGCAACGCCCAAAGCCTGCGCGGCGGCAGCTTGTTGATGACCCCTCTCAAGGGCGCCGACGGTCAGGTGTATGCAGTGGCCCAAGGCAGCCTGGTGGTGGGGGGCTTTGGTGCAGAGGGCGCCGATGGTTCACGGGTTACCGTTAATATCCCCAGCTCCGGTCGTATTCCCAACGGTGCCACTGTAGAGCGCAGTGTGCCTACGCCTTTTGCCAATGGCAGTGAATTGGTGCTCAACCTTCACCAGCACGACTTCACCACCGCTCAGCGCCTTTCCAATGTGATCAACCACCGCTTTGGCCCCGGTACAGCGGCGCCTATGGACGGATCTTCCATCAAAGTGAATACGCCGGTGGATATGGCCCAGAAAGTGGCCTTTTTTGCCGAGGTGGAAAATCTGGAATTTACCCCAGGGCAAGCTGCCGCTCGCATTGTGGTAAATGCCCGCACCGGCACCATTGTGATGGGCAGCGGTGTGCAGATTCTTCCCGCTGCGGTGGCCCACGGCAATCTCAGTGTCACCATTTCCGAGAATATTGATGTTGTTCAGCCGGAGCCGTTTGGCAATGGCGATACGGCGATTGTTCCTGATTCCGATATCACCATTACCCAGGAAAATGCCCGGGTGTTTGCCCTTGGCGAAGACGGTGAAGGTATCGCCAGTGTCGACGAAATCGTGCGCGCATTGAATCAGGTAGGTGCCGCCCCCGGCGACCTGATGGCGATTCTGGAAGCACTAAAACAAGCCGGTGCCTTGCGCGGCGAGCTGGTGGTTATCTGATGGAATTGCAGGCGGCGCAAATGATCAGCCCGTTGCGGGGCGCTTCGGGCACCGCAGTGACGGACTTTTCCTCCCTGGCGAATCTGAAGGGCAAGGCGGCACAAGATAATCCCGATGCTCTTAAAGAAGTGGCTCAGCACTTTGAGGCGTTGTTTGTGCAGATGATGACCAAGGCTATGCGCGACGCCACCGAAGACGGCGGCCTGTTTGGCAGCGACGAAATGAAATTCCACCAAAGTATGTTTGACCAGCAGATATCCCTGCACTTGTCTCAAAGCGGCGGTGTCGGGTTGGCGCAGATTATTGAACGCCAGCTGGCTGGCCCGCAGGCGTCAGAAGGTAAAGAGTTGCAGCCATTGGCCCAAACCTGGAGTAAGTCCTGGCAAAAAAAACGTGCTGCGTTGGGTGCTGCTGCCAATGAGCCTGCCCAGCGACCTGCAGTGGAACACTTTGAACCGCAAACCCCACAGCAATTTGTTCAGGCACTTTGGCCCCACGCCCAACGGGCCGGAGACAAACTGGGTGTGGAAGCCGAGGTGCTAGTGGCACAGGCCGCGCTGGAAAGTGGTTGGGGCAAATACACCATCCGCGATACCGATGGCCGCAACAGCCTTAACCTGTTTGGCATTAAAGCGGACAACCAATGGCAGGGAGAACGGGCCACCAAAGTTACTCTGGAATACCGCGACGGTATTGCCAGTAAAGAACGCGCCAGTTTCCGCGCCTATCAGTCTTTGGAACAGCTGTTCGATGACTACGTGGAATTCCTGCAAAAGCCCCGTTATCAGCAGGCCCGCGCAGCCACCAACGGTGAGGAATTTGTGCAGGCCCTGCAAGACAACGGCTATGCCACCGACCCCAAATACGCGCAAAAAATTTCCGCACTGATGCAGCGTGACAGCTTTCGCAGCCAAATTGGTGAACTGAAAGGCGTTGAATTGAAAACCGCTCAAATCAAATCCGCTGCGGTCGGGAGATAATTGTTATGGCAGATATTTTTGGAATTGGCATCTCCGCACTGAACTCCTTGCAGCGTGCCATTACCACCACCGGCCACAATATCGCCAACGCCAATACACCGGGTTACAGTCGCCAGCAGGTGAACTTTGGCACGCGCCTGCCCCAGCAGGAAGGCAACAGTTTTATCGGCAGTGGTACCTATGTACAGAGTGTGCGCCGGGCCTACGACGAATTTCTCGGTGGCGAATTATTGTCGCGGCAATCGTCGTTCAACTCCCTGAGCGCCTATCACGATCTGGCCACCCGGCTGGACAATTTGGTAGCGGATCAGGACAGTGGCCTCAACGTATCGGTGCAGGCATTTTTTCAGGCCATGCAGGATGTGGCCAACGACCCTACCTCGTTGTCTGCCCGTGGCGTGTTATTGGGGCGTGCCCAGGCACTGGAAAATCGCGTGGGCTATCTCAATCAGAGTCTGGATTCCCTTGAAAACGCCAGCAACCAGCAGCTGCGTTCCACAGTTGCCGAGATCAACGGGCTGGCAGATTCCATTGCCAAGGTAAACCTGGAGGTGTCAGCGGCCCTGATCAGCAACCCCAACAATCCGCCCAACGATTTGTTGGATGAACGCGATCAGCTGCTCTCCCGGTTGTCGGAAAAAATTGGCATTACCAGCATCGAACAGAGTGATGGCTCTCTCAATGTATTAATCGGTAGTGGCCAGCCTCTGGTGGTAGGTGGTCAGGTGCAGCGTCTGGATGTGCAGTTTGACCCCCTCAACCCCAATCGTCTGGATGTCACCTTTGCCGGCCTTGCCGGTAATAACGATGTGATCAGCAATCAGATTCGCGGTGGAGAGATTCAAGGGGTTCTTGATTTTCGTCGTCAGGTATTGGATCCGGTGCGCGCCGAAATTGGCCTGCTGGTTCAGGGGATAACGGATCTGGTTAACCAGCAACACCGTTCCGGACTTGATCTCAATGGCCAAGTGGGGGGCGACTTTTTCGCGCCCATTGCCCCCCAGACGATAGCTTCCAGCAATAACCTGGGCACTGCGGCGGTAACCGTGGCTATCGACGATGTGGGTGCGCTGCTGCCTACGGATTACAACCTCAGCTATGACGGCGCCCAGTGGCAGCTGCGCAACCTGGCGGACAACAGCGTGCAAACGTTTGCCAGCCTGCCGCAAACCGTCAATGGCGTCACCATATCCAGCACCGGTGCTCCCACCGCCGGGGATGAGTTTTTGTTGCGCCCGGTGGGTGCCTCGGCAGCACGTTTTTCTGTACAGATCACTCGCCCGGAGCAGTTCGCTGCCGCTGGGCTGATACGCGGTCAGGCAACCGTCAGCAATAGCGGTGATGCCAGCATCAGCCGTGTCACCGTGGGCGATGCCAGCAGCTTGCCTTTGGCTGGCCCGATTACCTTGACCTTTGATCCCGATGCCCTGGGTGCAGGTGTACCCGGTTTTACCGTTAGCGGTGGCCCCGGAGGCACGTTGGCATACGATCCGGCCACTGAGGGTGGTGGCAAAACCTTTACCTTTAGTGGTTTTGGTGATGCCAGCTTTACGGTTTCCGGTACTCCTCAGGATGGTGACACCCTGACTATCCAGAACAACAGCGGCGCGGTGGGGGATAACAGCAACGCGCTTTCTATCGCCGGGCTGCAAAATGCCCGCCTGCTCAACGGCGGTACCAACAGTTTTTCTGAACTTTACGGGCGCACGGTCGCTACTGTTGGTGTGCGCACCAGCCAGGCGCAATCCAGTTTGGCCACTGAACAGGCATTGTTGGATAACACCGAAGCGGAAGTGCAAGGAGTGTCCGGGGTGAACCTGGATGAAGAAGCGGCCAATTTGTTGCGTTACCAACAGGCCTACCAGGCGGCGGCGCAAATGATCTCCGCTGCCAGCCAGTTGTTCGATACGTTATTGAGTGCAACCCGACGATAAATAGTACTGTCATCCTGAGCACAGCGAAGGATCTCGACGTTTGATGGCTCACAGAGATCCTTCGCTGCGCTCAGGATGACAGGTAAAAATCAAAAGAGGTGTCCATGAGACTCTCCACATCACAGATTTTCCAGCAGGGCATTAACGCCATCCTGGATCAGCAGGCCAAACTCAGCAAAACCCAGCTGCAGATTTCTACTGGCCAGCGTATCAATACCCCTTCCGATGACCCCAGCGGTGCAGTGCAGATTCTGGATTTTGCCGATCAGATTGCCACTGTTGAGCAATACAAACGCAATGGCAATGCAGCAAAAACCCAGCTCCAACTGGAAGAAAATGTACTCACCAATATGGGCAGTCAGCTACAGCGGGTACGTGTGCTATTGGTGCAGGGCAATAACGATGTGCTCTCGGATGCCGACAGGCAAAGCATTGCCACAGAGCTGAAAGGCATTCGTCAGCAGCTGCTGGCGCTGGGCAACAGTCGCGATGCCAATGGCGACTACCTGTTTGCTGGTTATCAGGTAAATACCCAGCCGTTTACCTTTAACGGTGGCAGCGTGCAGTACAACGGTGATCAGGGACAGCGTCTGGTGCAACTTGGGCCTGCTTCCCAGGTAGCCATTAATGATTCAGGGGCCGAATTGCTGTTGCGCATTCCCGAGGGCAACGGCCAGTTTACGGTTGCTCCCAATGTCGCCAATACCGGTACCGCAGTGGTGGGGCAATTGACCAGTACCAGCAGTTTTGTGCGCGATACTTACACGCTGACCTTCACCCAGGCGACGCCTACTGATCCGATCACCTATCAGGTGGTGGATTCCAGCGCCGGGGTGGTGGCTTCCGGCACTTACCAGCAGGGAGACAGCATCAGCTTTAATGGTGCTCAGATCGATTTTACCGGTACCCCGGCTAATGGTGATGTATTTACCGCAACACCTGCCAGCAACAACGATCTGTTCTCTATTGTCGATTCAGCTATTGCGGCGTTGGAGTCACCCGGCCAAAACAGCGCCGAACAAGCCCAGTTTCACAGCACCATCAATCGAGCCCTGGAAAGTATCGACAACAGTGTTGAGAATATTCTGAGGGTACGCACAAGTATTGGTGTGCGCCTCAATACCGTTGATAGCCAGCAAAACCTCAATGACGACAGCCTGTTGCAGTTGCAAAAACTGCAATCCGAGGTCAAAGACCTGGATGTCGCCCAGGCGATCAGCGAACTCAACTTCCAGCAAGTGGCCCTGCAGGCGGCCCAGCAGGCCTATGTAAGGGTGCAGGGGTTGTCGTTGTTTCAGCTTTTATAGCTATGTGTTCTTTTTGTCATTCTGAGCGTAGCGAAGAATCTCGAGCTTCGTTCAAGCAGGCTTGAAGTCGGAAGTCAGATGTCTGAAGCGGCAGCCTGCGGCTGCAATGCGTCAGATCATTATCTTGCCAACTCCTTCCTCTCCAGTTGGGCGTAGCCCAACCGCATCCGACTTCAGACATCCAGCGTCTAGCCTGTTACAAATTTCCTCGATCTTCCAATTTGGTGCTTCCCTCGAACAAATACGCCTAGTCCACTGAATGTGACCCAGTTGACAAAATTTCATACTTTTTCCCTAAAGGTTCCCTTTCAAGGGTCGTTAAAGGGGGTGTTGAAAGTGATGGCATATGCTTTCACACCCAAATTAACAACCAATACCAAACCGCAAACCCACGGGTAACGCGGCAGGAATAAAGGGGATTTGACATGGCTCAAACAATTAATACCAACATTGCTTCGCTGACGGCACAGCGCAATCTGAATAATTCGCAGAGCGCTCTGAATACCTCCCTGCAGCGTCTGTCTTCTGGTTTGCGGATTAACTCCGCCCGTGACGACGCCGCCGGTTTGGCCATTTCCGAGCGTTTTACCACCCAGATTCGCGGTCTTAACCAAGCGGCTCGTAACGCCAACGACGGCATCTCTCTGGCACAGACTGCTGAGGGCGCACTGTCTGAGGTAACCAACAACCTGCAGCGGATTCGTGAGCTGGCGGTACAGTCATCCAACGCCACCAACTCCGCCAGTGACCGTACTGCTCTGCAGCAAGAGGTAACTCAGCTGTTGAACGAAATTGACCGGGTTGCCAACCAGACTCAGTTTAACGGTGTAAACCTGCTGGACGGCAGCTTCACCGGCGCAGTCTTCCAGGTGGGTGCAAACGCGGGCGAGACCATTACGGTTGCCAGTACTGTAGACGCCAATACCGCTGCACTGGGCTCAGTGAGCCAGGCATCTGGTGCTGCCCTTTCTGTTGCTGCTTCCGGCCTGACCGGTTTCGGTACAGCTATCGCCGCTGGTGGTGTCACTATTAACGGTACTGACATCGGCGCGATTTCAGCAGCCAGTAGTGCTCAGGAGCGTGCAGGCCAGCTGGTAAACGCCATCAACAATGTATCGCAAACCACCGGTGTGGGTGCTTCTTATGATGCAGCTACAGGCCAGCTGACTCTGAACAGTGAAGCCACCATCGCTGTTGCGGGTACTACTAACAGTGCCACCGTTGCAGGTTTTGCCAACGCCGCGGCTCTGGGTACAGTGACTACCACTACCGGTATCGACACGCTGACCGTATCCAACTTCGCCGGTGCGCAAACCGCCATCAGCCTGGTGGACAGTGCACTGACTTCCATTAACGGAGCGCGAGCCAATCTGGGTGCGATCCAGAACCGTTTCGACTCTGTGGTACGAAGCGTACAAACCACCGCTGAAAACCTGACTGCTTCCCGTTCGCGGATTCAGGATGCGGACTTTGCGGCGGAAACTGCTGCACTGACCCGTGGCCAGATTCTGCAACAGGCCGGTACTGCGGCATTGGCTCAGGCCAACTCGCTGCCGCAGAACGTGCTGGCACTGCTGCAGTAATAGCAGAACAGTAAAACCCTGGAAAGGAATCGTCCTTTTCAGGGTTTTACCAAAAGGCGACTTTAGAGGACTTAGGTTATGTCCAGCCCAGATATTAAAAGCTTATCGCCGCTGCTGCCGCCTAATGGTGGCAGTCAGAGTGTTGAGCGGCAAGGTGGGGTGGAAAGCGGCAATGCTTTGCCGCAGTCGGATTCACAACAGGAAGCTCAAACAGTATCCCGTGAGTCAGTTGAACAGGCGGTTGTGCAAATTTCTGACTTTGTACAAAACGTTGCCAGGGATTTGCAGTTCCAGGTGGACGATGCCAGTGGCTATACCCTGATCACCGTGACAGACAGTGATACAGACGAAGTTATCCGTCAAATCCCCTCCGAAGAAGTGGTCGCTCTTGCCCGATATATCGCCGAAAGCGGCGGTTATCCGGTGAAGGGTGCATTGCTAAATAGCGAGAGCTGACGCCGGTCAGCTCTCGCTTGTACCAACTGTTTTCACATACGTTAATAAGTTGGCATTTAAATTGCTGTTTAGCGGGTATTGTCATTTTAAGGTAATACCGATGGTGAGACGGTGGGTAGCCAGTAAAGGGAGTGTTCTATGATTACCTCTGCGGGTGTTGGCTCTGGCTTGGATCTTGAGTCACTGATTACCCAATTGGTCAACGCAGAACGCGCACCGGTAGAAACCCGTTTGGTGCGCCGCGAGTCGGCATTGACCGCGGAGCTTTCCGCCTTCGGCACCTTTCAAGGGGTTCTATCAGGCTTTCAGAGCAGCCTGTCTTCCCTGAATCAGCTCAGTACCTTTGGCCAACGCACGGCCAGCTCCAGTGATGAAGATGTATTGACTGTGACGGCCAGCCCGGATGCAACACCCGCCAGTTACGACATCAGTGTTACCCAATTGGCCAAGGCGCACTCGCTGGCCAGCGGCAGTTATACCTCTCTGACGGATACCGTTGGTGAGGGCGTGCTGACCATTCGTTTTGGTACCACCGATTACACGCCCCCGACTCCTGGCCCGGAAAGCTACAACAGTTTCACGGTAAACCCGGATCGTGGTGTAGCCACCATCACAATCGACAGCAGCAATAACACTCTGGAGGGTGTTCGCGACGCCATCAACGATGCAGACCTTGGCGTCAGGGCGGTCGTTGTCAACGACGGCTCTGGATTTCGTTTGCTGCTCAGTTCAGAACAAACCGGCGCAGAGAACAGTTTGGAAATCACTGTGGACGACAGTGGCGATGGCAACGACCTGGATGCCACGGGCCTTTCTGCTCTGGCATTCAGCAGCGCCGCTACCAATCTCGAACAAACGGTCGCTGCCCAAGACGCTATCTTTAGCGTTAATGGGCTGGCCATTAATACCGCCGAGAATCGTGCCGACGATGTGATTCAAGGTGTGGATATCAACCTCGCCGATCTCACGGGCACTGCCCCGGTTACTGTCACCATTGCCGAAGATCGTGAAGGTGTGAAAGAGCTGATCAGTGACTTTGTCGACAGCTTTAATAATTTTGCAAATACTGCCAATGCCCTGACTGATTACAACGCGGATACCGGCACCGCCGGTGCCCTGCAGGGTGACTTTTCCGCCCGTTCTATTGTTGGCCAGGTGCGTCAAACCCTGACCAACGCCGTAGCCGGTTTTAATGGCCCATTTACCAGCCTCAGTGAAATTGGCATTACCACTCAGAGCGATGGCACCTTTGCTCTGGACAGTTCTCGCCTGGATACTGTGCTAGCTGACAATTTTGATGATCTGGTGGGCTTGTTTGCGGCGGTGGGTTTCCCCACCGATGACAATATCGATTTTGTCGCGTCTTCCGAAGAAACCCAGGTTGGTAGCTACGCGGTGGAAATCACCCAGCTTGCCACCCAAGGGCAGTTAATTGGCGCCACGGCCAGTTTTCCTCTGGATATCGATGCAGACAATGACAACTTTACGATTTCGGTCAACGGCGTTACCAGTGGCAGCATCTCCCTGACTCAGGGCAACTACGCCACTGGCGCGGCTCTTGCTGCAGAACTTCAGGCACGCATTAACGGAGATGCCAACCTCAGTGGGGCCGGTGTTACGGTGAATGTGGCCTATAACGTCGACCATTTTGAAATCACTTCCAGTGAATACGGTTCCGGCTCCAGTGTTGCCATTTCCGCTGTCGATACCAATACGGTTGCCGAGTTGGGCCTGTCAGTTATCACCGGCACTGGCGGAGTGGATGTGGCGGGCACCATCAATGGCGTTGCCGCACTGGGCAACGGCCAGATACTCACCGGGGCCACGGGCAGTAGCGTTGAGGGGTTGCAACTCACCATTAACGGCGGCGCCCTGGGGCCTCGCGGTACGGTGGATTATTCACAGGGCATCGCCTATCAACTGAATTCCCTGATCGCCAGTTTTCTGGAAGAAGACGGCATTCTTGACGCGCGTACTGACGGTATCCAAACCCGCCTGGATGATATTGAAGATCAGCGGGAAGACCTCGATCGCCGCATCGAATTACTCGAAGTGCGTTACCGCGCCCAGTTTACGGCCCTGGATGGCTTGCTGGCCCAGTTGCAGAGCACCAGCACCTTTTTGGAACAACAACTTGCCAGCATTCCAGAAGCCGGAACCCTGGTAAGAGGCAATAACAACTAATGAGTAGAGGTCAATCATGAGCCCAGCTGCACTAAAAGCCTATAACAGCGTCGGCGTCCAAAGCGATATCGCAGATGCTACCCCTCACCAGTTGATCAGCAAACTGTTCTCTGGCGCCCTGGATCGCATTGCTTCCGCCAAGGGCGCGATCAATCGTGACCAGCAGGCCCAGAAGGGCGAGCTGCTGGGCAAGGCCATCGCCATTGTCGACGGTCTGCGCGCCAGTCTGGATCACGAAAACGGCGGTGAGATTGCTACCAACCTGGCGTCCCTGTACGACTATATGGAACAACGCTTGCTGGAAGCTAACCTCAACAACGACATCGAGCGCCTGGATGAAGTAGCCGGTTTGTTGAAAGAAATCAAAGCCGGTTGGGACGAGATGCCAGCCGAGCACCGCGTTGGACAGCACTCTATGGAAAATAGTTTGTGAAAAATAGTGCGATAACAACAACCGATAGTCAGCGCCAGGCTCGAATACAGTCTGTGCTGTCTCTCTCCAGAGAAATGCTGGCCGCCGCTGAAAACGGCGATTGGCAACAGTTTGCCGAGCTGGAAAAAAGCCGCCGCCGCGATATGTTGGCCTGCTTTGAACAACCGGTAGCTGCTGTTGAAGCCAATGCGGTGCGTCAGGGTATAGAGCAACTGATGGCGGTAAACGATCAACTGACTCAGTGCCTGCAAAATGCCCGCGAACAAAGCGCTCGCCAGTTCCAGGCATTGCGCCAGGGCCAGCGCGCTGTGGGGGCTTACGCCACCGGATAACCTGAAAAACACGATACGGCTTCCCGTCATAAATGGCGGGAAGCCGTTTTTTATGGGCTCCTGACATTAAATTGTCATCAAGAAAAGCTGGCCAGAATTTCCAATCTGGGTCAGAATAACCGTCAGAAAACTGGCGATTCTATAGAGCAAACGGCCTCAATTGGTACTATAGTTTGACCGAAACGGCCTATTTGCTCTGTACTAGTTATAACAAAGGTGTCCCTGTGTTTATCAGCGGATGCCACACATTAGAGATCAGTAGTGAGCATTGGCGGTCCTTGACCATGGAGTAATGCAGGAAAGGGGAAAGTTGATGTCGGTTGCAGTTAATACCGCACAAGTTCTGTTGATTGAGCAGGATGCTGAAAGGGCCAGCAGCCTCAAGACCATCTTGGAATTTCTCGAGTACCCGGTTATCTGGTGCAATGACTGCAGCCAGTGGCAGGAAACTATTGCCAATGGTTCGCCTTTGCTGACGGCAATGGTCAACGAATCCTCCTGCCGTGCCAGTGCCAAATTGGTGTCTGAACTTCACAAAACCTACCCGCGCTTACCGGTATATCTGTTGAAAGAAGGGCAGCCAGATGAATCTGCTGATGCCCTCGACAGCAATATGGTGGGTGCACTGCGCTACCCGCTCAAGTATCAGGACGTTGCCGGAGCCCTGCACCAGGCCACCATTGCTGCGGCGTTGCCAAGGCGTTCCCAGCAAGATGCCGCGATGCCGCTGTTCCGCTCATTGGTGGGCAATAGTCAGGGCATTCAACAGGTCAAGGATCTGGTGCGCCAGGTGGCGGTCACCGATGCCAATGTGCTGATTCTTGGCGAGTCCGGTACCGGTAAAGAAGTGGTGGCGCGCAATGTGCACTTTCATTCCCAGCGCCGCAACGGCCCCTTTGTGCCGGTAAACTGCGGCGCCATTCCCGGTGAGCTGCTGGAGTCGGAACTGTTTGGCCATGAAAAAGGTGCCTTTACTGGCGCCATCAGTGCTCGACAAGGACGTTTTGAAATGGCCGCCGGCGGCACACTGTTTCTGGATGAAATTGGTGATATGCCGCTTTCCATGCAGGTGAAATTGCTGCGTGTTTTGCAAGAACGCACCTTCGAGCGGGTAGGGGGCAACGCCACCATTGACGCAGACGTGCGCATCGTCGCCGCTACCCACCAACACCTTGAACAGTTGGTGGCGGAGGGTAAGTTTCGCACCGACCTGTTCTATCGCCTCAATGTGTTTCCCATTGAGATTCCACCGCTCAGTGAGCGCCCGGAAGATGTGCCTCTGTTGGTTCACGAGTTTGTCGCCCGTATGGCGGCGGAGCGTCGCGGCACTCTGAAAATCAACACCTGCGCCCTGGCCGCGCTGGCCAGTTACGACTGGCCCGGCAATGTGCGGGAGTTAGCCAATGTGGTAGAACGCCTGGCGATTCTTCACCCTGGGCGCACCGTCAAGCGCCGCGACCTGCCAGAAAAGTACCGCCTTAATGAGGATTGGGTGGCAGAGCAGCAACCGGAAATGGAGCAGGATCAGGCCTGGGATGGGCCGCAGTCAGCACCTCGGTTGCCTCAGGAAGGCATTGACCTGAAAAACTACCTGGGCGATATGGAAGTGGAGTTGATTAACCAGGCGCTGGAGCAATCCGATTGGGTGGTGGCCAGGGCGGCCAAGCTGCTCAATTTGCAGCGGACTACCCTGGTGGAAAAAATTCGCAAATACGATATTCATCGTAATGAACTGGCGACAGGTTTTTGACGTCAGCATTTCTGTTTTTTATAACCATCTGATTCTAAAGAAAATTCTACCTAGGCACGGTTATTGCTAACTGTGAGTAGCGTTCGCAAATCTTGTGAGCGCCACCCACAGGAGCGATATGAGCCAGACGCAACTGAACCAGGTAAACGCCGAACCGGCCGCGCTTTCCGCACAACAGCTTGAAGAAGCGTTTGCGGCTTTTAATCGTGTCTCGGTGGAACTGGATACCAGCTATCGCGAGCTGCAGGTTCGCGTTGCCCAGCTTACCGAAGAGCTGGCGGAAGCCCGTTCTGCGCGCCTGCAAGAGCTGGCGGAAAAAGAACGCCTGGCCAATCGCTTGGCGCTATTAATGGGTGCTCTGCCCGGCGGTGTGGTGGTGCTGGACCCCAATCACCACGTTCGCGAAGTTAACCCGGAAGCGGCGCAGATGCTCGGCCATCCCCTGGCGGGGCGGCCCTGGCAGGAAATTCTCACCCGCAATACCGCAGAGCTGGATATGGCGCAGCAGGAACTGCTGACCCATAACGGTCGCCGCCTCAGTATGACTCGCCGCTCACTCCCTGACGGTGGCGAGGTGGTGATTCTGCTCACCGACATTACCGAATTGTACGCCCTCAAAGAACAGGTTAATCGAGAGCAGCGACTCTCCGCCATGGGTGAAATGGCGGCTCGCCTGGCCCACCAGATTCGCACTCCCCTAAGCTCCACCTTGTTGTACGTTTCCCACTTGGCCAGACCGCAATTGGCAGAAACCGAACGCCAGCGGGTGGCGGAAAAAATGCGCGATCGCCTGCGCCATATGGAGCAGTTGGTTACCAGCATGCTCACCTTCGTCAAAGGTGGCGCCTGCGAGGCACAGCCTTTTGGTGTCGATGAACTGCTGGCCAACTTGCAGGAGCTCACTCGGCAGCCACTGGCTGCGGTAAATGGCGAGCTTAAGCTGGCAGGCGATATTCCCGACGCCACACTCAATGGCAACGGTAATGCCCTGTCCAGTGCCTTGCTGAATCTGGTGGATAACGCCATAGACATTGTCGGCGATGGAGTGGAAGTCACTGTGGCAACCACTACCGATAATGACCAGCTGATCATACGTCTTGCGGATAACGGCCCCGGCATTGCCGACGATATTCGCGAACAAATATTTGATCCCTTCTTTACCACACGCATACAGGGAACGGGCCTGGGGCTGGCGGTGGTGGCTGCCACCGTACGCGGCCATGGAGGGAGTATTGAGGTGAGCAACAAAGATGGTGGTGGCGCCGAATTTTTAATTCGCCTGCCCCTTCACTGTGGGGAAACTGACTCACCAGAAAACCAACAGGGTATTAGCGCTGCCTCGGCTATTTGGCAGCGCTAACAACATACAAAGAATAATGATGAGAAAGGGGAAGTCACCATGATGCCAACTGCAAAAAAACTGACCTCGAAAGACCGTGCTCAAGTGTTGGTCGTAGAAGACGATGCCACGCTGCGCGAAGCCCTCTGCGATACTCTGGAATTTGCTGGTTTCAGCGTGCTCGCCTGCGATAACGGCAAATGCGCTCTGAACGTGTTGCGCAGCGAACGGGTCGGTTTGGTGGTCAGCGACGTACAGATGGCGGCGATGGATGGCCACACCTTGTTGCGCCAGGTGAAAAGCCGCTGGCCAGAATTGCCAGTGGTTCTGATGACCGCCTACGGCAGCATCGAACGGGCGGTGGAAGCCATGCGCGACGGCGCTGCCGACTACCTGGTCAAACCCTTTGAAGCGGAAGTGCTGGTGGAAATGGTCAGCCGTTTTATCGTTGACAGCAGCGCCCCCGCTGGCGATGTGGTGGCGGAAGACCCACGCACTCAACAGCTGATCGAGCTGGCTGGCCGGGTAGCCGGTTCCGATGCCACCGTTATGATCAGCGGTGAATCCGGCAGCGGTAAAGAAGTGTTTGCCCGCCTGATTCACAACCGCTCCCCACGGGCCGAAAAGCCCTTTGTCGCCATCAACTGCGCCGCCATCCCGGAAAGCATGTTGGAGTCCGTGCTCTTCGGTTACGAGAAGGGCGCCTTTACCGGTGCCTACCAGTCCCGCCCCGGCAAATTCGAACAAGCTCAGGGGGGCACTCTGCTGCTGGATGAAATTTCCGAAATGGATTTGGCGCTGCAGGCCAAACTGCTGCGGGTGTTGCAAGAGCGTGAAGTGGAGCGTTTGGGCAGCGACAAGCAAGTGACTCTGGATGTGCGGGTGCTGGCCACCACCAACCGCAATTTGCGGGAAGAAGTCAGTGCTGGGCGCTTCCGTGAAGACCTGTTCTACCGACTCAATGTATTCCCCCTGCAGCTGCCCCCGCTGCGGGATCGCCCCTTCGATATCGTGCCCATCGCAAAAAGTTTTGTGGAACGCTATGCCCCTGCCGGTTCAGGCATGCAATTTGCTGATGATACTGAGCAGGCACTGAGCCAGTACCCGTGGCCCGGCAATGTCAGGGAATTGGAGAACGTCATCCAGCGGGCATTGATACTGGCAGTGGGCAACGTGATTACCCCGGCCGACCTGCATTTTGAAGGCGCAGAGCCGGTACCCACACCAGTGGCCCCTGCGCCAATAACACCACAACCGGCCAACACTGATTTGGGTGGCGAGTTGGGTAACGAAATGAAAAATCGCGAACAGACATTGATTCTGGAAGCGCTGCAGGCGGAAAACGGTTGCCGCAAGGATGCCGCCGCCCGGCTGGGAATCAGCCCGCGTACACTGCGTTACAAACTGGCTAAGTTGCGAGAACAGGGGATAGCCATTCCAGGAATGGCAGCATAAGAGGGCATGACTGTGAACAATAACGTGGATATGAACCAAATGCTGGCGCAAATGCGAGTGCTGGCTAACGCTGCCCAAAGCGGTGCTGTGGAACAGAACCCGGTCGCTGGCCAGCCTCCCGTAGAAGGTGGCGAAAAACCGGATTTTGGCAAGATGCTGGCGGACAGCATTCAGTCGGTCAGCGACGCCCAGATGGAAGGTGGCGCCATGAAAAAAGCCTTCGACGCCGGTGATCCCGACCTGGAATTGCCGGAAGTGATGGTGGCCCTGCAAAAAGCCAGCCTGTCGTTTCAGGCCATGACTCAGGTGCGCAACAAACTGCTTTCTGCGTACCAGGAAGTGATGAATATGCAGGTCTGATACGTGAGATGAAAGACGGGAGACGAGAGACGGGGTACCGCATTTACGTCTCTCATCTCCCATTTCCCGTCTCACGAACAGCGCCCAGGTGCGAAGATATTTTCGCTTCGCTCGAAATAACAACAACTACGTAATAAAAACAATGGCAATCGTAGATACAGAAAAAGCAGCCCAACAATTCGGTGGTTTCAGCCGCTTGCCCCTGCTAAGGCAATTGGGGTTGATGGTGGGCCTGGCCGCCAGTGTGGCGCTGGGGGTTTGGGTGGTGAACTGGGCGCAGAGCCCGGACTACGTGCCCCTGTTTGGCAGCCTGTCATCCTCCGACGCCGCGGAGGTGGTGCAGGTATTGGAGCAGAGCGGTGTCACTTACCGGCTCAGCGGCAATACCGTTGCCATTCCGGCTGCTGATGTACACCGTATGCGCCTGCAGCTGGCCAGCCAGGGGGTGCCCCGTGGTGAGGCGGGGGGCGGTTTTGAATTGCTCGATCAGGAGCAACCTTTCGGCACCAGCAGCTTTATGGAAAAGGCTCGCTACAACCGCGCTTTGGAAGGAGAGCTGAGTCAATCCATCACCACCTTGGCCAGTGTACAGACCGCTCGCGTCCACTTGGCAGTACCCAAGCGCACGGTATTTACTCGCCGTGGTAACCAAGCCAGCGCGTCGGTATTGGTGAACCTGTACCCCGGCCGCAAACTCAACGACGCTCAGGTAGCAGGCATTGTTCACCTGGTGTCTTCCAGTATTCCCGGTATGGAATCAGATAATGTGTCGGTGGTGGATCAGCAGGGGCGCTTGCTCACCAGCAGCAATGGCAATTCCCAGCTGGCCGCCAGCTCCGAGCAATTTCGCTTTGTGCGCGATGTGGAGGCCACTTACTCCCGGCGCATTGTGGAATTGTTGACGCCCATGCTGGGGCCGGAAAAAGTCAGCGCCCAGGTGAGCGTAGATATGGACTTTACCGACCGGGAAGAAACCAGCGAAGTGTACGCTCCGGCCCCCGGTAACCGGGCGGTGCGCAGTGAGCAAACCCTGGAAGAAAACCGGGTCGGCAACAGTGGTGAGGGTGGTGTACCCGGTGCTGAATCTAATACCCCGCCGGAAGAAGGCGAAGAGTTGCTTGCGGCTGAAACACCGGCCGCCGCCCAGCCATCCAGCAGTACCCGTCGTGCCACCCGAAACTTCGAGGTGGATCGCACCATCAGCCACGAGCGCAAATCCCCCGGCGAAATCAATCGTCTGTCGGTGGCTGTAGTGGTCGATTACCGGGATGAAGTGGCCGAAGACGGCACAGTAAATCGAGTGCCCTTACCGGAAGAGGAAATGGGCCGTATCGAAGCGTTGGTGCGCGAGGCGGTGGGCTTTAACGAGGCCCGTGGCGACAGCGTCAATATCGTCAACAGCGCCTTCCGCCAGGAAGAAGCCCTGGAACCGCTGCCGGAGCCGGGCCTGATGGAAGACATTCTGCAAAACCCAATGTACGCCAGCTGGGGCAAGCAATTATTGGGCATTCTGGGGGTGGTGATTCTGATATTCGGCGTGCTCAAGCCGGTGCTGCGCAGCCTGGCCCAGGGCTCTGATGGCGGTGGCAGCAAAGCCCAGCAACTGACCGCTGCCAACGGCGAATTACAAGATGGCCAATTGGCGGAAGACCAGGTGACTCTCACTGGCAATACCGGTGTACTGCAACTGCCCGGCGGCCCCGCCATCAGCTACGAACAACAACTGGATATGGCCAAATCCATCGCCCGTGAAGACCCCAAACGGGTGGCCCAGGTGGTGAAAAGCTGGGTGGATGAGGTGCCGGGTTGAGTTTTATCACCGTAGGTGCCTGTGGGCAGTTTGCACTTCGTTAGAGTGGGTCGCACGCCGGACGTCGCACGTCTGACGCTGTTGGGCTTCGCCCAACAAAACCTGTTCAGTGCCACCCCGCAGCCGAAGGCTGCAGCGTGCGACTTGCGACGTTAGACGTGCGACCTGTAGCTACAAAGCTCGGAGTTTATCGCCCGTACCAAGAACGACAACAAACGCAAGCAACGAGACAAAATGTCAAAAATCCTTTCCGACAAAACCGGCGACTTCCAACGCTGGGTAGCCCCTTCCGTAGACGGCAACGATTCCGCCAACGACGAGTTGCCGGTTAACGCCGAAGAGCTGGAAGCGATCCAGCAGCAGGCCCACGCCAAGGGTTACCAAATGGGTCGCTGGGAAGGCATGAATTCCGGTCGTGAAGAATTGGAAGCTCAATGCGCTCGCCTCAAACAACTGATGGTTGGCCTCAGTCAACCATTGCAGCAGCTGGATCAGCAGGTGGAAAAAGAGCTGGTGTTGTTGGCAGGGGCCATGGCCAGTCAGTTGGTGCAACGGGAAATCGCCACCGACCCCAGTGTGCTCAATGAGGCAGTGCAAGGGGCAGTAAATATTCTGCAAAGTAGCGCCCGGCGAGTGGATGTGCACTTGTCACCGGAAGATGCGGCTCTGGTGGGTGATAGCCTGAAATCCCCGGATGCGGAGCAAAGTTGGCACTTGGTTTCTGACCCTTCTCTAAAAGGTGGCGACGTAATCGTTAAAGCCGACAACACCTTTGTGGACGCTAGCCTGCGCACCCGCCTTAACCAGTTAATTGCCGATATGTTGAAAGTGGACGTGGATGATGTGGATCGCACACTCCACCCGGATGGTGAGGCGTGAGCGATACCGCCCGCAGCAGTCGCTGGAGCAGCTCCCTCGCAGAACTGCGCCAGCAAATTCGCACCCCGCAGCCGCTGGTGGAAGGTGAGGTTATCCGCATGGTGGGCCTGACTCTGGAGGCCGCCGGTTGCCAGGCGCCTATCGGCAGTTGTTGCCGGGTGGCGGTGGAGCAGGGCGCCGACATTTTTGCCGAAGTGGTGGGTTTTGCTGGTGACCGCCTCTATTTAATGCCCATCGGCGATATTCGCGGTATTCGCCCCGGCGCCCGGGTTATTCCCCTGGGGCAAGCCAGTGAAGTGTTTGTGGGCGACGCCCTGCTGGGCCGGGTGGTGAATGGCGCCGGCCACCCCATCGATGGCAACGGCCCAATCGATGGCGAAATCCACGTACCCCTGTTGGGCCAGAGCACCAACCCCCTGCAACGCAAACCCATTCGCGAACCGCTGGATACCGGTGTGCGCGCTATTAACTCGCTTCTCACCTTGGGGCGCGGTCAGCGTATCGGCCTGTTTGCTGGCAGTGGTGTGGGCAAATCTACTTTGCTGGGCATGATGACCCGCTACACCAACGCCGATGTGGTGGTGGTGGGATTGATCGGTGAACGGGGCCGTGAGGTGCAGGAATTTGTCGCGGAAATTCTTGGCCCCCAGGGCATGCAGCGAGCGGTGGTGGTGGCCGCCCCGGCGGACGACTCCCCGCTGATGCGTATGCACGGCGCCTGGCGTGCCACTGCAATCGCCGAATATTTTCGTGCCCAGGGTTTAAACGTATTGCTGTTAATGGATTCTTTGACTCGCTTTGCCCAGGCTCAGAGAGAGATCGCTCTCGCCATCGGCGAGCCGCCGGTAACCAAAGGTTACCCGCCCTCGGTATTCGCCAAACTGCCGCAGCTAGTGGAGCGCGCCGGTAACACCGCCAGTGGTGGCACCATGACTGCGGTGTATACCGTGTTGGTGGATGGTGACGATCACAACGACCCGGTGGCAGATGCCGCCCGCGCCATTCTCGATGGCCACATTGTGCTCAGCCGCCAGATCGCCGAAAGCGGCCGCTACCCGGCCATTGATGTGGAAGCCTCCATCAGCCGCATTATGCCCAGCATCGTCGATGCCAATAACCTGCAACTGGCGCGGCGCTTTAAATCCATTTACTCCACCTATGAACAGAATCGTGACCTGATCAGTGTGGGCGCCTACCAGCCTGGTTCCGACCCACGCATCGACCAAGCCATTCGCTGTCAGCCCATGCTGGAAACCTTCCTCACACAGGAAGTTAACGACCCCGTGAATATGGCCAATAGTCAGCAGCAATTACAGCAGCTGTCGAGCCAGTGGCAGCAGGTGGTGCAGGAACCGCAACAACAGTAGCCCGGGTAAAGCGCAGCGGAACCCGGGAAGGTGCTCGGTACAATTTCTGGCCCCGGGTTCCGCTGCGCTTTACCCGGGCTACACTCTGGCAAGATTGAGCTTTAGTTATGAAAAAATCCCAACGCCTGCAAAAAATCTCCCAAGTGGCGGAAAACCGCGAACAGCAAAGTGGCCAGCAACTGACCCAAAGCCGCCACCACGCAGACGCGCAACAACAACAGCTGGTGCAACTGCGCCAATATCGGGACGAATACAAACAGCAATTCCAGCAACTGGGCGGCCAGGGTATCAATGCTCGTCAACTGGCGGACTTTCACAGCTTTCTCAACAAACTCAACGACGCTATAGGCCAGCAGGAACAGGCGGTAACCAACTCCCAACAAACCTTGGAAAACCATCACCAACTCTGGCTGGAAGCTCACCAGCGAGTAAAGGCCTTAAACAGGGCAGTCAACAAACGCCGCGCCGATGAAATTTATGCGGAAAATCGCAAAGAGCAGATGGCCAGCGATGAATATGGCCTGAGAGGAAGAGATAAAGAGTCTGTTTTTTAAGTAGGGCAGTAAACGCTTTTCAGAGTAAGCTTTTCTGGAAATTCGCATGCTCATTCTCGCATGCACGCTAGAAAATTCTCATGTATCCACTATAGGGTTTTTAAATTCTATAGATAACAAAGTGTTAGCATCTTTGTTTGGAGAATATCGAGACCCTCGCTATGATTGTTTTCGAGACCCCTCATATATACCCAAAGGGAATTTGGCGTCCTGAAAAAAATCTTTCTGGTTGAGCAGGTTATGAATAGATAAGGGACAATCTTATTAAGCAAAGCGCGCATGCGTGATATACAAATGTTATGGGTTAATGGAGTGGCGTTTTGAATAGAAGGAAAGAACTGGATTTAAGATATATCCAGGGAACTTCAGTGGCTTTGTTGCCTGTATGGTGCGCTGCTTTATTCACAAGTGACTATCCAGCCTATATAGGCTTTATCTCAATTATACTTGGAGTGTATATTTCTGTGCGTATCGCCAGCTCGTTAAAGATCGTGTACATGAAAACTAAGGCTGGCTCATGGGTGTTCTTCGTATCCGGCATAGTTTCAATGTTGGCGTATACTACCTTTTCAAAAAATAATCACATAAATATTGATAGCGAATATTTATTTATTTTATTCGCTTTTCTTCCACTTATATCAGCTCAGGTATATTTGTATGCAGCGAATTCAAACAACCCATAACCAGGTGCAGTACACCGCGGCTACGCCGCTTGGACGCCGCAAGCGGCGCCCATGTGCACAGCGTTAGCTTGAATCGGAGCTTAGGTGACATGAAATGGATAGCATATAGAATTGTCAGCTCAATATTGTCTGTTCTATTGGTCGCAATATTTCTTAGGCTGCTGACAGCCTATATGTCATGGCCGGCATTTTTCTCGAACTTTGTTGGTGTTTTCATTGTTTTCTGGGTGGCCATGATAATAATGCTACCTGTTACCGAATATGCTTTAGCCAAAATTTCCAAGAAGTACAAAGATCGGTCTAGTCCATCCAAATTGATATTGGCAAGCATTATTTCAGCGCTTATAAGTTATATGTTTGTATTTAGTTTGTTTATTTATGGTGTGTAGTAGAGTGTTTTATTTCACGTGCCAAGCTAACAAGCAGCGGCACCAACGCACGCATGTGGGGTGGGCTCAGCACTGCGTTCTTCGCCGGTGCGCTGGGCGACTAGATGCAGAAATTTAACTTGATTCTTACGGTGCTTAAATGGGTGGGCTTTATTCTGGCGCCACTGCTGGTGCTTCTGATTGTGAATTCAATCTATGATTTATCTGCAGGGGCATGTAGTCTAGATCATGATTATGCGAAGAAAAAAGTAGAAAAATACCTGCAGCAGAAAAAGATGCCATTAGAATATTTGGTTTCTAAAATGACAAGCAATGAGAAGTGCAGTTATTCATTCATGTATGAAGGCGCTGGCGAAAAAATTCATTTTGTAGTAGTTGATGACTTTGTTCGCGGCCCAAAGCTAACAAAGTGGGATTTTAATGCTCAGGCTAAATAAAGCACATAACCAGGCAAAGCACATGGACGCCGCTCCGCGGCGCCCATGTGCACGGCATTAAGAGACAACATGAAATATTTAGCCATCGTTCTATCTCTTTTTTTGGTTGGCTGTGTTATCACAAAGAGTGCAGGTGGCTATGATATTTCTGGAGTGGTTGTAGAGTCAGCGACCAATAACCCTATTGAAGGGGTAACAGTATATTTGAAGTACAGTGCTGTCAGTTTCTGGGGAAGTCATTCTAAGGAAGTTGGATATACTCTTACCAATAAGTCTGGTGAATTTTATATATCTGCTGAAAAGGTGAGACTATGGGGTGGAACAGGTGGTGGGCTCGATGGCGCAGTACATGAATGGCCTACTGTTTGGGTTGAAAAGGATGGGTATTTGTCGTCTGGTATAGACTTCATAGCTCCCTCCCTGGATAAATATCAAAATATGCAGATAAGAATTAAATCTAAAGGTAGCCAGTAATGCCTCTTAACAAGCATATGTTGATCGCCCTTCCAAGGATGGGGTGTTATACACGGGTTATGAGAAAGTACTTTTTATCATTCTTGTTAGTTTTATTGCCTTTTCAAATCCATGCTCTATCGATAGATAAAGGCCACATGCTGACTGCAGAAGAAATGGCTAATTTCGAAATAACTATTCGATCTCTTCACAAGAGTGAGTCTGATTGGCATTACCTAAATATTGGTTCGAACAAATTTTGTAAAATAAATAAGGTTAACTTCGTACCTATTGGCCTGGATGAAACTGGAATTGAAGTTCAAACTATCTATGATAGTTCAGATTATTTCGCAAGTGTTCGTAGTAAAAAATACATACACGCATTCTTTGTAATTTATTGTGAAGATTTCAATAAAGATTACGGTACAAGAATCTTCAAAATAAGATTAGATAAGCAGTAATGTATAACAAAGCGATTCAAAATCGGACTGCCTGCACGTTGTTTCGGTAGCCCATTAAATAGTCGTTGGACATACAATAAATGACTACAAAAACTATCCAGGCACTGTTAGATGATATTCGTCTTCTTGGCGAAGAGCAGCATTCTTTGGTCACGCTGTTTCGCGAATTAGTGAAAGATAGTATTTCGCCTGTCTCAGAGGAAGTTAAATATGGTGGCATAATTTTCTCGTCAGGGGAGCAATTTTGCGGTGTTTTCGCGTACAAAAAACATGTGTCTGTAGAATTTAGTCAAGGAGCGAAAATTACGGATACTCTTGGCTATCTCGAAGGTAAGGGTAAGGGCCGTAGGCACATAAAGCTGTACTCGATAGAGGATATAAAGATCAAGCATTTAGCGGAGTATCTTCCATTGTCATTAGTGGCAGCCAAGACTAATGCCTAACAACGTGCGGCAGTTTGATAGCATTACCCCAGCAGCTCCCCCACCACAAAAACCTAATCTCCCTCCAACAACGGCTAATTCCCCCCATCTCTGCTAATCTTGGGGAAATAACTCTCAGGCCGTGCCATGAAAAAAACAATAATGACGTTAGTTGCCCTGGCTCTTGTGGCTGCGGTGCTGGTTTGGCAGCCATGGCAACAGGGCGGCGCTAAAGCCAAAGCCAGCAAACCTTCGCGGGCGGTTCCGGTGACTGTGGTAGCCGCTGAGCAGCGGCCGTTCAGTTTAAAAACTCAGGCGCTGGGAACTCTGTCCTCTCGGGAATCGGTAGCCATTACCGCTAATGTTTCCGAAAAAGTCGCCAGCATTCATTTTGAAGATGGCCAGCGGGTTGAGCGCGGCGATATTCTGGTGATGCTTGAGCAGGGCGAAGAACAGGCTCAATTGTCCCTTGCCAATATTGAGCTGGCGGATCAGCAGCGGGAAACCAAGCATTTGGAAAAACTGCGTCAGAGCAATTCCATTTCCCAGAACGTGCTGGATGCCCGCCGTACCCAGCTGGAAGCGGCCAGGCAGCGCATTCGCGAGGTGCAGGCCAGTATTCAGGATCGCACTTTAAAGGCACCGTTCAGCGGTGTGTTGGGGCTGCGCCGGGTGAGTCCCGGTGCGCTGGTGTCGCCGGGCACCCTGATTGTTACCCTGGATGACGTCACCACCATGAAGCTGGATTTTTCTGTACCCGCCATTTACTTGTCAGTACTGCAGGAAGGCATGGATATCGCCGTCACCGCCAGGGTGTTTGAAGGCCGGCGCTTCAGCGGCCAGGTAACCACCATTGATTCCCGTATCGACCCGGTGAGTCGCTCCATACAGGTGCGCGCTCAATTACCCAACCCCGATGGCCTGCTGAAGCCGGGCATGTTGATGGAGGTAGAGCTGGTCAAAGAGCAACAGCTGTCCATCGTGTTGCCGGAAGTGACTGTTGTGTCACTACAAGATCGCCACTTTGTGTTGGTGGTGTCGGAAAACGACGGTGGCAAATGGGTGGCCAATCGCCGTGATGTCAAAATCGGAGGCCGCGAATACGGGCTGGTGCAAGTGTTGGCTGGCCTGGAAGCGGGCGAACAAGTGGTATTGGAAGGGGTTAACCGGGTGCGCACGGGCAGCGCGGTGACCATTAAACAGGCGGCGAACGCTGAATCACCTGGAACCGGGGAGTAGGGTAGTGTGGCTTTCTGATACCTCAGTTTCCCGGCCAGTGTTTGCCATGGTCATCAGCATCTTGCTGGTGGTGTTTGGTCTGGTTTCCTTCGACCGATTGTCTTTGCGCCAATATCCCAATGTGGATCGCCCGGTGGTGTCGGTACGCACGGATTACACCGGTGCCTCGGCGGCGGTGGTGGAAACCCGCGTCACCAAGGTTATTGAAGATCGCATTGCTGGTATCGAAGGCATTCGCACGATTACCTCCACCAGCCGCGACGGCCGCTCCGACATAAACATTGAGTTCCAGGCTGGCCGGCCCATCGACGAAGCCGCCAACGATGTGCGCGACCAGGTGTCCCGTGTCACCGGCAACCTGCCGGAAGAAAGTTCGCCGCCGGAAGTGAGCAAAGCCGCCGCCACCTCCAGCACTATGATGTACATCGGCCTCACCAGTACGGAAATGTCCATTCTGGAACTGACGGATTACGCTCGCCGCTATTTGGTGGACCGCCTGTCTGTGGTGGAGGGTGTGGCCAGGGTGCGCCTGATCGGTGAACTGGAATACTCCATGCGCATCTGGCTGGACAGGGAAAAGCTGGCGGCTCGTAACCTCACGGTCAGGGATATTGAAACCGCCTTGCGGGCGGAAAATATCGAACTGCCCGCCGGTAATATCGAATCCGCCCAGCGGGATTTTACTGTGCGCATTGAGCGCAGTTACAAAACCGCCACAGACTTTGCCGAGTTGGTGATTAGCCAGGGTGATCAAGGTTATCTGGTGCGTCTGGGGGATGTGGCCAGGGTGGAGGTGGCACCGGTAGAGAGTCGCCGTTTCAGTCGGGTCAATGGCAGGCCCAATGTCTCTATGGGAGTGGTGCCCCAGAGTACCGCCAACTCCCTGGATGTTTCCAACGGCGTTTACGCCCGCCTTGATGAACTGCGGCAATCCCTGCCAGAGCATATGGAGCTGGCGGTTGGTTACGACCGCTCCACCTTTGTGGATAGCGCCATCAATGAGGTGTATCGGACTCTGTTGATCGCCGCGCTGATGGTTGTGGTGGTTATCTGGGTATTTCTGGGTGACCGCCGTGCCACTCTGGTGCCCACCGTTACCGTGCCAGTATCGATTATCGCCACCTTTATTGTGCTGTACGCCTTCGGTTATACCCTCAACCTGTTGACCCTGCTGGCTCTGGTATTGGCGATTGGCCTGGTGGTGGACGATGGCATTGTGGTGTTGGAAAACATTCACCGCCGCATTCGCCAAGGGGAGCCGCCGTTGCTGGCCGCCTATCGCGGTACCCGCCAGGTTGGCTTTGCGGTGATCGCCACCACGTTGGTACTGGTGGCGGTATTTATTCCCATTACCCTGTCCCAGGGCAGTACCGGGCGTTTGTTTGGCGAGTTTGCGGTTACCCTGACGGCGGCGGTGGTGCTGTCGAGCTTGGTGGCGCTGACTTTGTGCCCGGTGTTATGCAGCAAATTACTGAAAAAAGAAAATTCACAAACCACCGCTGATCAGAACGGCAAGCAGCGCTTTTCCAAAATGACGGGAGTCTATCGAAAGGCGTTGGCTGCAGTGATTGCCCGGCCGCGGCGAATGCTGGTGATCTACCTGTTTCTGGCGGGGCTGATTGCGCTGTTCTATGTGAAAGTGCCCATGGAATTTGTGCCTCGTGAAGATCGCGGTGTGCTGATGATCTTTGCTCAGGGGCCGGAGGGTACCTCCTACGAATACAACCGCAAGTACATGGAACAGATTCAGGAGCGCCTGATGCCCATGGTGGAGAGCGGTGTTATCGAGCGCCTGCTGATTTCGGCTCCCCGGCATTTTGGCCAGGGGGATACGTTCAACAGCGGCTTTATTGTACTGGTACCTGGCGATTGGTCGTCCGGGCGCCCCAGTGTCACCGAATTGCGAACCGAAGTGCGCAAACGCATCGCCGATATTTCCGGGGTACGGGCACCGGTGATTTTGCCCCAGGGGTTGCGCACTGGCTCCCGCAAACCGCTGAGTTTTGTGATTGGTGGCGGCAACTACCAGGACTTGGCTCAGTGGCGGGACACTCTGCTGGATAAGATCGCCGAGAACCCCAAATTGTCGTCAGTCAGCCACGATTATCAGGAAACCCGGCCACAGTTGCGGGTATCCATCGACCGCGACCGCGCCGGTGACCTGGGGGTATCGGTGGCCAACATCAGCCGCACCCTGGAAACGTTTTTGGGCTCGCGCAAAGTCACCACCTTTCTGTATGAAGGCGAGCAATACAATGTGATTCTGGAAGGGGAGAAATCCCATCAGCGCACCGCCCTGGATATGACCAATATCTTTGTGCGCTCCGAACGCAGCCAACAACTGATTCCCCTGGCCAACCTGGTAACCATCAGCGAAATGGCTGGCGCCGAATCCCTCAACCGCTACAACCGCCTGCGCGCTATTACTCTGGAAGCGAACCTGGCAGACGGCTACAGTCTGGGGGCGGCGCTGGACTTTATGGACGGCCTGGCGCGGGATCATTTGCCCGCTGGCGTGAATGTGGATTACAAAGGCGATTCCATGGAATTTCGCCGCGCCGGAGAGGCCGGCGGCTTTGTGTTCGTGCTGTCGTTGATGGTGGTGTTTCTGGTGCTGGCGGCCCAGTTCGAAAGTTTTATTCACCCCTTTGTGATTATGTTGGCGGTTCCCCTGGCGGTGTTGGGGGCACTGGCGGGATTGTACTTTACCGGCCAGACCCTCAATCTCTACAGCCAGATAGGCATATTGATGCTGGTGGGGTTGGCGGCCAAAAACGGTATTTTGCTGGTGGAATTTGTCAATCAGTTGCGGGATCAGGGCATGGAATTTGAGGAGGCTCTGATCGAAGCCTGCCAGGTGCGCCTGCGCCCCATTGTGATGACTGCCATCACCACGGTTGTCGGTGCCATTCCACTGGTGATGGCCAGCGGCGCCGGTGCGGAAACCCGCTATGTGTTGGGAGTGGTGGTGATTTCCGGCGTGGCGGTAGCGACTTTCTTTACACTGTTTGTGGTGCCGCTGGCCTACCGATTATTCGCGCGCAACACCGGCTCACCGAAAGCAGTCAGCCGTAAATTGGAAGTGGAAATAAGTGCCCATCAAAACCAATAATTTTATGACGCCAAAAATTCGTTTTTTTACTGATAGTGGAGGCCACAACGTGGCCTATGCAGTGCAGGGCGAGGAAAGCAGCGGCAAGCCGTGGTTGGTGTGCCCCGCCTGGTGGGTGAGCCATCTGGAACTGGATTGGCAAAGTGATGCCTTTCAGGAATTCTTTAACACCCTGGCACAGCATTTCACTGTAGTGCGTTTTGACCGCCCCGGCACAGGCCTCAGTGATCGCGAGCGTCGGCAGTTCGATTTGCGCAGTGAAGCGGATACCCTGGCCAGCCTGATCGAGCATCTGAACATAGAACAGTGCACCTTGCTGGCCAATTCCTGCGCCGGGCCACCGGCCATTGTTTACAGCGCAGAAAACCCTGAACGGGTAGCAAAGCTGGTGTTTATCGGCTCTTACGCCAATGGCGAAAACCTGACAAAACCCGAGATACAGCAGGTGATGTGTGATCTGGTAAGGGCCAGTTGGGGGCTGGGCTCACGCACCTTGTCAGATATTTTTGACCCCAATATGTCCAAGCAGGAAGTGGAACGTCACAGCGGCTTGCAACGCAAATCCGCCAGCGCCGAGATGGCGGCACAGTTACTGCAATTGTCGTTTGATATGGACGCCAGAGAGTGGCTGTCGAAAGTCACCGCGCCCGCCTTGGTAGTACATCGCCAAAAAGACCACGCCATTCCCTTTGAAGCGGGCCGGGAGTTGGCCAGCGGCTTGTTGGATGCGCATTTGCAATTGCTGAGCGGCGTCACCCACGCCCCCTGGATGGGTGAACTTCAGGAAGTACTGCAGCCAGTACTGGAATTTCTGGTGCCCTCCGATGCGCCGCAAGTGACTGCATCGAATATTGAAAATACTCAGCAATTTATTCGCAACGGCGATGTGTGGGCACTGACGTTTGCGGGCAAAACCATTCATATAAAAAATGCCCGCGGCCTGAACGATTTGCATCAGTTGCTCAGCGCGCCGGGCAAAGAGTTGCACGTCAATGTGCTGGCGGGAGAGGGCGAGGCAGCACCGCAGGAACAGAGTATCGATACTCTGGATCAGCAAGCGCTGCTGGCCTACAAAAATCGCTTGGCGGAAATTGACAGTGAGTTGGCTGATGATGGCCCTGAAAATACAGTGCAACAGCAACAACGGTTGCTGGAAGAACGGGACGCCCTGTTGCAGCAATTGCGCGAAGGAGTTGGCCTGGCAGGGCGCAAACGTGCCCTCAACGACCCCACCGAACGCAACCGCAAAGCGGTATCAGCGCGTATTAAATCCAGCATCGCAAAAATCAGTGACTCCCATTCGGAATTGGGGGAACACCTGAAAAACAGCGTCACCACGGGTACTTTTTGTTGTTACTCCCCGGCGTCGCCGCAAAAGTGGAATTTCTAAATACAACATCGTGGGTGTTTGTAGGGTGGATTAGCGCAGCGTAATCCACCGGTTATGCGGGAATGCTCGTGGATACGTCGCTTCGCGCCTAATTCACCCTACGTATCTTAGGCACACCAGGCACCAACATCGGCGTAGTCTTGCAATACTCCTGATACTTTTCTCCCAACTCAGCAGTCAGAGTCTTTTCTTCATGGCGCGTGCCCAGATACACATACACCGTCATCAATACCGCAAACAACAACCTTCCCCAGCTCATATCGGCAACTGCCCACAGGGAAATCAGCACACCGGTCATCATCGGGTGGCGAACCAATTTGTACAGCAGAGGGGTGACAAAAGAACTCTCTTTTGAGGGCAGGTTGCGCACTTGCTGGTAGGCCTGCTGCAAGCCGAAAAGATGCCAGTGGTTAATCAAAAATGTCGATACCAGTACCACCACCCAGCCAAATACATAAACACCTGATAACGTATAGCCGAGCACAGAGCCACTGGTTTGCCACAGCATGTGCGGTATTGGGCACCACAGCAAAATAATAGCGAAGGTCACAATCGCCACTGTCAGCACATAGGTGCTGCGCTCTACCGCAGGCGGAACAATCCGAACCCAGAACTTTTTAAAGGCTGGGTCGGCCATCACACTGTGCTGAAGCCCCCACAGCAACACCAGCAATGTGTTCCAGCCCATTGCCAGCAATGGCGACAGCTGCGGCGCGTAGGCGGAACCGCTATTAACGGTGACAGGCACCCACCAATCCGCCATAAATAAAATCAGAAATACCAGTGCAGCAACACCGGCCAGGTAACAGCAAATACTGTAGATCATCAGTAAAGCGCGCATTTTGAACCCTCTCTATTTTGTTCACTCTTTATAGTCGCCAGATTTTTTCTGGCGCGCTGCGCGATGGTTTCTGGCGCCTTTTGGTTGTTGACGAAATGTTAGTCCAACCACAAAAGGAGAAACACAATGAAAACTCAATTTCTGACTGGTGCCATTGCCGCTATGCTGTTCGCCGCTTCTGTATCTTCAGGCGTGCAGGCTGAAAATACCCAGAGTGCGATCATGGCGGAAGAGCCCAATGTAGTCATCTATCGCCCCAGCCAGCAAGCGATGTTGAGTTATATGGATTATCGCCTGTATTTGAATGGCAAGAGTCTGGGCAAACTTGCCCACGGAAAGCGCATGGAGTTACAACTGGCGCCAGGGCATTACCAGTTGATCGCGAACGACTCTGCAAAGAGTCAGCTGAAGTTTGAGGTAGAGGCTGGAAAAACCACGGTGGTTAAAACTGAGGTGGATTCGGCGCTGTGTATGCCGATGAGTGAAATGGGCAGCCCTGTTGTGGCTTCTACAAGTAAATAATATGGAATGGCCATCCCCGCCTGGGCGGGGATGGCGTGCTTGGAAGGCTTTATTCCTCACTAAACCCACGGCTTTTCAGCAGCGGGCCAATTTCCGGGTCACGGCCCCGGAAACGGCGATAGAGTTCGCCGGGGTCTTCGGTGCCACCGGTGGAGTACACGTGCTCCAACAAACGCTGGGCAGTTTCCTTATCGAAAACAGCGGTTTCTTTAAAGGCTTCAAAACCGTCGCTGTCCAGCACTTCTGACCAGATGTAGGAGTAGTAGCCTGCGGAATAGCCACCGGCAAATATGTGGGCGAAGTAGGTGCTGCGGTAGCGGGAAACAATTTCGGGAATTAAACCGTAGTTTTCCAATACCTCTGTTTCAAACGCGCGGGTGTCTGTCACTTCGCTGTCAATGCTGTGCCATGCCATATCCAACAGCGATGCCGCCAGGTATTCGGTGGTTTTAAAGCCCTGGTTGAAGGTGCTGGCTTTTTTCATTTTGGCAATCAGCTCGTCGGGAATCGCTTCCCCGGTCTTGTAGTGACGCGCGTATTGCTTCATGACTTCCGGGTGAGCGGCCCAGTGTTCGTACAGTTGGGCGGGGAATTCCACGTAGTCCCGCGGTGTGGAGGTGCCTGCCAGGCTGGGATAGTGGGCTTTCGACAGCAAGCCGTGCAGGGCGTGGCCGAATTCGTGGAAGATGGTGGTCACGTCGTTAAAAGACAGCAGCGCCGGGTCGTCACCAATGGGTGGGGTGTAGTTGCCCACGTTCATAATCAGCGGCGTGACAAAGTTGTTGTCCAGATTCGACTGGATGCGGAAGCTGGTCATCCAGGCGCCGCCGCGCTTGCTGGCGCGAGGGAAGAAGTCGCTGTAGAAAATCCCCAGGTGGTTGCCGTCTTTGTCTTTAACTTCGTAGGTGCGCACGTCTTCCTGGTATTTGGAAATACCGTCGATGGGTTTCACCTCTACGCCCCATAATTGCTTGGCGACATAGAATGCACCATCCACTACGTTTTCCAGTTGCAGGTAGGGTTTTATTTCTGCAGCGTCCAGATTGTATTTTTGTTTGCGCAGTTTCTCCGCGTAGTACCACCAGTCCCAGGACGCCAGTTTAAAGTGGCCATCTTCGGCGTCGATCACCGCTTGCATTTCTGCGCGTTCGCGCTCGGCCGTGGCCAGTGCGGGTTTCCACAACTGGTTCAACAGGTCATAAACGCCTCCGGCATTTTTGGCCATGTTTTCTTCCAGCACAAAGTCGGCGTGGTTGGCGTAGCCCAGCAGGTTGGCTTTTTGCAAACGCAGGTTGGCAATGCGGGCGACAATCTCGTTGCTGTCGTTGGCATTGCCCTGGTCGCCACGGGTGATGTAGCCGGTGTAGAGTTTTTCCCGCAGCTCGCGGTTTTCCGCGTAGCTCAGGAAGGGAATCATGCTGGGCTTGTCCAGGGTGAACACCCATTTGCCTTCCATGCCTCGGGCAGTGGCGGTTTGTGCAGCGGCTTGAACAACGCTGTCGGGCAGGCCGGCCAGGTCGTCGCTGTTGTCGATCACCAGTTGGAAGGCGTTACTTTCAGCCAGCAGGTTTTCGCGGAATTGCAGCGTCAACACAGACAGCTCTTTGTTGATGGTGCGCATCTGTTCTTTTTGCTCACCCACCAGATTGGCGCCACTGCGTAAAAAGCCTTTGTAACGTTTGTCCAGCAGGCGGCGTTGTTCGGTGGTGAGCTCCAGCGCGTCTTTCTGCTCGTACACCGCCTTCACGCGGGCGAACAGGTCGGCGTTCAGGTTGATGTTGTCGGAGTGGCTGCTGGTTATCGGTGCCAATTCTTTCGACAACGCTTGAATATCCGGGTTGGTGTGCGCCGAAGACAGGGCGTAAAACACGCGGCCGACTTTGGTGAGTAATTGGCCCGAACGTTCCAGCGCCACAATGGTGTTGTCGAAAGTTGGCGCATCCGGGTTGTCGATAATGGCTTGCACTTCAGCGGTGTGATCGGCCATGGCCTTTTCAAACGCAGGCAGGTAATGCTCGTGTTTGATGCGGCTAAAATCCGGTGATTCGAAAGGCGTTCCCCAATCGCTAAAGAAGGGATTGCCTGCTGTTGTTGCTTCTGGAGTTGCTTCTGGCTCTACGGTGGCCTGCTGATCGCTGCAAGCTGACAGGCCGATGGCCAGTGCCAGGGCAGTCAGTGCCAAGGGGAGGGTTGTTAATGTTTTTTTCATACCTGTTTCCTGATCAAGTGTTATGTATTTGTGTCTGTCACCCTTCGCTGCGACATTATAGCTAAGGGGTTTGAGCCTTGTAGGTCGGCCTTTAGGCCGACACCCTTGGTATTTTGATGGCCGCTGTTGTCGGGCTAAAGCCCGACCTACACTCCCCATCTCCAAGGTAAAGAGTTAAATCACCTGCTTATCGCTAAGTTCGTTAATTTCACTATCGGAAAGCCCCAGCAGGTCGCCAAACACTTCACGGTTATGGCTGCCAATCTCCGATCCGGCCCACTGGGTGGCGCCGGGGGTTTTCGCCAGACGCGGCAATACGGCGGGAATATCCAGTGGCTTGCCGTTGATCTCTACCCGCTCGAACAGGCCACGATCCCGAAAATGGGGGTCGTTAAACATGTCTTCCACGTTGTAGATGGGGCCGCAGGGCACTCGCGCTTCTTCCAGCAGGTCGAGAATCTGTTGGCTGCTGTGTTTGCTGCACCAGGCAGCCAGTGCTTCATCAATCTCTTGTTCGTGCTGCACCCGTCCGGCGTTGTCCGCCAGGCGCGGGTCGCTGGCCATCTGCGGATAGCCGGCGGTGGTCATCAAACGCTGGAATATGGAATCGCCATTGCCGCCGATCACCACGTATTTGCCATCGCTGCAACGGTAGGTGTTGGTGGGCACAATGCCGGTGAGGGTAGAGCCGGAGGGCTCGCGCACCACACCGGCACCGGAGTATTCAGGCACCACCGCTTCCAGCAGGTTAAACATGGATTCGTACAGCGCCACATCCACCACCTGGCCGCTGCCGTCATTGCGTTGCCGTTCGATAATGGCCAGCAAAACGCCCATGGCGGCGTGCATGCCGGAAATGGTGTCACCAATCGACAGATTGGGGCGCACTGGCGCTTCGCCGGGGTGGCCGTTGACGTAACGAAAACCGCTGATGGCCTCGCAAGCGGAGGCAAAGCCCGGCTTGTGAGAGTAAGGGCCGGTCTGGCCGTAGCCGGAGATGCGGGTGTACACCAGGCCGGGGTTGGATTGCTTGAATACTTCTGGCCCCAGACCCCATTTCTCCATGGTGCCGGGGCGAAAGTTCTCAATCACCACATCGGCGCCGTCAATCAGCCGATGAGTTAACTCACGACCTTTGTCCGACTTGAGGTCAAGAGTAATGCACTTTTTGTTGCGCCCCAGGCTGCGCCACCAGTAAGACGTGGTCACGCCGTCTGCATCGGTATCTACCTCGCGCCAGCCGCGAATGGGGTCGCCGCCTTTGGGGGGCTCCACTTTGATCACCTCAGCGCCAAAGTAGGCCAGCATCAGGCCAGTAAACGGGCCGGCCAGTAATTGGCCCAATTCAATAACGCGAATGCCTTCCAGGGGGCGGTGTGTGGGCACGTTGTTACCTCTGTAGTGTGGATGTTTGCAAAAGCGGCCATTATACAGATACCCCTAAAGGGTTGAATGGCCCTGTTTACCATAGCGAGCAGCTATGGGGTCGCTGCTTTTAGGATTGTGCGGCCACGGTATATTCAGTATGCTCAGTGACCGCGCCGGGTCTGGCCGGTGACAACTAGAATTCAAAGCTAAAATTAAAAGAAAGCAGCGCCGTTGTGGCGAATGCTATATGGCAATCACCGAGGGGGCTTGATTTGCCAGCCAATAAAACCGAAAAGGTTTGCCAATAATGCTCTGTGGGTTTTGTTCTGCCCGCGCAATCTGCACTTCTCTGCGGGAGTGTCGTGGTGTCACATGGCGCCAAAAACACATAAGTGCCTATTTTTTAAATTGTCCGCTGCTTAGTCAGCGGGTTTGGATATTGTTATGCCCGTAACAAAGAGTTTAAGAACCTATACCACCCTGGGTTTCTACCATAAGTTTTCCCAGCTGCGCAGCGACTCCTGGAGCCGTTTGAAAGAGCAGCTGAGGCGTTTGCTGGACGAGCGCGCCAACGATACCGAAAAGCGCGTCGCCCGCCGCGGGGTAATTGCCCTGATGCGCCTGCTGGAGCGCATTGAGGATTACACCGCGTTTCCCTCCAAAAAGGATTTCAACTACCTGCAGACCCTTTATAACGCCAAGGATTTCCGCAAGCTCAACCAGGTGGTTAAGCGCATTGATGCGGCGCTGACCTCAGATGCCTACCGCACCCGTGAAATTGACCTGGAAGGGCAGCCGGACAAAAACAATCCCCGCGAAGACTGGCAGGGCCGCCCCCACAGCCACAAGGGCTATTTTGAAGTGCTGGTGGTGGATGATTTTGTGTCTTCGGAGCATGAAGAACAGGTGCGCGCTGAACATCTGGCTCTGCGCAATGACAGCGACGATTTTATCTACGATGTAGTGACCGTGCGCAGTTTCGAGGACGCGCTGATCGCGGTGATGATCAACCCCAATATCCAGACCTGCATTATTCGCTACGGTTACTCCCTGCGTTCCACCCACAACTACGACATTTTCCAGCACTACCTGCTGGATGTGGACGAGGCGGAGCTGCGCCGCATGTCCGACACAGAACTGGGTACCAAGCTGGCGGAGAACATCAACCGTCTGCGCCCGGAGATTGACCTCTATATGGTGTCTGGCAGTGCCTCGGAAGAAGTGGCGGGTAAATCCAGTCTGTTTCGCCGCACCTTTTTCCGCGAGCCAGGGCAAGTGGAGCAGCACTCCAGTCTGCTGCGGGCTGTGTTCCAACGCTACGAGACGCCGTTTTTCTCCGCCCTGATGAAATACGCCCGCAAGCCCACCGGGGTATTCCACGCGCTGCCCATTTCCCGTGGCCAGTCCATGCGCAAGTCTCACTGGATGGACGATTTCTCCAGCTTCTACGGCGCCAATATTTTCCTGGCGGAAACTTCCGCCACCAGTGGCGGCCTGGACTCCTTGCTACAGCCCAAAGGGCCGATGAAAGAAGCCCAGCAAATGGCGGCCCGCGCCTACGGCGCCAGGGAAACCTATTTTGTTACCAACGGTACCTCCACCGCCAACAAGATTGTGGTGCAGGGCCTGGTGCGCCCCGGTGATGTGGTGCTGGTGGATCGGGATTGTCACAAATCCCACCACTACGCTATGGTGATGATGGGTACCCAGGTTTCCTACCTGGATTCCTACCCGCTCAACGAATATTCCATGTACGGTGCGGTGCCGCTGCGTACCATCAAAGAGCGCCTGCTGCAGTACAAGCGTGCTGGCCGCCTTGATGAAGTGAAGATGCTGATTCTCACCAACTGTACCTTTGATGGCGTGGTGTACAACGTGCAGCGGGTGATGGAAGAGTGTCTGGCGATCAAGCCGGATTTGATCTTCCTGTGGGACGAGGCCTGGTTCGGCTTTGCCCGCTTCAACCCTTCCTACCGGGCGCGCACCGGTATGTATTCCGCGGATAAGCTGCGCAACAAGTACCGCACTGACGACTATCGTCAGCAGTACGAAGCGCAACAAGAAGAGTTGGCCGCCTGTGACCCGAACGACGACAGCGCTTGGCTGGATCGGCAGTTGCTGCCAGACCCGGATAAAGTGCGCATTCGCGTGTACTCCACCCAGTCCACCCACAAAACCCTGACTTCACTGCGCCAGGGTTCCATGATCCATATTTACGATCAGGACTTCCGCCTGCGGGCCAAGTCGTCGTTTGACGAAGCCTATATGACCCACACCTCCACCTCGCCCAACTACCAGATTCTGGCGTCGCTGGATGCCGGCCGCCGCCAGGTGGAGCTGGAAGGTTATGAGTTGGTTCACCAGCAGGTAGAAACCGCCATGACCCTGCGCGAACAGGTGTACAGCAACCCGCTGCTGGCGCGCAACTTCAAGGTTCTGGTGAACCGGGACATGGTGCCTGAGGAGTATCGGGTATCCGGTGTGGAAACCTACTACGAGAAGGAAACCGGCTGGAGCCGCATGGAGGATGCCTGGGAGAATGACGAATTCGTTATTGATCCCACTCGCGTTACCCTGATGATTGGCAAAACCGGCGTCGATGGCGATACCTTTAAAAACAAATACTTGATGGATAAATACAATATCCAGATCAACAAGACGTCGCGCAACACCGTGCTGTTTATGACCAACATTGGTACCGAGCGCAGCTCTGTAACGCACTTGATCGAAGTGTTGGTGAAGATCGCCAAAGAGATTGAGCAGAATCAGGAAGAGTTTTCCGGTGCCGAACAGCGAGTGCACGAGAAGAAAGTAGCGGCGCTGACCAGCAACCCGCCACCGCTGCCGGATTTCAGCTACTTCCACAGCGCGTTCCGCACCAAGGATGCGGATGGTGTGCTTGATGGCACTCCCGACGGCCTGATTCGTGTGCCATACTTCCTCAGTTACGACGAGGATAATTGCGAATACTTCCGTTACGATAACGGCGAGATTCAACGGGAAATGGCCACAGGCCGAGAGCTGGTGTCTGCCAGCTTTGTTACTCCATACCCGCCGGGGTTCCCGATTCTGGTGCCGGGTCAGGTGGTGAGCGCAGAGATTATCGACTTCCTGCTGGCGCTGGATGTGACCGAAATTCACGGTTACCGCCCGGAGTTGGGTTTGAAGGTGTTCTCTCAGGAAGTGATAGATAGTCATTCGTGACAGGACTTTTATTCGTAATGGAATGTCATCGCGAGCGAAACGCGGCGATCCAGTGGCTTTAACTACAAAGTAAGAAAATTAAAGACTCTGGATTGCTTCGCTCCGCTCGCAATGACGCAGTACCAAGATAGAATTTTGAGGCAAGCAAAATGAATCAGGGCGACCGAACAAACGTTTGGACCCGATCCAGATGGCGTATAACAAGAGCCATGAAACAACTACAAAATGAAAACAGCAGGAGTGGTAAAGTGAAAAAATTACGTTCCCTTTCTGATATCTATCAGTATTTTCTGGACCTGGAAGAGCCGATCTACTTCGTCTCTGGTACGCCTTTCAATATTCTTGGTCTGGGCCAGCAAGTGCCGTCGCTGCGTTATATCAGTTACTTCGACTGTTTTGATGGCCACCACTACCGGGTGTTCTCTCCCAACAGCAACGACAACCCGGAATTCACCTGTATGGAAGACGTGGTGAACTACCTGTTGGAAAACAAAGAGGTAGAGGGTTTTGTGGATCGCACCGGTAACGGCTTGATGCTGACGGTGATGTTCGACGAAGAAACCGAAAAACTGGCCAAAGCGCTGGGTATGAAAATCGCCCTGCCGCCAGCCAGCTTGCGCACTCACATCGACTCCAAGATTGTTACCACCCGCCTGGGTGACGAAGCCAATGTGCCCAGCGTGCCCAACACCATGGGTACCGCCGACACTTACGAAGAGCTTAACGCTTTGTCGGAAGGGGCGGGCATCGGCACTGACCTGGTAGTGCAAACCCCCTACGGTGACTCTGGCCGCACCACCTTCTTTATCAAGAGTGAAGAAGACTGGGACAAGCACAGCGAAGACATCATCGGCGAACAGCTCAAGGTGATGAAGCGCATCGACAACATCTCCGGTACCGTGGAAGGTGTTGCTACCCGCAACGGCACCCTGGTTGGCCCGATCATGATGGAAGTGGTTGGTCACAGCAAACTGACCCCTTACAAAGGCGGTTGGAGTGGCAACGAAAACGACCCCAACTTCTTCGAGCAAGAGCGCCGCGACGAAATCATCGGCATGGTGCAGCGCCTCGGTGACCGCCTCTACAAAGAAGGCTATCGCGGTACCTTCTGCATGGACTTCCTGATCGACACTGCCACCGGCGAAGCCTACCTGGGTGAAATTAACCCACGTATCTCCGGTGCGTCCCCCATGACCAACCTGGTGACCCAGAAGTACGGCGGCGTGCCCATGCTGTTCTTCCACCTGCTGGAATATCTGGATGTGGATTGGGAACTGGACCTGAGCGCCATTCAATCCCGCTGGATGGACTACGGTTGCTGGAGTACTTTGGTGATCAAGAACACCGACGACAACGTGGAAATCATTACCCAGGCGCCTTCCAGTGGTATCTGGCGTTACGACGAAGGCGACATCACATTCCTGCGCCGCTCCTGGGACTGGAGTAACGTGTCCAGTTACAAACAAGGCTTCTACCTGCGGGTACTGGGTGCCGGTGAATACGTCTACAAAGGCGCCGACCTGGGTATCTTGCTGCTGCGCGGCCGGGCCCAGAATGACGACGGCAGCCTGACCAGCCGCGTTAAGGGTTGGATCGCCGCCATCCGCGATCAGTACAAAACCACGCCACCGGCCGCGGATGCACAGGTGCCGGAACCCAAGCAAAAAGGCTTGCTGTATAAGATTAACTAAGTGCATCAAACACAAAAACGCCCCGCTTTTTAGCGGGGCGTTTTTAGTTGTGGTGTGGTTCTAAATTGCGGGGTGAGGTCATTAGCTTGACCTTACCCCAAGTGAGTAATATTCGCTCGATTTTACTGGTGCAGTATTCGTTTTCCTTGTGGCCAATTTCTGACGATGAAAAAAATATTTGCTAAGAATTTGATATCTAAGCCAATACAATCCATCTTTAGCAAGATTACTAAATCAAAATGAGAGAACTATCAATGTTAGAACTTACAAGGTATGTTGGTGAAAGATTGATGATTGGAGATAACGTGGTTATCACCGTACGAGAGACCAATGGCAATCAGGTTAGCTTTGGTGTTGATGCTCCAAAGGAGGTCTCGGTACATCGCAAGGAAATATACGACAACATCAAGCATGGTATTCCTAAGCCCGACAAAAGAAAGAACAGCAATGCTGACATAAATGAAGCTATAAGCCTTCTTAAACGCCTGATCGAACTAGAAAAAAAAGGCGATATACATATTACATCAAGCCAGTCGAATACTGAGTATATTGAAATACTTGCCGGCGCAAGCCGTTTGGTCTCAAATGAATCAAAATAAGCGATTCGCCCTGCAATTCGCTAGCGAATATGCTTTTAGGTAATTGCCCCCTAAACCTGATCCTCAACATTCACCCGCCTTTCCGTCGGCGTTACCTGAATCTGCATATCCTGAAAATGCGCAAACGACTGTTCCATCTGCTGGTTGGGCCACAGCAAGGTCACGCTGCCCAATGCCGGTTGGTAGCAGCTGGTGTAGATGGTGCCCCAGCCTTTGGCGTCTTTATTGCTGCGGTACAGTGGCGGGCTTAAAAACAGTTGTTTGAGGTGTTCCAGAGATTGGTGTTGGTCGTTGACGCGGCTTTGCAGGAAGCGATCCCGTACCCGGCTGTCGGACAAAATTTCCAGCGCTGTTTCCAGACCACTGTTGGGCTGGTGGTTGGTGGTGGTGGGTACATGGGTAATCTCTGCCGCCTGGTCGGGGCCAATAAATACGGTGCGATGATCACCCTGGGCATCCATCAGTACGATGTTGTAGGCCATTGACACTGGTATGCGCTGCAGTACCGCGCAGGCTTCCGCCACGGTGCGACAGAACTCAAGGATGTAGCGCAGCGCCAGAGTCACCGCAAAGCCGTCTCCCACCTGCAATTTGCCGCCAAAACTCAGTGATGCGGTGAGGCCATGTTCGTTAATGCCGTCGAGAACTCCCCACAGACAGTCGGTCATGGCGATCACCCGGGTGCCATTCCAGTTGCTGTGCAGCAGCATGGCGTCCCAGAGTTTTAACGGAAAGTCGTAATTACGTACCAATGCGTTGCCCTGGGGGCGCAGCCAGGCGGCTTGGGAACAGCCGGCTACAAAGGCCGGTGAGTTATACAGGGAAAGCAGTTGTGGCAACAGATGGGCATCATTGAGATGTGGTGCAAGGCGATTGATCAGGTGATCGTAGCTGGGTATCAGCTCTGGCATATGGGTGGCGAGCTGGGCGCGGCAGACTTCTGTAGTGGGCCGCTCACGATTGTCGACGCCGCTGGTGTACCACTTGGCGTAAGCAGGCCAGCGGGCGGCGATCGCCGGGGGCAGGTTGATGCCGTCGACGTCATCGCTGACAGCAGAAAAAACAAAGTCTTTATCGAAACCCATATAGAGTTGCCTTATTGATACCCCTAACTGCACTGGGTGCCTGCCGAAACAATCATCCAGGGGGTCATGTGGCAAGGCGACAAATCACTCTATCCAGATGGCAGTGTCATTGCAATTCCGAGACGTTATACAGCTATGAGTTATGTCTATGAGTAGCTGCAATTTTTTCTTTACGAAGAGATTGGCCCGGGTTTTGCAAAACACCAATGGAATGGTGGCAGGCGGCAATAGAGCCGGCGGCCAATGTTTTATGACTGTGGAGTGATTGTATGAATGCACCCCAAATTAACGCTGTGCCAACCGCAGGCAAAGCCACGGGCAGTGGCGCGGGTAGTGGCGTAAGCCCCGCTTCTGAAAGCCTGCCGTCAGAGGGCGGTGAATCCTTTGCCAAACATTTGAAGCAGCTGGATCAAAGCCAGCCCCCGGCAAGCAAGCAAACACCACAAAATACCGCTGCTGAAAAACCACAGGCGACACCATCGAAAACCCATACAGCCCAGGAATTGCGTGATATTGCGCAGTTCCGTGGCGATGCGATGCCAGAGGCTGTGCTGCCACTGGCAACTGGCTTGGCTGAGGATGGAGAACCCGGTGTGGTGGCTGGCGAATATCAGCAGGCGGTGTTGCAGCAGCTGGCGGAACGGCTGCAGGCCGGGGAGGAAGTGGTGGTTTCCAGTACCCAGCCGCAGGTTTCGACAGATGCCTTACCTGTTGCGGGTGAAGGTGCTGAGCAGCAGATATTGCTGACCAGCGCCAGTGTGCCTGCTGTGGGAACCAATTTGCCGCAAAGCGGCGATCCTTTGCCGCCGGTTGCATCGGACATGGCTCGTCAGGCCGTGTCAAAACCGCTACCCCAGGCGGTAGAGCCGGGTCTGAACCGCGCAGCTTTGGCGTCTCAGCAGGAGCTGCCCGCAAAAGTTGGCCTTGAGTTGCCAGCCAATACCTTGCAGCCAGAGAAAGCACTGGCGGATGCCGGGCGTTTTTCTGCAATTTTGGGTTCTGCGGCTGAGAGCACCGCCCAGTCTGCCGGTGGTGGTAATTCGTCGTTAACGGCATCGGTGGCTTCGCTGGTGTCCGGGGCACAGACGTTGGGCTCTACAGAAGCCAACGCAGCGCGGCCGGTTGTCTCACTCAATACTCCCCTTGGTGAACCCGGTTGGGCGCAGGAAGTAGGCAGTCGTCTGCAGGTGATGGTGGAGCGGGGCAACCAGCGTGCTGAGATTCGTCTCAATCCGCCGGAGTTGGGTTCTATCGAAGTCAGGTTGAACAATGACGGTGAACGTACCAACGTCACCTTCTTTGCTCAAAATGCCACCACTCGCGAAGCGCTGGAAGCGGCACTGCCCAGGTTACGTGAAATGTTTGGTGAAAATGGCCTGCAGCTGGCGGATGCCAATGTTTCTCAACAGCAAACCATGGCAGGAGGGAAAGAGTCTGGTGAACACAGCCGTGGTGGTGAGTTTTCCGTAGCCGATATGGGCCCAGAAGATGTTACTGAAACAACCGTTACGCGCACGGTAAATGGTTTGGTGGATACCTATATCTAGCCTGCAAATGAATTGCCTTACCGTCATGCCCGCGAAGGCGGGCATCCATAGACCGCCGTACCTTCTGGCTTTAGTGCCGTATTCACAATGGATCCCCGCCTGCGCGGGGATGACGACTCTTTGAATTTAGTGCCACTAGATTGCCGCGTCGCCTTTCTCTTATAAGAAAATCTCCTCGCAATGACGACTTGGGAGGTTATGTCGCTGCGCTCAGAATGATCGCACATAGATACATCCATCCGGGGTTTACCAAAACCGAGGTAGTTACCTGCCATAACACTGGAAATACCTATCACCATATGATTTGCTATGCCCACAATAATTTGAGGGTATAGATTATGTTGTTTCCATTGTTCAGGGCACTGCTGTTGTCCCTGCCCATTGCCTTGCCGGTATCGGCAGGCTCTTCCGTTCCCGCCGGCGAAGTTAGCCACGGCCCATACAATATGGGCAACGTGGGTATTGTTCGCTACGAAGACGTATTCCACCCGGTGGTGGGGCGTCGCGGTATGGTGTCCAGCCAGAACGCCGAGGCCACTCAGGTGGGCCTGGATATTCTCAAGGCCGGCGGCAATGCCATAGATGCTTCCGTTGCAGTGGGTTTTGCTCTGGCGGTGACCTTGCCACGGGCGGGTAACCTGGGCGGCGGCGGCTTTATGGTGCTGCACTCTACGGAAAAAGGTGGATCCGCCGCGCTGGATTATCGGGAAATGGCTCCCAGTGGTGTCACTGCCCAGCACTTCCTCCACGAGGATGGCAGCAAGGATGTGGAATCGGCAAAATACTGGCACGCCATGGGTGTACCGGGCACCGTGGCTGGTATGCACGCGGCTTGGGAACGCTATGGCAGTGGCAAGTTGAGCTGGAAACAACTACTGGCCCCCGCTATTGAATTGGCGGAGAAAGGCTTTCCGGTGAACTACGACCTGGCACAGCTGCTGTCGGTAAAAAGTGGCTGGTTGCTGAAAAATGACGCCACCGCAAAGGCCTATTACAAAAAGGGTGGTTTGCCCTACCAGCCCGGCGAAATTCTGGTGCAGAAAGACCTGGCCTGGTCGCTCAAACAAATCGCCAAACATGGTCCCGACGCTTTTTATAAAGGCGCTATTGCCAAAAAAATTGTCGCCGATATGGAACGCCACGGCGGCCATATCGATATGCAGGACTTGGCCGCTTACGAAGTGAAGTGGCGCAAGCCAATCACTGGCAGCTACCGCGGTTACGATATTGTTTCCATGCCGCCACCCAGTTCCGGCGGTGTCGCCATTGTGGAAGCGCTCAATATTATGGAGAGTTTTCCTGTCAATGAGTGGGGCATCTCCGCCAAAGCCGTTCACGTGATGGTAGAGGCCATGAAGCGCACTTTTGCGGATCGCGGCCTGCATATGGCAGACCCAGACTTTTACGATGTGCCGGTGGCCTGGTTAACGGATAAAGCTCGCGCCAACAAATTGGCGAAAGGCATTGATATGGAGCGGGCTACGCCGTCGTCTGAACTCAAGGGTGATCAGCTGCCCACAGAGAGTCCAGACACCACCCATTATTCCATTGTCGATAATCAGGGCAACGCGGTATCCAACACCTACACCCTGGCCAACTCCTACGGCACTGGCCACACCATTGCTGGCACCGGGATTCTGATGAACAACCAGATTTCCACCTTTTCCGTGCGCGCCGGTATTCCCGGAGCGGAAGGCTTTTCCGCCAGTCACGCCAATCGCCTGCAAACCCACAAGCGCCCGGTGAGCTCGCAATCGCCCACCCTGGTTCTGAAAGACGGCAAACCCTTTATGGCGGTGGGCAGCCCCGGCGGCAGCCGCATTATTAATTCGGTGATCCAGATGATCGTTAATGTGGTGGACCACGATATGAACATCGCCGAGGCCACCTATGAACGTCGGGTTCACCACCAGTGGATACCAGACCTGCTGGAAGTGGAGCCGGGCTTTAACCGCGACACCATGCAACTGCTGCTGGATAAAGGCCACAACGTGGAAATGACCCGCACCATGGGCAGTACTCAATCCATTATGGTGAAGGATGGTTACTTCCTGGGGGCGTCTGATTCTCGCAGGCCGAATGCATTGACGTTGGGGTTATAAAAACAGCGGCGGGCTGCGAGCTGCGTGCTACGAGCAGCTTGTGCCAATCTATTATTTTGAACGAATCTAAGAGCCTCCTCACTTACCGCAAGTGAGGAGGTTTTTTTGCACTCAGAATGCAGTGCTTCCCTCGATCTGCTCGTAGCCCGAAGCCCGCTGCTCGTAGCCTTTCAAAAAGTACGACCTAATCCCCAGAATCACACCCAACTCCGCGTTAACCTAACCCTGCCGATTTTCTGTCGGCAGGGCTTTTTTGTAACAACTACAGCCCGTCAAAACTTCGACAGTTAATAGTGTCGACTTTCTAATCTATTGAAACAAAAGAAAAAAATTGTCTGGCATAACTATTGCTGTGCAACAGAATAGTAACCGGGCGTTCAATCCCCCTCGCTGTCGGGCGAGGATATTTTTTGTTGAGGAGTACCTGAATGGCAGATGCAAACCCCGACCTGGACTTGGGTGAAGCCCCCGCTGGCGCGGAAGAGAAAAAAAGCGGCGGCAATATGATGTTAATTATTATTGTTGCGGTGGCGGCATTGGCGCTGGGTGCCGGTGCTGCCTGGTTTATGTTGCCCCAGTCTGAGCCAGCGGCCGAGGGTGAAGAAGTGGCCGCTGAGCAGTCGGCGGAAGAAGGCGCTACTGAAGAACAACCTGCCGAGGCACTGCCGGAGCCAATCTACTACGACCTGGGCCAAGAGTTTATTTCCAACCTGCAGGACTACGGCTTCGTGCGTATGAAAGCCTCGGTCATGTCCTATGACCAAATGCAGGTGGACAAAGTCAATCACAACAAAGCCGCCATTCTCCACGAAGTATTGTCGCTGTTGCGTGCCCACAGTTACGAGCAACTTTCCACGACTGAAGGGCAGGAAACTCTGCGTATGTCCATCAAGGACAAAGTGCAGGAAATTATCCGCGCCGGCGAAGGCGGTGGCGTAGAAGAAGTGTATTTGACCGACTTTATTCTGCAAAAAAATTGATCTGACCATTGGGAAAACCATGAACGATAAAGTGGATGGCAATCCAGACGTACTGGCTCAGGAAGGTAACGACAATAAGCAAGCGGAAGCCAAACCGGAATCCGCCGCCAGCGCCGATGCCGGACAGCAGCCAGCGGATGAGGCTCAAGCCTATCAGCCAGAAGATGTTTCCAATCTGTCTTCGGAGCCCTCTGCGGGGACGGGAGGCGACGTCAACCTGGCGGCCATTCTGGACATTCCGGTTAAGGTCACTGTCGAGATTGGCCGCACTCAGGTGCCGGTCAGCGACCTGATGCAGTACAACCCCGGATCTGTGGTGGAACTGGATCGCCTGGTGGGAGAACCACTGGATGTGTTGATCAACGGCACGCTGGTTGCCCGTGGCGAAGTGGTTGTGGTCAACGACAAGTTTGGCGTGCGGCTGACCGACGTGGTGTCCCCGGCTAGCCGTTTTCAGTCGATGCAATAACTGTGGTTTGTTTTGTACCGACTCCAATCGTAAATCGTCATCGCGAAGGAGCGCAGCGACTGCGGCGATCTCCTGCCATGTACTCCGATTTCAGGAGATTGCCGCGTCGCCTGCGGCTCCTCGCAATGACGGGAATTACAAAACTGATTACAGCTCTTACCCTTTGCCTGCTGTTGGCTACAAATACTGTTTTGGCACAAGCTGAGACAGACGACCCTCAATCCGCACAACAAACAATCGTTGAACAAGCAAAACCAGCAAAAATCGAACGCTCCAGCCCTCTTGCCACAAACAATACATCCCCCAACAGCAGCTACGTAATGCAACTGGTGGCCAGCCTGTTGGTGGTACTGGTGGCGTTTGCGGCGCTGGCTTGGTTGGTGAAACGTTTTAATCGCCTGCCCGGCCGCAGTGGCAACCATATGCAAGTGTTGGGAGCTATGAGTCTGGGCGCTCGCGAACGCGCGGTGCTGGTGCAAGTGGGCACCACGCAAATGTTGCTGGGGGTGTCTACCGGGCGGGTGGCGACGCTGCATGTGTTTGATGAACCAGTGGTAGAGGTGGAAGAAGGGAATGCATCCGGGCTGAATTTTGGCGCCATTCTCAGCCACCTGGGCAAGGGAGAAAAGTCGTGAATCGCGCTTTGATATTGCGCAGCCTGACTATTCTCACGCTGCTGATATTGCCCCTGTTTACCAGCGCAGGGTTTGCCTCGGCGGAGCAGGGGCTGGAGCTGCTTACCGTGAAGCCGGACGGAGAGGGTGGCGAAACCTACAGCACGCCCATCCAGATTCTGCTGATTATGACGGTGCTCAGCCTGTTGCCCACCGCGCTGATCACCATGACTTCCTTCACCCGCATTATTGTGGTGCTGTCTATTTTGCGCCAGGCACTGGGCACCACCACTACGCCGTCTAACCAGATTTTGGTAGGGCTGGCACTGTTCACCAGTATTTTTATCATGTCGCCGGTGTTTGAGCGCGCCTACGATGCGGGCCTCAAGCCCTACATGGAAGAGCAGATGCCATTTACCGAAGCCATGCAGGCTGCCAGCGTGCCGCTGCGGGAATTTATGCTCAACCAAACCCGCGAGAACGACCTTTCCATGTTTGCAGAAATGGCAGGCATAGAAGCGTTGGAAAAACCGGAAGACGCCCCCTTCAGTGTGCTGCTGCCCGCCTTTGTGACCAGCGAACTGAAAACCGCTTTTCAGATTGGTTTTATGATTTTTATTCCCTTTCTGATTATCGATTTGGTGGTGGCCAGCGTGCTGATGTCCATGGGTATGATGATGCTGTCGCCCATCCTGATTTCCCTGCCGTTCAAAATCATGCTGTTTGTGCTGGTGGATGGCTGGTCGTTGATTATTGGCACACTGGCATCGAGTTTTTATACATGAGTTTTTTCTATGACCCCTGAATCGGTAATGGATCTGGCCCGCAACGCCCTCTACCTGACGGTGATGATTTCGGCACCGCTGTTGTTGTCTGCACTGGGTATCGGGTTGCTTATCGGTATTCTCCAGGCCGCTACCCAAATTCAGGAAATGACCCTGAGCTTTATTCCCAAACTGATTGCCCTGGCCGTGGCTCTTGCCGTTGCCGGCCCCTGGATGCTGGAAGTCTGGGTGTCGTTTACGGAAAACCTGTTTATGGATATACCGGGCCTTATCGGCTGAGAGATGGGAGACGGGAGATGAAAGACGCAAACCCGCACCATCGTCATTCTGAGCGTAGCGAAGAATCTCTTACCTTGTTACGAAGTGCGAGATCCTTCGTTGCACTCAGGATGACAAGTGCAATGAACTGCGCTTTTTCGTCTCCCGTCTCACATCTTCCGTCTCACACCATGGCTTCGCCATGGAACTAACCAGCACACAAATTTTCACTTGGGTAGGCAGCCTGTTTTGGCCCTTTATCCGCCTCAGTGCCATGATGCTGGCGACACCAGTGCTGGGGTCGCGAACCATTCCTGTGCGCATTCGTGTATTTGCGACTCTGGTTATTGCCTGGATGCTTTACCCCTATTTACCTCCTGCTCCCCCCGTTGACCCACTATCGCCTGAGGGCATTCTGATTTCTGTTCAGCAAGTGCTCATTGGTGCCTCCATGGGTTTTATTTTGCAGATGGTGTTCGGTGCGGTGGTGATGGCGGGGCAGAATATTGCCATGAGTATGGGCTTGGGGTTCGCCTCGGCAGTAGATCCGCAAAACGGCGTGCAGGTACCGGTACTTAGTCAGTTTTTTATGGTGGTTACCACCCTAGTTTTCCTGGCGTTGGATGGCCACCTGGTGATGATTGAAACCCTGGTGCAGAGCTTCAATCTGTTGCCGGTAGGTGGTGCGGCACTGTCGTCGGACTATATCTGGCAGGTGGTGTCTTGGGGCAGTTTTATGTTTGTAGGCAGTGTGCTGATAGCGGTGCCGGTGATGGTGTCGCTGCTGCTGGTGAACCTGGCGTTCGGAGTAATGACCCGCGCTGCGCCACAACTGAATATTTTTGCGGTGGGCTTTCCTGTTACCTTGCTGGCAGGTTTTGTGCTGTTGCTGTTCAGCTTGCCCGCGCTGTTGCCACAGTTGGTTAGCCTGTTTGCCGATGCGTTTGCCAATGTTCAGGATATGCTGGCGATGGAGGCGGCGAATGCGCCTTGACGTGTTGGACGTTCGACGTTTGATGTTTGACGAAAACGCAGCGATGTTGGTATGTGCCACCGAACGCTGCTCGTCGAACGTCAAACGTCTAACTTCAAACCCCAAAGAGGTTTTCCATGTCTGAGCACGAAAGCGGCCAGGAAAAAACCGAACAACCGACCCCCAAACGGCTCCGGGAGGCACGTAAAAAGGGCCAGGTAGCCCGTTCCCGCGAGCTCAATACCATGCTGTCCCTGCTGGCAGGGGCCGTTGGCCTGCTGTTTCTCGGCGACACCATGTTTACCAAACTGTCACTGCTGGTCAGCGATAGCCTCACTCTGGAACCTAAACAGATTCGCGAACCGGCGATGATGGCGGCCACCTTTGCCGACAGTTTTATGACTGCTCTGTGGCTAATGACACCGTTGTTTGTGCTGTTGATCGCCGCCGCCTTTGCCGGGCCTCTGTTTGTGGGTGGCTTCGCCTTCAGTATGAAAGCCGTGGCGTTCAAACTCGAAAAAATCAACCCGCTTAAAGGCTTAAAGCGGATGTTTTCCATGAAAAGCCTGGTGGAACTGCTCAAGGCCGTCGCCAAATTTCTGGTGGTGGCGGGTGTAGCTGCTGCGCTGCTGTGGAGCATGCTCGACAGCCTGCTGGCGTTGGGGGTGGAGGAACTGTCGGCCTCGCTGGCTCACGCCGCTCAACTTTGTGGCTGGGCGTTTGTGGCCATCAGTGCGGCGTTGATTTTGATTGCTGCCATCGACGTGCCCTTCCAGCTGTTTCAGCACAACAAACAGCTGAAAATGACCAAGCAGGAAGTGAAGGACGAACTCAAGGAAAGCGAAGGCCGGCCAGAAGTGAAAGGTCGGGTACGGCAATTGCAGAGAGAAATGTCCCAGCGGCGCATGATGGAAGAAGTGCCCAAGGCCGACGTTGTGATTACCAACCCCACCCACTTCGCCGTAGCGTTGAAATACGATGACACCGGCAACGGCGCACCAATTGTGGTGGCCAAGGGCTGCGACCACCTGGCGGCGCGCATTCGCCAGGTGGCGGAAAGCAACCATATCACGCTGTTTTCCGCCCCACCCCTGGCCCGTGCCCTCTACGCTACCACTGAACTCAATCAGGAAATCCCCGCTGATCTTTACCTGGCGGTGGCCCAGGTACTGGCCTATGTGTATCAACTCAACAATATGGTGGATGGCCAAGCGCCGGAAATGCCCACGGATTTACCGGTGCCTGAAGGGGAGTGGAGCAAACCCGTCGAATAAAGTTAACGAAACAAGTTAAGCAAGTCGCGATGGCCTTCAGTGATTGAAATCACCCGTAGTTCCTGTTCCTTATACATAAAGAAAATAAGGTAGTTGCCATAGGCAAAGCTGCGGATATCTTTGCCCAGCTCAGGGCGTGGATGGCCTACTTGGCCGGAGTAGCTGGCAAGTTTGCGACACTGCTGTCGGAGTTTGGAGGTAAATTTTAGTGCTACTGCAGACGAGCCGCTTTGCCTGGTGAGATAGCTTTTGATGTGCAGCAAATCGTCCCTTGCCTGGTTCAAATAACGCAGTTTGTACATCCCTGATTCCCTGGTAGTACCTAGCCAGTTTTATGATTGAATATCTTGTTGCAGCAATGCGTCCAATTCGTCGTCTGTGTGGCTGCCGCCTCGTTCGATGGAATCTGCCAGATGTTGGCGCAACGCGGCAAGGCGCGCTTCTCGTTCTTCTACCAACCTCAAGCCTTCGCGAACCACTTCACTGCCATTGTTATAGCGCCCGGCTCGCACCTGTTCGCGGATAAACTGATCGAAATGTCGCCCAACGGTGTAGCTCATATCACTGATCCTCCTGACAAGGACTATAGCTCAAAATGTCAACAAGTGTCATTTGTTGGTATTTGTCTGTGAGATTGGGGATTCAATTTTTGGCCCAATAATTGCTCAACCTACCTACAGGGCGTAAAAGCGCCAAAAAACTATCATTGGGCAGTGGGTAGCGAATGAAGGAATTGTTGGGCAATTTGGGCAGCGGGCGCTTTAGTGTGCTCGGCCTCGGCACGCCGGTTCTGCTGATGGTGATGCTGTCCATGATGGTGTTGCCGTTGCCAGCACCGCTGCTGGACTTGCTGTTTACCTTCAATATTGCCCTGTCACTGATCGTCCTGCTGGCATCTATTTACACCAAGCGGCCGCTGGAATTTGCGGTTTTCCCCACGGTTTTGCTGGTGGCTACGCTGCTGCGCCTTGGCCTTAATGTGGCTTCCACACGAGTGGTGCTGATGAACGGCCACACCGGTACCGGTGCGGCGGGCGAGGTGATCGAGGCCTTCGGTGAATTTGTGATTGGCGGTAACTATGCCGTCGGTTTTGTGGTGTTTGCCATTCTGGTGATCATCAACTTCGTGGTGGTCACCAAAGGTGCCGGGCGTATTTCGGAAGTCAATGCCCGCTTTACTCTGGACGCCATGCCCGGCAAACAAATGGCCATCGACGCCGACCTTAACGCCGGCATTATCAATTCTGACGAAGCCCGCCTGCGTCGGGAAGAAGTCTCTCAAGAGGCGGACTTTTACGGGGCCATGGACGGTGCCAGCAAGTTTGTGCGCGGCGACGCGGTGGCGGGCATTCTAATTCTGCTGATCAACATTGTCGGCGGCCTCTCGGTGGGTGTGGCTCAGCACAACCTCAGCTTTGAGCAGGCGGGCCACAACTACGTACTGCTGACCATCGGTGACGGCCTGGTAGCGCAGATTCCTTCCCTGCTGCTGTCTACTGCCGCGGCCATTATTGTTACCCGGGTGTCTTCCAGTCAGGACATGGGCCAGCAGATGATGTCCCAGCTGTTCGGCAACCCCAGGGCGCTGGCGGTGAGTGCCGGTGTGGTGCTGATTCTCGGCTTGGTGCCGGGCATGCCCAACTTGGTATTCCTCACCATTGGTGCGGGTTTGGCGGGCCTGGCTTACTGGCTCAGCCAGCGCAAGAAAGTGGAGCTGGTGGACGAAAGCCAACAGCCGCGCCCGGAAGAACAGCCTCAGGAAGTACGTGAGCTGAGCTGGGACGACGTTCAGCCAGTAGACATGATTGGCCTGGAAGTGGGCTACCGATTGATTTCATTGGTGGACAAAACCCAGGGTGGTGAACTGCTTTCCCGCATTAAAGGCGTGCGCAAAAAACTCTCCCAGGAACTGGGCTTTCTGGTGCAGCCGGTGCACATTCGCGACAACCTGGATCTGAGCCCCAGCGCCTATCGCATCACCCTGCAGGATGTGCCGGTAGGGGAATCGGAGGTATACCCCGGCAAGGAGCTGGCCATCAATCCCGGTCAGGTGTTTGGCGAGCTCAATGGTATTCCCGGCGAAGACCCGGCGTTTGGCCTGCAGGCGGTATGGATTGAGCCCTCCCAGCGGGACGAAGCCCAAACCATGGGCTACACGGTGGTGGATTGTAGCACCGTGGTGGCCACTCACCTGAGCCAGTTGCTGAAAGACAACGCCTGCGACCTGCTGGGCCACGACGAGGTGCAACAGCTGCTGGATGTACTCGCCAAGAGCTCGCCAAAACTGGTGGAAAACCTGGTGCCGAAAACCCTGTCTCTGGGCGTGGTGCTGAAAGTGATGCAGAACCTGCTGCACGAAAGTATTCCCATCCGCGATGTTCGCTCTATCGCCGAGGCGTTAGCCGAACACGCGCCGCGCACCCAGGAAGCTGACCCATTGACCGCCAGTGTACGAGTGGCTCTTGGGCGTACTATCTTCCAGGGCATTGCTGGCATGGAAACCGAATTGCAGGTAATGACCTTCGATCCAGAACTTGAGCAAATGCTGCAAAACAGCCTGCAAAACGGCGGTGGCGGCATCGAGCCAGGGCTGGCGGAATCCATGATGCGGCAGATAAACGCCAACTCCCGTCGTCAGGAAGCGGCGGGGCAGGAGCCGGTGTTGTTGGTGTCATCACCTCTGCGCTTATGGTTGTCGCGGCTGCTGCGGGGCAACGCTCCCAGCCTGCATGTACTGGCCTACGATGAAATTCCCGCCAATAAGCGGGTGAAGGTGACCGCTTCCGTGGGCCGGGAATCCATGGCGTTGGCGGGTTAGGCCCTGAACAAAAAGAAAATGGTGAGAAGGAAATGAGTGCTTCTAAAAATTCAATATTTTTGCGAGAGCAAGGCGGCGGCGCGCGCAGGCCCGCAGTGTATAAAACATATATGAGGGGGCGCTTCCCCATAAAACAAGAGTGTTGCCAACGCAGCTCTCGCGGAAATAGTGCATTTTTAGGAGTGCTCATATGAAAATTCAGCGTTTCAAAGCCAGAGACAGCCGCCAGGCCATGCGCGAAGTGCGTGAGGTGATGGGCGGTGATGCAGTTATTCTCTCCAGCCAGCGGGTTAGTGGCGGTGTGGAAGTGGTGGCCGCTACTGACTACGACGAAAAACTGCTGCAGGCGCGCCTCAACGACGGCTCTTTAGCGGATGTGTTGCCGCGGCCTGAACCTGCGGCGCAGGCGCAGCCAAAGGAAGACAGCTACAACGAGATGCGTCGCGAGCTCACCCAGCTGCGGGATATGGTGGAAAAGGGCATTGCCCCGTCGCAACAAAAGCCAGCGACAGCACCAGCGCCTGAGTCAGCACCGGCTAACTTGGCTGCCAAGGGCAAAAAAAATGCCACAACGGATATGTCTGCAGTGCGCACCGCATTACTGGGCCGCCTGATGGGCCTCGGTTTGGGTCGCGAGTTGAGCATGCAACTGGCGGACAAGGCACCTCTTGATAGCGGTATGGAAAATTGCTGGGCCGCGTCCATGAAACGCCTCAGCGCGCGCCTTCAGGAAAGCGGCAACCAGATAATCAACAACGGTGGTTGTGTGGCACTGGTTGGCCCGACCGGAGTGGGCAAGACCACCTCGGTAGCGAAGCTGGCGGCTCGCTTTGCGTTAAAACACGGTCGCCAGCAGGTGGCACTGATTACCACCGACTGCTATCGCATCGGTGGCCAGGAGCAAATTTACACCTTTGGCCGCATTCTTGGTGTGCCGGTGCGTTTGGCCACCAGCCGCGAAGAGCTCAGCGAGGCCATCGCTGAATTTGCCGACCGTCGTCTGGTGATGATCGATACTGCCGGCATGGGCCAGCGGGATATGGAGCTGATGCAGCAGTTCAAAACCCTGCAGGGGGCGGCGCCGGATATGCAGATTTACCTCACCCTGTCAGCCACCTCGCAGCTGCCCATTCTCGATGAAGTGGTGCGCAAGTTTGGCGTTTCCAATCTGGCCGGCGCCATCGTCACCAAAGTGGACGAAACTGCCAGCCTGGGGCCGATTCTGTCTGCCCTGGTGCGCCATCGCCTGCCGGCGGCCTACGTGGGCAATGGCCAGCGGGTACCGGAAGATATTCAACTTGCTCGTGCCAGTGGAATGGTGAAAGATGCTCAACAGTTGATGGAATCCTACGATATGGAGGCCAGCGAGTGGCAGCAGCCGTTCGATCCAAGTTATAACAATCACAACAACCCGGTGGGAGGCCAGGCAGTTAATGCTGGAGTCGCATGATAATCAACACCCGGAAGACTCATCCCCTGAAAAAAGGGACCAAGCCAGTGGCCTGCGCACGATGACGCGCCAGGGGCCAGTTAAGGTAATCGCTGTCACCGGTGCCAAGGGTGGCGTGGGTAAAACCAACGTTTCCGTCAACCTGGCGGCCTGTTTTGCGGAGCTGGGCAACCAGGTGATGCTGATGGATGCTGACCTGGGGTTGGCCAATGTGGATGTGCTGCTGGGCCTGCACGCCAATTACGATTTGCGCCATGTGATCTCTGGTGAACGCACTCTGGAAGAAATCATTATCGATGGCCCCAGAGGCATCAAAATTGTGCCTGCCGCCTCCGGGGTTAGCCGCATGGCAGAACTCAGCAACGCCGAACACGTGGGTCTGATTCGCGCCTTTAGCGAGCTGGCCTTGCCAGTGGATGTGTTGTTGGTGGATACCGCTGCCGGCATCAGTGACAGCGTGGTGAGTTTCAGTAAGGCTGCCCAGGAAGTGCTGGTGGTGGTGTGCGACGAGCCCACCTCTATTACCGACGCCTACGCCCTGATCAAAGTGTTGAGCCGCGACCATGGGGTAGAGCGTTTCCATATTCTCGCCAATATGGTCAAAGACAAGGTACAAGGCGAGCAGTTGTTCTCGAAAATCAGCCGGGTGGCAGAACGCTTTCTGGATGTCAGCTTGCTCTACTTGGGGGCAGTGCCCTTTGATGAACAGCTGCGCAAATCCGTGCAGCGTCAGGTGGCCGTAGTGGAATCCGCGCCCCGCAGTAAAGCCAGCCGGGCGTTCCATCGGGTGGCCGAACAGGTCAACAATTGGCCCATGCCCGATGCAGCCAGTGGCAAGTTGGAGTTCTTTGTGGAGCGCCTTTTATACGCGGGCGACTATGGCGGCGGCAACACTGAGGGCTTCGGATGAGTGGAGCGGCTGCCTACACCGACCACTGCAAACAACAGCAAGAAGCGCTGTTGCAGCAACACCTGCCTCTGGTGCGGCGCATCGCCCATCACTTGATGGCGCGCATGCCTGCGGAAGTGGATGTTAACGACCTTATTCAGGTGGGCATGATGGGCCTGCTGGAAGCGTCAAAAAATTACGCCGCCTCCCAGGGTGCGAGTTTCCAAACTTACGCCAGCATTCGCATTCGCGGCGCCATGCTCGACGAGCTGCGCCGTTCCGACTGGACGCCCCGTTCGGTACAGCGCAAGGCGCGCCAGTTGGCCACCGCTACCCGCGAAGTGGAAGGCCAACATGGCCGCAGTGCCAGCGATACCGAAGTGGCCAGCCATATGGGCATTGGCATCGATGAATACCACAGCATGCTGCGCGATACCGCCGCTTGCCGGGTTACCGGTTTTGACGATCAGCCCCTGGGTACTGATGTGGCGGTGGATGAATCATCGCCACTGCAACAGTTGCAAAACACCGGTTTTAAAGAATCACTGGCGGATGCCATTGGCCAACTCCCTGAGCGGGAAAAGCTGGTGATGTCCCTGTACTACGATGAAGAATTGAATTTAAGAGAAATCGGCGAAGTCCTCGGAGTGAGCGAGTCCCGGGTGTGCCAGATCCACAGCCAGGCGCTGACCCGTTTACGCTCCCGAATGGGGGAGTGGACACAGGGGTAACGTGCCTGATGGTTAGGAGGCCCCATGATAGATCGTATTTCCATACCCACCGCACCGGGCATTCGCCCATCCAAACCGGTGATTAAAGACGGCGACCGTCGCCGTCGCGAACCGCCACCGCAACACAAAAAGCCCAAACCACCGCCCGGCGAAGACAATCAGAATGATGGTACACCGCATATTGATGAGTACGCTTGACGCATAGCGCTACGTTACCCTTCGCTGCGCTCCACAGTGTCCGGTAAAGCCCCACTCTCGTCATTCCCGCGCAGGCGGGACTAATGCTTGCATTGAGCGCCCACAGGGCGAGCGAAGCGTATAATCCAGACACCACCGTACTTCAAGGCGTTAGTGCCACTGTCAATATGGATCCCCGCCTGCGCGGGGATGACGATCTTTTTGAGTTGAATGACACGATGAAAAAATTCGGGGTTTTTTCATGCTGGGCCGTTAATCGGGTGGTTAGCTACTGATGTGCTATAAGAGTAAGCGTGAAACACACCCATAAAAAAGTTGTTGATATCTCGTCAGCTCGCCGTTGCGAGCGCAATGAGCTCGTGCAGCGCCTGTTTGATAAACACGGCGCCGGGGTGCGCACATTCTTGCGCGGTCGCCTGGTGCCCGATGCCGACGTTGAAGACATCGTCCAGGATATGTTTGCCCGCTTACTCACGCTGGATAACCTGGAACAGAAAATGGATGCCTCGTCGGGAAGCAATATTGCCCTGTTGCTGACCATGGCAAACAACATGGTTGTGGATCGCGCCAGAAAATTGTCAGTGCGGCAAAACTACCAGCAAGCCGCCCAGCTGGAACAGGAAGAGCACAGCGGGGGAGCGGGGCTTGAAAAAATCATTGCGGATCAGCGGGAGCTGGAGCAGGTGAGGCGAGTGATTCTGGCCATGAAACCCAGCTGGCAAAAAGCATTTTTACTCAGCCGTTTTCGCAACTTGGGGTATCGGGAAATTGCCCGGCAAATGAACGTAACCGTAAAACAGGTTGAGCATTATATCGCTCAGGCCATGAACAGTTTGAGAAGCGCAAAGCGCAGGAATTACCCAAAGGGGAAACAGTCATGACTCTTATGGAAGAGAAAATTTTGCAGGAAGATGTGGGCTACGCGCTGATGCGCCTTTACTCGGGCGAATTGTCCGAAGGTGAAGTGGCCATGATTCAGCAGCGCTCAAAAGCAGAGCCAGAATTTCGGCACGCCTATCTGGGCGCATTGGAAGAAATCGCCCTGGTCAGCTCCCTTGAGGAAAAAGGTCAGCTGTCTACCATTCTTGCGCCTCCCAAAAAGAATTTTCGTTGGCTGGCTGTCGCGGCCAGTATGATGTTGGCGCTGGCAACCACCTGGTTTTTTATGCAACCCGCAGAGGTTCAGGAATACACCGATATCAAACGTTATGTGTCCGGTGTCGGTGAGCAGCGAACCATTACATTGGAGGATGGTTCACAGGTGTCCCTGAATACCGCCACGCAATTACTGATTGAAATGTCTGACAACCAGCGCAGAGTAATTCTGGAACGTGGCGAGGCGTTTTTCGATGTGTCTGAAGATCCAGTGCGGCCTTTCGTGGTTGAGTTGGGGCAAAAGCAAGTCACTGTGCTCGGCACATCATTTAATATTTTCAAAACTCCTGACGCTTATCAGGTAGCGGTGGTAGAGGGTTTGGTTGCATTGCACGACCCTATGGAACCGGTAGATGATGTCGCTGTTGACCTCAGCAACCTTAAACAAGGCATAGCCGCCCCTCGCAAAGGCTTGCTAAGAGCCGGTTGGCTGGCCAGTTATTCCACGGACAGTAAGCACCTAGATGTAGTTCAGCCTGAATCCATGACGCGCTACAGCGATTGGCGCAAGGGCTGGATTCAGTTTGATAAAGAACCCATGTCGGATGTGGTGAAAGAACTGAATCGCTACGCGGCGAAAAAAATCCTGATAGAAGATAAAGCCGTAATGGACGTAAACGTAACGGCGCTGGTTAGCGTGACGGAGCTTTCAGCGACATTAAATGGTTTGGAACAATTGTTGCCCATCAAGGTAACTCATCACTTTGATCGCGTTGTTATCTCTGAAAAATAGCAGTTTGCCGCTGTTTTTCCTGCGCAAGCGGCACTGCTGCCTGGGATAACCTCCTAAATCGTCATACCCGCGAAAGCGCACTGCTGTCCGGGATATTCTTCTACCGTCATGCCCGCGAAGGCGGGCATCCATAGACCACCGTATTTTCTGGCTTTAGTGCCATATTCACAATGGATCTCCGCTTTCGCGGAGATGACGTTTTTTGAGCCTCTCTGCCACTCATTTGGTGACAACGTTTACCTTGTCATTCTGGGTACCTCTAAGCCATTCTTATTAATTTCAAAAAAACTCCGGGAATTTTTTTTGTGAGCCGTTAATAGGCCAGCCACGGATAATTCCCTGGCTGCAGCAAGTAAAATATATACCTATTAAGAGGGTGGGAAATGCCAACTATCAAATGTATGCCATCAAGGCGCAAACTTTCCATGGCAGTTGCCGGTGCGGCTTTGCTGGTATCTGCTTCAACGTCTTTTGCAGACGATGAAAAGATCAAATTCGATATCGATGGCCAGCAAGCGTCTGCGGCGCTTTTTCAGTTGGGCCAATCCGCAGGCATTCAGGTGCTGATTTCTGAAGAAGTGGGTTCCTCAGTGAACCTGCGAGGCCTGGAAGGGGAATACACCGTTGAGCAGGCATTGGGGATGATGCTTCAGGGCTCCGGTTTAACCCATAAATTTACCGCAGACAATGTGGTATTGATTACCAGCGAAGAAGAAGCACAAGGCGATGATGCCGATGAAGAGCCTGAAGAAGAAATTGTTATTACCGGTACTCGTTTGAAAGGCCACAAACCGGCTTCTCCGGTGATTAGCCTCGGTCGCGACAAGCTGGAAAAAGGCGGTTACACCTCACTGGACGATGTGCTTCGTCGCCTGCCGCAAAACTTATCAACCCAAACCACCGCGAGTGTTGAACTTGAACAGGGCGAGTTTGGCTCCGGTGCGCGCATAAGCTCATCGCTGGGTGCGTCTGCGCCAAATTTAAGGGGGCTGGGTACCCGTTCCACTCTGATATTGGTGAATGGTCGCCGTCGCGCCATTTCAGGTAACGGCTCTGGATCATTTACCGATATATCCTCCATTCCGCTTTCTCAGATAGAGCGTATTGATATTTTAACGGATGGTGCATCGGCTGTTTACGGCGCGGATGCAGTGGCCGGTGTTATTAACGTTATTCTTCGCAAGGATTACGAGGGCGTCGTATTGCAGGCGCGCACCGAACAGTCCAGTACCGGTGGTGATGTAAACCGCTTGACCGCAGGCTACACCATCAACTGGGACAGTGGTTTTGCCTCACTCAGTGCCGATTTTTCAAAAACCAAACCCTCTGATTTTAATGACCTGATTCGCAGTGCCGGCCCCCAGGGCCAGGGTGACTTCCGTGATCTGGGTGGTATCAATACTCGCCTTGTCGGTCTGGCAGGTGGAAACGACCCAAGGCCTGTGTATGAAGCGTTTCCAGGGTTTCCTGCTGGCTTTGAAGCTGATGCGTCTGTTCAGATTTCAGGCCCAAGCCCGTTTACCTATTCACGGTTTGAGCCACGTGTGTTGGGGCCAGAGATAGAAACCAGTGCATTGCGCATCAGTGGCGAACAAGAACTCTCCGATAGCCTGGTTCTGAGTTTTGATGCATCTTATACCCAGCAGCAAGATGGCAGGGTTCTGGATGCCCGGATATCCAATCTGGGCTTTCTTGCAATAGCAAGCGTTTTTGACGAAGATTTCAATACTGCTGCTAGCCTTCGCGGCTTGACAATCCTCAGCGAGACAAACCCAAATAACCCCAACCCCGGTCAGCTTGTTGCTGTTGGTTACGATTACGCCCAGGAGCTTTCACAGATACAACTGGATGAGTCCACAGAGCAGGACAATATCAATGCGTCTATAGGCCTTTCTGGTGACCTGGCTTTTGTAGATGGTTGGGATTTTGATGTGTCCCTGTCATACAGTAAAGAGGACGGTCAGACCGATAACTTTGGCTTTGATCCTATTCCTGGCTCCACAGCAGGGTTGACGGCCTTTGTTGATCAAGTAAACCCGTTTGCCACTTCAGATGCGGATGTGGCCGCAAATACCGCGTTGTTGCGGCGCTTTTTAAGAACAGAGCAGTCTCGGTTTGACTCCGACCAGCTGACCTTTGATGCCAATATAACCGGTACGCTGTTTTCACTTCCCGCCGGTGATGCACAAGCTGCTTTTGGTATTCAGTATCGCGATGGCGAAGTAAGCAATGCCCGTGATTTCGAGGCAGAGTTTCCGGAATTTGTCCCTGATGGTCTTGGTGAAGTACCGCTGAGTTCTGCAACTGAAGTTACCTCGGCTTACGCTGAAGTGGCCTTGCCCCTGTTCAAAGATTTGCCCCTGATGCAGGAGTTAACCTTAACTCTGGCGGCTCGTTATGAGTCTTTCGACTACGATGGGCTTTCACAGGCAAGGAGCGCAGCCGGTCGTTTTGTGCCAATGTTTGATGATATGGGCAATTTTATTGGCGGCTCAGTTCAGGGAGTCGACGTGGAAGGTGTGGATGAAGCTGCTTTACTGGGTATTGCGTTGCCTCCCTTTACCCGGATTCGCGAAGACAGCTTCGGCCCGGTTGTATCGCAGGAGGCATCCTTTAGCAGCACCAGTCCACAGGTCAGCCTGAACTGGGAGGTAAATGACGACCTCAGAATTCGCTCTACCTGGGGGGAATCTTTCCTGGCACCCCAGGCGACGCAATTGTTTGGCTTCAAGCGAAATAGTCGCCTTACAAACTCATTCCGGTTCGATCCCGATATTTCTGCGGCCCTTACTGCCCTTGGCTTTACATCTGGTTTTGAAGTAGTGGGATTGGCTGGCCCTAACAGCGACCTGACCGCCCAGGAAGCCGATACCTTTACATTTGGTTTTGACTATACCCCTGGTGCAATAGAAGGATTGTCTCTGAGTGCTACCTACGGTAAAAGCGAGTACGATAACTTTATTGACACCCCGAGTAGCACTGTTGACCTCCTGCAATTAGTAAATAACTTCGAGGATTTGGAAGGCACTCTGTTTTTCCGCGGCACGAATAACGCATTTGTCTTTGACACGCGTCAGCTCAACCTGGCCAGCCGAATTTCTCGAACAGTGGATATTGGCGCCAACTACCAGCTGTCCACGGATTATGGTGAATGGCTGTTCGACCTCAATGCGGTGCGCACACTTGAGCTAAGCAATCAGGTGAGTTCTTTGGTGGCTCCTACTGTGCTTTCTGACACTCAGTTTGGCCCCAGTGAGTGGGCGTTCGACTTTACCACTGGCTGGTCTTATAAGAATTACTCAGTCACTGCGTCCATGAATTACAGCTCGACCTTTACTGTGGTGAACCCGAGAACACCTTCTGATGTTGAAAATACCACGTTCCCGATGCTGTCTGGAAACCCGTTCTTCAGCAGTGTGGATACTCCAACCACGAGCAAGCAGTATATGACGGTTGACCTGCAGTTTGGCTATACGTCACCGGCAGATTCTGGACTGATGAGTGGTGTGAGGGTATCGCTGGGTGCCCAGAACCTGTTGGATGAGGAGTTCCCATTTGTTTCAAACAGCGCTGGTTTCGTTGCCAATCGGGTAAACCCCCGTGGTCGCGTACTTTACCTTGACCTGACAAAGCAGTTTGATATCTAAGATGCTTATCCGGTTAAAGTAATCACAGGCCAGCCCACCCTGGGCTGGCCTTTTTTCTGAGGCGGTTATGTGTAAATTCCTGTTTCTCCCATTTGTTGTTTCCCTGCCTTTACTGGCTATCGCCGATGATGGCGACTTTGAAAGCCGAATCAAAGCGCTTCCAGTCGAAGAATTAACACCCCGTAACCCGGTGTCGGTATCAGCCATTCTCGAAAAATCATCAATGGCTTCTGGCGATACGGCCCAGGTGGCTATTAAAACCACAGTGATGCCCAACTGGCATATCTATGCCTACGATCCCACGCAAGTGTTTAAAGTCACTACGTACAGCGTAACTTTGCCTGAGGGTATGGAAGAAGCCGGTGAATGGCAGCTGCCATCGGCAGAGCCCTACAGTGCTGACCCGAATATTCTGGTATATCACGACGAATTGATCTTTCAGCAAACATTAAAAGCCGGTGCTGATATGGCGCCGGGTAATTATCCGGTTACGGTGAATTTCAATTACCAGGCTTGCGACCCCTATATCTGCTTGCCACCGAAAAAGAAAAAGGTTGTTCTGGATATCGAAGTGAAATAATTTTTTTGGCTGAATTGGCCGTTTTTTATGCAATTGATTTGGAGGGAAATATGAAAAAGTTATGGTTACTGGCCGCAGCGGTGGTAGTGACGTTACTGGTGGCATGCGCTCCGGTATCGCAATCGCTGGATGAACCAATCCGCGTGCTTTACGTGGGGCAAAATCCAGATACCGTCGAGGGCTACTCTTATGGTGGTAATCGTGCCGACAACGCCAAGCTGATCAAAACCAAAGCGGCGGAGTATATGGCGTTTTTGAATCAGCACTTTGACGCCACTCTGGTTTATGGCGAAGCCTACAAGCCGGAAATGTCAGCCAACTACGATGTTACGGTTTTTGACGCCTTGCCCATGGAACTGGATGGCAAGGATATGACAGACAGCGAGCGTTATGGTTATGCCTCGCCACACGCCGGTTGGCGCTGGCTGCCGAACGATTTTAATCACGCAACCATCTTTGTTGCCGGCCCTTTAACCAATATGGGGCCAAGCCTGTCCTTGACCATGGGAACACTCTGTAACTGCCTGGATAAAACCGCGTTTAAATTTGATGAGTCCCACCCGATTTTTTCCAGCCCCAATAAGGTACCTCTGGACTACGTTGAAACACCTTATGCAGGGGGAGTGTTCAACTACTACTCCGGTCGCAATCTCCCCAAAAAAATTCCGATGCTGCGGATGGAAGTAGATGATCCGCAAGGGCTGTCGTTGCCACCGGGGCTGGTTACGGTGCCGGGCACTGGCGACTCGCCGGATACGGAATACATTTCTGGCGGTACCTGCATCAAGTCGGTAAACGCTGTGGCGATTGCCCGCCATGGCAATTTTTTGCAGTGGGGTTTCCGTTCTTCTCCTGTGCATATGACCGAAGCCGCCAAGCTGGCTTTTATCAATGCGGTGCACTACATCAAGCCTTTCAAGGGTGCCAAGCGCTTGGTGGCCAAAAAGTCGGCCCATCGCCTGGCGGCAATGGATGCCCCTTACAAACTGTCAGACCAGGGCTGGGCGGTTCAGCTTGAAAACCACAATAAAGCCAATGCAGTACTGCAGGGGCAATACGATCGTGTTCAGGCTGGTACAGGGTCTGAGCAAGACAAAATGATGGTCAAGTTGCTGGGCAAGCCAAAGGCGCTGGATCGCAGCCGGTTTGTGAAATCCATTCCCAAATCCCTGCAACAGGAATTTGGCGAGGACTGGAATCGCTACCTGGCTTATTACGAAGCCAATATGGGCTATCTGTACGCCAGCGAAGGTTATCAATTCGCCTTTGATGCCGACGCCCAACAACTGGGTATTGCCAACAATAACCCCGCGATTCTGGATCGCAGTATTGCGTTATTGGAGCAGGGCGATCAAGTAGAGCTGGCACAGCGCGTTTTGGCCCGTTACACAACGCAACAGTTTGAAACGCCCCAACAGTGGCGCCAGTGGTTTGACAGTAACCAAGACAAACTGTTTTTCACCGAAGTAGGTGGTTACAAGTTTATGGTTAATACGTTGTGATTGAAGCTATCTTCAAGAAGGAGGGAAAAATGAAATTTTTACGACTAACCGCTGTGGCAATCTTGTCACTGCTGGCAGTGGCCTGTGGGTCAGACAGCAAAGTTGATACAGCAGAAGTTGATCCGGCAGACATCAATAAGGGTACTTTTAATTTCACTGTTAAAAGTGGCGAGGCTTTCCCCGAGGGCAGCCGGGTAGCGATTTATCGCAATATGTTGAAAAAGAACGATATGGAATTTCTGCTGGATGCGCCGTTAAGTGGTGGTTCGGGGTCTTACCAGCACGCAGTGAACGACGCTCACTGGGCAACAGTTGATATTCTCCCTGCCGATAGTGACTCACCGTTGTTTCGTTTGGAGCTGGTGATGGAGCCAGGGGATGTTGAATTGGTGGTTTCAGACAGGCGTAATTACAGCCTCAGTGGTGGCCACTACAATGACAAATTGATTAACTCTTGGCGGAACAATGCGGAATACCGACAACTACAGGACCAGCTAAGTCAGCTTGAATTTGGTCATGAGCAGTTCAGGGTTGTATCCGATAAGGAAAGACAACTAAAACAGACTATTCTTGATCAGCAGATAGCGTCGAGTAATGACGATGTGGTCAAGGCACTCGTCTACACCCGCTATCGTTTTAAAAATGCAGAAGCCAAACTGGCCGCTGCGGAGAAGCTGGCGGCGGCACTGGGTGATCATCGCCAGGCGCAGCTTAATCTGAAGTTTGCAAAAAACCTGATTGCGATGCGGGCAGCAGCGAAAGCGGTAGGTGTCGGCTCGGTTATCAAAGATTTTACCGCGGAAGACCTGTCAGGCAATGAGTTTCATCTGGCGGATGTACTGGGGAAGAACAAGTATGTTCTGGTGGAGTTCTGGGCTTCCTGGTGTGGCCCCTGCCGCGCTGAAATCCCCCATATGAAAACCGCCTACGAGCACTACAAAGACAAGGGCTTTGAGATTGTCTCCTTTACTCTGGACGATGACCGTGACGATTGGCAAGACGCCTCTACAGAAGAACAGATTCCCTGGATCGATACCGGCGACTTGCTGGCCTACGAAAGTCCGGTGGCCAAAATGTACGGTGTCGCAGGTGTACCAGCGAATTATCTGGTAGAGGCTGCCACCGGTAAAATTCTGGCAATCCACCTGCGCCAGGAGGCATTGGATCACAAACTGGAAGAGTTATTGGGTAAGTAGGCGATCTTAAATTGTCATCGCGCTTCGCTCGCAATGACGAAAAACGAACTAATCGTTTTTCTTTAAACCGTAGTGTTTATAACGAAGTAATTATTTCCCACCCCTTTTCACAACCATCCAGATAACCACTGCCAAATAAGTTGTAGTGGTTCAGATAGTGATACAGATTGTAGATTTCCCGCTTGGTTTGGTAGGTATCGGTGCGTGGGTACGCATTGTCATAGGCGCGATAAAATTCTGGGTCAAAGCCACCAAACATTTCTGTCATAGCCAAATCCGCTTCCCGGTCACCGCAATATATCGCAGGGTCAATCAGCCATACTGCATCTGAGCTAAACAGCACATTGCCATTCCAGAGGTCACCGTGAAGCAGGCTGGGGTGAGGGCAGTTATCGTTTAAAAACTGCCTTAATTTGTCACTGCTTTGCACCAGCGTTTGTTGCCATTTTTTCTGGATGCTGCGGTCTCTTATCAGAGATAGCTGGTACTGCAAGCGCTGTTGAATAAAAAACGCTCCCCAGTCCTGATAAATACCATTGGGTTGGGGGTTAAGGCCGATGTAGTTATCTGTTTTCAGGCCATAGTGGCTCTGTTGTTGGCTGTGAAGTCGTGCCAGGCCTTCTCCCAGTTGCTGCCACTGATGCTTGCCAGGCCGCTGACTGGTAATTTGGGTGAGGGTTAACTGTTGTTCAGAAACATTGAAAACTTCTGGAATGCGCAGTGGGTTTTTCGGATCGTGGGCGATCCCTTGGCGCAGCAGTTGCAGCCCGGCCACTTCTTTTATCAGGGCATCGCGATACGGACTGTGGTTGTGCTTGATAAACATGGTGGCGGTGATGGTACCATGGGCTGAAACCGTAGAATGGAAGTGACTATGAGCGAGCAAGACAAGACTCTGGAGCAGGTCAATCGCGAAGCCATGCGTGAAGCGGTGGAATCCATGGGCATGGTGTGTGTGCCCACCATTGCCAATGTGCCGCTGCCCCATACCAGCATTGCCCCGGCGCCCAGCGAGGAAGAAGTCAGCAACGACTACCGCTCCGCTGGCGTGTTGATGCGACGCTTGGCTGACACGGTGATTCAATGGCGCAACCAACTGCCGGAGGATCAGCAACCGGCAATTCTTGCGGTTCTCAATGGTGGTATTCAGATTAATGTGTTGCGTCTGGCTCAGGAAAGTTTTCACGGCATTCGTATTGAAGGCACTATCAATGGTAGCCCCTGTATGTTGCTGTCACACCAGTCCAGCGTGCAGTTGCTCTGCTATGTGGAGAAAGTGGAGAAGGAAGAATTCCGCCGTCGCATCGGTTTTATTATCGATGGGGAAGAAGAGGAAGTTTAATTTCGTCAACCCGTCATCGCGAGCGTAGCGCGGCGATCTCGTGAATGCAGAGTGTAATTATGGAGATTGCCACACCGCCTCCGGCGGCTCGCAATGACGGAGCTTTGAGTGAGGGCCATATTTGAAAACCCAACAGCAGTGGTTTGAGCAATACGCCGAAAGCCATCGACACCCAACCAATAAACGCATCCACAATATTGCGGTGCCTGCTATTTACTGGTCCATTGTGGCTTTGCTGTGGTCGGTTTCTGTCTTTGGTATCAACTTGATTTTTATTGTCATTATTCCGGTTTGGGGGTTTTACGCTCGCCTGTCGCAAACTGTATTTGCGCGTATGCTGCTGTTCACTATTGCCTGCTGGGCACTGTGCGCTTTGCTTGAGCGCAGTCTGGGAATGCTGTGGCAATGGGCGCTGGCCGTATTCGTGATTGCCTGGATTGCCCAGTTTATTGGCCACCATCTGGAAGGAAAGCGCCCCTCATTTTTTACCGATCTGGCTTTCTTACTGATCGGCCCGGCCTGGATATTTATGGGCAGCCCCACATCTGGACAATCCGATGCTGAAACTAAAACCTGAATGCGAACGTTGCCAAAAATCACTGCCACCGGATTCCCGGGAGGCGATGATCTGTTCGTTTGAATGTACGTTTTGCCGGGATTGTGTGGAAGGAGAGTTGGCTGGCGTGTGCCCGAATTGTGGTGGGGGGTTTGAACTAAGGCCGGTTAGGCCTAAATCGTTACTTGAAAAATATCCTCCAACGGAAGCATAGGGCTTATATGTGTTGTTTTTGGGAATAGGGAATACAAGGAGAAGAAAATGAAAAAAGTAATGCTGTTGGTTACCTGGTGTCTGGCAACTGTTTTCAATTGCCAAGCTGATAAGTTAGCGGTAAATGATGTTGTTTTGTACTACGAATTGCATGGAAGTGGTAAACCTTTATTGCTAATTCATGGCGGTTCCGGTTCGGTAGACTCTTTGAGAGACCTGATTGCTCCACTGGCTAAGAGTCACAAGGTAATTGCAATTGATTTAAGGGAGCATGGCTACAGCACACCTTCAGATAAACCCCTTTCCTATAAGCTGGAAAGCGAAGATGTCATCCAGCTAATCAGAAAGCTGAATTTGGGAGTCGTTGACTTTGTTGGGCACAGTGATGGTGGAATTATTGGCTTATACATTGCTATGAATCAGCCAGACATGATAGATCGCCTGGCCGTTGTGGGCGCGAACTATCATTTCGATGGTTTGCCTGTAAGTGTTCGTGAATATATCTCCGGCTTGAATGGGGAAAATATGAGCGAAACTGCAAAGCAGAACTACCTGAAACACTCGCAGAGTATGGACGGGTTTTCTGAGTTTGTAGATGAATTAAAAAATCTCTGGCTGACAAGCCCTGAGTGGACAGAGAAAGACCTTGAGCGTATTAAAGCAAAAACATTAGTTGTACTTGGTGATAGAGACTTTATCACTTTGGAGCACACAGTAAATATGTACCGTGCTATTGAAGATGCTCAATTGGCAGTCATTCCAGGCTCGGAACACTCAATCCATAAAATGAATTTACCGTTGTTAGAAGCGACATTGGTGGATTTTTTTAAGTAATAAATATTGCCATCCTGAGCATGGCGAAGGATCTCTAGTTGGTTTTTAATTCGAGATTCTTCGCTGTGCTCAGAATGACAAGTGCGTTTACTTCTCTACGCCAATCAAATCAAACATAAACGCATAAACCAACGCCGTTTCATGCAGGCTTTTAAAGCGCCCGGATGCACCGCCGTGGCCCGCTTCCATGTCGGTTTTAAACAGCAGGCGGTTGTCGTCGGTTTTCAGTTCCCGTAGTTTCGCTACCCATTTCATGGGCTCAAAGTATTGCACTTGCGAATCGTGCAGGCCGGTGGTGACCAGCATGTTGGGGTAGTTCTGGGCTTTAACCTGATCGTATGGTGAGTAGGACAGCATGTAGTCGTAACTGTCTTTGTTGTTGGGGTTGCCCCATTCGCCGTATTCGTTGGTGGTGAGGGGAATGCTTTCGTCCAGCATGGTGGTGACCACGTCTACGAAAGGCACTGCCGCGTGCATGCCGCGGTAGAGTTCAGGCGCCATATTCGCGACGGCTCCCATCAGCAGGCCGCCGGCGCTGCCGCCCTGAGCGAATACCTTGTCTTTGTGGCCGTAGCCTTGCGCTGTCAGCGCTTTGGTGACGTCGATAAAATCCGTAAAGGTGTTAATTTTTTCAAACATACGTCCCTGGTCGTACCACTCTTGGCCAAGCATTTTGCCGCCGCGAATATGGGCGATGGCATAGACAAAGCCGCGATCCAGCAGGGGCAGGCGTGATGCACGGAATTCCGGTTCAATGGTGCTGCCGTAAGAACCGTAAGCGTATTGCCACAGTGGGTTGCTGCCGTCTTTTTTGAACAGGGATTTTTTGTACACCAGGCTTACGGGTACTTCAGTGCCGTCGCGAGCAGCGACAAAAATCCGCTCTGCAGCGTAGTCGCCTGGGTTGAAGTCACCGAGCACTTTTTCCTGCTTTTTCAGGGTTTTTTCACCGCTGGTCAAGTCAACGTCGTATACGGTGCCTGGTGTGGTCATGGAGGTGTAGGCGACGCGAACGCTGCTGTTGTCCATTTCCAGATTCGAAGCAAATCCCGCTACGTAAAGGGATTCATCAAATGAAATGGGGCGGGTGTTACCGCTTTCCAGTTCCATAATGCTCAATTCAATCTGGCCGCGGGTTTTCTGGCTCAGCACGATGTGGTCTTTAAATATTTCTACCCCATCGAGATAGATATCCGGTTTGTGGCCAACCACTTCTTGCCACTGGCTTTTGTCGGCGCTGTGATCCTGGTGTACTTTCATCAGCCGGTAGTTTTCCGCTTTCCAGTTGGTGTGTACGTAGTACCACTCGCCATTTTTCTGAACGCTGTATTTCAAGCCGTCTTCCATAGGGTGGAAGTGCTTGAACTGGCCCTGCGGTGTGTTTGCATCAAGTACCAGCATGGCTTCTTCGTTGGTGCCGTCCTGGTAAATGTACAGGGTGCTGCCATCTTTGGATTTGGAAATGCCAATGTACAGCTCGTTGTTGGTTTCTTCATACACCAGAACATCGTCGGACTGGGGGGTACCCAGGGTGTGGCGGTACACCTGGTAGCCCAGCAGGGTGACCGGGTCTTTTTTGATGTAGAAAATGGTTTTGTTGTCGTTGGCCCAAACCATCGAGCCATCGGTGCCGGTGAGGGTGTCTGCCAGCAGTTCGCCGGTTTTCAGGTTTTTGAACTGAATGTCGTAAATACGGCGGCTGAGGGTGTCGGCGGAGTAGGCCAGTGTCTGGTTGTCGGTACTTACCGCGTAGCTACCCAAACTGAAATAGGCGTGTTCACTGGCTAGCTGGTTGATGTCCAGCAGAACTTGCCGTTCGCCGTCTTCTGCGCCTTTGCGGCGAGTGTGGATGGGGTAATCGTTATCGCCACTGAATTCGGCGTTGTACCAGTAACCATTGCTGAGTACCGGCACGGAGGTTTCATCTTTGTTGATACGGCTGACTATTTCCTCAAAAAGACTGTCCTGTAACCCCTGGGTGTGGGCCATCACCTGTGCCTGATAGGCGTTCTCTGCCTCCAGGTGGGCGAGCATTTCAGGGTTTTTGCGTTCGTCGTCACGCATCCAGTAGTAGTTGTCGATGCGAGTGTCCCCATGGCTGGTCATTTCGTATGGGACTTTCTTTGCCACAGGGGGAGTGAGTGAGTTGTTGTTCATAGTGGAGTCAGTTGTCTGGCGGTTGTCGCTGCAGCCAGCGAGTAGGGTAGCTGCAACCAGTGTGGCAGGTAGCAGGCCTGTTTTATTGGTATGGTTCATAAATTGTGCCTTGGTTGAGTCTGCATTTGTGACAGGTAGACGGATGTGTTCTCTATAGTAAGACGCATAACAACGCCCCTTCCCCCCTGTAAATTTTTGGAAAGTTCAGCAAGGCAGTGGACGACGCCGTTTAGTCGGCAACTTCTGTGGTGCGTATACGTTTGCTGCCCGCTACCACTGGCTGGCGTTTAGCGGCAGCGCGTTTCTCGTTGCGATGGTCGATACTGTTTTTCAGGGCGATCAAAAAGCCGGTGACCAAAAATGCCCCCGGCGGCAGGATGGCTACTAAGAAATGGTAGCCGCCCGGCAGAATGCGAATTGTCCAGTTTTCGGCAACGGGGCCAAACAGCAATTGCATGTCGGCAAACAGGGTGCCGCTGCCCAGCAACTCCCGCACTGCGCCAATGGCCAGTAGCACCAGGGCAAAACCAATGCCCATCATCAGGCCATCTACCGCGGATGCCCAGACGCCATTCTTGCTGGCAAAGGCTTCGGCACGGCCTAGAATGGCGCAGTTGGTAACTATCAATGGAATAAAGATGCCCAGCACCGTGTACAGCTCGTAGGTGTAGGCTTTCATTAACAGTTCGGTGCAGGTGGTAAAGGTGGCGATAATCATTACAAACGCGGGCAGCCGTACCGCGTCGGACACCTGACGGCGCACCAGGGAGACGACGATGTTTGAGCCCACCAGCACCAGCAGGGTAGCCAGCCCCAGCCCTAGGGCATTGACCACGGAGCCGGTTACCGCCAACAACGGGCACAGGCCCAGCAGCTGCACCAGCGCCGGGTTGTTTTTCCATAGGCCGTCAACGACCAGTTTTTGGTAAGTGTTTGTATTGCTCATTTTTTCGTTTTACCTGAATTGAACCGAGCAATGACACGGGGGTGGCTATCTGTGACACGCCGTGAATCCGTCCGTGGAGGCTCGTGGCCAGCATCCCTGCTGGCCGCGGTCACAGATAGCCACCCCCATATCATTTGTCACTCCCGGCAGGTTTTTGAGCTTGCTTTAATAACCGCTCCTTGTCCTGTTCAAAATAATACAGAACCTGCCTGATCTGGTTGACCACCGCCCGCGGGGTGATGGTGGCACCGGTAAACTGGTCGAACTCGCCGCCGTCTTTTTTTACGGCCCAGGCGCCAACACCGGTTTGCGACAGGGATTTGCCATTAAAACTCAGCACCCAATTGCTTTTCTTCAATTCCACCTTGTCCCCCAAGCCGGGGGTTTCTCGATGATCGGTAATGCGCACCCCGGCGACTGTGCCGTCCACGCGGATGCCGATAATCATATGAATATCGCCACTGTAGCCATCTTTGGCGACAGTGGGCAGGATCAGCGCATTCACCTGGCCATTTTCGTCGCGGCCTATGTGTATTTGCCCGCCTTTATCCAGGCCCAGCAGTTCCCAGTGTTGTTCCGGTACCGGTACCACATCCATTAGCAGGTCGTTGCTGTGTTGCTCAATGGGCAGTATTTCCAGCAGCGCTTTTTGCTCCGCCTGGCGCTGGGCCAAGGCAATTTTGTCTTTGGTGGCCACTTGGGTGGTGGCCAGCAGGGTGCCGGTAACCAGCGCCACAGCGCCGAGAATAAGGCTGTTTTTACGAATTGAAGCCCGCTCTGTAGACACGGTTTTACTCCTGCTGCTCTGTGGCCCGGCGGCGGCGCTCATGGCCGTAGCTGCGAGGCAGGGTGTAGTAATCGACAAAGGGCGCGGCAAAATTGGCCAGCAATACGGCGAAGGCGACAGCATCCGGATAGCTGCCCCAGGCGCGAATAATGTAGACCAGCAGGCCAATCAGGGCGCCGTAGATCAATCGTCCAAAATTGCTGGTGGCAGACGTCACCGGGTCGGTAACAATAAAAAATGCCCCCAACATGGTGGCGCCGCTGAGCAGGTGCAGTGCCGGAGAACCCAGGCTGTGGGAACTGCCACCATCGTGGAATATCAGTGCCAGTAACAGCAACATGGCGAGCATGGCCACCGGGGCGTGCCAGGTGAAGATGCGTTGCCACAGCAGGAATATGCCGCCAGCCAGAAAGCCGAGGTTGACCCATTCCCAACCGACACCAGCCCAGCGCCCTTCACTGAACAACACTTCGCCCTGATAGAACTGTTCCACCAGCTGGCCGCTGTTGTGTTTAAACAGATCGAGCGGGGTGGCGCCACTGATGCCGTCCCACAGTCCATCAAGAGCGGGTGAGCTGGTAAATACCAGCGCAAGACTCTGCGATAGCCCAGGCAAATTGGCTCCACTGTCGAGAATAGTGGCTGGCGTTAACCAGCGAGTCATCTCTACGGGAAAGGAAATCAACAACACCACGTAACCCACCATAGCGGGATTGAACGGGTTGTAACCGAGGCCGCCGTACAAATGTTTGGCGATTACGATGGCAAACAGGGTGCCGGTAACCACCAGCCACCAGGGTGCCAGAGGCGGCAACGCCACCGCCAGCAAAACAGCAGTTACCAGGGCGCTGTAGTCTTTCAGGTAAAAACCTACCGGCTTCTGCCGCAGTTTCAGTATGGCGGCCTCAGCGACAATGGCGGTGAGGCTGGCCAGCAACAGGTTAATCAACACCCCCCAGCCAAAATAAAATACCAGCGCGGCAATCCCCGGCAAGGTGGCCAGCAGTACCAGCTGCATCACCCGTGCGGTGCTGCGGCCGGTATGGGTATGGGGAGACGACCCCGGTTGTTGTGAGGCGTGCATCATGGCTATGGGTTTTCCAGAGCCCTTTGGGCGTCGGCAAGTTTCTGTTGCAGATTGGCCAGCGAGGTTTGCAGGGCGTCTATCTGTACCGGGTCGCTGAGGGTGGCGAGCCGCTCCTCAGCCTTTTGCATGCGCTGCTGCAAACGCTCTACTTGCTGCTGTGGCGTCAGCGGTGCTTTCTGCTTGTTGGCCGCCAATGCTTGTTGGGTGGCGGCAACAGTGGCCGGGTCGGTTACCGGTTTATCGTTGCCGCTGTTGGCTGCCAACGCGGAGGCTTCCTGCTGAGCATCTTGCAGTTTGCTGCGGAATTTACTGGCGCTGTTTTCCAGAGCCTGGCGCAGGTCGTCATCGTCACAGGCGGCCAGCTTTTCCTCAATGCCTGTCAGGCGTTTTTGCAGCGACGCCACTTTTTTATCCGCGGTTTGTTTTGGGGAGGCCAGTACCTTGGCGGTGACTTTATCTTCCAAGTTGGTTTGTTGCCCGTTGTTGAATTCTTTCAGCTTTTGTTGTGTTTCGGTCAACTTGAGACGGGCGCTTTCAATCTGTGCCTGATAGCCGCTGACTTGTTCTTCACTCAGTGGGGCATCGCTGCTTTCGGCCTGACCTTCCGCCAGCTTTTTCTCCAGCCGTTGCAGGCGACTTTCGGCGCTGTTAACACTGCGCTCCAGTTTGGCCCGCTGCTGTTCCGGCGACGCCTGTTTGGCGGCCACTTGCTGCAGCGCGGCCTGCACCACATCGCTTGCTTGCTCGGTGGGCGTTTGCTCCTGCTGCGCATGGGTTTTGGCGAGGGTGGCCTTGGCTTGTTCGGCGGCGATGCGGCGGGCTTCACGCTTGGCGGCTTTTTCCGCTTCCGCCTGTTGTTTGCGTTGCTTGTTGTATTCGAAGCGTTCCCGGGCACGATCAGATTTAATGCGCTCTCGCGCGGCCTGGCGCAGTTCCGCCTTGGCGGCGCGATAGTGCTGCACCAGGGGAATATGACTGGGGCACACATAGGCGCAGGCGCCGCACTCGATGCAGTCGAACAGGTTGTGAGATTGCAGCCGTTGGTGATTGCGGGCCTGGGCGTGCCACAGCAGTTGTTGCGGCAACAAGTTGGCGGGGCAGGCTTCGGCACAGAGGCCGCAGCGGATACAGGGTTGTGCGGGTGGCTGCGGTGGCATTTCTGCTGTGCTGGGGGCCAACAGGCAGTTGGTGGTTTTAATAGCCGGCGCGTCCAGATCCGTCAATGCAAAGCCCATCATCGGGCCGCCCATAACCACCGGTTGGCCCGCTTGCGCCTGATAGCCGCAGTGTTCCAGCAAATGACGCATTGGGGTGCCGATCAAGGTTTCCAGGTTTTGCGGTTCGGCACAGGCATCGCCAGTGATGGTGGTGATGCGGGAAATCAGTGGCGTGCCTTCAACAATGGCGCGGTAGATGGCGTGCACTGTACCGATGTTCTGGCAGACGATGCCCATATCCGCCGGCAGGCGGCCGTTGGGTAATTCTTTGCCGGTGAGTATTTGTATCAGCTGCTTTTCGCCGCCGGACGGGTATTTGGTGGGGAATTTTGCCAGTTGTATTCCGGTACTTTGCAGGTGCGGTTGCAGGGCATCACAGGCCTGCGGCTTGTTGTCTTCAATGCCGATCAGGATACGCTGCGGCTGGCCGAGAATATGAGCCAGAATCTGGATACCAGTGACCACTTGCTGTGGGTAACTGCGCATCAGTTGGTCGTCGGCAGTGATATAGGGCTCGCACTCGGTGGCGTTAATAATCAGTGTGTCGATGGCCTGGCCATTGTCCGCTGCCGACAATTTGATGTGGCTTGGGAAACCCGCACCGCCGAGCCCGGCGATACCGGCATCGCGAATGCTGGCCAGCAGTGTTTGCGGCGATTGGCTGGTGAAATTGCTCACCGGGTTGCGCTGGCACCACTGTTCTTTGCCATCGCTTTCGATGGTGATGCAGGGGGCGTTCATACCGGAGGGGTGAGCCACCGGGTGCAGACCAATAGCGGTGACTGTGCCGGACGTTGGCGCGTGTACGGCGGCACTGACGCTGCCGGAAGGCTCGGCAATTTTCTGGCCCTTTAGCACCGTATCTCCCACTGCGACAATAGGGGTTGCTGGGGCACCACTGTGCTGGTTAAGAGGCAGCACCAGCTTTTCCGGCAGGGGTGCAATTCCCAGACCCCGTTGCAGGGATTGCTGCTTATTGTCCGGCGGGTGGATGCCGCCGGGTGTTTTATGAATAACCGGCTCGTGAATGGTGATGCTGGCGATCTTGGTTGCCTGGTCTGCGGTCATTACGCCACCTCGCCCTGTCGATCGGTGGCAATCAAGCCTGGGCGCTGCCAGCTCCAGGTATCAATGGTGGTGGTTACTGGAATCATATCGATGCAGTCCACCGGGCAGGGTTCCACACAGAGATCACAGCCGGTGCATTCATCGGCAATCACCGTGTGCATTAATTTCGCGGCGCCGAGAATGGCGTCTACCGGGCAGGCTTGAATGCACTTGGTGCAGCCGATGCACTCGTCTTCGCGAATGTAGGCGACGGTGGCGACATCGCTTTCTTCGCCGTGTTCTGCATCCAGGGGAATGGACTCCACGCCCAATAGATTGGCAAGGGCGTCGATGGTGTCCTGGCCGCCGGGGGGGCAGTGGTTGATGGCCTCGCCGTTGGCAATGGCTTCAGCGTAGGGGCGGCATCCGGGGTGGCCGCACTGGCCGCACTGGGTTTGCGGCAGCAACTCGTCGATCTGGTCAACGATGGGGTCGCCTTCTACCTTGTAGCGCACCGCGGCAAAACCGAGAATGCCGCCAAACAGAATCGCCAGCCCCACCAGCGCGTACAACGCGGCCAGCAGTGGTTCCTGGGCAACCATGTCGTAGAGCCTATCCATGTAGATACAGCCTTTGGTCGCACGTCGCACGTCGCACGTCGCACGCTAAAACCAAGCACTCTGTAGGTCGGTCTTTAGGCCGACACACATCTGTACTACATAGCGCCTTTTTTGTCGCCCTGAAGGCCGACCTACAGGCTGCCGCACCTAAGCGTGCGACGTGCGACGTCAGACGTGCGACCTGCTTTTTCATACCAACCCCCCAAAGCCCATAAACGCCAGCGACATCAACCCGGCGGTAATCATGGCGATGGCGGCACCTTTAAAGGGGGTTGGCACATCCGCCACTGCCAGCCGTTCGCGCATGGCGGTAAACAGAATCAACACCAGGGAAAAGCCCACCGCCGCGCCAAAGCCATACAGGGCGGACTGGAAAAAGTTGTGTACTTTGACGGTATTCTGCAGCGCCACACCCAATACGGCACAGTTGGTGGTAATCAGCGGCAAAAATACCCCCAGGGTGCGATAAAGCAGAGGACTGGTTTTTTCGATAAACAAGCGAGTGAACTGCACCACGGCGGCGATCACCATAATAAAGGCAATGGTGCGCAGGTATTCGATGCCCAGCGGCTCCAGCAAAAGTGCATTCACCAGATAGCTGGCAATGGAAGCGAGGGTGAGCACAAAGGTGGTGGCTGCCGACATGCCGATAGCACTTTCCAGCTTGTTGGACACACCCATAAATGGGCACAGGCCGAGAAATTGCACCAGTACAAAGTTGTTCACCAGAATGGTGCTGATCAGTATGACGGCGAATTCTTGCATTAGGATCCGGGCTGGCTGCGACTGAGACGGGTGAGAAGTGTATCTGTAGCGGCTTATTACTCACAATAGGGTATTATCTGCTATCGCACTGGAAGCGTCCAACATCAAAAAGCCAGTGCGGTAGATTGGGGAAATACTTCTGTTGAACAGGTATATCGCACGGCAAACCAAAAGGGTTCGCTATGCGTCAATCATCAAAAAACTTTCTGATATTCAGCGGCTTGTTGCTACTGCTAACCGGCTGTGGAGGTGGGGGAGGTGGCAATTCAGCGCCTCAGCCAACTCCAACTTCACCACCTACATCGAACCCTCCGGCCACCCCGCCTGTGGCAGGGGCTCCCCCTGCCGGTAGCCTGTTTTCGGATATAACCCCAGCAACAGGGCTTGCCTATGCAGTGCGTTACGTGGGCAGAAATCAACTGCACCCAGAAATCGAGGATATTGCTGGCGGCGTTGCTGCGGGTGACTATGATAATGACGGCTTGATCGATTTATTCATTGTGCGCGGAGATATTGGCCCCAACCTGCTGTATCGCAATATGGGCAACAACCAATTTGAATCCGTTGCCGATGCTGCCGGTTTGGCCTACACCCGCTCAGCTACTGAAAATTATCGGCACAGCGGCCCCACTTTTGTCGATCTAGATGGCGATAACGACCTGGATTTGTTTATAGGTGGCATTCAGGGTGATCCATCGATGATATTTGCCAATAACGGAGATGGTACTTTCAGTGATGTGACGGCGGGTTCCGGGATTGATGGTATGGCTGCTGCACAGACGGTGTCAGCAGCATTTGGAGATTACGATTTAGACGGCGATCTCGATATGTTTATCAGCCACTGGTCTGAAGAAAGAGATCAGAATAACCCCGGTGATACCGAGAACCTCTGGCGCAACGACAGCAGTGCTGGTGTTATTCGCTTTGTCAGTGTCAGCCTGTCTTCGGGGCTGTCGCCATCCATTATTAATTTGCCAGATTCACTGGTGGTCTCCCCAGGTTTCGATTTCAGTTTCGCGCCTACCTTTGCTGACGTTAACAATGATCGCCTGCCAGATATTCTCAGCGTGGCGGATTTTAATCAGAGTCAGTACTTTACTAATAATGGCGATGGCACTTTTAGCAATGCCACAGATGTGGATGTAATGATCGACAACAACGGCATGGGGTCGGCTGTCGCAGACTACGATAATGATGGCGATCTCGACTGGTTTGTGTCCGCTATTTATGCACCTGCAGTCAGGCCGGAGGCGGTTGGCAATCGCCTGTACCGAAACAATAACGGTGTGTTCGAAGATATCACTGATTCGGCAGGTGTAGCCGACGGTGGCTGGGGCTGGGCGTCCTGTTTTGTGGATGTTGAAAACGACGGTGACTTGGATATTTACCACACCAATGGGTGGAAAGACACCAGCTACGCGGGGGATTTTAACGACGATGCCAGCCGCGTGTTTGTCAATCAAGGTGATGGTACTTTTGTGGAAAGTGCCTTGTCGTTAGGGTTGGCGGATACCTATCAGGGTCGCGGTGCGGTCTGCGCTGATTTCGATAACGACGGCGACAGCGATATTTTTCTCTGGCATCTGGATGATGATAACGGTGCGTTGTTGTTGCGTAATGAGGGCGATGGAAATAACTATTTGAAAGTCAAACTCAGAGGGCGAGCACCTAACACCGAAGCGGTGGGAGCGCGCATCAAAGTCACCATCGCAGGAGTGGCCCAAATGCGGGAAATTAATGTCGGCAGCAATTTTGTTTCCCAAAACCCTACTGTGCAGCTATTTGGTTTGGGTACAGCATCGCAAGTTGATGATTTGGTCGTTGAGTGGCCAGACGGGACGGTGTCTAACCATGGTATTGTACAAGCCGGGCAATTATTGGAACTGAATCAGCCTTAATATAGGGATGCGAGGAATCACCATGAGTAAACTCAACCACTACCTGTCTATGATCGTTTTTATGGCGGCAGTGATGGTGGGGGTTCAGGTGCCCAACTTTGTTGATCAATACGTCAAGCGGGTAGACGCGCATCTGGCGGAGGTGGAAGCCAATTTCAGCAAATACCAGGAAGCGGCGAATGAGTTCCACGGTGGTTCTATTGAGGAACTGATAGACCTGTACGATTCCGAGAATAACCCCTCATTCCAGTGGGGAGCAGAAGCCATCCGCAACAGCCACCAACGCCTGCAACGCTTTCGTCTGGAAAGCAGAAGTCTGCAAACGGATTTCTGGGGTCAGTTAGTATTTGTGGCTTTGCACGGCGATCGTGAATTGTTGGCTGACACCCAGAGCAACTACTCCCCCAACGTGCCTTTGAATGCTAATGCGGCTATCTGTGGCCTGGGTGCAGGTGTGCTGGCGGCGATTTTGTATGAGCTGCTTTTGCTGCTGATAAGACTGCCGTTTGGCCGCCGCTACAAACCCATGCCCACAGCGCGGCAGCGGCATACGCATTAATAACCCGGTTCTTTAGCTCGCAAAGAACTCAAAATTTGGTCATTGCTGCCTGCGGGCACTGCTGTCCGGAATAAACTCCCAGGCCGTCATTGCGAGCGCAGCGAAGCAATCCAGTGTCTTTTAACACGCTGATTTATAAGCAAAGCCACTGGATCGCCGCGCTGCGCTCGCGATGACGAAATTTTTAAGTCTCTCTGCCATCCATTTGGCAATAGAGCTTACGCAACAAGGCTTTACAGTAAGGCCTTTAATTTATTCCGGACAGTAGTGCGCATGCGCGGGAATGACGGTAGCTATGTTTAACCCGTCATCGACGCCACAAAATCCCTGGCTTCACTCTGGGTCAAGGTCAGCAGATTATCAAACATCTCCCGCGCTCCCTGGGCGCTCATATTGGTGTCTTCCAACAGTCCTTGCTGGCTGCCGTCTGACAGGGATTGTGCCAGTTGGCAACAGGCCACAAACAGACGGCAGCGCCAGCCGCTGTTGAGCCAGCTCTCTTCAATAATGGGAATGCCCGGAAAGTGCAGTCCCAGTTGTTCGGCGAATAGACCATTGCTGGTATCGATGGAGTTGCCGGTGCCATCGTGAATGGGGGTGGAGCCAAAACCGCAGCTGGGGGAGCGACTTTTCAAAATAAAACCACTGAGGCTGGATTGCTGTTGCAGGTAGCTTTTGCTGCTGTGATTGAGGGCCTGGGTGACATCCAGCTTGCGGTCGTTAACCCCCAGGGCAAAGGTGAGGTTTTCAACTTTCACCAATTGCACTGGCGGCCTGGGAACCCCCAGTTTGGCGGCTACTTCCGGGCAGAATGGCTGTAAATCCAGGTGGGTTTGCAGATGCTGTTCAATCAGAGGTTGGTACTTGTTGCCACCATCGTAGCGAACGTTATCGCCGGCCAGGCAGGCACTGAGGCCTACCCGGGGTTTGGTTTTTGCGCTGTTATTGTGTTCCGTCACTGAGCTACCTGTGATCAGTTATTCACAATCAGATCAAATGTTACCTGAATATTATCGGAAAAGGTGATTTCGTCGGGGAGGTACGTGGCCGATGACACGCTGTCTGCCATTAATGACATGGCTCTCGCTGCATGTCGTCCTTCCATATGTTGTTCCAGACCAAAATTGGCCTGTCGGCTGTGGTACTGGATATTAACGATATTGCCCAGTTCGGCACCATAGGCGTTCGCCAGGGCAGCGGCTTTTTGCTTGGAGTTTTCAATGGCGTTTTTGCGAGCTTGATTAATGTGCTTGTCGGCCTGTGATGATTCGTAGCGTACCTGGTTAATATTCTCGATGTTGTGGCTTAACGCCAGATCCATAATGTCAGTCAGCTTATCGAGGTTTTTGATGGTAATGGTTAAATCGCGCGTCGCCGTATAGCCGATAAATGTGCGTTTCGAACTCAGTTTGCTGTATTCAAAACGTGGCTGGGTTCGTACCCCTGAGGCAATAACGTCCTTGCTTTTAAGACCATGTTTTTTAAGCCCAGCTAACAAATCGTTTACTCGTTTGTCTGCTTCGGATTTTGCATCCAATGCCTTTTTACGCTGTACGCTAACCGATAAAACCAGTTTTGCCATATCCGGTTTTACCTTCACTTCACCATAGCCGTTGGTATGAATCAAACGGCGGTCGTATTGGTCGGCGACGGCCAGCATGGGCAGTATCAGTGAAAAAGCGATCAATAATTTTTTCATAACGCAGATTCCTTGTTTGTTGTCTTCCGGTAAACGCTACAACCACCGCTTGGGGTTACTTGGTTTTTCGCTTTTGTGCTCGCGGGTGTGCTTTGTCATACACCTTGGCCAGGTGTTGGAAATCCAGATGGGTATATACCTGAGTGGTGGAGATATTGGCGTGGCCCAGCAACTCTTGCACAGCCCGCAAGTCGCCGCTGGATTCCAGCAGATGGCTGGCAAAGGAGTGGCGCAACATATGGGGGTGGACCTTGCCGTCCATGCCCTGTTCCAGGCTCAACTTTTGCAGGCGTTGCTGTACAGTGCGCGGTGATATGCGGTTGCCCCGTTTGCTGACAAACAATGCCTGATGATCACTGAGGGGGATTTCCCGGCGGCGCTTCAGCCAATCTTGCAAGGCTTTTAAAGCAAAGCGGCCGATGGGCACCAGGCGTTCTTTGCGGCCCTTGCCCAACACCCGTGCGCTGCCTTCGCCCATATCGATATGAGCCAAATCCAGCCCTACCAATTCTGCCAGCCGCAGGCCGGAGGAATAAAACAGTTCCACCATGGCGCGGTCGCGGCAATCAATCCAATCGTCAGTGCTGATTTCCAGATATTGCTGGGTTTGATCTGCATCCAGGGTTTTGGGCAGTTTTTGTGGTGATTTTGGGGCGCGAATACCGCTGGCGGGGTTGAGTTGTAAACCGTATTTACGGCTGGCAAAGGTAAAGAAGCTGCGGCTGGACGACAACCAGCGCTGCAGGCTGCTGCCACTGAGCCCCTGGCGGTGCAATTGCCCCAGGCAGAGACGAATATCGGAAGGGGTAATATCTTCCAGCCGCTCAATGCCCTGTTGCTGGCAATAGTCTTGCAGTTTTTTCAGGTCGCGTCGGTAATTGGTAATGGTATGAGGAGAGGCGTTGCGCTCCGAGCGCAGATAACGCTCGAATTGATCGAGTTGCTTGGCGAATGGTAGAGAGTCAACCATGCCTTAGTCCTGTTATCGTCATTCCCGCGCAGGCGGGAATCCATATACCACCTTACTTCAAGGCTTGGGTGCCATACTCAACATGGATCCCCGCCTGCGCGGGGATGACGTCCTTTGGGGGATTATGTCACCCTGAGCGTAGCGAAGGGTCTCACAACTTGAAGAGCCGCAGAGATCCTTCGCTGCGCTCAGGATGACAAAGGGGCAAGCCCCTTTGTCATTTAATAAACTTCGGCAATATCCGATTCAGCACTTCGGCGATATAGCTCAAAAACAGGGTACCCATGCTACTGCGGTAATAATTGGGGTCGGAGTTGCCGATGGCGAGAATGCCGTAGCTTTGGCCGCGGGTCAGGGGTACAGCGGCCACTGAGCCGATTTCACCGGCCTTGTTGCCGAACAGAAATTGCAGCTCTTCCTGGCGCAGTACGCCGCAGATGGCGCGGTTGCTGCGCAGCAACGTGCCTACCTGATTTTCCGCTTCTTCCAGGCCCACCACGCGGGCGGGATTGTCTGGCAGGCGGGTGGTGTCGGTGAGCAGCACCAGGCTGAAGTACTGCAACTGATAGTCGTTGCCAAGGCTTTCGTAGAGGGTGTCTACCAGACTGTTGATGTCGCGAGAGTCCAGCAGGTTGAGCACCAGGCGTTTGGTTTTTTCAAACAGCTTGTCGTTGGTGCGTGCCGCTTCCAACAGGTTGTTGAGGCGCTGGCGCATCTCCATATTGCGTTCCCGCAACACTGCTACCTGGCGTTCCACCAGGGACACTGCGCGGCCACTTTCGTGGGGCAGCTGAATCAGTTCCAGCAAGTCCGGGTGGTTTTCAAAAAAATTCGGGTTGTCCTGCAGATACGCCTTGATGGCGGCGTCATCTATGCTGGTCTTGTTCATATTGGAGTGTTCGTTGTCGGCTGTCATATTCTTATACGCCCTTGATACACCGTGGATGCTGGCCCGGTCATTGTGACACTTTGGCCCTCCCCCTGCCACTGGATTTGCAGACTGCCGCCGGGCAGATTGACCGTTACCTGAGCGTCCAGCAAGCCCTGCAGACAACCGGCAACCACGGCCGCACAGGCGCCGCTGCCGCAGGCCAGGGTTTCTCCGGCGCCGCGTTCATAAACCCGCAGATTGATCTCGTTGCGGCTGACAACTTCCATAAAACCGGCGTTGACTCGCTGGGGAAACTGCTCATGGTTTTCAATCAGCGGCCCCAGTTCTTCTACCGGGGCGGATTGGATGTCGTCCACCACGCAAACCGCGTGGGGGTTGCCCATGGAAACCGCACCTATGGTCAGTTGTCGACCGGCAACCGGCAAACTGTAGCTGTTGGCGCGAGAATCTGCCCGAAAAGGAATATGTTGCGGCTCCAGTTCCGGTACGCCCATATCCACTCGGTAGTGGTTGTTGGCCTCGCAATGCAGCTCAATGGTGCCTTTGCAGGTTTCCACTTTCAGGTGCTGTTTACCGGTGAGCTTGCGGTCGCGCACGAACTTGGCGAAACAACGTGCGCCGTTGCCGCATTGTTCCACTTCACTGCCGTCGGCATTGAAGATGCGATAGCGAAAATCCATCTCCGGTTGGCTGGGTGGTTCTACCAGCAGAATCTGATCGCAGCCCACGCCAAAATGACGATCCGCCAGTTTGCGCGCCTTGTTACTACACATGGCAAACGGTTGGGTGACTGCGTCGATCACCACAAAGTCGTTACCCAGGCCGTGCATTTTGCTGAAATGGACCAGGTTCTTACGCGAGTTAGCCACTGTGTTCACCCTTGTCGGGTAACAGGCACTCACCGCGAATCAGGTCTTCAAAGCTCTCCCGGCGGCGCACCAGATGGGCGCGGTCGCCATCCACCATCACCTCGGCGGCGCGGCAGCGGCTGTTGTAGTTGGAACTCATGGCAAAGCCATAGGCTCCAGCACCGCGCAGGCACAGCAGGCTGCCGGGCTCAAGGGCCAGTTCACGATCTTTGGCGAGGAAATCGCCGGTTTCACACACCGGGCCAACCACATCGTAGTGGCGGCTGGGCAAGTCGGCATTGGGCTGTACCGGTTCGACCTTCATCCACGCCTGGTAAAGCGCCGGGCGCAGCATATCGTTCATGGCGGCGTCCACCACGGCAAAATTTTTGTGCTCTGCCAGTTTCACTACGTCCACGCGGGTGAGCAGCACACCGGCGTTGGCGGCGATGGAACGGCCTGGCTCAACAATCAATTTCAGGTCGCGACCTTCCAAGAAGGGCAGCAAGTCGGCCATGTACTGATCCGGGTGGGGCGGTTGTTCGTCTTTGTAGGGCACACCCAAGCCGCCGCCGATATCCAGGTGTTGCAACACAATGCCTTCCGCGGCCAGTTCGTCCACCAGCAGCAGCACCCGTTGCAGGGCGTCCACAAAGGGGGTGGATTCAGTGAGCTGCGAGCCGATATGGCAATCCACGCCAATCACATGCAGGTGGGGCAGGGCATGGGCCAACCGGTACACAGTTTTCGCCGAGCGAATGTCGATGCCGAATTTGTTTTCTTTCAGGCCGGTGGAAATATAGGGGTGGGTGCCGGCGTCCACATCCGGGTTTACTCGCAGTGATACCGGTGCCACGCAGCCCAGTTCCCCAGCCACCCGGTTAAGGGTTTCCAGTTCGCCCTGAGATTCCACATTAAAGCAGTGAATACCCAGCTGCAGAGCGCGAGCCATTTCGTGGGGTTGTTTGCCGACACCGGAAAACACCACTTTGGCCGGGTCGCCACCGGCATGGAGAACCCGTTCCAGCTCGCCGCCGGAAACAATGTCAAAACCGGCTCCCAGCCGTGCCAGTACATTGAGTACGGCCAGGTTGGAATTGGCTTTGACGGCATAGCAAATCAGGTGGTCGCGATCCGCCAGGTTTTTCTGGTAAGCCTGAAAGTGGCGGGTCAGGGTGGCACGGCTGTATACGTAGGTTGGTGTACCGTACTGTTCGGCAATGCTTGCCAGCGGCACTTGCTCGCCGTACAGCTCGCCGTTTTGGGCGTTGAAATGATCCATGGGTCGGCTCTGTTAATTATGGGTTGGAAACGTGGCTGGTTGAGGGCGGCGGTTTTAACGGCCCCTTATTGCCACAACCCACGCCTCCCAGGCTGACAAGCAGCAGTGCCGCAATCAGCAGCCGACAGGGTGTAAAACGGTTCATGGTGTCTGTATCGTGCAAAAATTGATGAGTGTGTAGTGTATTGGATAGATTATGGATTTAAAAAGCCCCCAGAATGCTCACAGCAAGGCGCTGTTTGCAGGCAATGTAGGTACCTTGTCAAAAACAGCAACACCGCTGTGGGCATTCTGGGGGCTTCCCTTCGGGCGAGCCGGAAAGCGGTCATCTGCTTTGTTGCATTTTTTTGAAATAGGCTGGCTATGACTGCAAAAATGCGTCGCGCATATGACCGCTTTCCGACTCGTTTAAACCACAATCTATCCGATACACTACACAGAAGTATACCGGCCATATTCCGGCACGTATACTTCGTCCTTTAAAACAAGACCTTACCGGGATTCAGAAGCGTCATGAACGAAAGCGAATTCACCCAGATTGCCGACCAGCTGATGATCGATATTGAAGAGGCGGTGGACGCCAGTGGCACTGATATCGATTACGAGGGTAATAATGGCGTGCTGACGCTCACCATGGAAGCTAATGGCTCGGTGGTGATTGTGTCGCGCCAGACCGCTGTGGCGCAGATATGGGTGGCGGCGCGCAGTGGCGGCTTTCATTTTGTGTGGCAGGGCGAACACTGGCACTGCACCACCACCGGTGAGACCTTACTGCAGCTGATGAACCGGGTGTGTACGGAGCAGGCTGGCGAGGCCGTTGAGCTGGTTTTTTAACCAACCGCAACGTTGAGCTGTTCGGCCCACTTCTGCAAATAAGGCAGCACCTGTTCGGCCTCAATGGGTTTGGAAAAGTAAAACCCCTGGGCGTAGTTGCAGCCCAGTTCCATCAACTTATTCAGTTGTTCCTGGTCTTCCACCCCTTCGGCCACTACCTTCAGATTGAGGCTGCGAGCCATGGCGATAATGGTGGATACCAAAGTCAGGTCGTCCTCCCGGTTGGTGAATTCGGCGATAAAGGAGCGATCGATTTTGAGAATGTCCACCGGGAACTTGCGCAGATAGCTCAGTGAGGAGTAGCCGGTACCAAAGTCGTCAATGGCAATTTGCGCACCGGCATTCTTGAGTTTGTTGAAGTAGCGCTTCTGATCCAGATTGTCTGGCGCCAAGATGCTTTCGGTTACTTCAAAGCAGATGGCACTGGCGGGCAGTTGGTGATCTTCCAGTACGTCCAGCCAGTTGGGTTCCGCTTCGCCAGAGCGTGGAAACTCCTTGGCGGAACGGTTGATGGCAAACTGCAGGTTGGTGAAACCCGCCCGTTGCAACTGACGCAAAAGCTCACAGCTTTTTTCCAGAATGATTTCGCCAATTCTGGGAATCATGCCGAACTCTTCTGCCACCGGAATAAATTCCACGGGCGAGATAAATTTCCCCTGATGCTGCCATCGCGCCAGCGCTTCAAATTTTTCAATCTGGCCGTTTTCGATATTGATGATTGGCTGGTAGGCGACGCCGATGTCTTTGGCGGCGATGGCTTCTTCCAGCTGATGTTTCAACACCAGGCGCCGTTCCGCCTGTTGCTGCATGGTGGCGGTAAAGAAGCTGAAGCAGTTTTTGCCGCGGTTTTTGGCGTTGTACATGGCCTGGTCGGCGTAGCTGAGCAGCTTGTCCGGGTTGTCGCCATCCTGCGGGTAGGCGGCGATGCCAATGCTGCCAGTGATGGTGACCGGGTGGTGATCCAGTTGGAAGGGTTGTGCCAGTTGCTGCAGCAATTTGTCGGCAATCACTTCCGCGTCCTGAGCACTTTCCATGTCGTTGACGATGATGGTGAATTCGTCACCTCCAAGGCGCGCTACGGTATCGCTCTCCCGCAGTCCTTCGGTCAGGCGTTTGGCCACCAGCTGCAGCAGTTGGTCCCCGGCCTGATGACCGAGGGAGTCGTTGATGGTCTTGAACATGTCCAGGTCGAGAAACAGCACCGCACAGTGTTTCAGGTGGCGCTTGCTCATCTGTATGGCGTCGTTGAGACGGCTCAGCAACAGGTGGCGATTGGGCAGTTGGGTCACCGGGTCGTAGTTGGCCTGGAAGCGGATTTTCTGTTCTGCGGCTTTGCGCTCGCTGATGTCGGAAATCAGGATGGCGTAGTATTCGATACTTCCCTGACTGCTTTTTATAGGGTTGTTGGTTTGCCAGGCGGGAAACAGGTCGCCTTTTTTATTCACTCCCCAGACTTCACCAGACCAACGACCTTCTCTGGCACTGGTATGCCAGATGTCCTCGTAAAACTCCTCGCTGTGGTAGTCGCTGCGCAATATGCTGGTGTGTTTGCCGATCAGCTCATCGGCGCTGTAGCCGGTAATGCGGCTGAAGGCGGGGTTGGTGAGAATAATATGGCGATTGCGGTCGCACAGGGCAATGCCTTCGCCGATGGTTTCAATAATGGTGTCTGCCAACAGCAACTGCTGTCGTTTTTTGATGTGCTCCAGGTGGCTGGCAATCAGCTCTGCTGCCATCATAAACAGGGCGCGGATATTTTCTTCACTCCCCAATGGCAGGCTGTTGGCAAACAGGGCGCTGAGAATACCGACGACTTTACCTTCGCTGTCTATCAGGGGAACCCCTGTATAGGATGTGACGCCGAGGTCCACCAACAGGGCATCTTTGGGGTACTGTTGTTGGACATCGCCGTTGATCAGGCACACTTCACCACAGTAGACATCGGCGCAGGGGGTGTCTTTCAGGTCGTAGACAATATTGTCTACTGGCTCGCCACTAACCACATAGGCCAGGGTGCTGCAGGTGTGGCCATCGGTACCCAATTCACCAATCAGCACATGATCGGCGCTGAGGGACTGTGCCAGTCGGGTGGCGGTGGTGGCGAGGAAGTTGCTGTCCTCGGTGAGGTTCCAGTTGATTCCACTGAGTTTGATATCGTCCACGACGCTCTGCTTTTTTATGGTTATGGTGGAGGTTGTAACTGAGTATATCGGCACCGACCCGGCAAAAATTAAGCCCAGGTCTCATAATTATTGACCCGCAAAATTGTGAACTGGTCGCTGATATGGCTTGGCCATGGGTCTATATTGACAACAACACTGCAATTTGTGAGCACAGTATGGAAATCAACAGCGCACTCAATGCCGGTTTGCAAGGTATACAGAACAGCCGTCAGCAGCTGGATCAGACCGCAGCCGAGATTGCCGGAGTTGCCGTGACTGACAGCCGTCAGCCCGGTGATAGCCAAAGTAGCCGCCCCGCGTCAGACGTGAATGTGGCGGAAAAACTGATTGAATTGCGTGAACAGGAGCTGGCCTTCAAAGCCTCTGTGGAGGTGGTTCGCAGTGCTGACCAGGTGCTCAGTGAATTTGTCGACGATATTGTGTAACCGATTTTCTTCAGTAAATTTTCTTATCTTGCTGTTTTCCCAATAAAAATCATACTCTATTCCCATTGCCGGAAGCGGCAATTGGGTTGATACTGCGGCGCTGAACGGTAACTGCAAAGCCAGCTGCCGATAATAAAAACCATAAACAGCCAAACCGGTTGACCCCGGGATACTCTATGGATCTGGACGAATTCGAGGGGCACTTGCCCACCCCTGTGCCGGACTCGCTGCTGCCTAATTTGTGCCGCGGCGGCGAGGGATTGCTGTCGGTTATTGTGATCACCGAATTGCTGGCTATTCTGATTGTGATCGCCGGCAGCGGCGTGGCTGGTTTTGATTGGAGTCAGTTGGGCAAAGTTTCCATGCTGGCTTTGTGGATTTCTCTGCTCAGCGCGGTGGTGCTTTGTAAAACCCGCCGACTCTTTGCCCGTTGGGGGCTGCGCATGGCGGCCATCGCCAGCCTGGTGGCTATTGTGTTGGTGGCATTGGTATGCAGCGCTCTGCTCATGTGGCTAACAAAACTGTTGGGTATTGGCAGCGGCTTCGACAGCTTGCAATTGCTGGATATTGCCGTGGTGACGGTGATACCGGCGGGCATCCTGTTGCGCTACCTGTATCTGCAACAGCAGCTGCGCCTGCAGCAGAAGGCAGAACTGGAGTCCCGTATCCAGGCGTTGCAGTCACGCATTCGCCCGCACTTTCTGTTCAACAGCATGAATATGATTGCTTCGCTGATTGGTTCTGACCCGGCCAAGGCGGAGCGGGTGGTGGAAGATCTTTCTGATCTGTTCCGATGTGCCCTGAGCGAATTTCACACTCTGGTGCCGTTGCGAGATGAGCTGACTTTGTGCCGCCGCTATCTGGCCCTGGAGGGGTTGCGTCTGGGGGATCGCCTGAAAGTGGAATGGCAGATTGGCGATTACGGCGAAGAAGTGCGTATCCCCTCACTGGCGTTGCAGCCGGTTTTGGAAAATGCCATTTACCACGGTATTCAGCTGCTACCCGATGGCGGCACCATCAAAATATCTTTGCAGCGTGAGGGCAATCGCCTCACTTTTGAAGTGAATAACCCGCGCTCACCCATTATGGAAAGCCATCGTGGCAGCCGTACGGCGCTTACCAATATTCGCCATCGCCTGGAAGCGCACTTCGGCAGCAGCGCTACAGTTACTGCAGAAGAAGGCGATAATTGCTACATTACACGGATCAGCTACCCGGTAATTGATTCAATCGCGGAAGTATAAGAACAAGCTGCTTTTTGCAGACGAGAATGATTGGGGGAAACATGAAGGTCCTGATAGTCGATGATGAACCACTGGCGCGGGAACGCCTGGCCAGAATGACCGGTCTGGTGGAAAACTGCGAAGTGGTTGGCCAGGCGGGCTCAGGCAGCGATGCCATTGAACTGGCCCGTATGTTGTCGCCGGATGTGATTTTACTGGATGTGCGCATGCCTGGAATGGATGGCTTGGCGGCTGCACAGCACATGGCGGAATTTGACCCTCCCCCCGCGGTTATCTTTTGCACTGCTTATGACGACTACGCGGTGCAGGCGTTTTCTTCCCAAGCAGTAGGCTACCTGTTGAAGCCGGTGAAACAACCGGATCTGGAACAGGCAATTTCCCGCGCCCGACGCCTCAATAAAGCCCAGCTCGATGAACTGGAGCAAGTGCCTGGGCTGTCCGGCCGCCGCGCCCATGTGAGCTCCAAAAACCGCCGTGGTGTTGAGCTGGTGCCGGTGTCCAATATTCGCCTGTTTCAGGCAGACAACAAATACGTGACTGCCTACCACACCGAAGGCGAAGCGCTGCTGGATGAAACTCTGAAAGACCTGGAGGCGGAATTTGCCGGACTGTTCGAGCGCATTCACCGCAACGCCCTGGTTTCCATCCCCCATATCGAAGGCTTGGAACGCAATCAGGATGGCCAGTACTTTGTGCGCTTGGCGGGGTTGGATATCAAGCCGCAGGTGAGCCGGCGGCATGTGTCGCAGCTTAGGAAGTTGTTGGATAAACTCTAAAATCGCATCGGGCGGCGGGCTACGAGCTGCTAGCAGTATGTGCCAAATAAAAAACCGAGCCCTGTAGCGGGGCTCGGTTTTTTGTGGTTGTCATCCTGAGGTCGCGAAGCGACCGTGAGGATCTCACAACTACCAAACTCTGAGATCCTCACGTCGCCGTTGGCTCCTCAGGATGACGGTAGCGTTGTACTGCCCGCAGCCAGAAGCTCGTAGCCCGCAGCTGTGTTCAATCGTGATACTCAAACACTTTCACCACCCGCTTCACGCCGCCGGTACGGCTGGCGATGTTGGCGGCCTGGCGGCCCTGATCCTGGCTGACAATGCCCATCAGATAGACGACGTTGCCTTCGGTGATGATCTTGATGTCGGAGCCTTTGAAGTTTTTTTCCAGAATAAATTTGCTGCGCACTTTGGTGGTTAACCAGGTGTCGGTAGTGCGTGCCAGCAGCGAGGATTTGCCGGAAATTTGCAGTTCGTTGTGAACCTGGCGCACGCCGCGAAAATTGCGGGCGGTATCTCCCGCCAGGGTGCGCAACTCCGTGCTGGGTACTTCGCCGGTAAGCAATACCACGCCGTTGTAGGCGTGTACGTTGACGTGAGACCTGTCCAGTTGGGGATGCGCTTTTTTGATATTGACGCCCACCGAGACTTCGATCTGAAGGTCGTTCAAATCGGTACCGATGGCGGTTTCGTTGTGGTCCGGTTCAATGGGCTTGGTGGTCACTGCATCGACAATGGTGGTGCAGCCGGAAGCCAGAACCAGGCTGGCAGCTAGTAGCGTGGCCGTAAAAGCACGCAGCATGTGAGTACCTTTGAAAACCCGGTTACCTTTGAAAGTACGGGTACTCCTGAAAGTAGTGCCCATTTAATTTATCCCTCCAAACAATTGATCATCAATTAAATCGCACAGGGCGAACAAACTCAAAAGCTGTACTTCCTGAACCCGGTGTACGTCTGTGTTATCGACACAGATGTCCAGGTCGTCGTCTGCCAACAGCGAACGCAGGTTGTGATCCCCAGGGGCGGTAAATGCCAGTAACTTAACGCCCCGGTCGTGGGCGGCGTGAGCTGCCTGACTGAGATTGGCTGGGTCTTCCCCGGTGCTGAATAGTACTAACAGGTCATCCGCTTCCCCCAGGGTTTTTACCTGGCGGCTAAACACTTCGCTGAAATTTTGTTGGCTGCCAATACCCGTTAACAATCCTGCCTCCGCAGACAGGCAAATGGCCGCAAAGCCGGGCCGTTCCAAACGGTATTGGTGCAGTAGGTTCTGGCAGAGAATGCTGGCCATGGCAGCGCTGGCACCGTTGCCTGCGCACAGCAGCTTGCGCCCTTCCAGCAGGCTGGCCACACAACGTTGGCTGGCATTGACCAGTAATGGAGCCAGGCTTTCGCCGACATTCATCTTGGCTTCAATGCTGCGGTGAAACAGTTCGATAACGCGTTGTTCCATGAGTTCCGTGTGGTGGCCTGTCAGTTCTTGTTAGGGTTTACTGGTTTGCCTGAAAGGCATTGCGCAGCCAGTCGATATGGTAAGCCTGCCGCCACAGGCCGTTGGCCGGGTTCGGGGCGATGCATATGGTATCAAATCGGCAGGGGAGTGTTTCACCCAATTGGTGCCGCTGCAGGTAACTGAGTGCGGCAGTGGTAATACGTGCTTGCTTGCGCTGGTTGATGCTGTCAGCGGCGCTGCCGAAACTGTTTTGACGACGGTAGCGCACCTCAACAAAAACCAGACTGTCGCCGTCGCGGGCGATAATATCAATTTCGCCCCGGCGACAGCGGTAGTTGCACTCGATGATTGTCAGGCCGGCCTTTTTTAAGTGTCGGCGGGCCAATTGCTCGGCTTTGTCCCCGTCCATGGTTTTGCTTCCAGTGTGCCTTTATTGAGTTTGATCCGGCAGCCGTGCGCGACGCACCTTGCCGCCGCGAAATTCCGCCCAGGGCTGGCGTCTGATCACCTGGTTGTTGTCCAGGCTCAGCGAACCGGTACTGCCAAACAGTTGGGTTTCCGGCAGCAGTTGCATTTGCAGCGCCGCCTGGTGAATTTTGTAGGCGTCCAGGCCAAGGGCGAAAAAGTTGGCGACAAAGTTGGCCTTGGGGATCATGCTCTCGGCGATGGTGCCGGGCAGTGCCCAGGGCATGGCGGCGAAGCGCACGCCGTCCAGGTCGCGGTCTTTGCTGGCCTGGGGTTTGCCATCGTAAATTTGAGAGGTGGCGTAAACCGGCAGATCGTCGGCGTGAAAGAAGTCCAGCATGGGCTTCACCTGACGGCCTTCTTCGGGGAATGAGAACAGAAATACCATGTCCAGGTCGTTGCGCCGGTGCAGGGGTTCTGATTTCAGGCGTTTGCCAAGCACGTTGGCCAACCGATTGCTGCGCTGTTGGCTTTGGTCAATCAGCAGGGCTTTTTTCACCGCTGCCTTGAAGTCCACCTGTCCCCGCTGGTAGTTAAGAATTTGCACCAGCTCGCCGCCATGGCTTTCCCACTGTTGCTGGAAAGCTGCCAGGGTGCGCTGCCCCAAAGCGCTGTCGGGAACAATCGCCAGGGCGCGGCGGTGGCCTTCCAGCCAGGCTCGGTCTGCCACCTGGCGGGCTTCGTTGGGGGCTGATAATCCGAATTGCAGCAGTTGGTTGGCCACCGGAACTTCGGCATCTTGCAGGTAGGTGAGTGATACGGTTGGCACAGGCAAGTCGCCGATGGCGTTAAGCTGGTCGACACTCTCTCTCGCCAGCGGGCCGATCACCATCTCAGCGCCATCGTTTACCGCCTGGCGGTAAACGGCTTCGATGTCCGGGTCGGCAGCGGTGTCGTACAGCTGAATCACCGGCGGCTGGTGGCCCTGTTCCAATACCTGGTAATAAGCTGCCATAAAGCCGTCGCGGATAGTCTGGCCGGCATTGGCCAGTTTGCCGCTGCTCATGGGCAATAGTAGGGCCAGTTGCCGTGGCAGGCGATTGGCAATGGCGCGGATATCGTCGAGGCCCGCCGGCGGGTAGAGCGCGCCGGGGTGCCAGGCCCAGTTGTTCTGCCAGCGATCGATGGCCTGTTGCAAGCCTTCGATATTGCCCTGATTACTGCGGCTGATTTGCGCCAGCTGGTACCAGCCTTTCAACACTTGCTGCTTTTCACTGTTGACCAGTTTTTGCAAATCCAGCTGTGGAATGCGGGTGAGCAGTTGCCACAATTGCTGGTGGATTTTACTGATTTCATCACCATCATCGATGCTGCTGCTCAGCGCCACGTATTCTTTAATGCTGCGCTGTTCTTCGCCGAGAATGGCAAACACCGTGGCCCGGTGGCGGTGCCAACGTTGGCGCAATTCCACAGGCAGATCACGCCACATGCGTTCCAGTGCCGGGTGAGTGAGGTGGTGGCGGGCGACAAAAAAGTTGTCTTCCTGCAATGCCAGTTCGGCACTTAATAAACTGTAGCGCGCCAAGGGATGCAAGGTGAGCCTGTCTTGCTCTACTTGCTGCAATACCCGCGTTGCGCCGCTGTAATTTTCGGCGTTGTACAACAGGTGGGCGGCATCCAGTAGTAATGCCTGACGCTGGGTGGAATTGGCACCGGCTGCCCGTTGCAGCAATTCGTTAGCGCGCTGTACTTGAGCTTGCCCGGTTGTGTATTCTGGGCCACTCGGTTTGGGGGACAGGCAGCCACTGGCCAGTATGCTGGACAGGGCGATAACAGTCAGGCGAGTGCGACAAAAAGCGCGGGTAAATCGTAACCTCATGGAAACCTTCAATGGCAGGTGAACTGTACGTAGTAGCGACGCCAATTGGCAATTTGGGGGATATGGTACCCCGTGGCATAGAGGCGCTTCAATCGGCGGATATGGTGGCGGCGGAAGATACCCGCCACAGCCGTCGTTTGCTGGACCATCTGGGCATCGACAAACCGCTGGTGGCCTACCACGATCACAGTGGCGGCGCCCGGGTGGATGGCCTGTTGCAGGCGCTGCGCGATGGCAAAACGGTGGCGCTGGTATCCGACGCGGGCACGCCGCTGATCTCTGACCCTGGTTATCGCATTGTTCGTCAGGCTCGTCAGGAGGGCATTGCCGTATCACCGATCCCTGGTCCCTGCGCCGCCGTCGCTGCCCTGAGCGCTGCCGGTTTGCCCACTGACCGCTTTACTTTTGAAGGCTTCTTGCCTGCCAAAAGCGCTGGCCGTTGCAAAGCCTTGCAACAATTGGCCAACGAAACCCGCACCATGGTGTTTTATGAAGCGCCCCATCGGGTACTGAACTGCCTGCAAGATATGGCGTCGGTATTTGGTGATGACCGGGATGCGGTGCTGGCGAGGGAAGTCACCAAAGCCTTTGAAACTTTCCATGGCAAACCGTTGGCCGAGCTGGTGGAAATTGTCGCTGCCGATAGCAACCAGCAACGGGGTGAGATTGTGTTGGTTGTGGCTGGTGCAGAACCCAGAGAGCAGGCCGCCAAGAGTGACGAGCAACAGCGCGTTCTGGGCTTGTTGCTGCAAGAGCTATCGGTAAAGCAGGCGTCCACACTGGCGGCGAAGATTACTGGTGGTAATAAAAAGGAATTGTATAAGTTGGCGGTGGAGATGAAAGCGCAAAGTTAGTTTCGGGTTGCGTGTTACGGGTTACGAGTAGACCGAGCGAGCTTTTCGCGAAACCCGGAACCCGCAACCGATTCAAAACTTCGCCACCCGATACAGAATCGAGTCGTGGTAGCCGGTGTGCACCGGCAGCAACCCGGCGAGCATTTTGTTGGTTGCCTCATCGCCACTGTCGACGATCAGTGGTCTACCATCCAGCTCTTTGATTTTGGTTTTGGTGGCAACGACATACAGATTATTGCGCCCCAGGCGTTGCAGTAGCTCTGGGCTTAACTGCTGATTGCCGCGGCCGATAATATGGCCCTGGCCGCCGATAATAGTAACCACCAGTTGGCAGGGGTGGTTGTCGGTCAGTTCCAGTAACTGTTGCGCTGTGCAATCACTGGCGATTAACTGGCCGTTCTCTACCACGTCGACACCCAGCAAGGTATTGGCTAAACCCAGCTGTTCCATAATATTGGCCACGGTGGTACCGGAGCCCATGATATAGCGCACACCGTCTTCCATCTGTTCCATAAAGTCGGCGGCGATATCGTCCAGCACCAGTTCTTCCACTTCTTTGCCGCCGTTTTTGACGCTCTGGATGTACTGGTGTTCGTTGGGCACGGTCAGGTCGCCGTAGTAGCGGGCACGCACCTGGCCCTGACGAAAGGCGTCTTCGTCGATGTCTCGTACTTCCTGTTCGCCCAAACTCACCAGCTCACCACGAACCAGCTCCGCCACCAGTTGTCCGGCTGCTTTGGGGGTGAGGGCGTAAACGCCGGAGTGGATTTTGACCCCGGCGGGAATGCCCAATACCGGCACCTGATCGTCGAGCACATTGCAGAGGTTGCGGGCGGTGCCATCGCCACCGGCAAACAGCAGTAGATCAATATTTTCAGCAGCCAGCTCCACAGCGGCGCGCTCGGTATCGGTGGCAGTGGTAGCGCCGCTGTCTATGGTGCCGATAACGGTGGGATCAAAACCGGCCTGGCGTGCAATATCAGCACCCATCTCGGCGGGGTAGGTGATTATCTCTACCTCCAGCCCTTGCAGCGGCTCCAACGCTTGCAACGTGCGCAGCCCGGCCTTGGGCTCCGCGCCGCGGGCTATGGCTTCGCGCACGGTGTCAGCACCGTCGCTGCCCTTCAGCGCCACACTGCCGCCAATGCCCGCGAGGGGGTTAATAATCAGGCCGAGTTTGAACATGGTTTTCTCGTGATTTCTGTGGGCGCGAGTGTAGATGATTCGGGTCACGCACAGCAATGTAGGTCGGCCTTCAGGCCGTCAAGTAAAGCGTATCCGCTTGGTATTTTGTCGGGCTAAAGCCCGACCTACAGGCTTTACTGCTAGCCGCCCGTAGCTCGCCGCCCGCAGCTGTAGTACCATCCGCGCCGGGAGTCGGCCAGGCAATCGCTGTCCCGCTACTTTAAGTAGTGGGAGGGAGGAAAGTCCGGGCTCCACAGGGTAGAACGCCAGGTAACGCCTGGGGGGCGCGAGCCTACGGAAAGTGCAGCAGAGAGTAGACCGCCGATGGTACCGCTACTTTAAGTAGCGGTACACAGGTAAGGGTGAAAGGGTGCGGTAAGAGCGCACCGCGCAACGGGTAACCGTTTGCGGCATGGTAAACCCCGTTCGGAGCAAGACCAAATAGGCCCACTACAGGTGTGACCCGCACTGTGGGCGGGTAGGTTGCTAAAGGTGTATGGTGACATGCATCGTAGAGGAATGATTGCCCACGACAGAACCCGGCTTATCGGCCGGCTCCCATTATTTTTTATATACTGATGAAAGCTTTCTAATTTTCTCTAAGTGATCTTGGCTTATTTTATTGGGGTCTACTCCCTCGTTAAGTACGGTTCCATCAGTAAATCTCTCAACAATAATTCCTACAGATGAAGCCCGTGTTGAGCCATTGCAGATATTTGCATGGTTGTCTTCACCTACAAAAATTAAATACTCGCTATCTGGATCAACCCCAAGGCCACAATCTCCACCCCCATCACCAGTTTCTACTAACTCAACCTCCTGAATGTGGCCTTTAAGCCTCTCTAATACCCGGACAAGGAGTTTGCCTTCATGGTTTCTAGTGGAAGAGGCTAATTCTCCTAAGAATATCTTATCGGCATTTTTATAGTTTTTTTCCAAGGTCGATTCTTGGCAGCTACAGGCCAAGATGTTTTGACAGAAAGATATACAGAATAATGCCAATACGATTTTCATGATCAGTCCTTCTTAAGAGCTGATATTAAAGATTTTAAACACCGATCTTACTCTTCAAGTTTGGTAAATCAAGTAAGCTGATTAAGAGGTTGTCCGATTCAATTTTTTAGTTTTCAATAATCGTTAGTTCGTATAACTCAGAAAAAAATGTTTCCTGGACTTTTATCTTGGCGTTGTTTGTTAAATGCCTTGCTAAAGGCCTATCCCAAAACTCCCCCGCAAACGGCTCCAGCCATTTAAAAGCCCCAGCCATCACCCAACGTAATGGATGCCACCATTTCGGCTTGTGGTAATCCACAATAATCACTTTGCCGCCGGGGTGTGTAACTCGCAGTGCTTCGGAAATTGTTTTTTGGCGAACATCCGCAGGTTGTTCGTGCAGCAGAAAAAACAGCAGGCTGGTATCAAAGCTATCGTCGGCAAACTGTAGGCGGCTGCTGTTTTGGCAGTGCAGGTTTATATGGGGGCATTTGCGGGCCAGGTTGGCCAGTTGCACTGGGGCAATATCCACGACAGTCAGGGAGTGGTTAGGTGCCAGCTTTTCGCTGATACGTTTGCTCAAGTCGCCGTAGACGGCGGCAATTTGCAGGCAGTTTCCTTCTATGTGCTGTAAGGCAGCGTTGCTCAAGCGGCGGTAGTTTCCCCATAGAATCAGGTTAACCAGCCAGGGGCGATCCCAGAATTTTACCGCGCGGCTGGTGGTGTAGGCCCACTGGTAGTAGTCGGTGAGGTAGTCCGGTAGGGGCGGTTTTGGGTCGAAGGCCTGGTTCATGGCGGTAACTCTAAAGAGGTACGCTTGGAAAGCCATTGACCTGAAGCAATAAATCGGTGCGCAAAAAAAGAGCGCCACTAAATCCATTAGCGGCGCTCTTTTTAGGTGCAGCAGTAAGCTGAATCTACAACTGCGGCCCTGCCGCCACGATGTCGTCAGAAACATCGAACTTGGCAAAGTTTTCCACAAACAAACCAGCCAGTTTACGGGCCTGCTCGTCGTAGGCAGCTTTGTCTTCCCAGGCTTCGCGTGGGTTGAGGTATTTGCTGTCGATACCCACTATCGCTGTTGGGATGGTGAGGTTAAACAGATCCAGCGTTTCTGTGGGGGTGTTTTCCAGGGCGCCGTTCTGGATGGCAGCAACAATGCCGCGGGTCACCGGGATGGGGAAGCGGGAGCCGGTGCCGTTGGCACCGCCGGCGCCGCCGGTCCAGCCGGTGTTCACCAGGTAAACTTTGGAGTCGAACTCTTCCACGCGCTTCATCAGTAGCTCGGCGTAAACGCCAGCCGGGCGCGGCATAAAGGGTGCACCGAAACAGGTGGAGAAGGCTGGGTGGATACCCGCTTCTGCGCCCAGCTCGGTGGAGCCAACGCGAGCGGTGTAACCGCTGAGGAAGTGGTAGGCGGCGGCTTCCTTGGAGAGGATGGATACCGGTGGCAGTACACCGGATACATCACATGTCAGGAAGATGATGTTTTTGGGCTCGCCAGCGCGGTTGGCTTCGCAGCGCATTTCCACGTGGTGTAGTGGGTAGCTGCAACGGCCGTTTTCGGTGAGCGAGGTGTCGTCGTAGTCGGCAGTGTGAGTGTCGTCAGACAGCACCACGTTTTCGATGATGGCGCCAAAACGGATGGCGTCCCAGATTACCGGCTCGTTTTTCTTGCTGAGGTTAATGGTCTTGGCGTAGCAGCCACCTTCAAAGTTGAATACGGAGCCTTTGCCCCAGCCGTGCTCGTCGTCGCCGATCAGGTAGCGGTCCGGGTCGGCGGACAGGGTGGTTTTACCAGTGCCAGACAGGCCGAAGAATAGGCACACATCGCCGGTCTCACCCACGTTGGCCGCACAGTGCATGGGCATTACGTCTTTTTCCGGCAACAGAAAGTTCTGTACCGAGAACATGGCTTTTTTCATTTCACCGGCGTAGCGCATGCCGGCCAGCAATACTTTGCGCTGGGCAAAGTTGATGATCACGCAGCCTTCGGAGTTGGTCCCGTCTTGCTCTGGATCGCAGACAAAATTGGCGGCGTGCTGGATGTGCCATTTCTCTTTGCCAGCGGGGTTGAACTTGCTGGGGTTGATGAACATATTTTTGGCAAACAAACCGTGCCAGGCGGTTTCGGTGGAGACTTTGACCGGAAGGTAGTGCTCTGGGTCTTCGCCAACGTGCAGGTGTTGCACAACGCGGTCACACTCGGCCAGATAGGTGGAGACTCTGTCCCAAAGGGCGTCGAACTTGTTTTGCGGGAAGGGCCGGTTTACGCCGCCCCAGTCGATGGCTTCTGCCGTGCTGGGTTCTTCCACAACAAAGCGGTCGCCCGGTGAGCGGCCAGTGCGTTTGCCGGTAATGGCAGAAAAGGCGCCGGTGTCAGAGAGGGTGCCTTCACCGCGTACCAGTGCCTGCTCAATAAGTTTGGCGGCGCTGGGGTCTGTTAGCACGGTGGCTGCAGAGTCTTCTGTTTGGGTCATTGGTGTTGATCCTTCCAGGTCTTTAGTTGCTGTAACAGAGTTAAAATCAAGATGCGGCAGGGTGCCCCTGTCGTCGTCCCCATGCAATTCCCTTAATGGGGTGAAAAAAAGACGCCAAGTATCGCAGATTACACGGGCCTTGACGACGTTTTTTGCAGGTCAGGGCCTGTTCATACTAATTGAATCATCACTGCTGGGAGCTATTTTTTCGTCCAGCAAGGCAGAAGGAGTGCTGTGTGGTTATTCCACATAAGCGACTGATAACACAGCTGGGCGGAAAAATGGCCCCAGCCCTTCGGGTTGCGGCTAAAAAAGCGCCACTCGGTGTTGCTCGTCGCTCATTTGGAATGACCAAACCACTCTCCTCGCGCCTAGATTGGCGCTTTTTTAGCCACAACAGTGGCGATTCAATTAGTGTGAACAGGCCCTAGTGGAGAGTCGGTGGTTCTCCACTGTATAGCTGGTTGATGTCGCTGGCGTCAAAGCGGTACTGCTGGTTGCAGAAGTGGCAGTTGACGTCAATCCGGCCTTGTTCGGCGAGGATACTTTGCAGTTCATCGCGGCCCATTTTCATCAGCATCTGCGCGGTGCGTTGTTGTGAGCAGCTGCAAGCAAATTGCAGGTCGGTAGCGTCGAACAGGCGCACATTATCTTGATGGAACAGGCGGTAGAGCTGATTCTGGTGAGCCAGTTGCAGCTGCTCTTGCGGGCTGATGGTCTCCGCCAATTGGGTAAGGTGCTGCCACTGTTCTTCGTTTTGTTCGTCGCTGGCGGTTTGCCTGGGCAGTGCTTGCAGAAACAAGCCGCCGGCCCGATGGCTGTCGGCGCTTAGCCAGAGTCGTGTAGGTAGTTGTTCCGATTGCCGGAAGTAATGTTCCAGGCAACCTGCCAGAGTCGGTTGTTCCAGTGGCACGATGCCCTGGTAACGCTCGCCCCGGCTTGGGTCGATGGTGATGGCCAGTTGCCCGTTGCCAACCAGTTCGCGAAGGCTGTGGTCGCTGTCAAAGTCGAATTCTGGGTAAGATTCTTCGTCCAGCTCGGCCACGGCACGCAGGTTGTGATGGCGGGTACAGTCCGCCACGATCAGTTTTAAGGGGCCATCGCCGCGAGCTTGCAGGGTGATAACGCCATCGAACTTGAGAGTGGCGCTGAGCAGGCCAGCAGCGGCGAGAAACTCTCCCAACAAGTGCTGCACCGCTTGTGGGTATTGGTTGATTTGCAGAACCGCCTGGTAGCTCTGTTCCAGGGTGATGATTTCACCACGGATGTCGCAGTGGTCGAACATAAACCGCTGCAGCTTGTCGCTATCGCTCATAGATAAGAGGGGTGTTTTTAAAGGAGGCGCACTGTAGGGAAGTTTGCTGTGATTGTCTACATTTTGAGCACAATTCAAAAAGGGTACAGGTTACAGGACGCGCTTCGCGCTACAGGTGATAGGGGCGGCCCTGTCACCTGTTTCCTGTAGGGCGAAGCCCGTCCTGTAAGCTATTGTTTTTCCCAAAACCCATGAATCTGCCGGCGCTGCTTTTTTGTGGGGCGTTTTAGCGGGGCGGCATCGCCACCGCGCAAGGCCTTGCGCTGGGCGGCTTCAGTTTCCCGTTTGGCAATGCTTTCTGCGGTTTCCCGGTACAGGGTGTTGGCTTCCGGAGCCCCCCGGCGCTGGTCGGACAGAGCGATAATTTCCACGGTCTTGATATCCCAGCCCTGGCGGATTTGCAGTGTGCTACCGACGGTAATTTCTTTGCTGGCCTTGATGCGTTGGCCATCCATATGCACTTTACCGCCTTCGATGGCGGCTTTGGCCAAACTGCGGGTTTTGAAAAAGCGCGCGGCCCACAGCCATTTGTCGATACGTACCTTGTTCATGGTTGGTGGTAGTGGGGCGGGATTACTTCATCGAAGTGGTTGATGGCTGGGAAGCGTTCTATCTGGCGATGTTGCCCCTTGCTGTCCGGTTGGTGAATGCATAACAGGTGGGCAATGCCAAACTGCTGCGCCGCCGCCAGAATATTTTCGGTGTCGTCCACAAACAAAGTGCGTGCCGGGTCAAAGTTCAGTTGTTGGTGCAGTTGTTGCCAGAAGTGCTGGTCTTCCTTGGGAACGCCGTACTGGTGGGAGCTGATCACTTGATCCAGGTGAGGCTCGATGCCGGTAACCTGCAGTTTCAATTCCAGGGTGTGCGGATGGGCGTTGGTGATTAGAATGCGTTCTTTGTTCTGGTCGCCAAGAAAAGACAGAAAAGCCTGGGTAAAAGGACGCTCGCTTATCAGGTGATTGACTTCCTCTTTCACCTGGCGGATGTCCACAGCCAGTTCCTTTGACCAGTGTTCCAGGCAGTACCATTCCAGAGTGCCGCGCTTGGCGTCAAAGCGATCGTGCAGGTCCCGGGTGGCCTGATCCGGGCAGATGTTGTGGTGCTGAGCATAGCGTTGGGGCAGGTACTCGAGCCAGAAGTGGTTGTCGAAATGCAGGTCCAGCAGGGTGCCGTCCATATCCAGCAGCACGGTGTCGATGGCGTTCCAATCCACCTTGTTGTTCAATGGACGGTTGTTCAATACTTGGGCTTTCAATGTGGTTTTTTCGCGGTGATGATAATGTTGCACAGTATGCACCGCTGCAACTTTAGGTAAAAGGCATCAATGAATATTGAAGTATTGAAGAAAGTGGAAGCCCTGTGCGATGAGGCAGCGCAGGCGGCATTGGCTATTTATCGGCAAAAAGATGGTTGGCAGGTAACTGCCAAGCAGGATGACTCGCCGGTGACGGCAGCAGACCTGGCTGCCCACAAGGTATTGGTGGCGGGTTTGCCGGAAATTCTCAATATTCTGGTGTTGTCTGAGGAGTCTCAGCTGCCGGATTTTGCCGAGCGGCAAACCTGGCAGCGCTATTGGCTGGTTGACCCCCTGGATGGCACCAAGGAGTTTATTAGCGGCAATGGGGAATTTACGGTTAATGTGGCCCTGATCGCTGATGGGCAGCCTGTGTTGGGAGTGGTTGTGGTGCCGGTAACCGGGGTTGTGTATAGCGCCGTGTCTGGCCTTGGCGCCTATAAAAATGGCGAACCTATTCGTTGTCGTCAGCTGCCTGAGGGGGCTCATCCAATCGTTGTGGCGAGCCGCCGTCACGGTTCTTCAGAAGGTGATAAAGCCCTGGCCAATCTGGAAAGCCATTTTGGCGGTGTTGAATTGATGCAGGTGGGCAGCTCGCTGAAGTTCTGCATGATTGCCGAGGGGAAGGCGGATATCTACCCCCGCTTTGCTCCCACTTGTGAGTGGGATACCGCCGCCGCCCAGGCGGTGCTGGCAGCGGCGGGGGGGGAGGTGGTGTCAGTAGATGGCTGTGTGCTGGGTTATAACCACAAAGAGTCGCTGCTCAATCCATTTTTTGTGGCGCTTGGGGATACCCAGGTGCCCTGGATGGATATTCTGACAAATTGTCATCCTGAGCGTAGCGAAGGATCTCGGTGTTAATCGAACTGTGAGATCCTCACGTCGGCTTCGTCTCCTCAGGATGACAGTGGGCTACAGCAATTCTTCGTTAAGCAATTCCCGCTCTATGGATTTGCTGGAGCCGCCATTTTCCGGCTCCACTGGCAGGTGTTCGCGGCGGAAAATCTCGAAAATGGCGCCGGGGAATCGAGCGCTGACCCGGTTGCCGGTTTTCGGGTCGACGCGAACCTGCACCAGGCCGTCTGGCTGAGTGCGGGGTTGATCCTCTACACCTCTGAGCGCGGTGCGCATAAAGTCGATCCAGATAGGCAGGGCTGCCGATCCACCGTATTCGTTTCTGCCCAGCGAGATATTGTTGTCGAAGCCCACCCAGGCGGTGGCGACAATCTCAGGGCTGTAACCGGAAAACCAGGCGTCTTTGGCGTCGTTGGTGGTACCGGTTTTGCCAGCAATGTCATTGCGTTTTAGTTGTTTGGCTTTGACGCCGGTGCCTTTGCGGATTACGTCTTTCAGGATGGAATCCATAATGTAAGCCACTCTGGGCTCAACCACCCGTTCCGCTATACGGGGTTTCTGTTTTGGGGCTTGTGGTTGTACGGCGTCCTCACTGGCTGCTGCCTGTTCGCTGGCGTCTTCAGGTGCTGTCTGCTCCGTACTTTCATTGCTATTGGCATTGTTATTGGCCCACTGGCCCAGATCCAGTTGTTCCAACTCCTGCTCAATTTGCTCCAGCTGTTGCTGCTCCAGCGTTTCTTGTTTCTCTTCTGAGGCGTCATTGCTCGCGGTTTCGTCGGGAACCTGTGTTGGGTTGGACTGGAACAGGATATTGCCGTACACGTCTTCTATGCGGTCGATCAGATAGGGTTCTACCAGGTAGCCGCCGTTGGCAAATACTGCGTAACCGGTGGCGATTTCCATGGGGGGTAGGGCGTGGCTGCCCAGTGCCAGGGTGTAGTTGTCGGGCAGGGTGTTGGGGTCAAAACCAAAGCGCGAAGCACCATCGATGGCGGCGTTGAGGCCAATGGTGCGCAGCAGGCGAATAGAGACAGTATTGAGAGATTTGTACAAACCTTTGCGCAGGCGGGTTTCGCCGTACACTTCGCCACCGTCGTTCTCTGGTTGCCAGTAGCCTTCCAGCAGGTTGTCTTCCATAGAAATACTGGCGCCACTGACGGTGGAAGCAGCGGTCATACCACTGTTGAGGGCAGCGGTGTATATAAAGGGTTTGAAGTTGGAGCCTGGCTGGCGTTTTGCCTGGGTGACCCGGTTGTACTGGCTTTGGTCGAAATCAAAACCGCCCACCAGGGATTTAATGGCGCCATCCTGGGGTGACAGTGCCACCAGTGCTGACTGGGCATTGGGGATCTGCGACAGAGCCCAGCTGCCATTGCTTGTTTGCTTGAGGCGCACCAGATCGCCCACGGCAAATTCATCCACAGTGTTTTTCAGGTTGCGGTAGCGGTTGGTGGTAATAAAGCCGCGCACCTTTTTGAGGTCATCTTCCCAGGTGAGAGTGACTTCTTCGCCGGATTTGCTCAGCAGGGTGACTTGCTGTTCGTCCACAGCACTGACAATGGCCGGCATCAGGTCGCCTACCACAGGGGTGTCTTTAAGGATTTCGGGCCATTGGCTCGGGTCGTCGAATTGGCGTTCCGGGCCTCGGTAGCCGTGGCGCCAGTCGTAAGTGGTCAGGCCATTGCGCAGCGCGCGGCGAGCGCTTTTCTGCAGGGTGCTGTCGATGGTGGTGTAAACCCGCAAACCATCGTTCATCATGTCGATGGGATTGTCCTGGTGGGCGTCACTGCGATTGAGTGTGGCGATAATTTGCTTGGCTTCCAGGCGCACCATTTCAGACACATAGGGCGCATTGAGTTCAGTCTGTGGGCCGTGGTAGCGGGCGGTGATTGGCTCTGCGACCGCCAGGTCGTACTCCTCCTGGGTGATATAGCCCAGAGGTGACAACATGCGTGACAGTATCCAGTTGCGTCGCTGCAACGAGGATTCGGGATCGTTGATGGGGTTTTGGGTGGAGGGCAGCTGGAACAACACCGCGATCATGGCGGTCTGCGCCAGACTCAGCTCGTCAATGGCTTTGCCGTAATAGACGTTGGCCGCAGCCTCTACTCCGTAGGCACGCTTGCCCAGAAACATCTTGTTGGCGTACAGGGAAAAGATTTCTTCTTTAGTTAATTCGTCCTCAATGCGGAACGACAGCAGAATCTCATTGAACTTGCGGGTGAACTCTTTCTTCTTGCTGAGGAAGAAGTTGCGCGCTACCTGCATGGTCAGGGTGCTGCCGCCGCCTTGGCGCGAGCCACTTTTCACCATCTGCAGAACAGCCCGCCCCAGGCCCCTGGGGTCGATGCCTTTGTGTTCGAAAAAGCGGCTGTCTTCCGCCGCCAATATGGCGTGAACCATATTTTTCGGAATGTCCTCGTAGGCAATAGGGTTGCGCCGCTGCTGGCCAAATTCGCCGATCAGTTGCGAATCTTGTGAATAAATTCGCAAAGGTGTTTGCAGTTTTACCGTTTTCAGGGTTTCAACGGTGGGCAATTTGGGGCTAAGGTATAGGTAAAGGCTGGCCGCTATAAGCAGTATGCCGCCGATTCCGGCGACAGTAAGGCGTATCAAGGAGCCGATTAGCGGTTTTGAGGGCAACTTCATCTGTTTCTGATGTGATTGGGCGTAAAGGGCGCTCATTATAGAGGCAGCATCAGTGATAAACAAAAGTACTTGCAATGTTGCGGCAAGTAACTAAAGTTGTTTATCGCAATGTCACCTAACCCACGGATAAGAAAATAAAAATGGGATTACTACAGTTCTTGGATAAACGGCCAAAAAGCTTGTTGGGGTTGGATATTACCTCCTCAGCGGTCAAGCTGTTGGAACTCAGTGGCAGCCGCGACCGGCTCCGCGTAGAAAGTTACCTGGTGCGGCCCCTGCCACCCAATACGGTGGTGGAAAAAAACATCAATGACGTCAGCGCCCTGGCGGATAACATTCGCAAGCTGCTCAACCAGTCCCACTGCAAGCTCAAGGATGTGGCGGTGTCGGTGTCTGGTTCTTCCGTCATTACCAAAGTGATTGAGGCGCCCTCCGGGCTCAGCGACCAGGGGATGGAAGCTCATATCGCCCTGGAAGCGGATCAATACATTCCCTACCAGCTGGATGAAGTGGCCATCGACTTTGAAGTGCTTGGCCCTTCGGAGAGCAACCCTGATCAGGTAGATGTTCTGCTGGCAGCCTGCCGCAAAGAGAATATCGACCAGCGCTCCGAGGCACTGGCGGAAGCCGGGCTGACTCCGAGGGTGGTGGATGTTGAAGTCTATGCGGTAGAGCGCGCTTTCAGCTTGCTGTCTCAGGGCGATCAGGACATGCAGAGCCAGGTGGTGGCCATTGCCGATATCGGCGCCACTATGTTGACCCTCAGTGTGCTGGTGGACGGTAAGACGGTTTACACCCGGGAGCAGCTGTTTGGCGGCAAACAGGTGACCGAGGAAATCCAGCGCCGCTACGGCCTTTCAGTGGAAGAAGCTGGCCAGGCCAAGAAACAGGGTGGCTTGCCTGAGGATTACCAGTCTGAAATCCTCGACCCCTTTAAGGAAGCCCTGATTCAACAAATCTCCCGCTCTTTGCAATTCTTCTTTTCATCCAGCCAATACAACTACGTCGACCAACTGGTGCTTGCCGGTGGTGTCGCTGCTATGGAAGGGCTGCGGGATGAAGTGGAAGAAAAGCTGGGGCTGCCCACCATGGTCGCCAACCCCTTTGCCGGTATGTCGGTGTCCAAAAACGTCAATGCAGTGGCTCTGGCGAATGATGCCCCGGCCATGTTGGTAGCGGCAGGACTTGCGCTGAGGAGTTTTGAGTAATGGCATTGATTAACTTACTCCCTTGGCGGGAAGAGCAGCGCCAGGAGAAGCAAAAAGAGTTTCTCAGCATTTTGATGCTGGTGCTGATTGCTGCCCTGGTTGCCGGATTTGCCTGGCATTCGGTCGTTAAAGGGCAAATTGAAAATCAGCAAAGCCGCAACAAGATGCTGCAAGACAACATCAAGCTTCTGGAAAATGATCTTCGAGAGATCAATACCTTGGAAGAAAAGAAAAAATTGTGGCTGGCCCGCATGGATGTGATCCAGGGGCTGCAGAGCAACCGCGCGGAAGTGGTGAAAGTGTTCGACCAGTTTGCCCGTGCCGTGCCCGATGGTGCTTTTTTGTCGGAGATGGAGCTGACTAACGAAACCACGGTTTCCCTGAAAGGTTTTGCCGAGTCCAACGCCCGGGTATCAGCATTTATGCGTCGCCTGGATGAGTCGGAGAAGTTCGACAAGGCGGGCTCCCTCACCATGGGTAAAGATGAAACCTTGGGTGAAGATGGCACTGAATTCGAGTTTAAGGCCCAGGTGGTCAAGCCCGCTTCCTTAGCAGAAGATGGCAGCGGTTCAGGAAACAATAACAACGGAGGAGAAGGCTAATGGCACTGTCTGACTCCTTACAGGAGATGAAAAACTTCGATACCTCGGAGTTAACCCTGGAAAATATCGGCATCTGGCCGGCGGCCTACAAAGCCATCGCCCTGCTGTTTGTGGTTGCTCTGGTACTAGGGGGCACTTACTACCTCTACATTGGTGACATGAACAGCCAGCTGGCATCGGAAACCCGCAAAGAGCGCCAGTTAAAGCAGGACTACAAAAAGAAGGCCTTTGATGCCGCCAATTTGGATGCGCTGAAAGCTCAGATGGCAGATTTGGAAGAGTCATTTAAAAACCTCAAGAGCCAATTGCCCAAAGACACGGATATCCCCGATCTGGTGGATGAAATATACGACGCTGGCCGTGGCAGCAGTGGCGTGGTTGCCAAGGTTGAGATGAATCCGGAAAGGGACGCCGAGCTGTTTATCGAGCAACCCATGGATGTGATTGTTGAAGGTGGTTACCACGATTTTGGCTCTTTCGTCAGTACCATCTCCGCGCTCTCCCGCATCGTCACTCTGCACGACTTCAAAATTGCCCGTGCCGGTGACAGTAGCAGCCTGCTGCGTATGGAGATCAAAGCGAAAACCTATCGTTACAAAGCCGAGGAGGGAGAAGAATAATGAACCCTTTTATTCGACGACTTTCCCTTCCCTTGACGGCATTGCTGTTAACCGCCTGCGGTGGCGACGGCAATCACCAGGATTTGAAACAGTATATGGCTGAGCAAAAGCAGCAAACTGGTGGCGAAATCCCACCGCTGCCCACTGCTCAACCCTACAAGACTGCCAAGTACGATGCCTTTTTGCTGCGCAGCCCGTTTGAGGAGCCAGAGGTGGTTATTGCGGGCATGGTGCGCCGTGCCAAGGGAGCGCCTGCGGTAAAACCGGATGAAAACCGCGTGCGTGAGTATCTGGAGGATTTCAGCTTCTCGGCGCTGAGCATGATGGGTTCCATGACCCAAAAAGGCCAGATGTGGGCGTTGCTGGACGATGGTACAGGTACGCTGCACCGGGTGACAGTGGACAACTACATTGGCAAAAACCATGGGCGTATTACATCTGTTGGCAGAGACAAACTGCAAGTGATTGAAATCGTCTCTGATGGCAAAGGTGGCTGGCTGGAAAAACCGCGCACCCTGTCGTTAGAGGTCAAGGAATAATCAGGTTGGGGAATAGTATGAATAGGCATATAAACAAAACAATTAGCACTCTATTTGCTGCTCTGGCCTGTTGGGCAACGTCACTTGTGGCGGCTGCCGAGCCGGTGACTCTGGACAAGGTGGACTTCGCCTCCTTGCCAGGTGATCGCTTCCAGGTGGTGATGACGTTCTCAGACACACCGCCGCAGTCCAGCGATTTGGCCATGGCGGACCCTGCACGACTGGTGATGGATTTCCCTGGCGTCCAGAGCAAGCTGGAAGAGAAGCGTTACTCGCTGTCTTTCGAAAATGCCCGCAACTTTACGGCACTCACTGCTGGCGAGCGCACTCGTGTGGTGCTGAGCCTGCAACAGATGGTGCCTTATCAGTCCCGTGTGGATGGCAATGTACTGACTCTGGAAGTTGGTGCTTCTGCCAGCCAGGTGGCGGATGTGGCTCAGGCAGCGAAAGTGCATACAGCCGGCTATAACGGTGATGTCAGTGGTTCAGTGTCTGTTTCCAATGTGGACTTTGAGCGTGGTGAAGGCGGTGAAGGCCGCGTCATTATTGATTTGTCCGACGCCAACGTAAATATCGATATCAATCAGGTAGGCAGTGAAATTCAGGTGAATTTCTACCAGACGGCGCTGCCGGGCAACCTGGATCGTCGCCTGGATGTAGTGGATTTCGCCACCCCAGTGAAAGCAATCGACAGTATACGTCGTGGCTCTACCACTCATGTAGCCATCGACGCACTGGGGGAGTTCGAATACTCCGCCTACCAGGTGGATACCCAGTATGTGATTGAAGTAAAACCGCTGACCCCCCGCGAGCTGGAAGAGCAGCGCAACAAATTCGCCTACAGTGGCGAGAAAATGACCCTGAACTTCCAGGATGTGTCAGTGCGTGCGGTACTGTCTGTGATCGCTGATCAGGTGGGTATCAATATTGTGGTTTCCGATGCGGTTGACGGTAGTATTACCCTTAATCTCAATGACGTTCCTTGGGATCACGCTCTGGATGTGATTCTGAAAACCAAGGGCTTGGACAAGCGTCAAGAAGGTAACGTAATTCACGTGGGCCTGGCGGAAGATATTGCCGAGCAGGAGCGTCTGCAGGTCGAAGTGAACAAACAGCTTCAAGAGCTGGCACCGCTGCGTACCGAGTATGTGCGTATCAGCTACGCCAATGCAGAAGAACTGTTTGAGTTGTACCGTGGCGAACGAGCTGAAGGTGCAGAAGGTTCCCTGGATCGCGGTGAGCTGAAAGTGGACTCCCGCACCAACACCATCATTATTACCGACACCGAAGAGAATATTGCTGACTTCCGCCGTTTGGTTAGAGAGTTGGACATCCCCATTCGCCAGGTAAGAATTGAAGCGCGTATTGTTACCGCCAATACCGATTTCCGCGAGGAGCTTGGTGTGGAGTGGGGTGTTGCCGGCGGTGGTACCTTTAACGGCAATAACATCTTCGGTGCTGGTGCCAACGCTGCTTTTGACAGCGATAACGGCGGTGTTATTGAAAACTTTGATGGCAACCCGGCTACCAGTGAAACCCTGAATTTGACCAATATCATTGCTGCTGACCTGGGAGTCAACGAGCCAACAGGCAGCTTGGCTTTGGCGTTCTTGTCCGACAATCTGTTCCTGGATCTTGAACTCAGCGCTCTGGAATCCGCTGGTCATGGTGAAGTAGTGGCTCAGCCCAGTATAACCACTGGTGACAAGCAGGAAGCCATGATCCGCACTGGTCAGGAAGTGCCTTTCCTGGAGGCCACTTCAAGTGGTGCTGCTAGTCTTCAATTCAAAGAAGCCTTGTTGCAACTGCAAGTAACCCCACAAATTACCCCGGACAACCGCATCAATATGGACTTGCTGATTACTCAGGATGCGGTGAGTGGGCAGGCCATCGGGCTGGCCAACAGTACGGTACCCATTATTGATGTCACCAGTATTGAAACAACGGCTCTTGTGGGTGATGGTCAGACTATTGTACTGGGCGGTATCTTCCAGCTGGAAGAACGCAAGGATACCCGCAAGGTTCCGCTGCTGGGTGATATTCCTTACGTAGGTCGCCTGTTCCGCAATGAGACTGATACGTACGAAAAACGGGAAATTCTGATCTTTATCACTCCCAAGATTATCGACGAAGCATTAAACCAGTAAGTGTTTTACGCAAATAAAAAAACCGGGGCCTTGGCTCCGGTTTCAGACTGCTGACAAAGTCCTCGCCCTCGTGCGGGGACTTTTTATAATGGGGCATGTTAAAAGACCGCCCCCAAACCCAGTCCACTATGGAGTTCGTCAGCATTGACGAGCTAGTTCCTGCCGACCACCTGCTGCGTAAGATCGATAAGGTCATCGACTTCAGCTTTATTCACGATCTGGTTAAAGACCTGTACTGCGCCGACAATGGTCGTCCGGCCTTGGATCCTACGTTGCTGTTTAAATTGCTATTCATTGGGTATGTGTTTGGTGTACGCAGTGAGCGTCAGTTGATCCGAGAAGTT
>NZ_JATAAF010000056.1 GCF_030341905.1 Porticoccus sp. W117 | reverse complement strand
AAGAGATTTACAGGCGCCGGCAGGAGACAGTTGAACGCAGCTTCGCTGATGCTAAACAACTACACGGTTATCGATATGCTCGCTACACCAGGCTTAATAGAGTGGCTGGTCAGTGTCTGATGGCTGCAACTGCCCAAAACATCAAGAAAATTGCTCAGATGGCGGCCTGAGCCTCTATTGAGCCCTCTCTACACTCCAAACCCCTTGCTTAGCCTCTGTAAATACCTCAGTGCGGTGTTTGCGAGGCTCAACCTAGATTCGAGAGACTCTCCGGCTTTTGGGTTAGCAATGCCCAGAAACAACAAACCCCAGCAAAAATGCCAGGGTTTGTCAGCGATCTGAGGGCAGCAAAAGCTGCCCTTTTTTGTGTCCGTCATTCGATTGGGCGCGTACCAAGTTTATTGCTCGTCATTGCGAGGAGCCTAAGGCGACGTGGCAATCTAGTGGCTTTAACTTCGTCGTAATTCTTTGTGCGATATTTGCTTTCAGGTTTCGCCTGCTGGCGAGTTACTTTTCTTTGCTCGTGCAAAGAATAAGTAACCAAAAGAAACACGCCCCCGTTCCGTTGGCCCTTCGGGCTCCCCTCGCTCCACACAATTGCCACGGGCCGGTCTTACTCGCATCCTTGCTCGATCGACCTAACACGCACATCCGTGTGCGCGTTTCCCTACCAATTGCGCTCCACTCGGCAACTCCAAGGGGGAATTTGCGCACGATTCGAACTACGGAGTGACAATATCCCCTTCGGCCTTGCCGAGTGACGGAGGTGACATAGGGATAAGCCGACAGGACGTCGGCTTAAGCGCAGCGGGTATACGGACGTACCCTCTGCGCGACCCGGCCATGGCACCGGAGGAGGGAGGGTACCCCGAAGGGGCAAGGGCGACTGGGGGTGTACGGTACACAGACATAGGTTACAAAACAGTACCAGTACATAGGTTACATTTTTAGCGTCCAATATGGGACGGCGCCTACTTTACATTGCCGGACATCAAATCCACCCAGGCGAACTGGCCCGT
>NZ_JATAAF010000055.1 GCF_030341905.1 Porticoccus sp. W117 | reverse complement strand
TGACCTTTCCCCCGCAATTAGCACCATGACCCCGGTGAGATTTCCAGTTAACCTACCGGGATGGAGAACTCACAATGAAGAAACGTTTTACCGAAGAACAAATCATCCGCGCCATCAAAGAGCATGAAGCTGGTGCTAAAACAGAAGATATCTGCCGTAATCTCGGTATATCGACTGGCACCTTTTACAATTGGCGCAGTAAATACGCTGGTCTGGAAGTCAACGAAGCTAAACGTCTCAAGGAATTGGAAACAGAGAACACCAAGCTCAAGAAGCTCCTGGCTGAGAAGCTTCTTGAGGTGGAGGCCATGAAGGATGTGCTGTCAAAAAAGTGGTAAAGCCCGCCAAACGCAAAGAAGCAGCTAGTCACTTGATTCAGCACCATCGGCTCAGTGAGCGAGCTGCGTGCAAATTGGCGGGCGTTAGTCGCACAGGATACCGCTATCAGCTCAAGCCCAGGGGTGACGAGACACTGCGGGTCCGCCTGAAAGAACTGGCTGTTGAACAGTCGGCCTACGGCTATTTGTTGCTGCACGGGCTGTTGAAGGCCGAAGGGCTGGTTATCAACAAGAAGCGCACTTACCGGATATACACCGAAGAAGGCCTTCAGGTACGGACAAAGAAACGGAAGAAACTACAGCGCCCACGGCAACCCATGGAGGTTCCAATGGCAGTGGATCAGCGCTGGTCAATGGACTTTGTTTCTGACCAACTGAGCAGCGGTCGTCGCTTCCGTGTGTTGAATGTAGTGGAAGTGGATGACTACTCACGAGAAATGGTTGGCCAGTTGGTGTCAGTATCAATCAGCGGCCAACAGGTATCTCGCTTTCTCAGCCAGCTTTGTGAATCTCGCGGGAAACCATCAACTATTGTTTGCGACAACGGCACTGAGTTTACCAGTAAAGCCATGTTTTTCTGGAGTAAAGAATCCAGCGTTAAGCTGGGTTTTATCCAGCCAGGCAAACCAACACAAAATGCGTTTGTAGAAAGCCTAAATGGGAAGTTTAGAAACGAGTGTTTGAACCGCCACTGGTTCCGAACGCTGGACGAAGCCAAAGTGGAGATAGAACAGTGGCGACAACACTACAATCACGTTCGGCCACATAGTTCATTGAATTATCTGCCGCCCGTTGCTTTTGCAAATCAGGCGGCATAGATTGGGCAAGTCTCATCGAAGCTGTGGTACTAAAGCTGGGGAAAGGTCA
>NZ_JATAAF010000054.1 GCF_030341905.1 Porticoccus sp. W117 | reverse complement strand
TAACAAGCGACTGTGATTAAAAATCAACCCCTGCACACACTTAATTTGTTAATCAGTTAGCTGTATTTCCACACCTGATTGTCACGCACCATCGCATTCAAGATTGTCATCATTTTTCGCATGCAGGCGGTGATAGCCACCTTCTTGTGTTTGCCTTGAGCAACCAGGTGCTGGTAAAAACTTCTCATGACTTTGTTGTGCTGAATGGCGGATAACATGGCCATATAAAGTACGGTTCGAATTTGTGCACGACCGCCTTTGATCCGCCGCTTACCTCGCATCTTGCCACTGTCTCGGTTAAAAGGTGCCAGGCCACACAGCGCGCTGATCTGACGGTGACTGAGTTGCCCCAGCTCTGGAAGCTCGCCCAACAACGTATAAGCAACGCCATTGCCAATGCCAGGGGCTGACGTCAGTATTTGGCAACGGTGTTGCCATTCAGTGACTTCGGCTACGGTTCTATCCAGCCTGCCTTCAACCCAAGCTAATTCTTTATCCAAAAATTTGAGCGCACGCTGGTGAGATGCCTTGAGTGCTGTTGGAGTTCTTTGCTTGCGATTCAACTCTTGTGTGCGTGCTTCTGTAAGTTGGCGCTTTCTGGTTAATAAGTCCCTGATGTAACGTATTTTCTTACTCCCAATAGGGCGTACGTCAGGCTGCATCACTGCTCCAAACTGAGCGATCAAACGCGCATCAATTTTGTCCGTTTTGGCCATCTGTCCTTGAGCGCGCGCAAACTGACGAACCTGGATGGGCTGGGCAATGATGACTGGAAAGCCTTTTTCGGCACAGGCTTCAACCAGCGGCCGCTCATAGCCGCCTGTTGCTTCTACCAGCACACGAGTCAGGCGGTAACGGCTGAGAGTGAGGAGCAGGCGTTTAATGCCCTCTGTAGAATTCTCTTCCTGCCAGTGTTTCTCCAATTCAAGGATATAAATATCCAGCGTGTCTTTGCCAATGTCGATTCCAACATGACGATTGCTATTTCTACTGCTTGCTGAGGCTGTTGTTTTCATATCTCACCCTTGCTACATTCGGGCTCGAGGCCCATTCGACTGTTCGAGATAAAAGTAGAATCAGCATGGCGCTCTAGCTTGTTAACGGGCTAGACATTGTCTGCACCAAGTCGGCATCGAGCTGCCACGCTGAAAGCCTGGTGCGCAGGCTTGGGCCTCACCTTATCGCTTGAGAATCAATAACGAAATAATGGAATTTCAATCATACAAGTT
>NZ_JATAAF010000053.1 GCF_030341905.1 Porticoccus sp. W117 | reverse complement strand
TGTCCCGTCCTGAATAACGTTGACACTTTTCAATCACCAAATTGGAAAGTGATATGAAATCAACAGCTAAGCGCACTCAGCGTGATTATTCGTTAGCCTTTAAATTGTCCGTTGTTGACCAGGTTGAACGAGGTGAATTGACCTACAAACAAGCCCAGACCCGTTATGGCATTCAGGGCCGATCGACTGTTTTGGTTTGGCTTCGCAAACACGGTAGACTAAATTGGTCCCAAGGAACTCCTTACTTTTGCCGTCGAGATATAGCGATGTCAGAGAAACCAGGGCCACCCACTCCAGAGCAACGAATCAAAGAGCTTGAGCAGCAGCTCGCCGAAACCCAGCAAAAAGCGGACTTCTTTGAGGCAGTTGTTGATGTACTCAAGAAAGACTACGGAGTTCGCGTGACAAAAAAGCCTCGTGGCAAGTCATCGAGGAAAAGCAGATCCAAGGGCTGAGTGTCACGAAGGCGTGCCAAATACTGGGTATCAGCCGACAAGCATACTACCAACAGCGCCAACGGTCTCAGCAGCAGGAGACCTCTCATGAGGCTATCTTGGCTTTTGTTCGTCACGAACGTCTCCAGCACCCGCGCATGGGAGTGCGCAAGCTCCTGCATCAACTCAAGACGCAAACCGACCTGGATATAGGCCGTGATCAATTCTTTGATTTGTTGAGGCAGCATCGATTGTTGGTTCACAGGCAGCGCGCCTACCATAAGACGACGCAAAGTCATCACCGTTTCTGGTGTCATCCTAACTTACTGAAGGCAGGGCCTGAACAGGTACAAGCTGTGCGTCCAGAACACATTTGGGTAGCGGATATAACGTATCTACCGGTTAAGCAAGGAGAGGCTTATCTGAGCCTGATTACAGATGCATTCTCACGGAAAATCGTCGGTTACCATGTACATGGCGACCTCAAGGCGGGCTCAGTGTTGATGGCGTATAAAAAGGCGCTGCGTGAGCGCAATCAAGAGAATGAGCTTATCCACCACTCAGATCGAGGAATCCAGTACTGCTCTAAGCTCTATCAGGCCGAACACGAAAGACATGGGGTGCACTGCTCCATGACGGACGGGTATGACTGCTATCAAAACGCACTGGCCGAAAGGGTGAATGGGATACTGAAGACGGAGTATCTGGTGATGAAACCTGAAAATATTGAGCAGGCTACCGTCATGGTGGAAGAATCTGTTGAGTTATACAATAAACGGCGGCCGCATATGGCTCTAAAATACAAAACGCCCGATGAAGTCCATCGGGCGTTTTTAACCTGAA
>NZ_JATAAF010000052.1 GCF_030341905.1 Porticoccus sp. W117 | reverse complement strand
GGACGGCAACCTGGGCACCGGCGACAGCCTCGACATCGAACTGTCCGGCGACGCCCCGGAACTGACCATCACCACCAGTGATGCGGACCTCACCGCCGGTGAGACCGCCACCATCACCTTTACCTTCACCGAAGCCGTCAGTGGCTTTGTGGATGGCGACATCAGCGTCAGTGGCGGCACCTTAGGTGCGATCAGCACCAGCGATGGCGGCGTTACCTACACCGCGACCTTTACCCCGGATACGGCGAACGGCAATACCAGCGCTACCATTGTAGTTTCTGGTGATAGCTATACGGACAGTGACAACAATACGGGCAGTGATGCCAATCTGAGCTTGGTTTTAGTTAATAGTGCGCCGGAAGCAGAGGCTGACAACGCTCTTACAGAAGAAGATACAGCGTTGAATAACATCAACGTGCTGAGCAATGACAGCGATGCTGATGACGACATGCTTAGTATTCAAGGAATTCCAACAGCGCTGAATGGCACAGTAACAGTAAATCCTGATGGAACCTTAAACTACGTCCCTGACGCAGATTTTAATGGTGTTGACACAATTACTTATATTGTTGCTGATGGACAAGGGGGAACAGACACCGGTACGGTTTCTGTTGCTGTTACCGCGGTAAACGATGTGGCCACCATCACCGTGAACGCGTCGGACGCGGCGGTGACCGAAGACGATGCAGGTGACAACACCGCCAGCGGTACTGTGGCTGTGGCGGACGTCGATAATGGCGAAGGTACCTTAGCGAGCAGCACCGCCACTTACGGCACTGTGACCGTGGACGGATCAGGTAACTGGACGTACGCGTTGGATAACGGCAACGCTACAGTTCAGGCTCTGGCGGCGGGTGAAACCCTGACCGATACCATTACATTTACCAGTGATGACGGCACGACCCAGACCCAGGAAATCACTATCACCGGTACTAATGACGCGGCGACAATCTCCGTGACCGCGTCGGATACAGCGGTGACAGAAGATGACGCGGGCAACAATACTGCCAGCGGCACTGTGGCTGTAGCGGATGTCGATAACGGCGAAGGTACCTTGGCGAGCAGCACCGCCACTTACGGCACCGTGACTGTAGACGGATCAGGTAACTGGACGTACACGCTGGATAATAATAATCAAAATGTGGAAGCCCTTTTAGAGGGTGAAACACTAATCGACACTATTGTTTTTACTAGTGATGATGGTACAAGTGCGACTCAAAGCGTCACTATTACAGGAAGTAATGCAGTTCCCATCGTTTCAGACGATACATCTACGACTTCAGAGAATACAGTTTTAAATGACAATGTACCAGTAGCTACGGATGTGGATGGTGTAATCACAGGATACAGTTTAGCGTCCGGTGTTGGTGCTGGTAACGGCAATCTTGTATTTAACCTTGATGGTAGTTACACCT
>NZ_JATAAF010000051.1 GCF_030341905.1 Porticoccus sp. W117 | reverse complement strand
CCCCTTCGGCCTTGCCGAGTGACGGAGGTGACATAGGGATAAGCCGACAGGACGTCGGCTTAAGCGCAGCGGGTATACGGACGTACCCTCTGCGCGACCCGGCCATGGCACCGGAGGAGGGAGGGTACCCCGAAGGGGCAAGGGCGACTGGGGGTGTACGGTACACAGACATAGGTTACAAAACAGTACCAGTACATAGGTTACATTTTTAGCGTCCAATATGGGACGGCGCCTACTTTACATTGCCGGACATCAAATCCACCCAGGCGAACTGGCCCGTAGTATAAATCCCACACGCCATCATCAACCTCCTCCATGCCCACCCAATCTCCCTGCAAAATATGGGAGACATACAATTGGCCATTGTTCCAGTACAACACGCCACTTTGGCGTACCTTTTTCACCTCAAAATGATCAGGATACGTCAATTCCGGCAGTTTGCTTGGAAACGCTCTGTTTGACGCCCTATACAGCGAATCTGGCGTGTTCTGTGACAGGGCTTCATGAGGGCGCTGCTCGTTATACTCTTTTTGAAACTGATTGAAGCGGGATTGCTGGCTTCTCATGGAATGTGCGGGCGGCTGGGCAACCGCTTGCTTAAGCGTACGGTGCATACGTTCGTGACGACCGTTTTGCTGTGGTTTGCCTGGCTCAATGCGCTCTGGACAGATACCCAATCGTACCCACCAGGCAGATAAACGTGACAAGCCACCCACAGCCCGGCTGGCGAAAGGCACGCCATTGTCACTGCGAATCCTCTGTGGCAGTCCATATTCCTTAAACACCCGAACGAAGGCTTCTTTGGTGTCATCCAGAGCAACATTGGATTGGCCGTAACAACACAACAAATAGCGACAGTGATGATCCATTACGGTGAGCGGATAACACCACTGCCCCGAACCCACTTTGAACTGCCCTTTAAAATCGACACTCCACAACTGATTACTTTGATCAACGGGCGCAAAAGGTTGTGGGAAAGGCGCAACTCGCTGTCGGTGTTTGCGCTTCTTTACCAACCCTTCACTGTGCAAAATCCGGTAGATGGTGGTTTGCGATGGAATCAGGTCATCACTGAATTGCTGGGCGAGTAAGACCTGAATCTTTTTAGCCCCAGGGGTTATGCGTTGCTTGGTTCGCAACGTCACAATAGCTTTGCGTATCCGATAGGGGATTTTTAAAGGGCTATCATGTGGCCGACGGGCTTGTTCGCCAAGGCCGTCGATTCCCAAAGACTGGTAGCGCTTTGTCCACTTGTAGCCGGTCTTTCGGCTGATGCCATAGCGCTGGCATAACTCAGTGAAAGACAGAGCTCCGCGCAGCCAATCGCTAATGAATAACACTTTTTGATCCATAGGTCTCACCTCTTTCCAGGGCATGAGCATCTCCTCTTTGTGGATGCTCACAGGGTACAAAACTGTTACCCATGTACTGGTACTGATGTGTTACCTATGTCCTGAACTCGTACA
>NZ_JATAAF010000050.1 GCF_030341905.1 Porticoccus sp. W117 | reverse complement strand
GAGACTGTGTAAAAACCAGTTTTCGAACGGCCGACTTCAAAGCCTTCACTTTTTGAGTGGAGGCTTTGTCGTTTAAAGGCAGTTGTTTCTCACTTCAACTCCCGGAGTAGTGCATTAACCCCATACCGATTGGTCATGCGAGCCAGGTTGTAACTTAGCACCCCAAGGGAAATCTCTGATTTTGCGCTGTGCAACCCCCGACACTGCATCCGTTTTAACCCCATGTGCCGTTTCAGAATGGCAAACGGCCGCTCAACAGCTGCCATTCGCACAGTCATCAAGTCAGGCTGGGCGGCTAAACGGTTTTCAGCGCGCTCGAAAGCGTCCTCATGGAAGTGGCGGCTGACCCAACGGCGATCCACCTGGGTGCACTTTGACTGCAGTGGGCACTGGCTGCACCCATCTCGACTGTACAGGTGCTTTTTACATTTGGTATTCCGGGTTTTGTAGGGCAAGTTTTTTCCCGCCGGACAGATAAACTGGTCGGCCTCAGCGTCGTATTGGAATACGCTCTTGGGGTAGAACTGACCATCGCCCTGGTTATTGACGGCACGATTGGCTGGTACCACTGCGGCAATACCTTTGTCGTCGCACTTGGCCAACTGTTCCCCATTGGAGTAGCCGGCATCCGCCACTACTTGCAATTCCTTTCTTTCCAGAAGACCCTGAGCGGCCGTGGCCATCGGTAATAGTTGGCGATTATCAGCCGCTTCCGTAGTCAGGGCGTGATGGACGATGACGCCACTCTCGACATCGACAGCGCTCTGCAGGTTGTAGCCCAGTATGACTCCTCCTCGACCCGAGCGCATCAGCCTGGCGTCTGGCTCGGTGAGACAGTGTTGCCGCTTATCCTCTTGTGCCATCACCTCGCTAGCCTGATCTAGGCGCTTGGAGCGCTTCCTGAGCTGCTCTAAAGCCTCTTCGATCGCCTTGGGGTCATACGCGGGGATACCTTCTGCCTCGGCTTCATCCTCCTGCGCATCCGCGCGATCCAGCTCCTCCATGTAGCGACTGATACGGCGAGAGACGCGATCCTGTTCTTTACGCAGTTGATCGCGTGTGAAGGCCTGATCCTTGCTGGCTGCCGCTTGGAACTTGCTGCCATCAATCGCCACCAGATCACCACTGACCGCACCGATAAGGCGACAGAACTGTACGAAGTCACGGCCTGCCTGATGGATAGCACTACCGTTGTCACGACGGAAATCAGCGATGGTTTTGAAATCCGGAACCAAGCGGCGCAGCAGCCACATGACCTCCAGATTGCGATGGCACTCGCGTTCCAGTTTGCGGCTGGAGGTGATGCGGTTTTGATAACCGTAGAGATACAGCTTCAGCAGATCGGCCGGATCGTAAGGTTTGCGTCCGGTGATCTTGGGGATCGCTTTGGTAAAACCAAGCTGCTGGATATCGAGCGTGGCAACGAAGGCCTCTATCACCCGCACTGGATGCTCCTGGCCTACGTAATCCTCTACGCTCGCTGGCAACAGGCTGGTCTGCGTTCTGCTCTCACCTTGGATGTGTCGCATACAAAAATACCCGCATCTGACGATGCGGGTATTTTGGCAGCTCGAACTGCGTTTTCACACAGTCTC
>NZ_JATAAF010000005.1 GCF_030341905.1 Porticoccus sp. W117 | reverse complement strand
TGGTCGGCGGGAACTAGCTCGTCAATGCTGACGAACTCCATAGTGGACTGGGTTTGGGGGCGGTCTTTTAACATGCCCCATTATAAAAAGTCCCCGCACGAGGGCGAGGACTTTGTCAGCAGTCTGAAAGCCGCCCTCGGGCGGCTTTTTAATTTGTGTGGTATAGCAAGTTATTTGTCTTTCAATTGATACTTTGCGCGAATGCTGTCTCTGACAAACTGGGCGTCATAGGCAAGTTTACCCGCCAGCGGCTTTTTCTCTTTGACAAACTGAACCAGCAGTAAAGAGCGAGGCTCAGCGGAAAGAAAAGTAGCGCCGCCAGTTACGCGGGTAACCGCATCGCCAGTGCCAGAACCAGTCTGGGAATCGTAATTGCGGAAGGTGACTTCCGTTTCCCGTCGCCCGGCTTTATAGCTGGTGGCATCTCGAACTTCATCGGCTCGATCCAGAACAACAAAGCTGGGGTAGTTGTGACTCAACGCCAGCTCGGCAGCGCGCAGCAGCACCAGATCAGAAGCATGGGCGCCAGAGGCGCTCTTTGGTGACAGGTATTGCAACCGGTAAATATTTTCACGCAATTGCGACTCTATATAGCCATGATCACTGTAGTTTTTGGCGGCGCGGTAATTTGACGCACCACAACCTGCCAGAAAAATGCTGGCAATAATCAATACTGTTAAAACTTTCACGGCCATCACTCCTTAGCGCTGAATATTTTCAGTGTTCTATCAGCTGTCGGGTTTTTCAGCAGCTGAATGGTGATACCTGCCCAGGCTCGCTGAGACGGCTGTGATTGATTCGAATATTCAAGAAGCTCTCCCCGTGTATTCACCGACACGCCACTATCGTACCGCACTCGCTCTTGCCTGGCCTGACTGCCACCCTGGTAATCGATATCCAGATTACCGGTACGTATCTCTTGCCTGCCACCACCGTCAAGCTGCACCCCCCTGGCCTCGAACTGACCGCGCTGAGTGTAGGAGGGTTGTTGATAGATACCCTGCTGTCGATACAGCGTCTGTGTGTCAACCAAGGCGAAATGCCCATAGCCTTGTTCACGGCAAAGTCGGCGCGCTTCATTGAGGGCATTTGCCATGGCATCGCGGATAGAGGTGTCTTTATCACCGTATGCGTAAACACGAAAAATTTCTGGATCGAGGCGGGTATGCTCCAATTCAAAACCGGGAGCTTCCGCCAGGGACAGGCAGGGCAACAGCATCGAAAAAAGCACAGCTATCGCAGAGTTTTTTTGTCTGGATTTCATCTTATCCTCCATGATTGTGAGTATTGCGAAGTGTAAAGGATATTAGCGCATGCACCTCAGTTATGGAACAATGCCTTTCTTGCATATGGAGAAGATAAGTGATTGATAAAGAGGGCTTTCGCCCCAACGTAGGCATCGTTATTGCCAATGACCGCGGCCAGTTACTGTGGGCCAAGCGCATTGGCCAGAATGCCTGGCAATTTCCCCAAGGCGGCGTTGATAAAGGCGAATCACCAGAACAGGCGCTCTACCGAGAGCTGTATGAGGAAGTGGGCTTGCGCAAGGAAGATGTAAAGCTGCTCGCCTCCACCCGCCACTGGCTACGCTATCGCCTGCCCAAAAAATACGTGCGCAAAAATTGCAAACCTCTGTGCATCGGCCAAAAACAAAAATGGTTTTTGCTCAAGCTGGTGAGCGATGAAAGCAACATTTGCTTCGATTGCGGGGACAAAGCGGAGTTTGACGGCTGGCAGTGGGTAAATTACTGGTACCCGGTGGACAAGGTGGTGGACTTTAAACGGGACGTTTACCGCCGCGCCTTGCGGGAACTCGCTCCGGCACAGATAGAGCTGGAGCGGGGCCGCACAGGAGACCGGCGTGCTTGATTCCCTGCGCAGCATTGTTCAGGAAGTAAACGCCGCCGCCAGCACGGCGGAGGTTCTCAATATCGCCGTTAAGCGCGTCAAAGAAGTGATGCAGGTGGGCAACTGCTCCATCTTCCTCTGTGAACAGAGCGGCGACTACGTATTGCGGGCGTCGGACGGATACCTCTCGGAAGCCATTGGCAATGTACGCATTCCCGAAGGCGAGGGGCTGGTAGGTCTGATCGCCACCCGGGAAGAACCCATTAATCTGGAAAACGCCAGCCAGCACCCCAATTTCACCTACATTCCGGAAACCGGGGAAGAACGTTTCTCCTCATATCTGGGGGCGCCCATCATCCACCACCGCAAGGTGCTTGGCGTTGCCCTTGTCCAGCAGGAACAACAGCGCCGTTTCGACGAGGGCGAAGAAGCCTTTCTGGTTACCATCTGTGCCCAGCTGGCGGCATCCATCGCCCATGCCGAAGCCACTGGCGAACTGAAAGACCAGCTCAGCAAGCCCCGCAACAAGAAATCCCGTAAGCAAACAGAGGTTGTTCTCAACGGTATTCCCAGCGCTCCGGGGATCGCCATCGGCACAGCAATACTGATGTCGGCGCCGGCGGATTTGCGAGCGGTAGCGCGGCGCTATGTGAAGAAGGTGGATGACGAACTGGCGCTGTTCAAAGACGCCATTCGCCGCACAAAGGAAGATTTACACACCCTCGACACCAACATGGTGGGCAAACTCAGTTCCAGCGAGCGGGCGCTGTTCGAGGTGTACATCAGCATGCTGGACGACCATACCCTCAGCGACGAGGTAGTGGCGCTGATCCGCGAACAAAAGATGGCGGCGCAAAGTGCCTGGGCAGAGGTGATTCGCGAACACGTGCGCAACTTTGAACGCATGGAAGACGCCTACCTACGGGAGCGCGCCTCTGACGTGCGCGACCTGGGCCGGCGAGTGCTGGCACACTTGCAACAGAGCCAGCCGAAACAAATCGAATACCCGGACAACTGCATTCTGATCGGCGAAGAACTGGCGGCGCCGATGCTGGCGGACGTACCCCACGACAAGCTGGTGGGAATGATCTCAGTGCGCGGCTCACGCAACTCCCACATGGCCATTCTGGGGCGCGCCCTGGGCATCCCAACTGTCATGGGTGCGGTGGACTTACCGCTGGCAGAAATCGATGGCAATGAACTGATTATCGACGGCCACCAGGGCCGTATCGTGGCGCACTTCTCCCGCCGGTTACGCAACAGCTACGAAAAACAGCGCCGCGAAGAACAGCTGTTGGCGGCAAATCTGGAACAGCTACGGGATGAACCCTGTATTACCTGCGACGACCACCGGGTGGGCCTGTGGGTAAACACCGGCCTGCGCATCGACACCATGTTGTCGCTGGATCGCGGCGCCGAGGGCGTGGGCCTGTACCGCACCGAAGTGCCCTTCCTGATGCACGAACGCTTCCCGTCGGAAGAAGAACAGCGCAAAACCTACCGTGAACAACTGGAAATATTTGCTCCCCGCCCGGTGACCATGCGCACCCTCGATGTGGGCGGCGACAAGGCGCTGCCCTACTTTCCCATCGAAGAGGCCAACCCGTTTCTCGGCTGGCGGGGCATTCGCGTAACACTGGATCACCCGGAAATTTTCCTAGGCCAGATTCGCGCCATGATGAAAGCCTCGGAAGGACTCGACAACCTGCGCATCATGCTGCCGATGATCTCCAATATTCCGGAGCTGGAAGCGGCCATGGAATTAATCTACCGCGCCTTTGACGAACTCACCAAGGAAGAAGGTTTTGATTTGGTGATGCCGAAAATCGGCGCCATGGTGGAAGTGCCCGCCGCGGTGTACCAGATTCGTGAAATCGCCCGTCGGGTACATTTTCTTTCTGTGGGCACCAACGACCTCACCCAATACCTGCTGGCGGTGGATCGCAATAACAGCCGGGTGGCCGATCTATATCACGCCTTCCATCCAGCCCTGCTCAATGCCCTGCAAATCATCGTCGATGGCGCCCAGCGAGAGAATTGCCCGGTGAGCGTATGTGGAGAATTTGCCGGCGACCCGCTGGGGGCGGTGCTGCTGGTTGGCATGGGTTACGACGTGCTTTCCATGAGTTCATCCAACCTCTTGCGCGTGAAGGCCATACTGCGCCAGGTGAGTCTTAAAGAAGCCAAAAAACTGGCGGAGAAAACACAGACTATGGCAGACGCCTTTGCGGTGGTTGAGCATTTGCAGAGCAAATTGGCCAGACCGGGGGTGCAGGAATTATTGGGGGGGTAGCCCCCCGTCATTGCGAGGAGCCCGCAGGGCGACGCGACAATGACGGGTAGATCAGAAAAACAAAATCCAAGCGCCAACAACTACCCAAACCACCCCTGCAACTCGCATCAGCGGCAGCGATTGCGGTTCGGCAAAACGGCGAAATTTCGCCATCCACTGAGGGGCGCTCAAATAAATGACAGATTTGATCACAGCGCCCCAACCAACAATGGAAACCACCAACCCCTTCCCACGCCAGATATCGTGCTGGGTGACGATAAACAAACCAAAGAACAGGAAAAACAGAAACAGCGGCATGGCCCGCTGAGGGTTATCCAGTGTATCTCGGAATAGCTGCTGCCAGCCTTTGGGGTTCAGAACAACGGACAATCCCATCAACAGCAGCATCCAGGCAGTTATGTGAGTAACAGAAAGGCTCATAAGGAAACACTCCGTGGAATAGTCTCTCCATTATAGCGACCCTACACAATTCGCAGTTGATACCCCCCCTCTGCCACCGCCTCAGCTTCTGCCTCCAGTTCTGCCATGGTCAAAGGGTGGCGCTCACGCCAATCTTCGGTAGTTTGCAGAATGAGTGCATCTCCCTCGGCACGGGCTTCAAACTCCGGCTCACCCTCCAGGGTTGCTACGTATTTAAACAACACTGCAAGGCGCAGTAATACGCACAGGCGCCCCAGAGTAAGACGATTTTTTGTCGGCAGCTCTTCCAACAGCTCAACAGGGAATTTGCGACGATGGCCGCGCACCAACAGCGCCAGCCACTGTTGGTCAGGGCGGGAAAAACCTGGCAAATCCGCATTGCGGACCAGGTATTCGCCGTGTTTGTGAAACTGGTTGTGGGCGATCGTCAGGCCAACCTCATGGAGCCGCGCCGCCCAGCTCAACAGCTGCAGTTGCCCGGCATCCAACTTCCATTCTTGCCTAACGGCGGCAAACAATTGTGCGGCCATGGCCTCTACCCGGTCAGCATTGTGCAGAGAGATGCCGCTGCGCCGCACCAGGGCATTGACGGTTCGCTCGCGCACATCTTCGTGGCTGAGGCGGCCAATCATGTCGTACACCACCCCTTCGCGCAAAGCACCCTGGGAGAGGCTCATACACTCAATGCCAAGGCTATCCACCAGGGCGCAGGTAATCGCCACTCCGGATGGGAATACGCCGCGGCGGTTTTCCTTGAGGCCATCAAATTCCAGGTCGTCCACATGGTCAGCCTTGAGCATTTGCCGACACAGGGACGCCAAACCCTTGGCAGTAATGGTGCCATCACCCCAACCGTGGTTTTGCAGTACCTGAGAGATGGCATTCAGTGTGCCAGCGGAACCTACCGCTTCGTGCCAGCCGATCTGCCGGTAACTCTGGCGAATGTTGAGCACTTCCAGGGTGGCGGCTTCGTAGGCACGACGAAAGCGCTTCTCGCTGATTTTGCCGTCACTGAAAAAACGTTTCATGTAGCTGACGCAGCCCATGTGCAGGCTCTCAAGCTGCATGGGCTCAAAACGCTGGCCAATGGCGAATTCAGTGCTACCACCACCAATATCCACCACCAGGCGGGATTGTTCATCGTCAGACAGAGTGTGAGCCACACCCAGGTAGATCAAACGTGCTTCTTCGCGCCCGGCAATGATCTCCAGGGGCAAGCCAAGCAAGTCTTCCGCCTGTTCAGCAAATACCTGGCTGTTCTTGGCGGCGCGCAGGGCATTGGTGCCCACCAGCCGCACCAGGCCCGGTTGCAAGCTGTCCAATACTTGCTTAAAGCGCGCCAGACAGGCGAGCCCGCGCTCGATGGCATCGTCATTGAGGTTGCCATCAGCACCAATGCCCGCCGCCAGCTGCACCTTTTCGCCAATGCGCTCTACAGGGCGTATCTCTCCATGTTCAATTCGGGCCACAATCATATGGAAACTGTTGGAGCCCAAGTCCAAAGCAGCGAGCAGTGGCGCCTCTTGAGCGTTGTTATTATCCGCCATACTTGAATTCCCCCGATCTACCCCCAAATAGGCCTCAACGGCTCGTTGTTGCCCATGACGGTGAATGCTATGATCGCCGGCAATTGTATCAATCACGACAACAACGGCCACTCTATATCCTGCTTTTGGAGAACTTTTTATGAGCATTTCACAAATCACCGATGCGTCCTTTGAAGCTGACGTCCTGAATTCAGACACCCCGGTTCTGGTGGACTTTTGGGCAACCTGGTGTGGCCCCTGCAAAATGATTGCTCCTATCCTCGATCAACTGGCCGAGGAAATGGACGGCAAAGTGAAAATTTGCAAAATCGACATCGACGGCAACAAAGAGATGGCCGCCAAGTACAACGTGCGTGGCGTACCCACCCTGATGATGTTCAAAAACGGCAACCTGGAAGCCAGCAAAGTGGGCGCCCTGTCCAAGCCGCAGCTGACTCAGTTTGTTGAAGAAAACTGCTGATATGTGACCAGAGCCGCAGTATACGCTGCGGCTCTGCCAGTTCTGCGCCTTTGCATCACCAGTATTACGCGTTATACTGCGCCCATCCACGATTCGCTGTTCCCAGTAACTGTTTCCAAAAAAGCCCCCCGACCCAACCCGTAACAACTAAAAACCCGGCCGGGCCAATCTGTTTTTAAACACCTGAGACCAGCAAAACTCAATCAACTTTCAGCAAATACCAGCAGCCGCTGACCGCTAAAATTCTTAGCACTGACCACTCCCTGCCCGATATTTGCCTTACCTTTTACAAAACCAACAAAGCCACTCCGTATGAACCTGACCGACCTGAAAACCAAACCCATTGGTGAACTCCTGAAAATTGCCGAAAGCATCGGCCTGGACAACCTGGCCCGCTCCCGCAAACAGGACATTATCTTTACCATCCTTAAACGCCACGCCAAATCTGGCGAAGACATTTACGGCGAAGGGGTGCTGGAAATCCTTCCAGACGGCTTTGGTTTTCTGCGTTCTGCAGACGGTTCTTACCTGGCGGGGCCGGACGACATCTATGTGTCTCCCAGTCAAATTCGCCGCTTTAACCTGCGCACTGGCGACTCTCTGGCGGGCAAAATTCGCCCTCCCAAAGATGGCGAACGCTACTTCGCCATGCTCAAGTTAGACACCATCAACTTCGACAAGCCGGAAAACGCCCGCAACAAGATTCTGTTTGAAAACCTCACGCCGCTGTTTCCGGACGAGCGCCTGAAGCTGGAAGCGGGTAATGGCAGTACCGAAGACTTAACCGGCCGTATCATCGACCTGGTTTCCCCCATCGGCAAAGGCCAGCGCGGCCTGATTGTGGCACCGCCCAAAGCCGGTAAAACCATCATGATGCAGAACATCGCCCAGTCGATTATCCGCAACAACCCGGAAGCGCACATTATGGTGCTGCTGATCGATGAACGTCCGGAAGAAGTAACCGAGATGGAGCGCACCGTGCGCGGCGAAGTGGTGGCCTCCACCTTCGACGAGCCACCTTCCCGTCACGTGCAAGTGGCCGAGATGGTCATCGAAAAAGCCAAACGCCTGGTGGAACACAAAAAAGACGTGGTGATTTTGCTGGACTCCATCACCCGTCTGGCCCGCGCCTACAACACCGTGCAACCTTCCTCCGGCAAAGTACTCACCGGTGGTGTTGATGCCCATGCCCTGGAAAAACCCAAGCGCTTCTTCGGCGCCGCCCGCAACATCGAACAGGGCGGCTCACTGACCATTATCGCTACTGCGTTGGTAGATACCGGCTCCAAAATGGACGAAGTGATCTACGAAGAATTTAAAGGCACCGGCAACCAGGAATTGCACCTGGATCGCAAGATCGCCGAAAAGCGCGTATTCCCGGCCATTAACGTGCGTCGCTCCGGCACCCGCCGTGAGGATCTGCTGATGAAGGAAGACGAACTGCAACGGGTATGGATACTGCGCAAACTGCTCCACGATATGGAAGATATTGCCGGTACGGAATTTTTGATCGATCGTTTAAAAGGCTTTAAAACCAACGACGAATTCTTCCTGGCGATGAAGAAAAAATAATACGCCCCTACCGTCATCCTATACGCCCCGCCTCTGTCATCCTGAGGAGCGTAGCGACGTGAGGATCTCACAACTCGCTTCGCCATCATTTAGTGTGGTGGCGACCAGCAGCCGGTGGTGCTTTCCCAGACACACCGTAAATACCTCCCTGTAGGCTCCTCTGCGGCATCCATGCCGCAGAAGGTCTGGAAAAGCACCACCGGCCGCTGATCTTCATATCAACCTGATGTGCACTACTGCCCAACTTCCCAAACCATGGGGTACAGAGGTTTTCAGACCTTTGGCCGCAGGGATAGCGGCCAAGGAGCGTACAGGGATGTATTCACAGCGTGTCTGGAAACCTCTGTACCTCATGGTGACACGCACCAAAGCAACAAAATCCAGACATAAAAAAACCGGCTCATCACAAGCCGGTTTTTTTATGCCTTCAGGGTATTGCCGATCAAACGCCAACCACTGTCACGTTAGCTGCCTGCAAACCCTTTTCCCCCTGCACCAGCTCAAAGCTGACTTCCTGGCCATCGTAAAGAGTCCGGCGTCCGGTACCGTTAATTTCCCGGAAGTGCACAAAAATATCCGCACTGCCCTCTTTCTCGATAAATCCATACCCCTTGGCATCGTTAAACCATTTGACGATGCCAGTTACTATCTCGGACATAATTACCTCTCTTTATTATTATCCACGCAAACTACCCATGCGCGCCGCTACTTTAGAATTGATGAGGCAGATTTTCAAGTCTCCTAATACCCTGTTTGTGCTACAGTCAGCGGCCTGTGAAACCGAGTTAGAGCACCTGTAAATGCCCTGCAAAGATTTGCGCGACTTTATCGACATGCTGGAGAAGCGCGGCGAGCTCAAGCGCATCACCAACCCCGTCGATCCCAATCTGGAAATGACCGAAATCGCCGACCGCACTCTGCGCGCTGGCGGCCCGGCACTGCTGTTTGAAAACCCGGTGGGTTATGACATACCCGTACTCGCCAACTTGTTCGGCACACCAGACCGAGTAGCTATGGGCATGGGCCAGGAGAACGTCACCGCATTGCGAGACGTAGGCAAACTGCTGGCGTTCTTAAAAGAACCAGAACCACCAAAGGGCTTTAAAGAACTCTGGGAAAAGCGTGGCACCTTTAAACAGGTGCTCAATATGCCCGCTAAAGTGGTCAGTAAAGCGCCCTGCCAAAAAGTAGTACTGGAAGGTGACGACGTCGATTTAGACAATATCCCCATTCAAACCTGCTGGCCTGGCGATGCAGGGCCACTGGTAACCTGGCCATTGGTGGTGACTCGCGGGCCGGAGAAGGAACGCCAGAACCTAGGCATCTACCGGATGCAGAAAATCGGTAAAAACAAACTGATTATGCGCTGGCTGGCCCACCGGGGCGGCGCTCTGGATTTTCGCGACTGGCAGCAAAAACACCCCGGCGAACCCTTTCCGGTCTCCATCGCATTGGGGGCTGACCCGGCCACCATTTTAGGCGCAGTCACACCGGTGCCGGACAGCCTTTCCGAATACGCTTTTGCCGGGTTGTTAAGAGGCGAAAAAACGGAAGTGGTGAAAAGCATCGGCAACGACCTGCAAGTGCCCGCCAGTGCCGAGTTTATTCTGGAAGGCCATCTGCACCCAGGAGAAATAGCCGACGAAGGCCCATTCGGCGACCACACCGGCTACTACAACGAAGTGGAGCGCTTTCCGGTATTTACCGTAGAGCGTATTACCCACCGAAGAGACCCTATCTACCACAGCACCTACACCGGACGACCGCCGGATGAACCCGCCATTTTGGGTGTGGCGCTGAACGAAGTATTTGTACCCATCCTGCAAAAACAATTCCCTGAAATTCAGGATTTTTACCTGCCCCCAGAAGGCTGCTCTTACCGCTTTGCGGTGGTCACCATCAAAAAACAATACTCCGGCCACGCCAAGCGAGTGATGATGGGCGTGTGGTCTTTTCTGCGTCAGTTTATGTACACCAAATTTGTTGTTGTCACCGACGACGACGTTAACGCCCGTGACTGGAACGACGTCATCTGGGCCATGACCACCCGTATGGATCCCAGCCGCGACACGGTAATGATCGACAACACGCCTATCGATTATTTGGATTTCGCTTCGCCGGTTTCCGGTCTGGGCTCAAAAATCGGCTTCGATGCCACCAATAAATGGCCCGGCGAAACCGACCGGGAATGGGGAGAGCCCATTGCCATGAGTGATGAGGTAAAACAGCGCGTGGATGAAATTTGGGACAGCTTGAACATTGACTAATCTATTCAATGACATTCCGGAAAACTTGCCCGAAGAAATTTTTAGCGAACTACTCTCAGGAAAAAACTTTCGTGTAGAACGAATTGTCTCTGACGGCCATCACTCGGAAAAGGACTTTTGGTACGACCAAGATGAACACGAATGGGTTTTGGTGATCCAGGGGGAAGCGGTCATTGAATTTGAAAGCCGTCGACAAACTTTAAAGCCCGGCGATTACTTGAACATTCCCGCTCACAGCAAACATCGAGTAGCAGCAACCAGCACTCAAGAGAAAACTATTTGGCTAGCCATTTTTTATCGCTAACTATTTACTCTGGATATGTTTCGAAAGTTGGCAAGCCATCCTCGCAAGACCACTCTACCCGAGAACCATAAAATATCCGCGCATCGACCTTCTCTGGCAGTGCTGTATCCAGAGTTCCTGCAGGCACCACAATAAAACCATGGTCGGGAAACTTGCGCGGCAATGGCGATCCGCAACAATTGCAAAAATCATTTCGAAAGCGCTCTGCATCAGGCACCCGATAACTATTGATATTCCCCTCACCAGAAAGCCAGCTTAAATCGCCACCGGAAATACGAACATTACTGGCGTGACCTGTACCACTACTTTTCCGACAACGCTGGCAGTGGCAGTGGTAAAACGCCAATTGCTCGCCTTCAATTCGGTAGCTGACTTGGCCGCACAAACAACTGCCTTGATATGTAGACATAAACACCTCTAAAGCAAATCGGATACAACCGGGATGATCGATAACACCAGAAGAGCTGCCATTGATACATTAAAGATCATTTGCTGCTTAGGCTTTTTCAGAAAACGCTTTAAAGCCGTACCAAAAAACAACCACACCGCCACACAGGGAAACGCCACCAGAAAAAACACCAACGCCACCAACAGTACTTGCCAAAGCATTGGCTCAGTTGCCAGCGTATAAGCAGCCACTGCGCTGGCTGCCATCATCCAGGCTTTAGGGTTTACCCATTGAAAAAGTGCTGCCTGCAAAAAGGTAAATGGCTTTGAACCCGCATTGCCTGAAGCAGCTGCCTTGGTGGTGGCTATTTTCCAGGATAGATAAAGCAGATAAATAATCCCGGCAATTTTGATCGCCTGATGCACAACCGGATAACGTTCAAAAACCACCCCCAGACCCAAACCGACCAGAACCACCATCACTGGAAAGCCAATACAGATTCCCAAAAAATGGGGCACACTTTTGCGAACACCGTAGTTCATTCCAGATGTCATAATCATGATGTTATTCGGCCCAGGTGTCACTGTTGACGAAAAGGCAAATACGAACAGGGCAATGATTAATTCCATTTTTCACTCAATTAAAATAATTCTTCAACACCGCCAGCCGTTTTGTACTCATGGTTTAACAACCACTGTTTGCGCTCCAAGCCGCCAGCATAGCCCGTGAGCTTTCCACTACTGCCAATAATGCGATGGCAGGGGACAATAATAGAGATAGGGTTCTGACCATTGGCGGCGCCCACAGCGCGGCTGGCGGTGGGCTTGCCAATAGTCTTGGCAATATCTCCATAGCTGGTGGTGTCACCAAACTCAACGCTCAACAGTTGGCGCCATACCTGGCGCTGAAAGTCGGTGCCCTGAGGGTTTAACGGCAAATCAAATACCTGTCGTTTGCCTGCAAAATATTCTTGCAGCTGCTTTACGGTTACGGCCAAAACATCGCTTTTGGGCTTACCGGTTAGCGGCTGATCGCGAAAACGCAGTTCCGTTAAACCTTCTTGATCGGCGCTGATACGAATATTGCCAATGGGAGATTCGATAATTGCTGTTTCCATAACTTTCGTCCTATTAATCTTCTTGATTTGGCAACGCAAGTCGCTGCCACATCTGCAGGCTGGCGTAACTGCGCCAGGGCGCCCAACTTTCTGGATTGGGCTCACCCTCAAGCATTGCCAGCCCCTTACGCACCCCCAAATCCGAACCCAACCATATATCCGGGTCGCCCAGGCGCATGGTGGCGTAATCCACCGTCCAGGGGCCAATACCTTTTATAGCCAGCCATTCCTGTGGTGACATTTCCGGGTTTTGGGCCAATGCCGAGGCAAAACGTTTCAACGTATCCCGGCGACTGCCGGGCATGGCGAGAAAATCCAGTATGGAATCAGCCACGGCCTGAGGCAACGGAAACATTCGTTCGCCACCAGGCAGGGTACCACCAAGATTATTCACCAATGCTGCCACCAGTTTTCTTGCCGCCGCCACACTTACCTGCTGCCCCAAAATGGCACGTACCCCCGCCTCAAATGCTGTCGCCATTCCCGGCAGGGGGATACCGGGCAAATAACCTTTAGACATTGCAGCGCAGCGGCACAGGTGCCGGTCGATAGCGGCACGATCTGCATCCAGATCGAGCAGGCGACGTATGGTGGCCACCGCCGCAGGTAAATCGGTTTCATCCTGCAACCACAGGGTGACATCAAAACCATTCTTTTCAGCGTTGTGCCGAGCGACAAACAAACCGCTGGCATTGGGTAAGTGAAGCGTGCGCTGGTAACTGTCGGGAGAGACTTCTTCCAATCCCTCGATGGCTCTCTGGCTTAAAAAACGTTGCAACCATGGCCAGTTATAAGGCGGTCGATAGCTGAGAAACAGCTGCGTTTTCTCGGTGGTTTCACCCACAGATTTGCCTGTGCGACGCACCTGCCCTGGCGCCAATGTGATCAGCTCTTTAAAGGCGGCATTAAAGCGCCGCACGCTGCCAAAACCGACGCTGGCAGCAATATCAGCGATGGGCAAACGGGTTTGGTGCAACAACTGTTTGGCCAGCATCAGGCGGCGAAAATTGCGGTAAGCCTGGGGTGACATTCCCAGCTCATCACGAAACAGCTGGCGCAGGTGGCGCTCACCCACCCCCAGGCGTTGGCAAAACTGCGCCAGCGATTGTTGCTGCCAGTGGCCGGCGTCAATCAGCTTTATCGCTCGCGTCAGTGTGGTGTGAGTGCCCTGCCAAGCCGGTGAGCCGGGGGCAGACTCCGGCCGACAACGCAGGCAGGGGCGATAGCCCTGTTGGCTGGCAGCCAATGCAGAAGGGAAGTAATCCACATTGGCTTCTTTTGGCGGAGAAGCCGGGCACACCGGGCGGCAATAGATGCCCGTGGTTTTTACGGCGATAAAAAACAGGCCGTCAAAACGGCTGTCCCGTGCCAATCGGGCCCGACGGCATGCATCGGGTTGCAAGTGAAAGCTGTTGCTCATGAAATGCAGTGTACGCCAACCTCACCGCAAAAATGGCCGTTTTCGGCAGTGTATAGCTTTACAGACTGGAAAACTCCAATGCGATAGCGGGCACAGTGACAACAGCGGCAAGTAACGCCAGTAGAACAAGGTTTCTCATATTGGCCTTCCTATAGAAGCTAAGGCATATAACTTACCGAACCCAACCTCATTTAAAACAGTTAATAATCTTTATGGAGGCAATAGTACCGAAGTGCGGAACCCGCGGAGGTTATTGGTGACAGCTCCATCAAGCTACTATTACAATGTCCGTCCATACAGAGCTAAAGTTTTTTGCGCACCGTCCGAAACTGACTGCGCAATTGTCTAAAACAGATAGCCATTGTTTTAGAACAAAACAAATAACAAACATAACGGTAGAACACTTTGCTCGGATGGAAAAACAAGGGGCGCCAATCGGCGACCAACGTGGGGGTTGAAATCCGGCCAGACGGCATTGCCGTCGCCCAAACTGGCGCTTCCCCTCAAGGAGACACCCAATTACTCGCCTGTGAATTTCTCCGTTGCGATGCGGATGCGGATCGCGCTGCGTTGTTGCGCGACAGTATCAGTTCCCTGGGTCTGAAAGGCGCCCGCTGCCACGCCGTATTGCCAGCAGACAGTTATCAGCTGCAATTAACCGAGGCACCACAGGTACCCGCTAACGAACTGCGCGATGCGGTGCGCTGGAAGATCCAGGATCAGCTTTCCATGCCGGTGGAAGAAGCGGTTATCGATGCCTTCCCCCTGCCTCAAAACACCGGCCGCAGCGACAGCGTATACGCGGTGGCCGCAGCCCGAGAACAAGTGGACGCCATCGCACAACTGGTGAGCGACGCCGGGTTAAAGCTGAAATCCGTCGATATTAACGAGCTGGCGTTGCGCAATCTGGCGAGCACCATCAACACCGGCGTACGCAGTATCGCCATCGCCCTGCTGTCGCCGGGCAAGGCCTGCGTTAACGTCTATGGCAACGACGCCCTGTATCTGTCACGGCAGTTTGATATCCCCTGGAAAGGCGGCTTGATGGATGACCTGCCCAGCGATTCCCTGGCTCTGGAATTACAGCGTTCCCTGGATTACTTCGAGCGCCAGATGCGCCAGCCACCACCGAAACAGATATACCTCTGTGGCGAGCACGTCAGCAGCGACAAGATCGACGATGACCTGAAAAACAGCCTGTCCACACCGCTGGCGGTACTCGATTTGGCGGACACCCTGCCCTTGCCCGCGGGCACTGAATGTGACCAACTGCCCTTGTGTGTGGCCGCTATTGGTGCCTCCCTGCGAAGCGAGGTGGCGGCATGAGCTACCAGCAAATTAACCTCTATCGCGGCGAGCAGCGCTCTGGCAAGGGCCTGGGGTTCAACCTCACCACCGTAGTTATTGCCGCTGGCATCCTGGCGCTGTTGCTGGTTGGTTTGGGGCTCAGCAAAAAAAGTGCTAACGCCAAACTGGCGCAGCAGCTGCAGAGCAGCCAGCAACAATTGCAGCAGTTACAAGAACAAAACAACAACCTGCAACAACAGCTGCTTGGCTCCGGGGAAGCAGGTCAGGAGCAGCAACTACAGCAGGCTCAACAGGAATTGTCACGACTGCAACAAGTGCGCGGGCTGATGCAGCAACAGCAGTCGTCCCGTCGATTCAGCTTTGCAGAGCAGCTTTCCGGTTTGGCTCAAAATCATGTCAGCGGCCTTTCCCTACAACAGATTCACCTGCTCAATGGCGGCCATTACCTGGCCCTGGGTGGCGAAACTCAACCGGCAGAAACGGTGCTGCAATATCTGCAAAAACTGCAGCAAGACGAGCGTTTTGAAAGCGCCCGCTTCGGCTCCCTGCAGCTGGAACGAGACAAGCAGCGCAGCGGCCTGGTGCAATTTCAACTCGGCGATATGCCCGAAGAGGTGGCGCCGTGAACGAACTGTCTGCCAAATTCGATGCCCTGCAACAGCGTGAGAAAATCCTCATTACCGCAATTATTATCGCGCTGGTGTATGCACTTGTTGAGTTCACACTGCTCAAGCCCGCCGATGACGAGCACAGCAAACTAACCGGGCAGCTAGACGCCAACAGCAAGTCCCTGGCCAACAACCAGGAACAACTGGCTCAGCTGCAGGCCAGCGCCGCGGGCAGCAATGGTAGCCAAGGCCCGCAATTGCAAGTGCTGCAACAGCAAATCGATGCACTGCGTGCTGAATTGGCCACCTTGGCTGGAGGCCTGGCAGATGCCCAACAATTGCCACGCATTCTCGAAGACGTGCTGGTAAAAACCGGCAAACTGTCACTGCTCAAATTACAGGCACTGCCGGTGGAGGAACTGCAACTGTCTGCCACCGACGGCAGCGGTGACCTGGTCAGTGCCGGGGTTTACAAACACGCGGTGTCACTGCAATTGCAGGGCCGTTATTTCGAGGTGGTGGACTATCTACAAGCCTTGGAACAGCTCCCTTGGGGGCTGCGCTGGGAGCACCTTAACTACCGCGCCGACAGCTACCCCAATGCCAAAGTGACTTTACAGGTTTATACCCTGACTACTGAGGAGGGCCTGTTTGGTGAGCAATAAGGCCATAAAGCAGTCATTGCGAGCGCAGCGAAGCAATCCAGAGTCTTTCACCGCGATAAAGCCTCTGGATCGCTTCGCTACGCTCGCGATGACAACATTCAAAGCCTGCGTCCTTGCCCTGACCTGCACCTCACTGCAAGCGGCAGATCGCGACCCGACACAGCCCATTGCCTACAAGCCACCGGCGGTGAGCAAACAACAGCATGGCGGCCTGAAACTGGACTCCCTGCTGATCGGCAAACAACGCCGTCACGCCACCATCAATGGCGTGCAAGTAAAAGAGGGCGATCGCATTGCCGGTGCCCGCATTGCTGCCATCACTTCTCAGGGCGTCACCATTGAGCGCGGCGGCAAAAAACAGCTGTTAACGCTGCACAGCGCCACCGTCAAAAACAAGCACACAAAACGCAGCCGCAACGGCGGCACTGAATGAGGCAAACCATGCTGAGACCCAATTGTCTGCCACTTACCTTTGCACTTGCGGCGCTGATGGCCGGTTGTGCGCCCAGCGTGCAGAAACCCTTGCCCGCGGAGACCCAGCTGGAACGCATCGCCGCTGAACTGCAAGCACCGCAGACTCCTGAAGAAGTCCCCAGCGCGGTCAGCGACCTGTTGCTCGGCAGTGACAGCACTGCCGTCAGCGCCTCGCAGGAGCGTTTTGATATCGCCGCCAACGACGTGCCTGCCGGGCGATTTTTCCTCAGCCTGATGGACGGCACCGACATCAATATCGTTACCGGCGACAACCTCAAGGGCAGCATCAGCCTGAACCTCAACGACGTCACCATTGAAGACGTGCTGGAAATCTGCCGGGAAATTTATGGCTACGACTATAAAATCAGCGGCAACACCTACCTGATTTCCCCGCGGGAGCTGAGCACCCAGATATTCCATATCAACTATCTGGACATCAAACGGGTGGGCCTGTCAGACACCACTGTTAGCGTCGGTCGCCTGGAAAGCGGCAGCAACAGCGGCAATAACCGCAATGGCGGCAACCGTAACAACGGCGGCGGCCAGGGCGACAGCGGCCTGCTCAGCCTGTTGTTGGCAGACCAGCAAGGTAACAGTCAAGGCGGTGCCAGTGGCAGCAGCCAGGGCGCCCGTATCCAGACACTCACCCGTTCCGATTTTTGGAGCGAACTGAAAGCCTTTATCACCTCTATGGTGGGCGGCGAAGTGGACGGCCGCCAGGTGATGATTTCGCCCCAGGCAGGCATGGTGGTCGTGAAAGCACTGCCCAATGAGCTGCACGATGTGCGCGAATTTCTGGAACGCTCGGAGCTGAGCGTACAGCGCCAGGTACAGCTGGAAGCCAAAATTATCGAGGTGCGCCTCAACGACGATTACAACGCCGGCATCAACTGGAACCAGATTGGCGGCAGCCTCTCTTACAGCTACAACAACAGCCGCACCAACCCGACTACCAGCGCCTTTAACTCGGTGTTCAATATCACCGACATCAACAGCTTTATCGATTTGCTGGGGGAGCAGGGCTCGGTGCAGGTGTTGTCCAGCCCCAAACAATCCACCGTCAACAACCAGAAGGCCGTACTGCGGGTGGGCTCTGACGAATACTTTGTCACCGGTATTTCCAGCGATACCACCACCAGTGCCTCGGCGGTTGTGAACACCCCGGATATCGAAATCACGCCGTTCTTCAGCGGCATAGCGTTGGACGTAACGCCGCAAATTTCAGCTGATGGCGACATTATCATGCACGTTCACCCGGTAATTACCGAAGTTCGCGACCTGGTAAAACCCATACAGCTGGGCGACCAGACCTTTAGCTTCCCCACCGCGTTCCGGGATATTCGCGAATCCGACACCATTGTGCGTGCCAAAAATGGCGAAGTGGTGGTACTGGGCGGCCTGATGCAGGAAGTGGAAGATTACGAGAAACGCCGCTATGCCGGTGCCGGTGATGTACCGGTGATCGGCGGCCTGTTTCGTGGCAAAACCGTCAAGGTGCGCAAATCGGAACTGGTGATTCTGATCAAACCCACCATTATCGACAGGGACACCACCCGCCGCGAAGTACAACGCAGCCGCGACCGCATTCGCGAACTGGGTAACGAGCAACGCAGGTTATTGAGAATTGATTGAGGACTGCCACATGCCGTCATCAAACACACCGTCATTGCGAGGGAGCGTAGCGACCGCGGCAATCTCATCCAGTTTGGCAGTGATTTTCTGGAGATTGCCGCGTCGCCTGCGGCTCCTCGCAATGACGAAGGAACAGAGGCACAGCCATGTATGAACGCTACTTCCAACTGCGCGAAAAGCCGTTCTCGCTGACCCCAGACACCCAGTTCTTTTTTAACCGCCAGAGCCATCGCGGTGTGCTCAACACTCTCACCGTCGCCCTGCAGCAGCGCGAGGGTTTTATCAAGGTCGTTGGCGAGGTGGGCACCGGCAAAACCCTGTTGTGTCGCAAATTGCTCGCGGGTCTGGGCGAAGGGTACCAGGCCGCCTACATTCCCAACCCCTACCTGACTCCAGAGGAACTGCGCTTTTTGCTGGCGGAGGAAATCGGCGCCGATGTCAACGCAGACATGCCAGGCCCGCAGGTACTTTCCAACATTACCCGTCGCCTGGTTGATCTGGCTGCCGATGACAAACAAGTGGTTATGGTGATCGACGAAGCTCAGGCCATGCCCAGGGACACCATTGAAGCACTGCGTCTGCTCAGCAATCTGGAAACGGAAAAGCGCAAGCTGTTGCAAGTGGTGTTGTTTGGCCAGCCAGAACTGGACAGCCTGCTCAACCGCAAAGACCTGCGTCAGCTGAAGCAACGCATTATCTTCTCGGAATACCTGACCCCGTTCGACAAAAAGGGCGTTCGCCACTACATCAACCACCGCCTCACCTCCGCCGGTCATCCGGGGGCCAAATTGTTTACCCGCTCCGCTATCGGCCTGCTCTACCGCGCCTCCGGCGGCGTGCCTCGGCCTATTAATGTGCTGGCCCACAAAGCGATGATTGCCTGCTACGGCCGCGGCGACCGCCGCATCACCAGCTACCACATTGCCCGCGCCATTCAGGACACCCCGGAAAGCAAACGCATTGGCAAACTGCTGGCCCTGCGCTGGCACCTGCTGTGGCCGCTGGTGGGAGCACTGTCGCTGGCGGGGACGTTGGTTTATGCGCAGGGGGGGGCTATTTGATGCTGGTTGCCAGCCGAGTACACCCAGCGCTGACTATAGGGTCGCACGTCGCACGTCGCACGTCGCACGCTAAAACCATCAGTCCAGTGCCACACCAAATCTTCAGACCACTAAATAGCTCATGTAGTTATGTGACGGCTCAACTCCTGCCGAGCAAGCGTGCGACGTGCGACGTCAGACGTGCGACCACCTCCCACAGGGAGGCCACATGAGCTTAGTCAATAATATGTTACGCGATCTGGAAGATCGCCAGGACACCAGTGGACAACCCGCCGGTGTCTCCCCTGCACTAACCCAGCGCAGTGAATCGGCCAGCCGTGGCAGTAAGTTATCGCTCACTATTGGCATCTGCCTGTTTGCCTCGGCGGCTACTCTGCTCTCTTGGCACAACAACTGGTGGCAACAACCGGTGGCAGTCGAAGCTATTGACACTGATCCCATTGCTAAAGTGCCTGCGCCGCAACCAGCTGCCCAGCCAGTACCTGTAACACCGGCAGCACCCATCGAAGTGAAGCCGGAAGCACAGTCTCAACCTGTGGTGGGAGTAGAACCTGAGCCGCAAGTTGCCATAGTGGACACACCTGAAGACATTGTAGAAACCGAATCGCTAGCCGCTGATCCTGAACCACTGGTTGCCGCCGAGCCTGTTGTAGAAACAAAAGTAGAAACAGAACAAGAACCACAACCAACAACAGAGATAGCCGCAAGCTCGGCCACACAGCAACGCCAGGCGGTACAAGAGGAAGCACGAAAATTACTGGCCCAGGGGCAGCTGACCGCTGCCAGCGAACGGCTTGAAGCAATCCGCCCCAGTATTGACCAACACCCAGATCACTACGCTCTGCTGGCGGGCATTTACCACAAACAGGGGCAACCCCAGAAAGCGGTAGAGCTATACGGCCAGCTGGTGGAAATTGAGCGGGACAATGCCATTTACTGGCTGGGTCTGGCGGTGGCGCTGGACGCAATACAGGATCGCAATGCCCTGGGTGCATTCCAGACCACCCGGCAATTAAATAACAACCCAGATGTGGCCGCTTATGTGGAGCGGCGTATTAGCCAGTTAAAAAACCCTGGCTAACGCATTTGAATATAGTGTCATCCCCGCGAAAGCGGGGATCCATTTCGCGAAAGTATTCGAAATGGTGGATTCCCGCCTGCGCGGGAATGACGTGTATTACAGTTAAGAAGGCAAACCAATGACTCAGCCCGCCACTAAACAACAGCGCTTGCGCCTCGGCGATCTGCTGGTGGAAAAACAGCTGATCACCGAGTCCCAGCTGATGGACGCTCTGAAAGCGCAAAAAAGCAGCGGTTTGAAACTGGGCAAGCAGCTGATCGAGTTGGGGCTGGTGCAGGAAAACGACCTGCTGAGCATTCTCTCCCAGCAACTCAACATTCCCTTTATCGACCTGGCCAGTTATCAATTCGACTCTGCAGTGGTCAATCTACTGCCCGAATCCCAGGCCCGCCGCCACCGGGTCGTAGTTCTGGAAGACAAAGGCGACAGCCTGCTTTTGGGCATGGCCGACCCCACAGATATTTTCTGCCTGGACGACCTCGCCAAGGTGCTCAACAAGCCCCTGGAGCCAGCGGTAGTGCGGGAATCGCAACTGCTGGATATTGTCGATGTGGCCTACTGCCAGCAGGCGGAAATTGCCAACCTTGCTGAGCAGCTGCACGAAGAACTGGAAGAATCCGCCGTCGACCTGGCGGACATTGCTACCGACGTCACCGACAGTGATGCGCCGGTGGTGAAAATGCTGCAAAAAATCTTCGAGGATGCGTTGCGCACCAAAGCCTCTGATATCCATATCGAGCCGGACGAAACCGTATTGCGCATTCGCCAGCGTATCGACGGCGTGCTCAGCGAGCAGGTGATGAATGAAAAGAGCATCGCCGGCGCCTTGGTAGTGCGCCTCAAGCTGATGTCGGAACTGGATATTTCCGAAAAGCGCCTACCCCAGGATGGCCGCTTTAACCTCAAAGTCAGTGGCCGCAGTATCGACGTGCGTCTGTCCACCATGCCGGTGCAGTGGGGGGAATCTGTGGTCATGCGGCTGCTGGATCACAGCCAGGGTATTCTCGGCCTGGAAAAAGTCGGCATGCCGCAACGTATGATCAATCGGGTACGCCACTTGCTGCATCGCCCCAACGGTCTGGTGCTGGTCACCGGCCCAACCGGCAGCGGTAAAACCACCACCCTCTATGGCGGTCTTACCGAGCTGAACACGCCGGATCGCAAAATCATCACCGTGGAAGATCCGGTGGAATACCGTCTGCCGCGCATCAGCCAGGTACAGATCAACCACAAAATTGACCTCAGCTTTGCCAAGGTGCTGAAAGCCACCCTGCGGCAAGACCCGGATGTGCTGCTGGTGGGTGAGATACGCGATCGGGAGTCCGCCGAAATCGCCCTGCGCGCCGCCATGACCGGCCACCTGGTGCTGTCTACACTGCACACCAACGACGCCATCACCTCCGCCCTGCGGTTAACAGATATGGGGGTGGATCCCTACCTGGTGTCCGCTGCGCTAAAAGGTGTACTGGCACAACGGCTGGTGCGCAAAGTGTGCGAAAGTTGCGCCGAACCCTACGAGCCCGACGCCAACGAGCTGCAGTTAATAAAAAGCCTCAGCCGCCAGCGTGAATTGGACAACCTCAACCTGCGCAAAGGTCGCGGCTGCGTCCACTGCTTTAACACCGGTTACCGGGGGCGTATCGGGGTATTCGAATTACTGGAAATCGACCGAGATATGGCGGACGCCTTACGGGAAAACGACATCCGCGCCTTTAACCAGGCAGTGCACGACCACCGTTCCTTCCGCCCCCTGAATGTCAGTGCCCTGGGCTACGCCGCCGAAGGCGTCACCACCCTCAGTGAAGTGATGCGGGTATCGGCAGAGGTGGATGACACCGGCCAGGATGACGACGAATGAATGCTCGCCGTCTAATTGGTGGATTACGCTGCGCTAATCCACCCTACGCAAAAACCGCACCCTTCGTAGGGCGGATTAGCCGCAGGCGTAATCCGCCAACAGGGGATACGCCTTGAACACTTTCAAATACAAAGGGCGCGACCGCAACGGCGCCAGCGTTACCGGTCAGCTGCAAGGCGCCAGCGCCGATGCCATCGCCAGCCAGCTGAGTCGCCGAGGTATCACCCCCACGGCCATTGATATGGCCGCCAGCAATCTGGCGCAAAAGGAAATTCAACTGCCCACCTGGCTGCGCAACGAAAAAGTCAGCACCGAAGATCTGATTATGTTTGCCCGCCAGATGTACACCATCACCAAAGCGGGTATTCCTCTGATCGTCAGTATTCGCGGGCTCACCGACACAGTGCACAACCGCCTGCTGAAAGACGCCCTGCACGATATTATCGAACGGCTGGAAACCGGCACAGAACTGTCGGCGGCCATGAGCCAACACCCCAAAGTATTTAACGACCTGATTATCAACCTGGTGAGAGTGGGGGAAGATTCCGGCCGAGTGGATGAAGCCTTTTTGCAACTGAGCGAATACCTGGAACGGGATCAGGAGACAGCCCGCGGTGTAAAGACCGCGCTGCGTTATCCATCATTTGTCATGTTGGCGTTAATCATTGCCATAGCCGTGGTCAACACCATGGTCATCCCAAAATTCGCCGATATGTTTGCCAGCTTCGGAGCCGAGCTGCCCCTGCCCACACGTATCCTGATTGGTATTTCAGACTTTTTTGTCACCTTCTGGCCGTACCTGCTGGTGCTATCCGTGGGAGGATTTCTGTGGGTTCGCCGCTACCTGGCCAGCGAACAAGGCGCTCTGAATTGGGGCATGCGCAAACTCAAACTGCCGGTGGTGGGAGATATTATCAACCGTGCCACCATGTCCCGTTACGCCCGCACTTTTGCCATGATGCTGCGCTCCGGTGTACCACTGCCAAAAGCCCTTGAGTTGTCAGCGCGGGCCCTGGAAAACCCCTACCTGGCCAGCAAAGTGCGTGATATCCGCGCCAGTATCGAACGCGGTGACAATCTCTACCGCACCCACCTGGCCAGCGGCATGTTTACCCCACTGGTGTTGCAAATGATCTCCGTAGGCGAAGCCAGTGGCCAGGTGGACACCTTACTGGGGGAAGTGGCGGAATACTACGAACGGGAAGTGGAATACGACCTGAAAAACCTCAGCGATCGCCTGGAACCCATTGTGCTGGTCATTATGGCGGCCTTTGTCCTGATTTTGGCATTGGGCATCTTCCTGCCCATGTGGGACATGTTCAGTATTCAGCAAAAGTAGCCGATAAAGATACGGGGTAGTAAACAGCGGTTGTTTAAAGGAATAGACAACTTCACAAATCAAGGAGTTACAGTTGCTTTTTCAAGCAAAAGTGGATAAAACCCTGCACAGATCCTGCGGGGATTTATTCAAATAATTTATAACAACGTTCCTTATTGGGAGAACAATTATGAAACGTCAAGCGGGTTTTACCCTGATCGAACTGATCGCGGTAATTGTGATTTTGGGGATTTTGGCGGCCGTGGCTGTGCCGAGATTTATTGACCTCTCCGCTGCCGCAGAGCAGGCAGCTCTGGAAAACGTGGCGGGATCAATCAGCTCCGCAGCTTCCCTTAACTACGCCGCCGAAATTGCTCGCGAGGCAGGCCTCAGCACAACGGCAACTCCACCAGTAGATGTACTCAACTGCCTTGACGCTACCATTGGGCCCTTGCTGCAAGGCGGTTTACCCGGCGGCTATTCATCAGCAGCAGCGAGCAGTGGCACAACTACCACAACCGCCGACGGTGTTCAGTTAACCTGCACGCTGAGCGCCAATGGTTCCAGCGTGGATTACACCATACTGTCAGCCAACGTACCCTAAACACGGCGTAGCATTTGTGTGAATGGCAAAGTTCGCGGCTTTACGTTTACAGAACTGGCGGTCGTTATTGTTGTACTCGGCATTGTGGCCGCCGTTGCTTCCGCACGCTTTTCCAGTACCGCTCTAGCTGAAGTACAAGCAACCCGCGACAATATTGTCGCGGGTTTGTTTTATACACAGCAGATAGCCATTGCCCGTGGCAATAGTTCCACTGTTCAATTTGTAGCAAGTGGCAACAGTGTCTCCGTCGAAGAAGATGGCGCCACTCTGGATGCCAGCAACTACCCACTGACCCTGCCCAGTGGCATCACCCTTACCCCCAGCACCACTCTGGTGTTCGACAAACTGGGGCGTACAACAGCCACCACCTTTACCCTGAGCGATGGTTTCGGCACCAGCGCCACCATTACTGTGGAGGCGACGGGTTATGCGCACTAGGTGTTTAACGTCCAACCGACAAAACGGCTTCACCCTGATTGAAATGGTGGTCTTTCTGGTGGTGATTTCCGTGGGATTGGGCGCGTTGATTGCCGTCTATAACCAGTCGCTGATTAACAGCGTCGACCCGGTAGTGCGGGTCAAAATGCTGGAAATTGCTCAGTCGCAACTGGATGAAATAACGGCACGCAAATACGATGAAAACACCCCCACTGGCGGGGTGCCCGCCTGCGGCAGTGCAGAGCCCGGCGCCCAGGCCTGCAGCTTTGGCCTGGACAGCGGCGAGAACCTGGCCAATGCCGCCAGCCTCGATGATGTGGACGACTTCCACAACTACAGCGCCACGGTATCCGGCTACACCAGTGCCGTTGCTGTCACTCTGGCAGGCCCAGAATTGGGAATTGCCAACGGCAATGCCAAACGCATTACCGTAACCGTCACGGCACCCACTGGTGATGCACTCACCCTGTCCAGCTATCGGGTGAATTTCTGATGGGATGCGAGACGAGAGAGGAGAGACGAGAGACGGGCAGCTCCGCAATTGGTGAGTGCTCACCGTCTCCCATCTCACGTCTAACATCTCACGCCCAACAGGGCTTTACCCTCATCGAACTGATCACCGTCATCGTGCTATTGGCCATTATCGCCTCCATCGGCAGCAGCTTTGTGGTGTCCAGCACCGAGAGTTACCAGCAGGTACAAAGCCGCGCCAAGTTAGTGAACAAAAGCCGTCAGGCCATGGAGCGCATGACCCGCCAGCTGCGTGGCGCGGTGCCCAACAGCATGCAACTGTTTGCCGCCAACACCTGTATCAAATTCCTGCCTATGGCGAGCGGTGGTTTTTATCTGAACCCGGTGCCCGATAACGCCAATGGCGCCGCGGCCAGCAACAGTATTGCCAGCGCCCCCTACCGGGTGGATTTTGGCAGCGCCCGTTACGCGGTCATTGGTGCTCTCATTAACACGGATATTTATGGCGGTGGTGCCAGCGCCACCCTGACAAGCCCGCTTGCGGAAGGCACTTCGCAAGGTGGCGGAGGTATTGCTCTCTCTTCCAACCAGATATGGACACGCAACTCCATCGAGCGACGTTTTTTCCTGGCAGACAACCCTCAGGCGTTTTGCGTGGTAGGCAATGCGCTGCATTTTTTACAAGGCAACAGCTTGGGGTGGACGCCTTCCGGCACCGGCACGTTGATGGCCCAGCAAGTCACCGGCAACTTCGCATTGCAGGCTGGCACCGAATCCCGCAGCACCATTGTGGATATCGACCTCAACTTCACCGAGGGTGGCGAAACCGTCAATCTTCAGCAGCAGGTAACCATTCGCAATGTGCCTTAGTACGGGAGACGGAAGACGAAAGATGAGAGATTGGGTGGGTGTGGTTGCTTTTGCAACCGTTGCCTGCAGGTTGGCTGGCAACGAGCCCCCAAGGACGGGTTTACGGCGTGTTGCAAACGCAACCACGCCAGCCACCATGCGCCAATCTGGTTATCTAATGCCATTGGCGGCATTTATTCTGGTGGCCATGGCGATTATGGCGGCGACGCTGATGCGTACTTCCGGGCAGACCGGCATTTCTGTTGCGCAAGAGGCCATAACTCTGCAAGCGTTTTATGCTGCCGAGAGTGGCGCCCAGTTGGGGATGAGTACGCTTTACTACGACAGTGCCAGTGCGCTGACCCAGGCCGCCATCAACGGCCGCTGCGACGCTATGAATCTGACGCCAACGTTTAATGCCAGCGGTTTATCCAACTGCAACGCTGCTATCAGTTGCACCCGAAGTGCTGGCGGCACAGCCAGCTTTTACACCATTACCAGCGTGGGCAACTGCGGCAGTGGCGAAATAACCGCCCTGCGCACGGTGGAAGTTTCAGCCTTTTTTGAATAAATAGCTTGAGTAATGCAATGACCTGTTCAAGACTGCTTATCGGCTTTTTATTTGCCATCTCTCTATCGGCACTGGCGGCGCCGGGAGACATTCTGTTTCAGGAAGCCTTTAACAGCGAATCCGACCTGAGTGCCGACTGGGTAGAAACCGAGAACCAGGCATTCGCGATCCTGGTAAACAACAATACTGCCCAATCCCCATCCACTTCGGTACGCATTGGTCGCCGTGGCGGCAACATCACGTCCATTGTCGGGCGTATCAATGCCGATGTTCCCGCAGCCACCCTGACTTTCTGGATCCGACGTGGCGCGGATTCCTTCTCTGAAGACCCGGACGGCGGCGAAAACCTGGTGGCGGAATACCGCAACAGCTCGGGTAATTGGATTGCTCTGGAAACCTTTGCAGGTGCTGGTACACCTGGCGAAATTTTTAACCGCTCATTCGATCTACCGAACGACGCCCTGTACAGCAACCTGCAACTGCGCTTTCGCCACGTTGGCGCCAACGCCTGCAGCTGTGACTACTGGCATATTGACGACGTGGTTGTCACTGAAGGCACCGCTCCCGGTTCGCAGACATGCGAAACCTTCCGTGACAACTTCAATACACGCTCCTACAGCAACAACGATGGCTCGGTAAACTGGAGCGGCGATTGGCAGGAACAGGATAGCAGTGGCGGCGGCGCCACTTCAGGACTGATACAAGTCCAAGGCGACAGCTTGCGCCTGCAAGGCAACAACACCATCGCCAATACCTTTGCGGTTCGCGAAGCGGACACCAGCGCATACACTACCGCCACCCTGAACTTCGATTTTCAGGCAATCGGTGGCCTGGAAACGGAAGATGCGGTGCTGATAGAGGTCTCCAGTGATGGCGGTAGTAACTTCACCGAGCTGGAGCGTATCCAGGGTATTAGCGGCTCCGCATCCGGCTCTCGTAACTACAACATCACAAACGCCATTGCCGCCAACACCCAGGTGCGTATCCGCATTGCCCCAGACAATAATACCGACAACTGCTGCTACGGCGGTGGCGGTGAAACCTTTATTGTCGACAATCTGGAAATCGAGGCTTGCAGACCAGCGGCTCTACCGCAGCCAACCCATGAGTGGCGCTTTGATGAAGCCAGCTGGACCAGCACTGCCGGGGTTGTGGATGACAATATTGGCAGTAACAACGGCACTGTCCTGAACGACACCGGAGCCAACAGCAACACCACACTGGCCAGCACCGCTCAGGTAAATCCAGCCATCGCAACCGATGCCAGTGGCAACGGCACCTGTGGCTATGGGGTATTTGACGGCAGCAACGATTACATAGAAGTAAACAATACGATTACCGGCGATTTCACCATCACAGCATGGATCAACACTTCACAAGTCTTTCAGAATACGCAACTGACCTATCTGGGAACCGGGATTATCTGGTCCGATGTGAGCGGGTCTCAGAACGATTTTATCGTGGGGGCAACTCGCCAAGGCAACACTAATCGCCTGTCATTTTTCACCGGCATTCCGGATACCTCCATAAACGGCACCAGCAATATCAATACCGGCGACTGGGTACATATCGCCGTCACCCGGAGGCAAATTGGCGGGCAGATGACCGCTTACGTCAACGGCACCCAGGAGGCACAGGCCAATGGCGGTTCAGGTTTACTAAATGCCAATCCGAGAATCCACATCGGTGGCAATACAGGTGATGATCGATTCTTCAATGGTCTGATCGATGAAGTACGTCTGTACAACACCGTGCTGACGCAAACTCAAATCCAACAGGTGATGACCGAAACCCACAGCTGCCCGGTTTCTGGCCCAGATCACTACAGCATTACCGCCGCCAACGGTGTCGCCTGTGCGCCGATCAGCGTCACCGTTGCCGCCCACGATAGCAGTCATGGCCTGGTAGATGCGCAAGGAGCCTCTGTCACACTGACCACCAGCACCGGCCGTGGCACCTGGTCTGGTACCGGTGTAGTAGACGCCACACCCGGCGACGGCATCGCCACTTTGACGTTTGCCGCTGGCGCCAGTTCTGCCAACGTCAACCTCAGCTATTCTGACATCAATGTTGCCGACAGCACCCCAACCAGCGACACCTTTACCGTAACCGTCAGCGATGGCTCGGTAGACAATGCCCCCCACCGGCCCGACAGCACCGTCAGCCTGGCGGGTTTCCAATTCGGTACCGGCAATTTCAATACCGGCATTCCCAACCAAGTTGCCGGTGTCGCCAGCAGCGGCCTGCGCTTGCGAGCGGTGCGCACCAACCCCGCTGGCAACTGTGTGGCCCTGTATCCTAACGAAACCCGAAATATCGGCTTCGCAGCCACTTATCGAAACCCGACAACTGGCGCCGGCGTTAGCCCCACCATAAACAGCACCGCCATCAACAGCGTCGCCAACGGCTCAGCGCTCACCAGTTACACCAATGTCAGCCTGTCCTTTGACACCAATGCCATCGCCAATATCACCTTTAACTACAACGACGTCGGCCAGCTGCAACTTCACGCCCAAGACAGCAGTGGCGCCAATCTGGCCACGACCAGAGGCAGCAGTGGCGACTTTGTGGTGCGCCCCCATCACTTTGATATAGCCGTGGCCTCCAACCCCGGCACAACCACCAATGGCAATGGCTTTGTGGCAGCGGGTGCGGCCTTTAGCGGCACCGTCACTGCCCGCGCCAATGGCGGTGCACTGACACCCAACTACGGCCGGGAAACCAGCCCGGAAAATGTCAGCCTGGCAATTGATACTCTGGTAATGCCTGTGGGCGGCAGTAGCGCTGGCTTTAGTGGCGGCGGTTTTAGCAGAACCGCCAACGGTACCTTTACCAGCAGCAGCCTGCGCTGGAATGAAGTGGGCACAATTACCCTGGTGGCCGATGTGGCCGACGGCAACTACCTGGGCGCTGGCTCGGCCAGCAGCCCCACTGCATCCGGCAATGTGGGTCGCTTTTATCCCGCAAACTTTGCTCTCAGTTCCGCCAATACCAATAACGGCTGCGGTGGCTTTACTTATATGGGGCAACCGAATATTTCCGTCAGCTACAACCTGGCAGCGCGCAACACAGCAGGCACCACCACAACCAACTACAGCGCCGACAGCGACAGCAATGCCGCCACATTGAACTACCCGGTTGCCACCATTGGCCATCGGGCTTTGCAGGGAGCTACCGACTTATCAAGCCGCCTGAGTATCCCCGACAGCCAGTGGGTAAATGGGGTTTACGCCTTGAGCACCACCTCTGCTGCCATCAACCGCCAGACATCTACAGCCCCCGACGGCCCATACACCAGCGTGCAACTGAGCCTTACCGAAGACGACCCCAATGCGGCAATCTCCGGCAGTAGCGATGTGGGCTCACCCTTGAATATGCGTTTTGGCCGCGCCCATTTGGAAAGCGCCCACGGGCCAGAAAGTACTGCGCTAACTGTGCCATTTGGCACTGAATACTGGGATGGCAATCGCTTTGTAGCCAGTACCACCGACAGTTGCACCACCATCGCCTTCAACCAGATGCAGTTCAATAACAGCGCCGTTACCAACCCCCAGGGCGTGGACTTTATCGGCGGTGCGGGCGCTGATAGCACCGGCATTTTTATCTATAGCCCTATCCCCGCAACTAACGCGTCCACCGCTATCGGCAGCTTTGGGCTCACCTTCTCACCACCAGGCGCCGGCAACACCGGCAGCTTTCCGATCAATATCAATTTGAACAACTACCCCTGGCTGCGCTCCGACTGGAACCAGGATGGTAATTTCAACAACGACACCAACCTGCCGGAATCCACTGTCAGCTTTGGTTCCTACCGGGGCCATGACAGAGTGATTTACTGGCGAGAAAGATTTGATTAATTAGCAAATGACACAGAAAAAGGTGTGGCAACGAATTCAAAATAATCGTCATGCCCGCGAAGGCGGGCACCCATAGACCACCGTACTTTCTGACTTTAGTGCCATATTCTCAATGGATCTCCGCCTGCGCGGAGATGACTTGGGAGTTTATCCCTAACAGCAGTGCGCTTTCGCAGGAATGGCAGGCTTGGGAGTTTTACCGGACAGTAATTTTGGGGTTCTCGCAATCGCAAGGAGCACCTCACTCCGGCGCTACTACATCAAAGCCCAGTTGATAGCGGTCATCCCCGCGCTGGCTTTGGCGATAAAACACGCGCCAGTTGCCATCTTTTGACGGCACATCCACAAACTGGCCAACTTCCAGAGTGCTTTTATCGCCATTGAAGTTCACTACAGCACGGCGATAGGGGTCTATGCTGACCACCGAAACAACATTGTGCCGCGCTCCCACACTGACACTCTCCCCAGCCTTCAGCCACACATCCGCGCCTTTGGCTGCGCCCTGAGCAGCCAGGGCATCGGCGCGCAGTGATTCAATTTGTGCGAGGCTTTTGCGCAGTTCGTCACCCAATTTTTCGCTGCTTTGCTGCTGTTCTTTGAGCAAGGATTTGAGTTCCTTTTCCAGTTGCGAGCGTTCCCCGCTGTCGCTGGTTGAACGCAGCTTCGTCAGTTTGTCTTCAATGCTTTTAAAATTGGTTTGCTGCTCCGCCATCATCGAATCCAGCGTGGGGCCGAAATAGCCGGTGGATTCCATAGCCCCTTGAACGAACATTTCCACCACCGCGCCAAACACCATACCGAATAGCGCGCCGCCCAGGCGCCGCCATCTTCAAGCGCATGGAGGATTTATTGCGCTTCTGCTCGCTGTCTTGATTTGGTTGTTCGGCTGTCTCCAACTCTGTAGTTGATTCTTCTGCCATCGTTTTTCTCCACCCAAAAGAAAGGGCAGCTCAGTGGCTGCCCTTAAAAGTATAGTCAAGTGGTGCTGAAGCGTTACGCCATATCCCCATACGGATTGTTTTTGTCAAACACCACCGGTTGGGCAAAGCCTGGCATCACCATTTTCTCAGAGGTAATTTCAATATCCGCCTCGTTAATAATGCCCTCGCCAAAACGGTAGATGGGCTCTAGCTCGCAGCGGTCAGCCTGCTGTTCATACTCGGCAGCGGCTGTGCGGGTTTGTTCGCGGCGAGCCTCGTATTCCGCCCACTGCTCAGCATGGCGTTTTTGCAACATTTGCTCAGTCACCTGGGGCGACATCACCACGCCGGTGGCGTTGTTGCCGCCAAAGCCCTTGGCGTTGATAAAGGCCACATCCAGATTGCCCGCGCCCACATCCATATCCTGCAATGGGATGGTCAGGTGGTCGTCGTAGACATCGTCTGCCACTTTGTCGGTGGTTTTAACACCGGGAATCAAGCCGTAGCGGAACACACCCAAGGTGCTGATCATCTGGTCGCCGCTGGCGGGCGCCATGGAATGACCCACGTAAGCCTTCACCGCGGCCACCGGCCAATTTTCGATGCCAAAGGCTTCCGCCACTTCGTGGAATATGTGTGATTCAGTCACCCGGTTTTGCGGCGTACTGGAACCGTGGGCCTGGATAAAGCTGCGCTCGCGAATGGATTCCTCACCAAGAATGGCGTTGGCCGCTGCCACCGCCTTGGCCACAGATACGTAGTTGCCCGCTCCTGGGCTGGAAATGGATTTCTTGACGCCGTCGGCGTTAACGAATACATCCGGTACGGCGCCGTGAATATCGGCGCCCAATTCAACCGCCAGAGCGTCGTCCATCAAAATAATGTACTGGGCGGATTCACCAGCGGTAAAGCCGCAGTTATCGCCAAAGGGGCGGCTGGTTTTGCGTGGGTCGGGCTTGTCGGTGCCATCAATTTTCGCCAGCCCTTCTTCGGTGGCCAGGGCGCCCATCATGGTAAAACCTTCCAGCACTTCCGGGTTCATGGGGGATTCGGAGTTGCCCACTACCGCCACCCGACGGCGACCGGCGCGAATATCGTCTACCGCCGAACGCAGGTTGTAGAGGAAGCTAGCGCAGGCTCCAGCCACGGATTCGGTGTGGCCAACGCTACCCAGCACATAGGCATTGAGGAAATCCGCCGGCATGCTGTTCAGCGCCATGGGAATCTGTTTGGAGCTGGGGCGGCCACCTTTAAAGCGGTTGGAGATCACACCACCCCAACCTTCATCGTGCAGTTGCCCCAGAGCGCTACTGGCGTACACGCCGATTTCATCCGGGTGCACCGCGTTACACACGGTATCCCACTCAATACCCATAGAACGCACGGTGTCCGAGGCGCCGTAAATAGCCAGTTGCAGGCCACGGGGCTGGTAGCGGGAGTTGTACAGTTTGGCGGGCTCAAAGCCGGTGGGCAAAATGCCGGCAGACTTCACCGGAATCGCACGGGTGTTCGGTACCAGGCCTTCGGCGGTGCCGCTGATCTCCACCTGCACCTTGCCATCTTCAATATCGGTGACATTCCAATCTTCCGGCAATACCGGCGGCAGGCTGCGGCGCTTGGTGATGAACTTGAGCGCTTCGCCGGTGGCTTCCAGACGCATCAGGTTGTTACAGGGCACGTTGTCCGGGTCAAAGTGGTTGTCTTCGATGCGACGAATCAGGGTGCCGTCCAGCACCTGCTGGCGATACTCCACCGCCACTTCCGCTTCGCTCATGGTGCCGCCTTCGGCGTCCACGTAGTGATCGTTTTCCCAACTCACCAGATTCATCAGGCAGGCCAAGCCGGCGATGGTTTTCTGCTGCTCAGTTTCGCACAGGGAATCCAGCACCGTGCGCTTGTAGCCCTGGTGGAATGAACTGCGGCCCGCGGCGTTGATGCCGCCAAAAGCTACGATTACCGGTAACGCTGTCATAACAAACCCCATAGTCTGATCAGCTGACCATTTTGCCCCCAGCTCAGGTTGAATAAAAGGGCGATTCGGACATATATTGGGACGATCTGGACATATATTGGGTTTGCCTGACCATATCGAGAGCTTATGCCTGCCAAAGAGCCATTTAAAGTCGCCGTTTTGCTGTTCGACAATTCCCTGGCCACCAGCGCCACCATGCCCATGGAGATGCTGCGCACCGCCCAGGCTGCGGCCCAGCAGCTCACCCACAACGCCCGCCCCATTGAATTGCGTTGCCTGAGTGTAGAGGGCAAGGCAGCGCGCTCCGCCGCCGGATTTACCCTGCAGGCGGATGGCCCACTGGATGATCAGCCGTACAATCTGGTGCACATACCCGGTCTGTGGCGCAACCCCCGCCCGGCACTGCGCAAATACGCCGCCGCCCTGCCCTGGTTGCGCACTCAGGTAGAGCGCGGCGCGCTGGTGTCGGCGGTGGGTACCGGAGTGTGTTTTCTGGCGGAAGCCGGGTTGCTGGACGACAAACCCGCCACCACCCACTGGCATTACTTTGATCGCTTTCAGCAGGATTACCCGGCGGTGCAGCTAAAACGCCAGTACTTCATTACCCAGGCGGGCAACCTGTACTGTGCCGCCAGTGTCAATGCGCTGGGGGAGTTGACGGTTCATATGATTCACCGCCTCTATGGCAGTGAAGTGGCCACCCATGTGGCGCGTCATTTCTTCCACGAAATCCGCAACCTCAATGAACCGGTTGGCTACCTGGCAGGCCAGGTGGAATACCATCCAGACGAACAGGTGGCTCAGGCGCAAATCTGGCTGCAGGACAATTTCGGCCGCAGCGTGCGCATGGCTGAGTTGGCGGGGCAGTTGGGCATGAGCGTGCGCACTTTCAACCGCCGCTTTAAAGCTGCGCTGGGGAAAACCCCACTGGCCTACCTGCAGGAAATCCGCCTGGAAAACGCCCGCGAGCTGCTGCAAAAAGCCAACCTGTCGGTGGCAGAAGTAGCCGCCAGGGTGGGCTATCAAGACACCGGCGCCTTCAGCAAACTGTTCACCGCCCACTACCACACCTCCCCCTCCCGCTACCGGGAAGTAGTACGGGCGAAATTGTTCAGGCCGGAGAAGACCTTGAAATACTGAACGCTGCGGGCTTCGGGCTACGAGCAGGTCGAGCGAGATTTTGTTTTTCTGTAGGTCGGCCTTCTTTGAGATAGAGAGTAGCCCGACAACATACTACCAACCTATACGCTTTACTTGTCGGCCTGAAGGCCGACCTACAGGGTGCTGCACAATAAATGCGCTCGATCTGCCCGTAGCTCGCGGCCCGCCGCTTTGTTATTTACATTTTTATTTCAAAAATGTGACACCCCGCCCACTTATCAATATACTCGCGCACAACCTAAGGAGCCTGTTATGACCAACCCCTTTGCCAGCCTGTTCGGCAAATCGCCGATCAAGCCCTTGCAGGAACACATGACTGCAGTGGTGGATTGCGCCCAGTATCTGGCCGCCTTTTTCGATGCTGCCATCGCCAATGACTGGAAAGCTGCCGCCAACCTGCACGAAGAGATCGGCAACGCCGAACACCGTGCCGACGAACTGAAAAAGCAATTGCGCCTGCATTTGCCGAAAAGCCTGTTTATGCCCATGTCTCGTTCCGACCTGCTGGAATTGCTGTCGGTGCAAGACAGAGTGGCCAACGCCGCCAAAGACATTTCCGGCATTATGTTGGGCCGCCAGATGACCATTCCCGAGCCGTTGCAAGGGAAAACCAAAGAACTTGTGGCCGCTGCCATCGCCGTGGCCGCGCAGGCTCTGAAAGCCATCAAAGAACTGGATGAGCTACTGGAAACCGGCTTTAGTGGTGGCGAAATCGACATTATCGAGCAGATGATCGAACGCCTGGACGAGCTGGAAGACACCACCGACGGACTGGAACGGGAGCTGCGCCACAAGCTGTTCGTTCTGGAAAGCGAATTGCCACCGGTGGAGGTGATGTTCCTCTACCAAATCATCGGCGGCATTGGCGCCATGGCTGACCAGGCCGAGCGCGTCGGCGGCCGCCTGCAATTGCTACTTGCCCGCTAACACCCACCTGATCAACAGAATAAACAAGGGGTTTCGCTGTGGAAATTCTTACTGAATACAATACGATTTTGTTGGTTTTGGTGTGCGCCTTCGGCTTTTTTATGGCCTGGGGCGTGGGCGCCAACGACGTGGCCAACGCCATGGGGACCTCGGTGGGTTCCAAAGCGCTGACCATCAAGCAGGCGATTATTATCGCCATGATCTTCGAATTCGCCGGCGCTTATCTGGCCGGTGGCGAAGTCACCAAAACCATCCGCAAAGGCTTGATCGATGCCGACGTGCTGGCGGGTAGTCCGGAGCTGCTGGTGTTCGGCATGATGTCAGCATTGCTGGCTGCCGGCACCTGGCTGCTGGTGGCCACCATGCGCGGCTGGCCGGTATCCACCACCCACTCCATTATCGGCGCCATTGTTGGTTTTGCCGCTGTGGGCATCTCTGTAGACGCGGTGAAATGGGGTAAGGTGGGCAGCGTAGTGGCAAGCTGGGTAGTGGCCCCAGTACTGGCGGGCACCATCTCCTTTATTCTGTTCCGCAGCGTGCAAAAGCTGATTCTTACCCAGGAAAACCCCTTCGCTCGCGCCAAGAAATACATCCCCATCTACATGTTTGGCGTCGGCTTTTTGATGGCCATGGTGACCATCCTTAAAGGTCTCAAGCACGTATTCAAAAGCGAGGGCATCAGCTTCAGCTTTGGCGAAGCCGCCCTGTTGGCGACTGGTGTCGGCATTATCGTTGCCATTATCGGCAAGTTGCTGCTCAACCGGGTACACCGTGACGAACCGGCAGAGAAGGAAAACCGCTTTGCCAGCGTAGAAAAAGTATTCGCGGTGCTGATGATCTTTACCGCCTGCGCCATGGCCTTTGCCCACGGTTCCAACGACGTGGCCAACGCCGTGGGCCCATTGGCAGCGGTAGTTTCGGTATTGAACAGCGGCGTGGTGGAAGCCAAAGCCGTTATGCCGCCGTGGATTTTGCTGCTGGGCGCCAGCGGCATCGTGGTGGGCCTGGCCACTCTGGGCTTTAAGGTGATGGCCACCATCGGCAAGAAGATTACCGAACTTACCCCCAGCCGTGGTTTTGCCGCCGAACTGGGCGCTGCGGGTACGGTGGTAGTAGCCTCCGGCACCGGCTTGCCAGTATCCACCACTCAGGTTCTGGTGGGCGCGGTATTGGGCGTCGGTCTGGCGCGAGGCATTGGCGCCCTCAACCTGCGCGCCATCGGTACCATCTTTATGTCCTGGATTGTTACCTTGCCAGCCGGTGCTGGCCTGGCGATTCTGTTCTTCTTCCTGTTTAAGGGGATATTTTCTTAACCAATACCCGTCGTTCCCGCGTAGGCGGGAACCCAGATGGATCCCCGCCTACGCGGGGATGACGACTTTTGAGTCCTTCGCTATGCTCAAGATGACAACAGGACTTCCATCATGCCCCCACTTCCCTGCTCCATCCACGATCATCTGGAATTGGCCTGCATCGCCGCGGCGGAGTTGCGAATCGAACTGCGTGACGGCAGCGCAATAACCGCCACGCCCATCACCACCGAAACCCGCAGCAACAAGACCGAGTGGCTGAAGTGCAAAAACGGGGAAGAGGTACCTCTGGATCAGATCAAAGCCTTTGAACCCACCGCACAAACCTCATTGTTTGCACGAGTAGAAGCACCCTGAAAAGATAACGGATCAGGAGCCTTCGGCACCGGTCTGCGGCGGACAGGGTATTTGCTCCATGTGCTCGATCACTACCGGTTCCACTGGCACGTCTCGCATACCCAATGGATGGCTATCGGTTTCTACCACGGCAATGGCGTCTACCACCTCCATACCAGATATCACCTCGCCAAAAACCGTGTAACCCCAACCATCTTCGGTGCCCTTGTGATCCAGATAGGTGTTGTCCACCAGGTTGATAAAAAACTGTGCGTTGGCGGAATGGGGGTCGCGCTTGCGCGCCATGGCCAGAGTGCCGCGTTTATTGGACAGCCCATTGTCGGACTCATTGGCGATATTAGGCCGAGGTTGTTTCAGGCTCATATCCGGGTTGTGGCCGCCGCCCTGAATCATAAAGTCGCTGATCACCCGGTGAAAAAGCGTGTTGTTGTAGTGCCCGGCGTTGACGTAGTCGAGCACATTTTGCGCTGACAGCGGCGCTTTCTCCGCGTTTATCAGCAAGCCAATATCACCACTGCTGGTAGCCATGGTCAGGCAAAAATTGTTGCCACCGTGTTCCACCAGAGGTTTGTGCTCAGCGGTACAGGCCGACAGCACCAGTGCGGCGGCTACCGGTATCAAGAGTTTCATTTATGGCTTACCCTGTTGCGAGGTTTCTGATGACCGCACTCGATACTCATCCCGATCAGGGGCTTCGTTGTAAACCCCCTCATCCAGCATGCCGTTACGCTTGGCGACGATGGTACTCACCGCACAGTCGCCACCAATATTGACGCAGGTGCGCATCATATCCAGCAGCCGGTCCACCCCCAGAATCATGCCGATGGCTTCCGCGGGCAGTTCCAGTTGTTGCAGCACAATGGCAAGCATAATCAGCCCTGCCGAGGGCACAGCAGCGGTGCCCACTGAGGCCAGTGTGGCGGTAATAATCACCGTCAGGTAAGCGGCAAAACTCAGCTCCACGCCGTACACCTGGGCGATAAACACCGTCGCCACCCCTTGCATAATGGCGGTGCCATCCATATTGATGGTGGCGCCCAGGGGAATGGTGAACGACGCCACCCGGTTATCCACACCCAAGCGTCGTTTTACAACGCTCATGGTCACCGGCATTGTGGCAGCGCTGGAGGACGTACTGAAGGCGGTGATCATGGCAGGGCGCACGTTCTTGATAAAAGTCAGCACATTGAGCCCGGTAAACACTTTTAGCAGCCCTGGGTAGGCGATGCAGAAATGCAGCACCAGCGCCAGAGACACCGCCACCACGTACAGCCCCACTTTGACGAATTCCGACCAGCCAAACAGGCTGAACTGCTTGGCCAGCAAGGCGAACACCCCGTAGGGTGCCAGGTGGATGATGATGGTGATCATTTTTAGCACCACCTCATTGATGTCCTGAAACACCTGCAACACTCGCTCACCCGTGGCACCAACCATGGGCATGGCCACACCCAGCAAAATACAGAACACGATCACCTGCAGCATTTTGCCATCGGCCATGGCCTGCACCGGATTGGTGGGGAACATGCCGACAATCACCTCTTTCAGGCTGGGAGCATTCTTGGTTTCCCAAGCCTCAAAGCCGCTGCGATCCACCCCCAGCCCGGGGTTAATAATGTTGGCCACCAACAAGGCAATGGCCACAGCAATCGCGGTGGTGATCAAATACAGGCCCAGCGTGCCACCGGCCAATTTCCCCATACGGGCGCTGGCGCCCATGGCGGCGGCACCACAGGTAAGAGAAAAGAACACCACCGGGATCACTGCCATTTTCAGGCAAGCAATAAAAATGGTTCCCGCCGGGTCGAACACCCCATCCACCAGCCAGAATTCCCCGGCACTTTCTATCCACCCGGCGCTGACCGCAGCGTTAATGGCGACGCCGACAACCATGCCCGCAATCATGCCGATAAAAATTCGCGTGGTGAGTTTCATGGGGTTACCTTTATTGTTGTAGAAACCGTCATTGTTCAGGTTTTGCTAAAAACTCCGGCAATGGCGTTAGATCACCCTGCTGTTGCCAACCATTTTCAGCCGCCAGTTTGGCCAACTCGGCAATACGCTCATCACTGAGCGGATGGGTAGCGAGAAAGGTCGCCCAGGCTTCTCCGTCGCCATGTGCCTGCGCCAGCACTTCAAACAGCTGTTCGCTGCCCCCGGTATGCCCGTAGGTGGCATGCAGTGCCAGCAAGCCGTTTTCATCGGCGGCGTGCTCTTGGTCGCGACTGAACTTGAGCAGTGTCAGATTACTGCCAAGCCCCACCACCCAACTGCTGAGCTGGCTGTCGGAAAAACCACTGATGGCCGCCAGTGCGGTAGTCACCACCACACCACGCCCCAACGCCATCAACGGGTCGCGGTGGCGCACATGGGCAATTTCGTGAGCCATCACCATCGCCAGAGCATTTTCGTTGGGGAGTTTTTCCAGCAGGCCGCGATACATCAGCACATGACCACCCAGAGTGGCGGCGGCGTTAACGATGTTGTCGTCCACGTAGTGAACGGTGATGCTCATGCCATCTGGCAAAGGGGCGTTGGCCACCAGCTTATCCGCCAGTTCTTGCAGGTATTGCTGAGTCTGTTGATGACGCGAGGACGGTTCAGACGCGGGCAGTTGACTGATAACCTGCTGCGCCAATTGTTGTTCCACCGAAAAAGGCACAAACTTCACCAGCCACCCGGCCAGCAAGCTCAACACCAGAACCACCGCCAAAGTGATTGCCCCCACCGTGGCCAGCATCCAGGCAAATTCTTTCAGCGGATGCTGTTTCGACACATTAATGCCTTCCGGCACTTGGGGGTTTTGGTATTCCAATGTTTGGCAATGTTCCTGTGCTGTATGTGTAGGGTGGATTAGCGCAGCGTAATCCACCGCTGGCATGGTTATCTGGTGGATTACGCTGCGCTAATCCACCCTACGGTTTAACTTCGAACAGCCATGGGCTGGCCCAAACTCGGGCTGGCTGCGGTGGCTTTTTGAGGCACTAAGGCGGTGCCATAGGCGAACACCTCTACGCTGCCCACCTGCTGCTGCTCGCCTTTGGAGATGGAAGCGGTTTCTAACTTGACGTTAAAAATTATCTCCGCATCCAGCTGTCGGGCCTGCTCTTTCATTCGCAGAATGGCTTCGCGCCGAGCCCGCTCTACTAAAGTTTCGTAAGCGCTGACCCGGCCACCCAGCAGTGCCCGCAACCCCGCCAGCACCTGCTTGAAGTAGTCCACCGACACCACCACATTGCCCGACACCAAGCGGGCATTGGCCACTTCCATATCCGCTGGAGGGGTTTTGGCGCTAAACGTCAGCGTGCCTGCGTATTGTTGCTCGCGTTTGATAATGGAGCGAAAGTGGCGGCGCTCCGCCAACCGGCCAAACACATAACCGAGAATCAACAGAGTGACAAAGCCGATCAGGTTTTCCATGTTCAGCTCCCGCTGTTTGCGTCTTCCACAACCACCGCCGTGCCGTACACAAACAGCTCGGCGGCACCGGCGGCCACCGACGACGTAGAGTAACGCACATTGATCACTGCATTGGCACCGATGGCACTGGCCTGGGCCTCCATGCGCTGGGTGGCTTCCTCGCGAGATTCGGTGAGCAAGTCCGTATAGCTTTTTAGCTCACCGCCAAACACATTCTTGAAGCCAGCAAGAATGTCTTTGCCCACGTGCTTGGCGCGCACCGTATTGCCTTGCACCATACCCAGGTGCTTGACGATGGTTTTGCCAGGCACGGTTTCGATATTGGTGATAATCAAAGTTCGCTCTCCTGCGTTGTTAATGCCCTGATGATGCAACCTTACAAGAGCCCACGCAACTGTATCCAGCCAGCGACAAGGCCGTTAAAATGCCGCTTTAACTGTGGAATACCCCCGTGCCTACATCCCGATTTTCCAACAAACTGTTCCATCGGGAACCCGCCTGGCGCAGCTATCGGCGGGTACCTCGGCACAGCATTCCGCAGTCACTGCGACACTGGCTATTGGATCAGGGCTCGCTCACTGAACGTTTGATCGCCGCCAGTGGTAACCGCTTTCACGTACAGGTACTGAACCAGCGCTGGCAGCTGCCCCGGCTGTCGGAATGTCGTCTGTTGGGCTTACCCAGCCGCCACCATGCGCTGGTGCGCGAGGTAATTCTTCATGGCGCCGGTCAGCCCTGGGTATACGCCCGCAGCGTATTGCCCATGGCCACCCTCACCGGCCGCCTGCGCGCCATGCGCCAACTGGATAACCGCCCCCTGGGAGCACTGCTATTTAGCGACCCCACCATGGAACGCAGCCCGATGGAAATCGCCTGCTTGACCACCGACAACACAGTTGTGCCCACGCAGTTGGGAGAACTGCATCATCCGCTATGGGGGCGGCGCTCAGTGTTTCAGCTAGATAAAAAGCCGCTGATGGTGAGTGAAATATTTTTGCCAGCGTTCCCTGGGTATAAGCCAGACTATGGATATGGAGTTGAGTATCAGACAAAGTTCGAAAACGAATAGCGACGACAGGCCCTAAGCTCCCGGCATCAACAGATCGTCGCTCACCTCTTTGCCTCTGGGTAAGGTGCTGTGGGCCACGGTCACGTCTTCTGAATTAAACGACTCAATATGATCCTTGTTCACCACATAGGAACGGTGTAAGCGCACAAATTGCGACGGCAGTGATTGTAGAGCTGATTTAATGGTGCCGTAAGCCACCAGCTTTTCGCCACCGTCCAGATAATAGGTGGTGTAGTTTCCCATACCCTCTATAAAGACGATACGCGCCGGATCTACCAGGTGAGTGCGGCGATTGGCTTTTATCTCGATTTTCCGAGGCAATGTTTGCTCAACCTGCTGTTGCATAACAAACAACAGCTTGAGCAGGCGAATGGCCCCGACCACCACCACCGTCGTGTTAATTAGCAGAATATTGCGCAACCATTCGGAGAACTGAAAAAACGCGGTGGCTTGGCCCAGGTACAACCGGTCGTAAAAAAAGTAATCACAAAACCGGTAGAGCAAACCGGAAGCGGCAAGCAACAGCAAGTACGTTGCAAAGAAGTGGCCAAAGCGCTTCTGCAGCAAGTAGCGGGGGAACAACACATAAATCAACGCGTACGCCGCCAATATGCGAACCGGCAGCAACACGAACTCTAAATAAAACGAACCAAAGTAACCTTTCTCAGGGTTCGCCCATATCAAGCTGAACGACAGGTAGTACAGCAACCAAAACAACACATGGGTAGCAACCCGTGAGCCAAACACATAACCCTGGGCATCAAACCAGTGGCTCAAGCGCTGCCCGAAACCTGCCGCACTTGTCATAGCGCCACCGCAATTGGCATAAAAAAACCTGGATTTCGCATAAAAGCCCCCTGTGACGCAGGGTTCAAGGTTATAACAAGCCCATTGGAGCCTCAACCAACCCTCTACCTTGGAGAATGAAAATGCCGTTGAAAATCACCGTTTTCATCACTGCCCTGCTGTTAATTCAACCGACATTTAGCCAGCCATCTACTGTCGACGAACTGCCTCGACGAGCCAAATGGCAAGCTACCCTACAACTGCAGGACAGCGCTGGTTTATTGGTTAGCAAACTGGAAGCTAGCTCGCCTTTGAAACAAGCTGGACTGCAAGTAGGCGACCGTATTGTCGCCATTGATGCCAAGGCCATTACCAGCAACCCTCAACGAAACGATATAACCGACGCCTTGGTGGCTGACCGCAATTATCGAATTACCTATCGGCGTGGAGTTGATGCTCACACAGCGGACGTGCGCTTTGCGCCAGTACCTCTGGAAAGCTATCCCAACTTGACGGTCACTTACTCCCAGATCACCAGCAATTACGGCATTCGCCAACGCACTATCATCACCCGGCCAAACAACAAAAAAGGCCGCCAACCAGCCATTTTTGTGGTGCAGGGGCTCAGTTGCTCCAGTATTGAAAATACCCCGGGGCGCAAATCCAACTTTATACGCTCACTCACCAACCTGGCTAAACAGTCGGGCATGGTGATGTTGAGAGTCGAAAAACCTGGGCTGGGTGACAGCGAAGGTGATTGCTCGCAGACCGATTTCTACACTGAACTGGACGGTTACGAAACTGCCTTGCAACAACTGCTGTCGCTGCCCTATATAGACCCCAAGCGAGTGATTGTGTACGGCAGCAGTATGGGCAGTGCGCTGGCACCCTACCTAGCCAATAAATACCAGTTAAACGGCATTATCTCTGACGGCACCTTTTACCGCTCCTGGTTTGAACACATGCTGGAAATCGAGCGACGCATCAAACAGATGCAAGACGTCAGCGAAGCAGACATCAACCAACAAATGGTGGACGCCTATATACCGCTTTACTACGGTATGTTGGTGGAAAAGAAAAGCTACGCACAGGTGATTGACGAAAATCCCCTATTGTCTCAGTACAACTACCACTTGCCAGAGCATATGTACGGCCGCCCAGTGAGCTACTACCATCAGCTCCAGGATTTTAATGTGCCTGCAGAGTGGGAAAAGCTGATCGCCCCTGCACGCATTCGCTGGGGCACCCTCGACTGGATTATGTCGGAAGCAGACAACCATATGATAGTGGACACGTTGAAACGCAACGGCCACCGAAATTTCAAATTCTACAAACACCCCAACATGGATCACTGGGACACCTTGCATAAAACCGCTAAAGATTCCTTTACTGGTAAAGCAGGTACGTGGAATGACGACATTAGCCAAGTGCTGGTCAATTGGGCGAAGGAGTTAAATGGGAAGTAACTATAAGTTTTGAATTACTATGCTTGAGCAATGAGTTAATGGACTACCTGCAACTCATTTCTCAATTTTTTCTGCTTAAATCCCAAGTGCTCGTGACGCCATTTTTCAGCTAATTCACGATTAATTACATACCAACAGATATAGCCTAAAATTTCTAACTCCTGAAAATGCTTTTTGCGGGATTCATCCCAGCGATGGTCAATTGATGTCAGTGCTTTTATGATAGCGGCCAATCCAAACCTGCTCTGCCTCATGACCCAAACCCTCAAACAACGCCTGCCCCACTTTATGCGCCTGATGCGCTTTGACAAACCCATTGGCACCCTGCTGCTGCTGTGGCCCACGCTGTGGGCGTTGTGGCTGGCAGCGGGGGGCTTGCCCGACTGGGATGTTCTGGTGATTTTTGTGCTCGGCGTTACCCTGATGCGGGCGGCGGGCTGTGTGATTAACGACTATGCGGATCGACATATCGACGGCCACGTGCAGCGCACGGAACAGCGCCCCATTCCCAGCGGCGATGTGGCACCACGGGAAGCCCTGCTGCTGTTTACCGGGCTGGCGCTGGTGGCCTTTTTGTTGGTGTTGTTTACCAATGGTTTGACGGTGCTGTTGTCCCTGGGCGGTGTTTTGCTGGCCGCCAGTTACCCTTTTATGAAGCGTTATACCTATTTGCCTCAGGTGGTATTGGGCGCGGCCTTTGCCTGGGCAATTCCCATGGCGTTTGCGGCGCAAACCGGTGAATTGAACCCGGCGCTGTGGGCGCTGTACGCCGGCGTGGTGTTGTGGACGGTGGCCTACGATACCTTCTACGCCATGGTGGATCGCGATGACGACTTAAAGCTGGGTGTTAAATCCACCGCCATTCTGTTTGGCGACCAGGATCGCGCCATGATTCTGGCGCTGCAAATTCTCTGCCTGCTGGCGCTTTTGCTCACCGGCAAGAACTTTGACTTGGGCCTGTGGTACTACACCGGAGTGGCGGTGGCGACACTGTTGTTTTTGCATCAACAGCGGCTGACCAGAAATCGCGACCGTGATGCCTGCTTCAAAGCGTTTCTGAATAACAACTGGGTGGGTGTCGCGGTGTTTGTTGGTTTGGTGCTGGATTATCAGTTGTAAATTTAGCCAGTTGTAAACTCAACTTTCGGCCCCATATTGTTAAATCAAGTACAACCATAGCAATGCGACAGTACAAAGAGATTGCCGCGTCGCTTTTCCCTGTAAGAAAGGCTCCTCGCAATGACGGGACAAAGGTTCCGCCTCAAACTCTCCACACAAGGCTTATTTATGTCTATTAAAGAAAACTCCGTCGTTTCCATTCACTACACCCTCACCGACAATGACGGCGTGGAGCTGGACTCATCCAAGGGCGGCGACCCGCTGGTGTATCTGCACGGTGCCGGCAACATTATTCCCGGCCTGGAAAACGCCCTGCTGGGCAAAGCCACTGGTGACAGTCTGAAGGTGGAAGTGGCACCGGCTGAGGCTTACGGTGAGTATCAGGACGGACTGGTGCAGTCCGTACCCCGCAACCTGTTTGGCGATGATCAGGAGATACAGGTAGGCATGCGCTTCCAGGCACAGACCGACAATGGCCCCATGTCGGTGGTGATTACCGATGTCAGTGACGAGACCGTCAGTGTCGACGCCAACCACCCGCTGGCGGGCAAAACCCTGCACTTTGATGTTGACGTTGCCGAACTGCGCGACGCCACCGAGGAAGAACTTGCCCACGGCCATCCCCATGTGGGCGGTAGCTGCGGGCATTGATTTCAGGGCGACGAACAGCCCCTAATAAAAAGCCCCGGCAGCTTGGCTGCCGGGGCTTTTTATTTGCATTGCTGTCTTAGGATGCCGGATTAACCCGAAACAATTCCACTTCAAAAACCAACACTGCATTTGGGCCGATGGGGCCGGGGCGCGGGTTGGGGCCATAGGCCAGCTCTGAGGGAATGTAGAACTCGTATTTGCCGCCCTCTTTCATCAACTGCAGACCCTCTGTCCAACCGGGAATAACGCGGTTGAGAGGAAATGAAATTTTCTGGTCGCGCTGCACCGAGCTATCAAACACCGTGCCATCAATCAGAGTGCCATGATAGTGCACTTCCACGGTATCGGAGGCATTGGGACTGGCGCCTTCACCTGCGGTGATCACCTTGTACTGCAAACCGCTCTCTGTAGTTACCACACCATCTTTCTGGCTATTCTCCGCCAAAAAAGCCTGCCCGGCTTCGAGATTGGTCTGGGCTACTTCCCTGGCCAAGGTTTCCCTGCGCACAACCACATAGTTGCCCGCGGTGCTTGCTACCAGGGCGGCAACAGTTTCATCACTTACCTGTGCCGGCGTAGAAGCGAGGGCATCCCGCGCACCCTGAGCCAGGGCTTCCGCATGGGGAGTCACGCCCTCACGCTGCAATTGCTTGGTCAGCTCATAACCCAACAGGTAGCTGGCTTTGTTGTCTTTGCTTTCCAGAGTAAGAGGCTCCGACTTTTTCTCCTGGCCGCAGCCAGCGAGAACACCAGCCACCAGCACAGCGCTGGCAATAGGTAGAATTTTGTTCATTGGTTACTCCTTTTCAGCACTTTGTTCATTATTGTCGGCAGAGGCCACTTTCAATAGCTCCACGTCGAACTGCAGCACGGCATTGGGGGGAATATTGCCGGTGCCGCCAGGGCCGTAAGCCAGCTCGGAGGGGATAGACAGCTGCCACTTGTCGCCTTCTTTCATCAGCTGCAGGGCTTCGGTCCAACCGGGAATTACCTGGTTCACCTGGAAGCTGGCGGGTACGCCACGCTTGATGGAACTGTCGAATTCGGTGCCGTCCAGCAAGGTGCCACGATAGTGCACTTCCACGGTATCAGCCGCGCCGGGAGTGGCGCCCTCGCCAGAAGCCAACACCTTGTATTGCAGGCCGCTGTCGGTGGTAATAACACCGTCTTTACCGGCATTTTCTGCCAGGAAGGCCTGACCGGTCACCAGATTTTCCTCTGCCTGCTGGTTAAATTGCGCTTCTGCTTGAGCCTGCAGTTGCTGCTGTTGCTCCATCATTTCCTGCTGGCGGGCCAGCTGGTCGTTTTGGAAGGTCTGCAGCACTGCCTGAATTTCTTCTTTGCTGAGCCGTTCCTTTTTGGCGGCTACATCCAGAATACCCAGAGCTACAGCTTTTGCATCCAGATGAACACCGCGAGCGCTCCAGTCTACAGCGACATCGTGGCCAATCAGATAGCTGACTTTCTGTTGCTGGGTAGTCAGTTCAACATCCGCTTTTTCGGCAGCGGGCGGCTGTTCCTGATTACACCCCACCAATGCCAACAGCAGCGCGCCGGCGGCCACTGATCCAGTTTGTTTTATCAACGTCATTCCCTCCAATTACACATTCAAGACAAATCGCAAAGCGCCGCATTCTATACCAATAGCCTGAAAAACTCTCAACCGGCAGCACGCACTGCGCAGTCGATCACTGTTGCTGGCGTGAGGCTGGCACCAAGCTGGCTTATGTAGAGATTGAGATTGGCTGCGATGGCTGTGGCATCAGCTGGCCGATCACTTTCGGGCTGCTGTTGCCACCACTGCCACAGCTGACTCTGGATATGGTGCTCGGCCTTGAGTTCCGCATCCAAAAGCAGTTGTTTGGCATCGCCGTGCTGCATTAACGGCAATTGGCGGCGCAGTTGCCGCAACGGCTGCACAACCTGCTCGTCCCAACTGGCAATAGCGTTTTCAGCGTCGCTCAGCTGATCAATAGTCAGGCAGCAACCACGACTGCCAGCAAAGCAACACAGCAACAACAGGTTTACGTTGGCGTTATGGTCATCCTGCATCTGCAGGCACCATGGCTCTATCTCCTTATACAGGGCCAGAGAGTAGTGCCACAGCAGGTTGCGAGTATCAGACACGGCGATACAGCAAATCCCAAACGCCGTGACCCAGGCGTTCGCCGCGTTTTTCAAACTTGGTGATCGGGCGATAATCCGGGCGCGGCGAATACTGTCCAGCACCGGCGTTATTGCTGAATTCCTCCGCCGCCTCCATCACGTCCAACATGTGTTCCGCGTAGTTCTGCCAGTCGGTGGCCATATGAAAAACACCGCCGGGTGCCAGCTTGCCAGCAATCTGTTGGGCAAACGCCGGCTGTAATATCCGCCGCTTGTGGTGCTTTTTTTTGTGCCAGGGATCGGGGAAGTAAAGCTGCACCCGCGCCAGGCTGGCATCGGCAATGCAGTCTTCCAGCACATCGTTGGCGTCTGCCAGGTAGCAGCGCAGGTTGCGTAGGTTTTGCTTGCCAGCGTTGTTGATCAAGCGACCCACACCCGGTGGGTGCACGTCAATACCAATAAAGTCCTTGTCCGGTTCCGCCGCCGCCATGGCCAGCAGGGAATCGCCCATACCAAAGCCGATTTCCAGTACCAGCGGCGCACTGCGGCCAAATACCGCGTGAGGGTCGAGCGCCCCGTCGTGCAGGCTCAGGCCGTATTCTGGCCACCACTGCTCAAAGGCATTGCGCTGACCTTCGGTCATGCGACCGCCGCGCACCACAAAGCTGCGGATCGACTTCTTTTTAAACTCGGGTTTGATTTCCATCAGGGTCTGTTTTTCCTGAAAGCGGCCACCAGCAAAAGTACCCAGGCGGCGAGAAATGCCAAACCGCCAATCGGTGTAATCGCGCCGAGCCATTTGATTCCTGTGAATGCCAGCAGATAAAGCGAACCGCAGAACACCACAATGCCCGCTGTAAATACCCAGCCCGCGGCAGCCACCATGCGCCGACACAGCGTGTGGCCCATAGCCGCCAGGGCCAGTAGCGCCAAGGTGTGAAACATTTGGTATTGAACAGCGGTGTGCCAGATGTCCAGTTGATAGGCCGTAAAGCTCTGCTTGAGGCCGTGGGAGCCAAAAGCCCCCAGAGCCACGGCGGTAAAGCCACTCGCCGCAGCGATCGCCAACCATTTTCTTTGCATTTGAAAACCTTAAACCTGAATACGTGACTTCAGAGTGAGTGCAGAGTGTAAGATATTGGTTTCACAGTGGAATTGAAAAATCTTAGCTTCACCCGTAGGTTAAGTGGGCATTTTTTAAACCGCTGTGGAATCAAGAGCTTGCGCTATGCGCCGCTCTGGAGTCACGAATTCAGGTTAAAAATAACAAAGCCGCAATAAATATTGCGGCTTTATCGTTCAATCACAGACTGGTGTCAGGCTTCCATAGAAGCCCGCACTTTTTTCATGGCGTTCTTTTCCAGCTGGCGAATGCGTTCGGCAGAAACGCCGTATTTGTCCGCCAATTCGTGCAGAGTGGCTTTTTCTTCACTGAGCCAGCGCTGCTGCAGAATGTCCTGGCTGCGTTCGTCCAGCTCGCTCATGGCACTGGCCATACGGCTGTAGCTGTCGGCCTGGCTGTCTTCCTGTTCCAGCTGCATCGCCGGGTCGGAGCGCTTGTCTTCCAGGTAGTACACCGGCGCCTGGTAGGCGTTATCGTCGTCATCGCTGTCCGGAGCGTCGAAACCAGTGTCGTGAGCGGAGAGACGTTTCTCCATCTCGTACACCTGATCCACTTCCACGCCCAGATCACTAGCCACGGCCTTGGCTTCGTCGTGACTGAGCCAGGCAAGGCGCTTTTTCTGACCGCGCAGGTTGAAGAACAGCTTGCGCTGGGCCTTGGTGGTGGCCACTTTGACGATGCGCCAGTTGCGCAGCACGTATTCGTGAATTTCCGCCTTGATCCAGTGCACCGCAAACGACACCAAACGCACGCCCTTTTCCGGGTTGAAGCGTTTGACCGCCTTCATCAGACCGACGTTGCCTTCCTGAATCAGATCCGCCATGTTGAGGCCGTAGCCGTTGTAGCTGCGGGCGATGTGCACCACAAAACGCAGGTGGGACATTACCAGGCGGCGGGCGGCGTCGAGATTTTCCTGATAGTACAGTTGCTCTGCGAGGGATTTTTCATCCTCGGCGGAGAGTACCGCAATGGAATTAACGCCCTGAATATAGGCGCCAATATTGGCCCCAGGGGACATCCACTCGGTGGATTGCAATGCTGTACTGGTATTGGTCGTCATAGTGTTACCGCTGTATCTCTTGTACCCATGGCCCGGAGGCAGTGGGGCTGGCTAGTTTACCATTTCCCCATTGGTTGGCAACCGCCCCCAATAGTTCCTTCAAGACTCTGTTTTATATTATCTTTTTTATAAATACATTGAGCTTTATCAAACTTTACAAAGCAATCTAGTTGGGCTCTATGTCACCCAGATGACGCCCCACTGCCAACCAGGCGCCAACCAGCCCAAGGCCGCCGCCACCCACCAGCAGGGCCGCCAGTTCCGTCGGCCCAAGAATGACGACCTGAAAGCCACTTTCGTACAAAGCGCTGAGATGCGCCACAGAAGCCCCTAGCCACAACAGGCCAGCGCACACCAGCAACCAGCCCAGCAAGCCGCCAGCCAGGCCGTACCACAAGCCGGTATAAAGGAATGGCCGCCGCACGTAACCGTTGGTACCGCCCACCAGCTTGACCACCACAATTTCGTCGCGGCGATTTTCCACCGCCAGGCGAATGGTATTGCCAATCACCAGCAACACCCCCAAGGCGAGGGCGATGCCCAGGGCAAAAGCCACCTGGCGGCCCATCTCCAAAATGGCATGCAGGCGCTGAACCCACTGCATGTCGAGGCGTACGCTGTCCACCAATGGCAGCTGCTGCAGTTCGTCAGCCGTAGCGGATAGTTGCTCCGGGCTCACAGCAGCTTGATCAAATTCCAATACCAGCACATGGGGCAGGGGGTTTTCGTCCAGCTGGGAAAGCGCACTGCCAAGCCCTGAGTGAGATTGAAATTCCTGCAGGGCGTCTTCCGCCGACACCAGCTGGGTACGAGTGACCAGAGGGCGGGTTTTCAGTTGTAGTTGCAATTTGTTGGCGGCGCTGATGCTGCTGCCATGTTCAAGATACAGGCTCATCTGGGCGCTGCTTTCAATGCCATCACTCACCTGTTGAAGGTTGTTGACCACCGCATAAAGCGCGGCGGGCAATGCCAGGGCAATGGCAATCACCAAGGTCGTCATGGTGGCCTGCAGGGGCATCTCACGCATTTTGCGCCAGGCGCTGATGGCACTGTCCCGATGGTGATTCAACCACCCCTGCAAACGGGCACCGATTCCGGTGCGGCTTTCACGGGCGCCGCGATGGCGTTGGCCAGCGTTGTCGTTACTGGTAGACATAGCCGCCCTCAATGGCACTGTCACCCACCAACTGGCCCTGACTGAGAATCAGGCGCCGCAACCCAAGCTGGGAAATCAGGGCAATGTCGTGGGTGGCAATCAGCATGGTGACCCCCACTTCGTTAAAACGGCGCAACAGCGCCATGATTTCCGCAGACAGCTCCGGGTCCAGGTTACCGGTGGGCTCGTCCGCCAGCAGTATGCGTGGCTTGTGCACCAGGGCACGGGCAATGCCCACCCGTTGCTGTTCGCCACCAGACAGGCTAATCGGATTGGCGCGTTCTTTATCCAACAGACCCACACCGTCGAGTACCGCCCGTACCCGCTTGCCAATATCGCGAACAGGGAAACCGGACACCTGCAGCGGCAGCGCCACATTGGCGTACACACTGCGATCGAACAGCAATTGGTGGTTTTGGAATACCACGCCAACATTGCGGCGGTAGTAGGGCACTTGACTGCGATGCAACCGGCCAAGGTTTTTGCCATTGATCAACAGCTGGCCACGGGTGGGTCGCTCCATGGCCATAATCAGTTTCAGCAGAGTGCTTTTGCCCGCCCCGGAATGGCCGGTAAGGAAGGCCATCTCACCGGCTTGCAGCTCGAAGCTGACGCCATTGAGCGCCTCCTTGCCGCCGGGGTAGCGTTTGCCCACTGAATCAAATTTGATCATCGTCGCTCAGGCCACTGGCCAACAGGGCAGAGACAAATTCCTCCGCCACAAACGGCTGTAGATCGTCGGCGCCTTCACCGACACCGATAAAACGAATCGGCACGCCGAAGCGGCGGCTCAAAGCAAAGGCAACGCCCCCCTTGGCAGTGCCATCCAGTTTGGTAAGCGCCACGCCAGTGACAGAAACCGCATCGTTAAACTGCTGCATTTGCGACAGGGCATTCTGGCCAGTACCCGCATCCAACACCAGCAACACTTCATGGGGAGCACTGTCATCCAGCTTGGCGATCACCCGCTGCACTTTTTTCAGCTCTTCCATCAGGTTGCTTTTGTTGTGCAGTCGCCCGGCGGTATCGGCGATCACCACATCGGTGCCTTTGGCGCGAGCGGATTCAATGGCGTCAAAAATCACCGACGCACTGTCGGCACCGGTGTGTTGGGCAACCACTGGTACGGCGTTGCGCTCACCCCAGGCCTGCAATTGCTCAACAGCGGCGGCCCGGAAGGTGTCTCCCGCCGCCAGCATCACCGACTTGCCTTCGCTTTGCAGGCGCTTGGCCAGTTTGCCAATGGTAGTGGTTTTGCCGACACCGTTAACGCCCACCACCAGCAGGATAAAGGGGCCGTCGCCGCTGGCGTCGCAAACTAATGGCAGTTCACAGGGAGTCAGCACATCTTGCAGCATGGACTGCAACGCCGTCTGCAGGGCGGCGCCATCTTTGAGCTCGCTGCGCTTTAGCTGGTCGGTGAGATTGGCAATGATTTCCGAAGTGGTTTCCACCCCCACATCCGCCATCAGCAGCAGGGTTTCCAGTTCGTCCAGCAGATCTTCGTCAATGGTTTTACGGCCCAGAAAGAGGCTGCCAAAACCAGCGCCGGTACGCGCCAGAGCGCGACGCATGCGCTCGCGAAAAGAGGTTTTCGGTTTTTCGATTGTGGTTTCTGTGGACGCTGCCGGGCTGTTGTCCTGTTCGTCAGGTTTGCGGCGAAACAGGCCGAAAAGACCACCCTTCGAGGGGTTTTCCGCAGGGTTGTTTTGGTGATTGTCAGACATCAAATAACTACTTAGTAACTACGGTACTGGGGGTTGGATAAAGTCGTGTATCCTACCACCTCTTTGTGCCAGAAGAAGTACCCATGTCAACAAAACGCCCCCCGTCGAAACGCCCCAGCGGTGGCAATCAGTTGCGCATTATTGGCGGCCAGTGGCGCGGTCGAAAGTTGAGTTTCCCCGATTTAGAAGGGCTGAGGCCAACCGGTGACCGGGTGCGGGAAACCCTGTTCAACTGGCTCAGTTTTGAACTTCCGGGAGCCCACTGCCTGGATTTGTTTGCCGGCTCTGGCGCACTGGGGCTGGAAGCGCTGTCCCGCGGTGCCGCTCATACCGTGTTGGTTGAGAAAAACCCCTCTGCTGCCCGCCAATTGAAGAACCACTGCCAAGTGTTGGATGCCAGCGCCGACGTTGAAGAAGCGGACGCGCTTTGCTGGCTACAGTCCAACAACAAGACCTTTGATGTGGTATTTCTCGACCCGCCTTTCGGCAAAGGGCTGTTGGAACCCTGTTGCGCACTTCTGGCCGAACAAAACCGGCTAAAACCCGATGCACTTATATATATGGAATGCGCTATTGAGGAATCACCAATGGTTCCCGCCCAATGGCAGCTGCACCGGGAAAAGCAAAGTGGCCAGGTGAACTATCGCCTGTATCGCTGCAGCTAGCCTGGTTGGGTGGTGCTTGCTGTAACACGCCGTAAACCCTTCCCTGAGTGCTTGAGGTCAGCATCTGACCGCCATGGATGGCGGAAATGCAGATTTTGCAGGAGCAAAAATCTGCCCTGCTGACCACAGTTACAGCAAGCACCACCCAACCAGACACCACGGATCTTGTGTCGACATCAATTTGCGACTTTCGTATCAGTTGTCTACTATCGATATCCCCATTGTGGCTCTAATAACTATGAAAAAAATCATCTACCCCGGCACCTTCGATCCGATCACCAATGGCCACGTGGATTTGGTGGAGCGGGCCACCCGACTGTTTGACCGCATCGTAGTGGCCATTGCCAGCAGTGAAAGCAAGGGGCCACTGTTTACTCTGGAAGAACGCATTGATCTCGCCCAGCAGGCATTGGCCCATTTGGGCGACAAGGTAGAAGTGAAAGGCTTTAATTGTCTGATGGTGGATTTTCTGCATCAGTGCGGTGCCCAGGCGGTGTTGCGTGGGTTGCGCGCAGTATCCGATTTCGAGTACGAATTCCAACTGGCCAATATGAATCGCGCCCTGTCAGCCAATGCCGAGAGCATTTTCCTGACCCCGGCGGAAAAACATTCTTACATTTCCTCATCCCTGGTACGGGAGATTGGCTCCCTCGGCGGTGATATCAGCGCTTTTGTTCACCCGGTAGTCGCCGCCGCCTTAAAGAAAAAATTTAACCTTTGACTGCTGTCATCCTGAACTTTCCCATGTCATCCTGAGCGCAGCGAAGGATCTCATACTTTGGCCAAACAAAGAGATTCTTCGCTGCGCTCAGAATGACAAGAAAGCACCATAGGTCACTGTATGGAAACCATCAAGCAAGCCAGTGTGCGCCCCAGCAAAAGCCTGGAGCTGCTGTCGCAGCGTGAGATCACCGAGCTACTTAACACCAATGCCGAGGTACTGAACCAGTTTCGCCAATGTGCCTTGGCGGTGCTGAACACCGGCAGCGAAATTGATGATGCCGCCGAAATGCTGGCGGCTTACCGTGACTTCAATATCAGCGTTGAACCCACTTCCCGCGGCCTGAAATTGCGGGTGGCCAATGCACCCGCTTCGGCCTTTGTGGACGGCAAGATGATTCGCGGCATTCAGGAACATCTGTTTGCTGCCTTGCGAGACATTGTCTTCACTCACACCAAACTGCTGTCCCGGCAGCCTCCCGAAAACGCCGAAGCAATCACTGATATTGTGTTTCGCATTGCCCGCAACGCCGACGCCCTGCCTTCCAACACGGCACCCAACCTGACGGTGTGCTGGGGCGGCCACGCCATCAGCCGGGAGGAGTACGACTATTCCAAGCTGGTGGGCTACCAACTGGGCCTGCGAGGGATAAATATTGCCACCGGCTGTGGTCTCGGCGCCATGAAAGGGCCGATGAAGGGCGCCACCATCGGCCACGCCAAACAACAGATAGCCAACGGCCGCTATATTGGTATTTCCGAACCCGGCATTATTGCCTCGGAATCCCCCAACCCCATCGTCAATGAATTGATGATTCTGCCGGATATCGAGAAGCGCCTGGAAGCCTTTGTGCGCCTGGCCCACGCCATTGTGGTATTCCCTGGCGGAGCGGGCACCACGGAAGAAATTCTCTACCTGATCGCCATTCGCCTGCACCCGGATAACCGCGATATCCCGCTGCCTTTTATTCTTACCGGGCCGGAATGCAGCCGCGCCTATTTCGACAGCCTGGACCGGTTTGTGCGCAACACTCTTGGAGAGCAGGCCAGCCGCTGCTACCAGATCATCATTGACGACCCACAGAAGGTGGCGCGCGCAGTAAAGCGAGGCGTAGAGCAGGTACACCGCTACCGCCGCAAGCACCAGCTGGCCTACTACTTTGACTGGCAGACTCATATTCACTGGCAGTTGCAGGAACCGTTTGAGCCCAGCCATGCCAATATGGCGGCTTTGAATTTGAATTCCAGCCAGCCCACGGAACAACTGGCGGCAGAACTGCGCCGGGCGTTTTCCGGAATCGTGGCAGGCAATGTGAAGGCCTACGGCATCGAGCAAATCGAACGCCACGGCCCCTACCAGCTCAACGGCGACCCGGCCATTATGGAAGAAATGAGCAAACTGCTAAGGGAGTTCGTCCAGCAACGGCGCATGAAACTGAGTGGTGAATACAAACCCTGTTACGAGATTCGCTAACTGGAAAGAGCTACAAATCGATAAGCTTCAGGATACGGGCGCGAATATCCTCGCGCTCATTCACCATATGGTGCATCGCACCCTCCACAATATGAACACCCGCCTGTGGAAACTGCTGCTGAATGCGCTTGATATTGTAGGGACCATCAACAGTGGTATCGCAATCCCCCTGAACAACAGTAATCGGCCAGCGGCACGGGGCAGGCCCAGCAAAATCCCGCCCCCACCGTACCATGGCACGCACCCAGCTGAGGGGGATATGCCGCTGTTGCAACGGCTCCCCTTTTTCCAAAAAGCGCAAAAAGTCCCGATCGTGGGAATTCACCGCAAACTCACGGGGTGCACTGGATACTAACCAGCGCAGCAGCCAGAACTTGAGCAATTTGCGCCGCCATTGCCAGGGCCGAACCAGGGGAGCCAGAAGATAAGTTCGCTCAAAAGCAGGTGTACTCCGCCCCTCTGAATGCAATTGCTGTAATAGCCCCAACAACACAGCCCCACCGGTACTCTGGCCTACACCGTGAAACGGCTTGGGGAAATGCTGGCATTTATCTAGCAAACATTCCAATACTTGTTGGTAACTGCGAAAGTGATCAATCGCCAATGGCTCACCATCTGACAGGCCGTGACCCGGCAGGTCAAATGCCACTACCGCCTGACCGCAAGACAACAAATGTTCTATCAGGTGGCCATACAGACCCACATGATCGAAGTAACCGTGCACCAGAAAGGTGGTGCCACGGCAGCGATCTGGAACCCAGTAGTAGGAACATATAACGCGGTTGTCCACCTCAAATTGGCCTACCCGTAAAGCCGTCTGGGGGTCGTTCAGAGCTGGAAAGTTATATTGACACAAGAATTGCTGCAGCAGTGGCTGCGTTGGCGCCGAATCAGTGGTCAAATGATAGGCAAGCTGTGGCAACTGGCTGCGAATTGCCTCAAAATCCGTACTTTCAAGTTGAATACTGCGCATAATCGCTTGCTCGCCTCTGCCCCTTTTTGTGGTAGATTGCGTTCATCGACAGGGTAGAGACTCCCACCCCTAAACACCAGATGAAATATTCCAATAAGCGCCGCATAGAGCGCCTCATCAAAAAGCACGGCCCCACTCTGGTGAACTTCCTGAGCAAGCGGCTGAAAAACCGCGAGGATGCCGAGGACATCGCTCAGAGCACTTTCCTGCGTCTGTACACCATGGATAACCCTGAACGGGTGGACAACCCGCGCGCCTTTCTGTTCCAGGTGGCCGCCAATATGTCGGTAGACCAGCTGCGCCGCCAGGCGAGAATGAACAATTATTTGGACAAAGAGCACGCCAAAGTAGAAAGCGAGCCATCCGCCAGCAGCGATTCACCCGATCAGCTCCTGGAAGCCCAACAGAAAAGCGCCGACATCTACCACGTCATTGAATCCATGCCCAGCAATGTACGCCAGGCGTTTATGCTGAGCCGCACCCGCAATCTGCCCTATGGCGAAATAGCCAAGCTGATGGGCGTTTCGGTCAGCAGCGTGGAAAAATACATCCTCGAAGCCCTCAAGCAGTGCCGGCAAGCCTTGCTTACTGATAAAATAGGTGGCCCAGAATGAGTGACGGGTCACACTTTTGTCACATTTTTTGCAAGTATTCCTGCGGATTCACAAGTCTGAAACGTCTATACCGTAGGATCACAGCAATAAAAACGCTATTTGGAAACTAATAAACGGCCATGTCTGAGCTAGCCCAACCACAATCCAGAGACGATTTGTTCGACCAAGCCTGTGCTTGGGTGGTTCGGCTGCGTGCGGAAAAGCTGGCGAATTCTGAGCTTGAGCAGTTTGCCGACTGGGTATCCAAAAGCGCAAATCACCGCGCTGCGTTCGATCAGGTAGCGGAAATGTGGGGCGATCTGGGTGTTGCCAGTAAATTACCACTGGAACAGCCCGCCACAGAAAGCAGCTCAACCGAATGCTCCAAGCCCTCCTGGCTGCAGCAGTGGTTCAGCTGGCGCGCCGCAGGTGCATTTGCTGCCACCGCAGCCATTGTTGTTGCCTTGGTAATCACCTTGGTGCCCTCTCAGCAATTGGACAGGTACCACACGGCTATCGGTGAGAGCCTGGCCATCACCCTTGATGACGGCTCCCAGGTGGAACTCAACACCAACTCCACCCTGGAAGTCAGCTACAGCGATGAACAGCGCTGGTTGCACCTGATTGACGGCGAAGCCTACTTCTCTGTGGCCAAAGACAAACAACGCCCGTTTGTAGTGGAATTGGACGGCGCCCAGGCTCAAGCTGTGGGCACCGCTTTTAATATCTACAAAACCACCGATGAAGCCGCCGAAATTACCGTTACCGAGGGCACGGTTCAGGTCACTCACCAGGCCCAGCCCAGTCTGCCGAAATTTGTCGAAGTAGGTCAGGCAATCAGCTTCGACAGCAAAGATGGCTTGCGCAACCTTCGCGCCATCGACAGCGACCTAGTGACCGCCTGGCGCCAAAGCCAGATTGTGTTCGACAACACCCCGCTCAGCGATGTAGTGACCACTCTCAATCGCTACAGCAAAACCCCGATTGAACTCGCGGCTACAGACTCTGCACAGCTTCCGATTTCTGGCACATTCTCTACGGAGCGTCCCTTGGAAACCGCCCAGGCAGTTGCCGAAGCACTGGCATTGACCGCGACACTCAACAACGATCGCCTGAGATTGCACAAATCTTCTGACTCTTAGGCCACATCCTGTCCTCCCGATCCGCTTCAGATCGTTCTATACTAGGGACTTTGAATCTTTTGATGCGGCGCATGGTACGGACACTCCATGCCGCTTTAGGCGTATATGTTGAAATTTGGCAGCAGCCAAGCGAAAAGACGTTGGCGGCGGTGTCTGGCGACACTGCCGCTATTGGCGTGCCATATCAGTTATGCCGACATCCACAGTACCCTATCCCTTGACGTCCCGGAGCAGCCCCTTTCCGAAACCCTGATCGAATTGGGGCGCAAGTCCAAAGTCTCTATTGTTTTCTCCCATCGCATGGTCAGGGATCTGCGCAACAGCAAGCTGCAGGGGGAGTTGCCCCTGTTGCAGGCATTGGAGAGCGCGCTGACTAACATGCCCCTGAAGTACAGGGTGATCTCCCCTAAAGCGGTTGCTATTGTTAAAGCGACCCAGCCGGAGAACAGTGAAGCCAGCGACGGTATCGTTCAGGATCGTATGGAAGAGGTGATTGTACGCGGCACCCCCATCACTGGCTCCCGCCTGCGCCGCAACGAAACCATGGGATTTGCACCGGTGGAAGTGCTCAGCAACAGGGAATTAACCCTGAGTGGCGCTCAATCGCTGTCTGATCAATTGAAATTTGTACCCATCATCTCCGGCAACTCCACCAGCACCGCTGTCAGCAACGGCGGCGATGGCACTGCCACGGTTACTTTGCGAGGCCTACCCGCCAGCAATACCCTGGTACTGCTAAACGGCCAGCGAGTTGCCAGCAATGGCTTTGGCGGCGATGCCGTCGACCTGAACACCATTCCCGCTGCCGCCGTAGAGCGCATCGAAATCCTCAAGGATGGCGCCTCTGCGGTCTACGGCTCCGACGCCATTGCCGGGGTGGTGAATGTGATTCTGCGCCGCAAGTTTGACGGCTTACAGCTGGAAACCTACTACGGGCAAACCGGCGCCGGCGACAACGAAACCGCCACTACCAGCCTGGTGTGGGGCGCCAGCGGAGAGCAGGGCTCTTTTGTGATCGCCGCCAGCCATTTTGATCAATCCGGCTTTAACAGCCGCGACCGGGATTTCTCACGCAGTGCCGATGGCCGCGACCGAGGCGGCATCGACAATCGCTCCACCGCCACTCCCAGCGCTCGTTTTGAGTTCAATGACAATACCCTTATTCTCAACGAGGGTGCCACTGGCGACAACAACGGCGATTTTCGGGCGGCCACCGACGAAGACCTGTTTGACTTCCCGGCTTTTACCTCATCGCTGACCCCTTCGCGACGCAGTTCCGTGTATGCCAACAGCGAATACCGCATCAACAAGCAGCTCACTGTTGATTTGGCCGCCAGTTACACGTTGACCGAGTCCACCATTGCGTTTGCCCCCAGCCCCCTGTTTACCGCCTTTGAACTGGTGCCCGTCACAATTGCTGCAGACGCCACTTTCAATCCCTTCGATGAGGAAATCACCGACCTGCGCCGCCGCATGCTGGAGCTGGGGAGGCGCGACCAAACCAATGAAAATCAAGCCTCACGACTGACCTTTGGCATCAATGGCAACAACGACCACTGGCGCTGGTCACTGCACTACAACTGGAGCCAAACCCGGGCAAGGGAGCAGGTTACCGGGCTGGTGAACCTGGCGAATCTGCAGCGAGGCGTGGGACCAGCCTCAGAATGCACGGAAGATTGTGTCGCGATTAATCTGTTTGCCCCCGCTGGCTCATTGAACCAACAGCAGGCAGATTTTATTGGCGCCGACATCAATTCCCTTGGCAATACACAACTGCGCAACCTCACCTTCGATCTTAGCCGCGATCTGTGGTCACTGCCCGCCGGAGACCTGGGATTGGCCATGGGCCTGGAAATACGCCACGAATCCATCAGCACCACCCCAGACCCGCTGGCCAGACAGGGGCTGCTGGCAGGCGGCATCAACTTTGCCGACTCACTGGGCAGCCGCAATGTCGGGGAAGCCTACATGGAGTGGCTGGTGCCTCTACTGGCAGGCAACAACGGCAGCACCCAACTCGACCTGAGCGTCGCCCTGCGCCACTCGGATTACAGCGATTTTGGCTCCAGCACCAACCCAAAAATCGCCATTCGCTACCAACCAGCCCCTGAGTGGCACCTGCGCGCCAGCTATTCCGAGGGGTTTAGAGCGCCATCGCTGATTGAGTTATATAAAGGTGTCAGTCAGGATCAACCCATACTTCAAGATCCCTGCTCAAACGCGGAAAACGTCGGCGTACTGGTTGGCTGCAGTCAACAATCAGATCCAAACCGCAATCAATTCCTGGCGTTACTGGGCGGAAATCAACAGCTATCCCCTGAAACCTCCCGCAATGCCTCGCTCGGCATCAGCTGGGAGCCGGAAAGTAGTGCAGACCTGTCGCTAACTCTGGACCTGTTCGATATATCGCAGAACGATATTATCGATGCCAATGCGCAATTTTTCCTAACAGCCAACGCGGAATCCGGACTCTTTCCCGACCGGGTAATTCGCGACAGCAATGGTGAGATTGTGCGCATTATCAGCACCCAGGCGAATCTGGGCATGCGCCGCATAACAGGTGCTGACCTGAGCGCCTACTGGCACTACTACTGGGATTGGTTGGGTGTGTTGTCCAGCAACATCAGTGCCACCTACCTGCAAAAATACCTCTCTCAGGTATCCCCTCTGGCTCCTGTGGACGATTTGGCAGGCAGCTTTGAGGACGCCGCCGCCGACGGCAACGGCTCCCTACCGAAATGGAAGGTTCATGTTAATTTCTATCTGCAGCGCAGTAATTGGGAAGCGGCTTATTCGATAAATTTTGTTGACTCGTTAATTGAGCAAATACCCAATAACAACAATTTTCGGGATTCTTCATCCTGGCTGACCCATGACCTGCAATACACATATCTGCACCAGGACAAGACCCGCTTCGCGGTTGGCATAGACAACATCCTCGATACCTCCCCACCATTTTTGGCCTCTGCCTTTAACGACAACTTTGACAGCCGCAACTACGATGGCATTGGGCGCTTCTGGTATGCCCGAGTCACCCACAACTTTTAGTTGCAATATTTATCTTATTGGTAAGATTTTTATCTACCACAAGACAAATAAAAGAAACAAAACACCCAAAAACCGGCCTCAGTAGTTATATTTTTCTTATTTCGATTTATTTTCCCTCATTGAGGAACTTTTATTCTCTTTTTGTTGAGGCATTACCTTTTTTGTTCGTCTCCAGACTGAAGTGCCCAAAACAGGGCATAAGTATTCAGTAATGAAAATCGAGGGGATCAAAAATGCTTAAAAAACCATTAACACTTGCCATCAGCTCGGCCATTGGCCTGTACGCTCTTGGTGCACCGGCAGCCTTCGCTGCAGATGAAGAGTCCAACATTGATGAAGAGGTAGTGGTTACCGGTTCGCGTATCGCCCGTGGCAACCTGACCTCCGCGACACCAGTCACTGTACTGGATGCGGAAACTCTGAAAATTTCTGCCAACACCAATATCGCTGACACACTGTTTGAATTGCCATCTACCGGTATCCCCGGTGTTGCTCAAACCACTTCAAACTTCAACGTATTTGCCAGTGGTATTGCTACTGTTGACCTGCGCAACCTGGGCACAACCCGCACCTTGGTACTGGTCAATGGCCGCCGTCATGTTTCCGGCGATATCGACAACCCGTCTGTTGTTGACTTGAACTCCATTCCCGCTGCTTTTATTGAGCGCATCGAAGTGATCACTGGTGGTGCTTCTGCTGTATACGGTTCCGAAGCAATGGCTGGTGTAATCAACATTATTACCAAGAAAGATTTCGAAGGCATGGAAATTGATACCCAGTACGGTATCAGCAATGAAGGGGATGGCCAGGACTTCAATGTATCCATCACTGGTGGTTCCTCCTTTGCAGACGGCAAAGGTCACGCCATGGTACACCTTGGCCTGCAAGAGCTGAGCTCTGTTGACTCGATTGACCGCCCACTGTCTGCCACAGACAACTTTTTTGGCGATTTCCAGTCATTTAGTTCGTTTGCTCCCCAAGGCAGCATCAACGCCCCAATTGGAACCAATCCGGATGGCTCAACTCAATTCGGGTTTGTTACTCAGGATGCCAATGGCGACTGGGTTAAGCCTTTCGTTTCCGCTGAAGACGGCTTTAACCGCGCAGCTTTCCGTAAAATCCAACTGCCTTTGACGCGCAAAAACATCAACGTCAACTTGAACTACGAAATTTCAGAAAATACCAAGTTCTTTGTTGAAACTTCGTACACCCAAACAGATACCAGCAACAACCTGGAACCAACAATTGCCGGTCAATTCCTGTCTGTAGGTGCCAACCCGCTGACCATCCCAGGTGACAACCCGTTCATTCCGGATGAAATTCGCCAGGCTTATACGGACGCAGGTTCACCCCTGACTGCCGATGATGATATCGTTTGGCGTAAGCGTTTCTTCGAGCTTGGCCCCCGCCAAACCAGCCCTTCCCGTGACACTATCCGCGCCGCATTTGGCCTGGAAGGTGAGCTGGAAAGCGGCTCTCGCTGGGATGTTTATTATCAATTTGGTCAAACCAATGCCAGCCTGAATCGCACCGGTGATTTCAACACCTTGTTCTTCTCACAAGGTCTGGATGCCGAGCCCGATCCCGACAACCCCGGGCAATTCCGCTGTAAGGATGCTCTGGCTCGCAGTTTGGGTTGTGTAGCCATCGATGTATTTGGTGTTGGCTCTATCAGTGATGCAGCTGTTGACTATGTCCGCGTACCCGCATCTTCCAACGCCCGCTTGCAACAACAAGTGGTTGGCGGCAACCTGACCGGCGATCTGTTTGAGTGGGGCGGCGGCATGATCAAGTACGCCACCGGCTTTGAATATCGCAAAGAGCAGTACGACCGTACAGTTGACGCCTTGGCAGCAGCGGGACTTAGCTCATCTAACGCATCCGCACCCGTATCTGGCAACTACGATGTATGGGAAATCTACGGCGAAGTGGATGTACCCATTATTCAGGACGCCCCCGGTGCCGACTACCTCGGCTTTGACGCAGCCTACCGTTACGGAGACTACAGTACCGTTGGTGGCGTATCTCAGTGGAAAACTGGCCTGAAATGGACGCCATTCAGTGACTTGACTGTACGTGTTACCCAATCACAAGCTGTTCGTGCCCCCAATGTGGCCGAATTGTTTGACCCCGGCAGTGAAACCTTCGAGAGCTTTACAGACCCCTGTATCAATGGTGGCGCCGGAGCTCCGGGAAATACTGCTGCCAACTGTGCTTCACTGGGCATTCCCAGCAACTTTGACCCCGGTGTGAACGGCTCCTCCGCAGGTGGTTTCCAAAGCGGTAACCCACGCCTGACAGAAGAGACTTCTGACTCTACTACCATCGGCTTTGTCTACGTCCCAAGCTGGGCTGAAGGTATGTCATTAACTGTGGATTACTTCGATATTGAAATTGAAGATGCCGTTGAACCCATTGAGCCTCAAATCAAGCTGGACCAGTGTTACGCAGCAGCTGACTTCCCCAACAACCCGTTCTGTGTGGGTATTCAGCGTAACGGAGCCAACTTGGGCTTTATCATCAACCGCCTGGACTTCGGCATTGAAAACATTGGTCGTCTGTCCACTCAAGGTGTTGATATCGATTTCAACTGGCAGTTCGATGCCGCAGATATTGGTTTGGGTGAAGGCACTTTCAGCTGGAACTCTCGCGGCACCTTCACCACGGACTGGGAGCGCGTTATCTTTGACGAGCTGGAAGATAACCTGCGTGAGCCTGGCTACAATGAAGTCAAGTGGAACAACCGCTTGAGCTGGAACACCGGCGCCTGGACCCACTCCTGGACGTGGCGCTACATCGGCCAAGGATCTGCAGATAACTCACCTGCGTTCCAAGGTTCCCCACTCAATGATATCGGTCACGCAAGTTACCATGACCTGAACACCCGTTACGTACTCGAAGGTGACAGCGGTGCTACTTACGAGTTCTCTGCGGGTATCAACAACGCTCTGGATAATGATCCTCCCTATATCCCAGAGCCGTCTGAGAACGCCGATACCGGTACTGGTACCGCAGCAGGTGTTTACGATCCGATTGGTCGCTTCTTCTATGTAGGTGCCACCGTCCGATTCTAAGCAATACAAAATAACCACCTCTCATTGACCCGCTTTTTAGCGGGTCTTTTTTATCTGTTTTTTGGGAATTTGGGCAAAAGGCGCTAGTCTTATGTTTATGGGCTCTGTATTACGACAACCACTACGTGTTTTTCTGGTTAGCTGCCTGCTATTTGTGTTAGCGGCCTGTAGCAGCGTCGTGCACCGGACTCCTGTATTGAGTCAGCAGGATTTGTTATCCGGTGAGAAACTGTTTGGTATTGAAGTCGAAGAGTGGGTTTTGCCCGAGGAGGATATTCTCGCCGTCAGTGACGATATGCATGATTTTTTGGATAACTATGTAGAGCGCCATGGCAATAAAGCACACCGTCTACGCACCCTGATGAATGCCCTGCACAGCAACGGCCTGCTAAACCTTGAATACACCAGTAACAAGACACTGACTGCCAGCGACACCTTCCAACAAAAAGCCGGCAACTGTCTGGCATTTACCAACCTGTTTGTTGCACTCGCCAGAGAGGTTGGACTGAAAGCCATCTATCAGCAGGTGGATGTTCCACCATCCTGGCGCCGTGGCGGTGACTTCGTGGTATTGAATCAACACATCAATGTGTTGGTAAAAAATCCTCACGACCCAGATTATATGGTGGACTTCAATCTGCCAGACTACAGCGGCAATTACGATACGGAACCGGTATCCGACAAAACGGCTTTTGCGCAGTACTACAGCAACCGGGCAGTGGAACATTTGGAAAGTGGGGAATACCGTGAAGCATTTACCTACTTGAAAAAGGCTCTGCTAACGGATTCACGGCAGGCGGCCATCTGGATCAACCTAGGGGCACTTTATTCACGCCAGGGGCACTACGATTACGCAGAAGCCGCTTATCTTTACGCCTTGAAAGCAGATTCTCGCGACCGTACCGCTCACAATAACCTTTCCAAGCTCTACCTGTCTCAGGGGCGCATTGAATTATCAAAAGCCCACGCAGGAAAAGCGCGTTACTACCGTGACGCCAACCCCTATTACTACTTCTGGCTTGCCAGGCAGGCCTACACTGACCAGAAATACAAGCAAAGCCTTGAACACTTAAGCAAAGCCATCACGAAAAAAGACGATGAGCACCTTTTCTACTACCTGAAAGGGCTCAACCACTATCAGTTAGGAGATAAACAACAGGCCAAGCGAGATTTCGCCAAGGCCGAGGAGCGCTCGCAATTAGAGTACTTGCGCAAACGTTATCGCAGCAAGCTCGATTTGCTGGCCAGCAATTGAAAACATAAAAAAGGCGACCAAAAAGGTCGCCTTTCAAGTCAAAAGCTCGCGCAAACATTAGTTTACTTCAGGCTCCAACTCCCCCGTCTCATAACGCTGGAACATGCTCTCCAGGCTGATCGGGGTAATTTTGCTGGCATTGCCGGCAGTACCAAAGGCTTCGTAACGAGCCACGCAGATTTCGGTCATGGCTTTGGTGGTTACTGCCAGGAATTTGCGTGGGTCAAACTCTGAGGTATTTTGCGCCAGGAAGCGACGCACTGCGCCGGTGGATGCCAGGCGCAGGTCGGTATCGATATTTACCTTGCGCACACCGTGTTTAATGCCTTCGCAAATTTGCTCAACTGGTACACCGTAAGTCTCGGGAATTTCGCCGCCAAACTCATTGATCACCGCCAGCCACTCCTGTGGTACGGAAGACGAGCCGTGCATCACCAAGTGGGTGTTGGGTATGCGTGCGTGAATTTCCTTGATGCGGTCGATGGCCAGAATATCGCCAGTGGGTGGGCGAGTGAATTTGTACGCCCCGTGGCTGGTGCCACAGGCGATTGCCAGGGCGTCTACGCCGGTTTTCTTGACAAAGTCCGCCGCTTCTTCCGGATCGGTGAGCAGCTGTTCGTGGCTCAGTTTTCCGACAGCGCCAACGCCGTCTTCTTCACCGGCCTCACCGGTTTCCAATGAGCCCAGGCAGCCCAGCTCACCTTCAACGGAAACACCACAGGCGTGAGCCATGTCCACAGTGCGCTTGGTCACGTCTACGTTGTACTCATAGCTGGATGGGGTCTTGCCGTCAGCTTCCAGAGAGCCGTCCATCATCACCGAGCTAAAGCCCAGCTGAATGGAGCGTTGACACACAGAGGGAGACGTGCCGTGATCCTGATGCATGCACACCGGAATGTGGGGGAATTCTTCAATGGCTGCCAATATCAGGTGGCGCAGGAACGGTGCACCAGCGTATTTGCGGGCTCCGGCGGAGGCCTGCACGATAACCGGGGAATCGGTTTTGTCCGCCGCTTCCATAATGGCGCGCATCTGTTCCAGGTTATTGACGTTAAATGCAGGTACGCCGTAGCCGTGCTCGGCGGCATGATCCAACATTTGGCGAAGGGATATTAGGGCCATGATTGTATTCCTTGGTTAATCGTTTAATTTTGTCGCTATTATCAGCTGGCTTTGGTCGCACGTCTGACGCCGCATGTCGCACGCTAAAACCAAGCACCCTGTAGGTCGGTCTTCAGACCGACACCCTCGGTGCTTTAGATGACCACCATTGTCGGGCTAAAGCCCGACCTACATTGAAAGGTGCTTTTAGCGTGCGACGTGCAGCCCATCAATCTTTAGCTCGTTGTTCCAGCACCGCCACGGCGGGTAATACCTTTCCTTCCACAAATTCCAGGAAAGCACCGCCGCCGGTGGAAATATAGGATACTTTATCGGCTATGCAGTATTTGTCCACCGCTGCCAGAGTATCGCCGCCGCCGGCGATGGAGAATCCCTGGTTGTCGGCAATGGCCAAGGACAGTGCCCTGGTACCTTCGCCGAACTGGTCGAATTCAAACACGCCCACCGGGCCATTCCAGATAATGGTGCCAGCACCAGCGAGAATACTCGCAAAGGCCTCGGCGGTCTGCGGGCCAATATCAAAGATCATATCGTCATCGGCAACGTCACCGGCACTTTTCAGAGTAGCTTCAGCAGATTCGGAAAACTCTTTGCCGCACACCACATCTGTGGGCAGCGGAATGCTGACTTTGCCCGCCAGCGATTGGGCAGCGGGGATCAGATCTTGCTCACACAGGGATTTACCCACCGAGTGACCAGCAGCAGCCAGAAACGTGTTGGCAATACCGCCACCGACAATCAGCTGATCCACTTTCTCGGATAACGCTTCCAGCACGGTTAACTTGGTGGATACTTTGGAGCCACCAACGATGGCAACGACCGGTTTGGCGGGTTCATCCAGGGCCTTGGCCAGGGCATCCAGCTCACCGGCCAACAGCGGGCCAGCACAGGCTACCGGGGCAAAGCGGGCAACACCGTGAGTCGATGCCTGGGCACGGTGAGCAGTACCAAACGCGTCCATAACAAATACATCGCACAGGGATGCATAGGCTTTCGACAGGGTTTCGTCGTCTTTCTTTTCGCCCTCGTTAAAGCGCACGTTTTCCAGCAACACCAATTCGCCGCTGCTGAGTTCGAGGCCGTTTTGCCAGTCAGCCACCACTGGCACTTCGCGATTCAACAAACCACCCAGATGCACAGCTACCGGCGCCATAGAGAACTGCTCTTCAAACTGGCCCTCGGTGGGTCGCCCAAGATGGGACATTACCATGACTTGAGCACCGGCATTCAGTGCGTGCTCAATGGTCGGCAACGCAGCGCGAATACGGGCATCAGAAGTCACTTTACCGTCTTTTACCGGCACATTCAGGTCTTCTCGGATCAATACACGCTTACCGGCAAGATCCAGTTCGGTCATCAGTTTTACAGTCATTTTGTTACCCGTGAGATGAGAGACGGGAGACGAAAGACGCAGCCCATCACTAGTTTTAAACACTTACTCAGTTCCAATTAACGCCGCAAGACTCGCCAGTAAAGGCATAAAAGGAGATAAGCGACACATCTCTCGTCTCCCGTCTTTCGTCTCACATTCTCGTTTTCCAATACCGCAACACATCCAGCAACCTATTGGCATAACCCCACTCGTTATCGAACCAGATCAGTACTTTCGCCAAACGTTTGCCACTGACCCTGGTCTGGCCGGCGTCGACGATACCGGAACGCGGGTCGTGATTAAAATCGCAGGAGGCCAGCGGCTCTTCGGTATAGCCAAGCACACCGTGAAAACGGTCGCGGGCGGCTTCAGCAAGGATGCCATTCAACTGCTCGGCATCCACATCACTGGCCAATTGCACCGACAAGTCGATCATCGATACATTGACGGTGGGCACACGCATGGCCTGAGCTTCAAAACGCCCCGCCAGCTGCGGCATCACCCGGTCGATGCCACGAGCCAGGCCGGTATCTACCGGAATAATTGACTGCACGGCGGAGCGGGTTTTGCGCAAATCCGTGTGGTGGTAGGCGTCGATCAGGGGCTGATCGTTCATTGCGGAGTGCACAGTGGTAATCACCCCGTATTCCACCCCTACGGTATCCTGTAACGCCTGAATCACCGGCACCACACAGTTAGTGGTGCAAGACGCACCGGAAACAATGGTGGCGTCTGCGGTGAGCAAGTGCTCATTGACGCCGTAAACGATGGTGGCATCCACTTCCGGTTTTGCTGGCTGGGAGAATAAAACCCGCTTGGCGCCCTGGGCGAGATGATGCTCTGCAGTGGTACGATCATCAAAGCTGCCGGTGCACTCCAGCACCACATCCACGCCCACCTCTGCCCAGGGCAGATCATTAATGGATTCGCAGTGGAATACCTGAATACGATCGCCGTTGACTGTCAACACATCATTGGCCACCGCCACATCGCCGGCAAAACGCCCATGGGTGGAGTCATAGCGCAACAAATGGCCAACGGTCTTGCAGTCCGCCAGCTCGTTGATAGCCACTACCTTTAGCTCATCACTGCAGCCGCTCTCATAGAGCGCCCGCAATACCGAGCGGCCGATGCGGCCAAAGCCATTGATTGCTACGCGCACGTCGTTTCCACAGTCGACCCCTTACTCGTCATTCCCGCGAAGGCGGGAATCCACCATTTCGAGCGCTGTTCGAAATGGATCCCCGCCTTCGCGGGGATGACACGCTATCTGTTTTTTAAAACAAACTCTCTACCGTCTCGACCACGTTCTCAACCGTAAAGCCAAAGTGCTTAAACAGTTCACCCGCCGGGGCGGATTCGCCAAAGCTGTTCATAGCGACAATTTTGCCGCCAAGGCCTGTCCACTTGTGCCAGTAGTCACCGTGGGCCGCTTCTACCGCTACCCGGCGGGACACAGAAGCAGGCAATACCGACTCGCGGTAGTCTGCGTCCTGAGCGGCAAAAATTTCCGCACAGGGCATGGAAACTACGCGAACCTTGCGACCAGTTTCACTCAGCTTGGCAGCAGCATCCACGGCCAGACCCACTTCTGAACCGGTGGCAATAAGAATCGCTTCCGGCGTGCAATCGCAATCAACCAAGGTGTAAGCACCGCGAGCCACATCCGCCAACTGTTGGGCATTGCGCTGCTGATGAGGCAGATTTTGACGACTGAAAATCAATGCGCTGGGGCCGTCGCGACGTTCAATCGCGCCTTTCCAGGCAACCGCAGATTCCACAGCATCGCAGGGGCGCCAGCAGTGCATGTTCGGCGTGGTACGCAGGTTGGTAATTTGCTCCACCGGCTGGTGGGTGGGGCCGTCTTCACCCAGGCCAATGGAATCGTGGGTGTACACAAAAATACTTTGCTGCTGCATCAGCGCCGCCATGCGCACTGCATTGCGGGCGTATTCCATAAACACCAGGAAGGTAGCGCCATAATTGACAAAACCACCGTGCAAGGCAATGCCGTTCATAATCGCGGACATGCCAAATTCACGCACACCGTAATAAATGTAATTGCCGGCGGCATCGTCCGCAGACACGCCTTTACTGTCAGACCAGATCGTCAAGTTGGAGCCCGCCAAGTCGGCGGAACCGCCAATCAGCTCAGGCAGCAGTGGGCCGTAGGCGTTGAGGGTGTTTTGCGAGGCTTTACGGGAGGCAATGGTGTCACCCTTGGCCTGACATTCGGCGATATACGCATCGGCCTTTTCGCTAAAGTCCGCAGGCAGGTCACCTTTCATGCGACGCTCAAACTCGGCGGCCAACTCCGGGTGAGCCGCACGGTAGGCGTCAAAACGAGCATTCCAGTCACTCTCGGCGGCAGCGCCTTTTTCTTTGGCGTCCCAGCCTGCGTACACTTCTGCGGGAACCTCGAATGGGCCATGATCCCAGCCCAGGGTTTCCCGGGCCAGTTGAATTTCATCCGCACCCAGCGGCGCACCGTGGCAATCTTCCTTGCCCTGTTTGTTGGGGGAGCCAAAGCCAATAATGGTTTTGCAGCAAATCAGCGTGGGTTTGCCGGCCTCGGCACGGGCGGCTTCAACCGCCGTTTTAATGGCATCACTGTCGTGGCCGTCCACCGCTTCGATCACTTGCCAGCCATAAGCGCGGAAGCGCCCCGGCGTATCGTCGTTAAACCAGCCTTCCACTTCACCGTCGATGGAAATGCCGTTGTCGTCCCAAAACGCAATTAACTTGCCAAGACCCAAGGTGCCCGCAAGAGAACAAGCCTCGTGGGAAATGCCTTCCATCAAACAACCATCACCCAGAAACACGTAGGTGTTGTGATCGACGATAGCGTGGCCGTCGCGGTTGAACTGGGCAGCCAGCACTTTCTCCGCCAGCGCCATGCCTACACCGTTAGTGATGCCCTGACCCAACGGGCCAGTGGTGGTTTCAATACCCGGCGCGTAACCGTACTCCGGGTGGCCGGGGGTTTTGGAACCCATCTGGCGGAAGTTTTTCAGCTCCTCAATGGGCAGCTCATAACCGGCCAAATGCAGCAGGGAATAATGCAGCATGGAACCATGGCCATTGGAAAGCACAAAGCGGTCGCGATCGGCCCATTCCGGGTTGGCAGGATTGTGCTGGTAAAAATCGTTCCACAGCACTTCGGCAATATCCGCCATGCCCATGGGGGCACCGGGGTGGCCGGAGTTGGCTTGTTGCACAGCATCCATACTGAGGGCGCGTACGGCGTTGGCAAGGTCGCGACGAGTGGGCATCGGGGATTTCCTTTGGGGTATGAGAAAAAGGCGCTATTTTCTCTTATATTGGCATGTGGCGTAAACCGCTATTCCTTACTTGTGAGATCCTCACGTCGCTGCGCTCCTCAGGACGACATTCGTCAACCTATATCAAAATATTTTGATATAGGTTGAGTGCTCTGTTAGTATGCCTCGCCATGAATGACGATACGCAACCTGCCAGCGAGGGTCTGGCCGCCCTGCTCAAGGCCGCTGGCGACCCGTTGCGATTGGAAATCTTGCGAATTTTGCAACAAGACTCTTACGGAGTATTGGAGTTGGGCAGAGTTCTGGACTTGCGGCAATCCGCGCTCAGCTACCAGCTCAAGGTGTTATCCAAAGCTGGTCTGGTGGTGACTCGCAAAGAGGGTAATACGGTGTTCTACCGGCGCGCCGCCGCCAACGGCCCCTACAGAACACTGTTTGCAGAACTGTTTGCGGCAGCGGATCAACTGCCCCTCAGCGAGACTTTGCTGGCTGGGGTGCAAGCGGTACAGGCAGAGCGGCGGGAGGCGTCACGGGAATTTTTTCAACGCAACGCCAAACGCTTTCGCCGCTACCAGGACATGATCGCCAGCCACCAGGACTATGGAGAGGCGATAAGTGAACTTTTAACTAACATTGTGCCGCCATCTGCGGCGAATGTGCTGGAAGTTGGCCCCGGCGAAGGGGAATTACTGCCGACGTTGAGCGAGCATTTCGAAAGCGTTATCGCACTGGAACTGTCCAGCGAGATGCTGCAGCGTTCACAGGAATTATCGAGCAAGCAAGCGCTTACTAACATTCGATTTTTTCACGGTGATACTAACGCCGCCGTGAACGAGGGATTAAAGGCAGACTGCATCACCATCAATATGGTGCTGCACCACACCCCCTCTCCAGCGGATGTGTTCAGCGACCTTGGGCAACTGCTTAACCCCGGTGGCGCACTGCTGGTCACCGACCTCTGCCGCCACGACCAAAGCTGGGCCAAAGAGGCCTGCGGCGATCAGTGGCTGGGGTTTGAACCGGAAGATTTAACCGAGTGGGCCGGGCAAGCCGGCTTGAGCGAGGGGCAGAGTCAGTACCTGGCGTTGAAGAATGGATTTAAGGTGCAATTACGGCACTTTATGAAACGAGAGATGGGAGACGGGAGATGAGAGACGGGCGACTCCGCAGCTAATTCGGAGTAACACGTCTCTCATCTCCCATCTCTCGTCTCACATACTAAAGAGGCAAAACATGAGCAATTACACCGTTTTTACCTCGGAGTCCGTCTCCGAAGGCCACCCGGACAAAATGGCGGATCAGATTTCTGACGCCATTCTCGACGCCATGTTGAAAGACGACCCGGAGTCCCGCGTGGCGGTAGAAACCATGGTCAAAACCGGCATGGTGGTTGTCGCCGGCGAGGTGCGCACTTCCACCTACGTGGATCTGGAAGAAGTTGTCAGGGACGTGGTATTGGATATTGGCTACGACTCCAGCGACGTGGGCTTTGACGGCGCCAGCTGCGCGGTACTCAACGCCATTGGCAAGCAGTCCCACGATATCGCCATGGGCGTCGATGAAGGCGACGACAAAGACCAGGGCGCTGGCGACCAGGGCCTGATGTTCGGCTACGCCACCACCGAGACTGACGCCCTGATGCCCGCCCCCATCTACTACTCTCACCGTCTGGTAGAGCGCCAGGCTTACCTGCGCAAGCAGGGTGTGCTGCCGTGGCTGCGCCCGGATGCCAAAAGCCAGGTGACCATGCGCTACGACAACAATGGCCGCCCCACAGCGGTGGACGCGGTGGTACTGTCCACCCAGCACGACCCGGACGTTTCTCAAAATGACATTCGCGAAGCGGTGATGGAAGAGATCATCCAGCACTGCCTGCCGCAAGAGCTGCTGCACGCGGACACCCGTTACCACATCAACCCCACCGGCCAGTTTATTATCGGTGGCCCGGTGGGCGATTGTGGCCTCACCGGCCGCAAGATCATCGTCGATACATACGGAGGCATGGCCCGCCATGGCGGCGGCGCGTTTTCCGGTAAAGACCCGTCCAAAGTAGACCGCTCCGCTGCTTACGCCGGCCGCTACGTGGCCAAAAACATTGTCGCCGCCGGGCTGGCAGAGCGCTGCGAGATTCAGGTGTCCTACGCCATCGGCGTCGCCGAGCCCACCTCCATCAGCATCAACACTTTCGGCACCAACAAACTGCCGGAAGAGCACATCGAAGCCCTGGTGCGCGACCACTTCGACCTGCGCCCTAAAGGCATCGTCGATATGCTCGACCTGAAGCGCCCCATCTATCGACCGACTGCGGCTTATGGGCACTTTGGCAGGGATGAATGCGAGTTCACGTGGGAGCGTATCGACAAAGCCGAAGCACTGAGGGCCGCATTGTAAGTGTTTTTGGTCGCACGTCGGTAGTCGCACGTCGCACGCTAAAACCGTCAGATCAGGGAGGAGCTGAGAGTATGAAGAAATACCAGAAACTGGTTGTTTGGAAACAGGCAATGGAGCTGGCATTTGATGTTTATCAGATGACCAAGTTGTTTCCAGACGAAGAGAAGTTTGGGCTAACTTCGCAGATGCGCCGAGCAAGTGTGAGCATTGCTTCGAATATCGCGGAAGGTGCTGGCAGAGGTAGTGACAAAGATTTTGTTCGCTTCCTGACCATCGCACGCGGCTCAGCAAATGAATTGGAAACCCAGGCAATGCTGGCAATTCGACTTGGCTTTTTATCTCCAGAAGTCAAATTCGAAGAGCGCTTAGATCATGTGTGCGCGATGCTAAACAGCCTAATAAACAAATTAACGGTTCGCTAATACACGGAACTCTCACCCAGCACCGCTTTTAGCGTGCGACGTGCGACTACCGGCGTGCGACCTCTAAAACAGGACACTAAACTATGAGCAACACAGATTACAAAGTCGCAGATATAACTCTGGCAGATTGGGGAAGAAAAGAAATCGCCATCGCCGAAACGGAAATGCCAGCGCTGATGGCGTTGCGCGCAAAATACGCAGGGCAACAACCACTGGAAGGAGCGAAGATCCTCGGTTGTATTCACATGACCATCCAGACAGCCGTGCTGATCCAGACTCTGGAAGCGCTGGGTGCGGAGGTGCGCTGGACGTCGTGCAATATTTTCTCCACTCAGGATCACGCCGCCGCCGCCATTGCCGCCAACGGCACACCGGTATTTGCCTGGAAAGGTGAAACCGAGGAAGAGTACGACTGGTGCCTGGAACAGCAAATTCTCAAAGACGGCCAGCCTTGGGATGCCAACATGGTATTGGACGACGGCGGCGACTTGACCGCCATGCTGCACGAAAAATACCCGCAGGTACTGGATAACGTCCACGGCATTACCGAAGAAACCACCACCGGGGTACACCGCCTGTACGACATGCTGGCCAATGGCGAATTGAAAGTACCTGCCATCAATGTCAACGACTCGGTGACCAAGTCCAAGAACGACAACAAGTACGGTTGCCGTCACAGTCTGAACGACGCCATCAAGCGCGGCACCGACCACCTGTTGGCGGGCAAAAAGGCACTGGTGATTGGTTACGGCGATGTGGGTAAGGGCTCCGCCCAATCTCTGGTTCAGGAAGGCATGATTGTGCGGGTTGCAGAGATCGACCCCATCTGTGCCATGCAAGCCTGTATGGATGGCTTCGAGGTGGTATCCCCGTTTGTAAATGGCGACCAAAGCCAAGGTGTAAATGCTGAGCTGTTAGGCAACACCGATCTGGTAGTCACCACCACCGGCAACGTCAACGTGTGCAACGCCGCCATGCTGGCCGTCCTGAAAAGCGGCTGCGTGGTTTCCAACATCGGCCACTTCGACAACGAAATCGACACCGCCTTTATGCGCGACAACTACGAGTGGGACGAAGTGAAGCCCCAAGTGCACAAAATCTACCGCGACCGCGCCAACAACGACCACATCATCCTGCTTTCCGAAGGTCGCCTGGTGAATCTGGGCAACGCCACCGGCCACCCATCACGCATTATGGATGGCTCCTTCGCCAATCAGGTACTGGCGCAAATGCACCTGTGGGAACTGAAATACGCCCACCAGAGCGACGAGCGCAAAGCGGAACTGCTGAAAGTGGAAGTGCTGCCCAAGAAACTCGACGAAGAAGTAGCCGCCGATATGGTGGCCGGTTTTGGCGGTGTGATTACCAAGATGACCGATGTGCAGGCTGAATATATTGGGGTGCCGGTTGAAGGGCCCTATAAGCCAGAAGCGTATCGTTATTGATTGAGGGGTCGCACGTCTGACGTCGCACGTCGCACGCTAAAAACACCTTTCATGTAGGTCGGGCTTTAGCCCGTCACCATAAGTGGTTACTAGCAGGCTGCTTGACGGCCTGAAGGCCGACCTACAGAGCGCTTGGTTTTAGCGTGCGACGTGCGACGTGCGACGCGCGGCCAGTCCAGCTATTAAACAACTACGGTCTTTACGACCGTACGGACTGACCCATGACCACCGACCAAATCCAAATCAGCTTCGAATTCTTCCCGCCTAAAACACCGGAAGGTCGTGAGAAGCTGAAAGCTGTTCGCGCCGAGCTGAATAAGCTCAACGCCCATTATTTCTCCTGCACCTACGGAGCCGGTGGTTCCACCCGCGACAACACCAAAGGCCTGGTGCTGGAAATGCGCGAGGAAGGCTACGACATTGCGCCGCACCTTTCCTTTGGTGCCGACAGTGAGGAAACCATTCACGGGCTGCTGAGCGATTACAAAGACGCCGGCGTCAGCCGCCTAGTGGCTCTGCGCGGTGATCTGCCATCCGGCATGGGAGCACCTGCGGTGGTGTACGCGTCTGAACTGGTGGCCTTTGCTCGCAAGCACTTTGGTGACCACTTTAAAATTGCCGTGGCCTGCTACCCGGAAATCCACCCTCAGGCGCCCAGCTACAGCAAAGACATCGAATACCTGAAGCGCAAGTTTGATGCCGGTGCCGACGCGGGCATTACTCAGTACTTCTACCACGCCGACGCCTACTTCTACTTTGCCGAGGAGTGCGACAAAGCGGGCATTCACCAGCCTATTTACCCCGGCATTATGCCCATCACCAACTACCAAAATCTGGTGCGTTTCTCTGACGCCTGCGGCGCCGACATTCCCCGTTGGATTCGCAAAGGTCTGGAAAATTGCGGTGATGATAAAGAAGCCATTCGAGCCTTTGGCCTGGATGTGGTCACCAGCCTGTGTGAACAACTGATCGACGGCGGCGTACCCGGCTTCCACTTCTACACCATGAACCAGGTGGAGCCAACCCGGCAGATTATTGAGAACTTGGGGTTACTGCCATAACCCGTTTGACGTTCGATGTTGGACGTTAGACGAGCCTGCTACGGAGCCCTCGTCAAACGTCCAACATCGAACGTCCAACCGTCTGTAAATCCAAACTTACAGCCTTTGCCCACTTTCGTCATTGCGAGGAGCGAAGCGACGCGGCAATCTCCCCGGCATTGATTCAATTGCCGCGAGGAAACCCCATGGCCCATATGCAACCCCTGCCCGCCGACACCCATCCGGAACTGGCGGACGACTTCCAGATTTTCGTTGAGATCCTTGGCTTTGTGCCCAACAGCCTGCTCACCATGCAGCGCAGCCCGGATATGGTGAAGGGCTTTGGCGTACTCACCAAAGCGGTGATGAATGCAGAAGGCGGGGTCGATCTGGGCTTTATGCGTATGCTGGCGCACTTTTGCAGCCGCGCCGCTGGCTGCCAGTACTGCGAAGCTCACTCTCTGGTGGCGGCGCAGATTCACGGCATCCCTCAGGAAAAAATCGACGCCCTGTGGGATTACCAAACCAGCGAGCATTATTCCGACGCCGAGCGGGTAGCACTGGATTTTGCTCTGGCGGCAGGCTCTGTACCCAACAATGTGGATCAGTCACTGATGGATCGCATGAAAGAGCATTGGAGCGAGAAACAAATTGTCCATATCCTCGGCGCTATTAGCCTGTACGGTTTCCTCAACCGCTGGAACGATTCCATGGCCACGGACCTGGAAGAATCGCCGAAAGCCATGGGCGAGAGAGTATTGAGTTCTGGCGGCTGGGACGGCGGCAAACACGTTTCCCAATAGTCCGTCGCTACGGCTAAAATGTGCGCAGTTTTTGTTTAACAGGCAAACGCCGCTGCGCACATTTTTATGCGAATTTCCCGTATTTATCTCAACCAGCCACTAGCGGTTGGCAGCGAAGTCACACTTAGCCCGGAAGCCACTCGCCATCTGGTTACCGTGCTGCGCGCCCAGGCTGGTGCGCAAGTGGTTTTGTTCAACGGCACTGGCGGCGAATATTCCGCCACCTTGGTAGAGATAGGCAAAAAGCAGGCGCTGGCGCGCATCGATCACTTTAGCGATATTGATCGTGCCTCACCGCTGGCCATTCACCTGGGCATTGGCCTGTCTCGCGGCGACCGCTTTGACACAGTGGTACAAAAAGCCACCGAATTGGGCGTTGCAGAAATCACCCCGCTCTATACCGAGCGTACGGAAGTCAAACTGAAGGGTGACCGCGCCGACAAGAAATTGCGCCATTGGCAGCAAATCGCTATTAGCGCCTGCGAGCAATGCCAGTTAAATCGAGTGCCAACGATTCACCATCCCGTCACGTTGCAAGAGTGGTTAGCCAACACAAGCGCAAAGCAAAAATTTGTCCTTCATCACCGCAGCGAAAAAGCCTTACGGGATTACCGCGATACCCCCCATTCCGTCGCTCTCGCTATTGGCCCGGAAGGCGGCTTGTCGGATATGGAAATTCAGGCCTGCCACGATCGTGATTTTAAAAACCTGACCCTGGGGCCAAGGGTGCTGCGGACAGAAACCGCACCACTGGCGGCCATCAGCTTGCTGCAATTTCAGTGGGGGGATTGGTAAACCCCGCTTTATTTCTCGGCCAGTTTTATCAGACGCAGCAGCTCTTCCCGTATGCGATGTTCTGAACCGCTACCGGTTATTTTTGCTTTTAAAATGCCCTTGTGATCCACCACCAGGTAGGTGGGGTAACCGGTAATACCACTTATTTGTGTCTGCTCCGGCCCCAAATGCCAATGAATCCATGGCATCGGCTGTTCTTCCTGAATGTACTCCAGCACCGTTTCCGCTTCGTCATCCACGCTGGCAGAAATCATCTCGAAGGGCCGCGCTGCCAATTCCTCCTGGATGGCGCGCAAGTCGGGAATGGCCTCCTTGCAGGGAGAACACCAGGTGGCCCAGATATCGATTAACAGCACCTTGCCGGTGTGATTGCTGAGCCGGTCCGGGTTGCCATTCAGGTCAGCCACTTCAAAGTCAGCCAGTGGCTGACCAATAACACCTTCCAATTGAGCACGTATGTTGTTTATCTGAGTCGAATACTCCGGCAAATGTTCACCTGCCTCAGCTTTCAGGCTTTCCAGCAATTGGTTGGCCTGTTTTCTGTTGGCTTTTTGTTGCTGGGCGGACGAACCCAAATCCGTGGATAGCCGGGTAAAATACTGCGCTCGCCACAGACCTGTCTGCAGGCGGGTGTGAGGATTGTTGCTTTTTTCATAGAGCCTTTTGAAATACTCCGCTTGCGTGGCGCCGGGAAGCCCGAGGTAACGAATCGTCTCCCAACCATCTGGCCGGTGGGCATGATACTTCAGGAATAATTCGGCGATTTCCAATCGCCAGGACAAATTTTCTTCATCATGCTCACCGCTGCTGTAGTCGGCAGGCAAGTAATACAGTACATAGGCCATCGCCGTAACCGCATCATCGTCTTTGGGGTTCTCCCGGTAGACGCTGATTACCTGCTTCGAGATGGAGGCATAATCCGGCCATTGCCGCTCGGCGGCTCCGGCAATGTACTCCTGTTCGCTGATTTTGCCAGCGCGAAATTCAGCGATCGCCTGCTTGATTTTTTCCTGATTTTCCTCGGTTGCCTGTTTCATGCGTTCAATGGCCTGCATGGTGTCTTCGCGGGCCGGGCTCGCCTGTGTCACCGGGAAAATGCAAAGCAACAGCATCAATAAGGCGGCTGACTTACTGATTAACCTGGAATATTTCATAAATTTCCCTCCCTAAAAAAACAAGGGAAGGGTTTTACACCTTCCCCCAGAACACTGACAAACACCGGAAAAAGCAAACCTCTTTTGGCATTGCCTCTTCCGGCGCACTGTCTGCTTAGAGTTGAAACTCTTTTTTCGCTTCCAGGTACATCACTCGCCCGCGTGAACTGACACGAGACAAGTCCCAGGGAGAGGCCTGATTATTCACAAAAGGCGGAGGGGTATGTGTCAGATCCAATACGCCGGCCAGGAACCGCCATCCACTGTCTACCAGGTTGTAGTAGCCAGTGACGTCGTACGTGGTGTAGTGCTCCACCCGATCCGGGGTATCCAAAAATCCTCCATCGGTATAATTAAAACCACTGTGGTAGTTGGCAGTGAGGTTAATGCCGTAATTCCCTTCGCTCCAGCCAAAATCTGCCCTGGCCGCCCAGTTGGAAGGGGCCTGCTCAGTGCCACGCAGATCTACCACGTCACCATTTACCAAAACGAACTTTTGTTCCTTGTTGTAAGTGCCAGTAAAGTTTGCAGTAAATGCTCCCCTTTCTGTGTCCAGCGCATAGCCGGCACGAACATCGATGCTCTTCTGGTGGCTGTCATTCAAATTGGTGGGCAGTTGCAAAAAGTTGGTCAACACACCATTGCTGTCACGGATCGCGATATCCGGATTTGACAGATTCGCCAATCCAAGCGCCCCGAACGGCCGCGGCGTATCAATTTCGTCTGTTGTATCCGCCTGGTTAAACAGCACTTCCATATAGGCACCTTCCAGAAATTCCGGTGTCCAGCGCATACTGAGCGTCATGGTCTTGGAGACTTCCGGCTTCAGGTCGCCATTGCCACCGATGTGGCGGAATGCCTGGACAAAAGCCTCACCACCGGGGTTGAACGGATCGCGAATAAATCCCGGCGGCGTGATTATTTCCGGAGACGTAATTTGCCTGGCGGTCGGCGCCCTGAAAGATTCACCCCATGTCCCCTGAACATTCAACGTTTCAGTTAACCCCCAGGTAAAACCTATTTTAGGGCTGGTATTACTGTAAGATGAGCCGCTTCCCAGCTTGGCATCTGGTAATTCATAACGCTCCGTTCGTGCCGCCAGTGTGACTAAAAAGGATTCGATTCCCGGCAAACTGTTGTCCGAACCAACCAGCGGCAGGGAGACCTCCGCAAACAGCGCTCCCACTTGTTCTTTCGGAGTTGTCGTCAAATTATTGAGGGTATCGGTATCAACATTGACCGCATTGGAAACCCCAAATCCTGTTATAAGCAAAGAGCGATTGGGGTCTTCGCTATAATTGACTTCTGTTTCGCGCACTTCCAGCCCTACCGCCAGCCTGGACTCCCCACCGGCCATATCAAACAACCCGCCTTCAGCCACTGAGCGGAAAGAGAGCAATGTCACCTCGGGCGCGTTGGGGAATAGCTCATATCGATATAAATCATCAAGATTCACATCTGCTTGCGCCGAACCATCACCAAATACATTGAGTATATCCCTGCCGTTTGGGCCTCCATCCCTGGGGGAGGTAAAGAAATAAGCGGTAGTGTTATTGTCTGTCGATTCCCGCGAAGCGGTCAGGTCAGTACTTAGCAGCCAATCCGAGAAGGGCAATTCCGCTTTGAAGCCGAGGCTGACTTCCATCCGCTCTTGTTGCGTGAGAGTTTCTTCCCGACTGAGCAAACCATCTGCCAGCTCCTGATCGAACCGATAGTTCACAACAACTACTCGTCCAAATGGATTGAATGGATTGTCTACTGGCACACGGCCAAGAAAAGAGGGCGTGCCATCGCCACCGTCATTTTCTGTCTTCGAGTAGTTGATATCCAGGTAAGTATCAACCCCAGAAAACTCCTGCTGCAAGGACAATGATAGCGATGTATTTTCTGTAGTGGCCGCAAATTCACGGTCAAGAAAAGCTTGCTCCATGGCGGCTTGTCCCAAGGCCAGGTCGAAATCTGAAGGCTGGGCACCAACACCACTATTCCCCTCTGGTAGCGACCCAATCAGGTCCCCCCCCACAAAGAAACCTGGAAATGCTTCTACGCCTTCAAATACCAGTCCTGGAGACGCTGTAACCAAAGAACCAAAGAAGTCCGTGGAAAAATCTGATCCCCCTCGAGGGCGAAAATCCAAAGAGGTGAAACCCGCCTTCACCTGCGATGTCGCCTGCCGCTCCCGTTTGCTCAGCGTCAATTGGGCATTACCGCTCTCCCAGCCAAACCCTACTGTCTGGTTTAACGAATAGACGTTGCCACCATTCAGGCCATTCTCATATCTCACGGACGTCTCGGCGCCACGGTAATCCCTTGAGGTAATAATATTGATAACGCCCCCCACTGCATCAGACCCATACAGTGCAGAAGCGCCATCCAGGATAATTTCTATTCGCTCCACAGTCCCCAGTGAAATGGTGCTCAGGTTAACAAAGCTGGCTTCACCAATTGGCGAACCGCTGGTGCGCCGACCGTTAATCAGCACCAATGTGGAATCTGACCCCAAACCGCGCAAATTTACAGCTGCATTGCCCTGGTGGCCATTGCCTGCTAATGGTCTTTGGTTATCTATAAGCGGGCTGTTGCGACTGGACTCACTGTTAAAGGAAGCCCGGTTCTGGGGCAGCTTGCGCAAAACATCTTCCACAGTACTGACGCCCAGGCGCTCAAAATCTTCGCGGTCGAAGGTTACTACGGGGGAGGTGGGGTGTACGTTGCGCAGAAGCGTGCCCGTAATGACTACTTCTTCATCGGCTTCTGCTAACGCTTTTTTTGCTTCGGGAGTACCTTCACCTTGCTTGATCACAATGGTGTTATCGGAAGCGTATTCGTAGGTCAGGCCGGTGCCGGAAAGCATCACATTCAATGCGCTTTCCACACTGTGTTCGCCTTTTACGGCAGGCAGTTCGATGCCAGCGCCAATGGTTTGCGGCAACATAATCTGCACACCGGAAACCTTGGAAAGGGTTAACAGGGCGCTGCCGGCTTTTTGCTGTTCAATGTCCAGAGAAAATTCCGTGTTGTCAGCCAACAGGGTGCCGGACGCAGTTAATGCCAGGGCGGAAGCGATACCGCGCACCAGGCTTTTTACATTTTGTTTGTCGTTCAAGTAATTCATTACCCACCTCTATATTGTGTAACTTTTTTGATTGATTCCTGCATTTTTTGGAATCAATTCACTGGCTACACGTGCTACTCGGGAACTACCCTACCGGTGGGTAAAAAATTTTCTGAAAATTACTGCTCAGAGTCGCCAACAATCAAAATACTGTCGAAGTCGCTGATCACTTTAATCGGCAAGGTTCGCTCCAGACCACGCAAGGCCTGATCCAGCTGATCAACCCGGATTCCAGCGTACACCTGTATGTCCATAATGGCGCTGTCGCCGATCAATATTTTTTTCCCGGAATAGCGATTGAGTTCATTAACCACCGCGGATAACGGCTGCTCGTGAAACTCCAGAAAGCCTGTGGTCCAGCTGTGGTTGCTGGATAAATCATCGTGTTGGCTGGCCAGCAAATTTTGCTCGGCCATACTGTATGTTACTACCCAACCGGCCGTGATGCGTCGCTGGCCGGGATGGGCCATCGAAATTTCGCCACCTTCTGTGGCTTCAAGGGAAGCGGCGTTATCCGCAACTGCCTCTGTGCTGGGGTGAAGGGCAACTTCGCCTTCCACCAGTGACAATACAAACTGTTCAGGGTGGCGGCGAATGTTGAATTTTGTGCCCAGCACACTCACTGACTGAGGCCCTAACTCAACCCTGAATGGCCTGTTCGGGTCTTTAGCCACATCAAAGAAGGCTTCACCCCGGTGCATGATTACTTTGCGCACATCATCATTCAACGCCACCAGTACCTCTGTGCCCGTATTGAGCGTAATGGTGCTACCGTCGTCCAACTTCACGGCTTTCTGTTCACCAATACGAGTGGTGTAACGCTGTACGTCTTCTGTGACTCCCGGCTGTGGCAGCCACAGTGCCTGGAAGGTCACCGCGGCAGCCAGCAACAATACCGCAGCCGTAGCCAGTTTCCCCCACACCCGGCGAGGCTTTTGCAGCGGTTCGTCCAGCAGGCGGCGAATATCGGCATCTTCCGCCAGTGCCGACAAATCCTGCATGCTCTCGGCGCCGCTGATAAAGTCATCCGCATAGGCATGGCTGGCTTCCATAGCCTTGCCAATACGAGCAGCGGACGCCTCGGAGAAGTCATCGGCAAACAATTTTGCCAGATCGTCCGATACCTGTTTGTGTGTATTTGTGTTGCTTTTATCCATTGTGGGCCTCCTGCGAATGCGCGGCCTTCACCGCGTCCCTGACAAACTTCAATGCTTTTGACATGTACTTTTCTACTTGCTTGACCGACACCCCCAATTGTTCGGATATCAGTCGATAACTTTTTAATTCCACACGGCTCAACAAAAACACTTTCCGCCAGGCCGCTGGCATTTCCATAATGGCGTTTTTAACAATCTGCAGCTCCTGACGGTGAGAAACCACAGTTTCTGGCGACACTTGATGAGCGTGTTCCTCGTCAAACGCCTGCTTGCTTTGGGCGTAACTGTCGCGCACCTGCCGCTTTCTTTTTGCGTCGAGGATCAGGTTGTTGCCAATGGTGAACAAGTAAGCCCGGATGCTGCCCTTGTTGTGGATCATTTTGTCGCCCAGGTCTTCCAGCTTTGCCAGGCGAAAGAAAACGTCCTGCACCAAGTCATCCAGATCGTCTCTTGCGCCCAGGCGCGCCGCTAAAAACGAGCGCAGGGGCGCGCCATGCTCATCAAACAGTCGTTTGAGAACCTGCTCTTGCCTTCCCCGCCTGCGCTGGGAGATATCTACCACATTGTCAATTTTTTGCGCCATCGACACCATTTTAGCTGCCCTGATACTCGGGTGCTTCACTTACTACACTCGCGACAGCGCAAACACCCTACCGGTGCGTGGAAATTTTTTTATACCCCCGTCATTGCGAGGCCGCAGGCCGTGGCAATCTCCATCAAGTTGGCAGTGGATTGAAGGAGATTGCCACGGCCTGCGGCCTCGCAATGACGGGGGGCTTATTTACAGGTGATAAGAGAGCGACAGCTGAATATAGTCATCCCGCTCCACAAAGAAAGCACTTTCACCCGGCTCCGAACCGGTTAGAAAACGCGCTCGCAGTTCGGCGGTAATGTTCTGACCAATGCGGGTTTCCGCTTCGATGTTGTAAAACTGCTCACCGCTGTGGCGATCCACCGCCACGCCCGCCAGCACAGCGGTATCTTGAGTATCGTTCAACGACCAGCGCATTCCTGCAAATACATCGTCATCGGCCAAAGTCGCAGGAGCGGCAGCGTTGCGGCCGTCGTATTGGTATTCCAGCAATACACCAATGTCAGTGCTGGTTTCCGCCACTTGGTAAAAAGTGTATTCAAACCCGGCCACGGTGGCGAAAAAATTGTCGATGCGGCTTTTTTGGTAAATGCCTTCCACTTTCAGCAGCCAGGCTTCCCAGGTGTATTGCAGGTCGACTCCCAGCTGATCGATTTGATCGTAGTTCGGTAGCAACCACTCGCCACTGTTATCCGGCAGTAAACGCGCCTCCCGGTTGGTGCCGCGAAAATAAGAGGCGCCAACATCCCAATCGCCAAAATAGTGGGAATAGCGCAGGGCAATGTCCTGGTGCCACTGGCCAGCAGCAGACTCGTATTGAGCGCGATCGTTATCCACTGGTAACGGTGTACGCAAACGGCCATCGGCGCCGGGGAATGTGCGTTCGCGGAAATACGGCAACCAGTACAAACTGATGGCGCCCCAATCTTTCTGGGTGCTGGCAGACACCATGGGCTGGCCCAGTTTGTCTTCCTGATCGATATCTTCCACTAGATCGGTCTGGTTAATGATGTCCACCAAGTGGCGGGATTCGGCGACGCCCCAAAACACCTTATCGACTCCCGCCGTCACTTCCCATTCATCACCAATATGGCGCCAGTAAGCTTCGCGCAGATCGAAGTGTGTACGTTCGCTGTCTTCGGCGTCGTAACGCAGAAAAGGCACCAGGGCGAATTGGGTTTTGCGGTCGTCGCTTTTGTAGCGGAATTCCGGTTGCAGTTTTAGCGACAAACCAACGCCACTGTGCTGGTTGGGCAGTCGAGCATCCTGAATAAACCAACGGCTTTCCAGGCCGGCTTCAACAGAGGTGTTCCAGTTATCGGCCTGGGTTGGAATTGCCCACAAGGTTAAAACAGCAATAAATATTTTATTCAAAACAGTGTCTCGTAGCCCGGGTGAAGCGCAGCGGAACCCGGGGCAAAGTATGCGGAATTCTCCCGGGTTCCACTGCGCTGCACCCGGGCTACTGCATGGCACAACTAGCGCAAGCTGCTTAGCACACCTTTTTTAAAATCTTTATCCGCCAAGCCAGTTTTGAATTTGTAGTCAGAATACAGCAAGTCGGTGCTTTTACCGGTTTTGTGATTCACCATCACCATTTTATGGGTACGCCATACATTGCCGGGGTACTCTCGGTAATCTTCCAGGCTCAAGGTTTTCAGTTTATCGCCGCGGCGGTCGTAAAATTCCACTTGCCGCACCTGGTAGTCTTTCTGGTCTGTCCAGGCCACCTGTTTCTTGTAGCCGGATTTTTTGTAGGCTGGGTAACGCTCCACCACATCACAAGTCAGGCTGGCATCTTGCGGGCAGGGTTCCTCGCGCAAAAATTTGTAGGTAAATTTATTCAATTCCTGAGCCGTAAAATCTTCAAATGCAAACTCGCTGCCTACAAAAGGGCCAGACTTGTTGGCGGAAGAAATTCGTTTGGTGCGTTTCAGGGCTGGGAGGAATAACCACTGATTGTCAGGTTTAAGAATTTGCGCGTGAGACAACAGCGCGGTGCCCTCTACATCCACAGGAGTATGAAACAGAATCAGACTTTTATCACCCAAAGATTCGTCCGGCACTTCCAGAGTATTGGTCAACAGGGTACGGCGAATTTCAGTGCCAGCAGCGTTGCGCAGCACCATGGTCATTTCCACTTCGCTGCTTTCAAAACCGCGGTCGGAACGATCGGAGCGGGCGGCGATATCGAAGCCTTTTTGTTCGGGCGTTTGCGCTTGTACACCGATGGAGAAAAGTACGGCGGCCAAAATAATTAATTTTTTCATTTTGAAGTCCTATGTAAAAACAAGGTTATCCGTCATTGCGAGCGTAGCGACAAATCTGTGATTTGGGCAGCCCTTGGGCTGAGCGTAGCGGACAACCAATCCAGCGCCTTTTAAAGTCACTAGATCGCCGCGCTGTGCTCGCGATGACGACATACAACATTTTTAAGAAAGTGCTTGCTGCGCGGCCGGCTCGGCCGATTTTTTCTTATGCCCCAACATCAACAACGCTGGCAGCATCAGGAAGTCAAACACCAGTGCGGAAACTATGGTGATAGCGGTCAGCAGACCCATCTGGAAATTGATCAGGAAGCTGGAATACATCAGTACCCCAAAACCAATTACCAAAATAATGGTGGTCGCCAGTATCGCCACCCCCACGGTCTGGAAGGCGTAGCGAATAGCGTCAGGAATGGCCAGGCCTTTTTCTCGGCGGGCGCGCAGATATTTGGATAAAAAGTGCACTGTGTCGTCCACCACAATACCCATGGAGGTAGCGGTGATGGTGGCTGCCGCCATGCCCACTTTGCCCACCAGCAACGCCCAGATACCAAAGGTCATCATGATGGGTACGGTGTTGGGTATCAGGCTCAGCGCGCCCAAACGGAAGCTGCGCAGGGCGAACATCAAGATAATACCGATGGCAAAAATCGCCACGGTATTGCCCTTGAACATGCTTTCGATATTGCGCTGAGAAATATAGGAAAACATCACCGTGGCGCTGGTGGGTTTGGCCTGCATCTGTGGCGGCAGGTTGTCCGCCATCCAGGCCTTGCTGCGATCCAGAAAAGCGCGAATTTCGATGGTGGACATGTCCTTGAGGGCAGCGGTCACTCGAGTGGCGGATTTGTCCACGTTGATGCGGTCGTTCAAATCCAGCCCGTAGGGCAATGACATTTCGTACAGCAGCAGGTATTGGGCTGCCAACTGACGGTTGTCGGGGATGCGGTGCCAGCTGGGGTCATCGCCATGGAGGTTTTTGTTGAGGCGCTTGACGATATCCGTATAGCTGTACACGTGGTTCACTTCTGGCTGTGCCGCCAGCCAGTCGGCGAGGCGTTCCAGATTTTTCAGGTAATCCGGATCGCTGACGCCACCGGGCTCGCCAGACTCCACCGACAGTTCCACCACGTAGGGGCCGTTGAGGTGGGCGTTGGCAAAGTCGGCGTCGTTGCGAAACTCCACCCGCTCGTCAAAGTACTTCACAAATTCATCATTCAGCTGGATGGTGGGAATCATCGCCACCAGCAGTACCGTGGCTGGCCCCATCACCCACAAAATGGTTTTGTAGCGGTGGGTAACCCAGTCGGCCAGGCGAGTAATGCCCAGGTTGAGCTTGTTATTGCTGCCACCCAGGCGGCGCTTCACCGGCAACAGGCTGATCACGGCCGGCAACAACGTCAGGGACAGTAACCAGGCGGCGGTAATGCCCATGGCGGTGATATTGCCCAGGTGCCAAAACGGCGGCGTGTCTGAAAAGTTCAGCGATAGGAAGCCCACCACAGTGGTCAGGCTGGTGACCGTAACCGGCATCAGGTTGATGCGGATACTCTCTTTAAGCGCGGCGATTTTGTCGCGGCCCTCCCCCATGGCGGCAAACATACTCACCAGTATGTGCACACTGTCGGCGATGGCCAGGGTGAGAATAATGGTGGGAGCGGTAACGGATATGGGGGTCAGCTTAATACCAGCAAAGCCCGCCAGCCCCATGGCAATTACCGTGGAAAACAAAATCACCACCAGGGTAGCCAGCATGGCGCTGACGCTGCGCAACACCAATACCATGGCAACCAGCAGTATCAGGTACATCAGTGGCGTCAGGGTGCCCGCATCCCGCTGGCCAGTTTCGCCAAAAGCGTTGTTGAGCATGGTGACCCCGGACAGAGCGATCGTAAGGTCTGGGAACTCCGCGCGAAACTGGTCGGCGATATCCCGCGCCACCACAACCGCTTCCGGCACTTCTTTGATGTTCTCGCCAGAGAACTGCAAGGTGGCACTGATGCCTGCCGTGCCCGCATCCTCGGAAATCAGATTGTGCAGCAACAGTGGTTCCGCAAGGGCCACCTGCTGCTTGGCGGCCAGTTCCTCTGCGCTGAGCTCCAGGCCACCGCTGATCAGGTCTTCCACAATCAAGTCGTCGTCTTCCGACCAGGTATATTGGAAGTTGCTGAGGGAATCCACCCGTATGACATAGGGAATTTGCCAGGCCAGTTCGGTCAGGCGCTCCATGGCATCGGTCAGCTGCGGGGTAAACACCTTGCCGTCAGCGGGCTTGAGCACAAACACGATGTTGTCGTTTTTGGTGTAGGTATCCTGAAAGGACTCAAACGCCATCAACTCCGGGTTTTCATCGCTGAAGAAAATGCGATAGTTGGTGGAAAACTCCAGCTTGCCCAGGCCATTGCCAATGGCCACCACGCCAGCAATAGCGGCGGCAATCACCAGCCAACGGTAGCGGATCATGCTATTGGCGAGAGCCACGGCAAATCGGTCTATAAGAACGCTCATAACTATTTATCCTATAACACGTGTTGTCATTGCGAGGAGGCTTTCTTAATAAAGAAAGGCGACGCGGCAATCTCCTGATATCGGAGTATCTTGCTGGAGATCGCCGCGCTGCGCTCGCGATGACGGGGTAGTTAAATATTGCCTTTCCAGAACAATCATTCTGTTTTTGAGCAAAAAAATTTCAGTTGTTGATAGCCGCCAGAGCCACCTTCAAAAACGGCTTCATGCGCTGCTCCCCAAATCCAGAGCGCACCATCATCGCCATGGCCATCTGCACACCCAGCAGGTAACTGGCGTATTCATCCAGATCCATGTCTGCTGGCAGTTCACCGCGAACCTGACCATTGCCCAGTGCGTTGCGAAACACCAGTTGCAGCCCCTCGAACATGGCATCCACTTGCTCGCCGATGCCTTCGTCGGTGCTGGCCAGCTCCACCGCTGTATTGCACATAAAGCAGCCCATGCGCGCTTCGGTGGTTTTGGCGTGGTCAATCAGGCGTCCGTAGTAGGCGCGCAATTCCGCCAGTCCGGCATCCGGGTTGGCCAGATCCTGTATCAGATCGAGGGCAAATTTCTGGTGGAAGTGCTGCAGCGCTTTGATAAAAAACTCGCGCTTGTTGCCAAACTCACCGTAGATGCCATAGCGGCTGATGCCGGTGTATTTCACCAGGTCATCCATAGACGTGTCGGTATAGCCCTTCTCCCAAAACAGGAGAACGGCTTTTTCAATCACTTCGGCAGGGTCAAATTCGCGGGTTCTGGCCATAGGCGCGGACTATAACAGAATGCTTGTTCTGATATCAACCGATTTCTCTGTAACCCTCACAACCAAAAAGAGTAGACTGCCGAACCAACGCCCTACCCGACATACACAACGAGAAGGCCAGCCAATGCTCCGCATCATTACTGCTGTATCAGCACTACTGATTTCAACCGCACTCTATGCCGCCGGTGCTGGCTACACCCTCACCGACGCCCACAAACAACAGCGTACCGTCGACGCTTACGACACCGTATTTATTGAAGAAATGACCTGGGTGGAAGTGCGCGATGCCATTGCCGAAGGCAAAACCACCGCCATTATTGCCACCGGTGGCGTGGAACAAAACGGCCCCTTTCTTTCTACCGGCAAGCACAATGTGATTTTGCGGGAAACCACCAACCGCATCGCTCGCCAGCTTGGCAATGCTCTGGTTGCCCCAATCGTGCCCTTTGTTCCAGAAGGCAACCACAACCCGGTCAGTGGCCACATGCGCTACGCAGGCACCATAAGCCTGTCTTTGGACACCTACAAAAAATTGCTGGAAGAAATTGCCCTCAGCCTGAAAATTCACGGCTTTAAAAATATTGTGTTTATCGGCGACAGCGGCGGCAACCAAACCGGTATGGAAGAACTGGCGGCGGAGCTGAATAAAAAATGGAACCGCGACGGTGATCGTGTTCATTACATCGCTGAATACTACGACAACCCCCGCTGGAAGCAGTGGCTAGAAGCACGCAATGTGGTGGAGAAAAAAGACGGCATTCACCACGATTTCCGCCACACCGCCCTGATGATGCTGGTCGACCCTATGAGCGTGCGCATGCCACAGCGGGTGATGAAGGGGGAGTTTTCCGTGAACGGAGTTAACCTGCTGCCTCTGGATCGCACCCTTAAGCTGGCAGACGAGCTAACGGATTATCAGGTGGGCATTACCATGGAAGCGATTCGCAAGAGTATTGGAAAAAAATAGCGCTAAAAAAATTCTGTGCGGTGAAAAAAATCGAGCTACATAATAGCAGGCTCGACGTCGGATGTCTGAAGTCAGACGCGGCAGCCTTCGGCTGCGAAATCTACTTTGCAACTCCGTTGGGCGTAGCCCAACTGCGTCAGACATCCGACTTCTGACTTCGAGCCTGCACCAATCACTCCCCAGCAGGCTTGTCATACTCCTGCCAACGGTTATAGCGAATCATCTGCTGCAGTTCTTCGATATAAGCCTTACCACGGGCAGAGTACTCGCCCAAACCTTGAGCCAATTCTTCGCCAGACAATTGCCCCTGCTCAGAGCGTAATTCCCGCAGTTCGTCATACCCCGGATGGGAATTCAGCGTTCGCATATATTCACGTACCGAATCCGTCACCGAGTCAAAACTGGCCACCTCGTATGTCGCGCCCTCTGGCCGATGCAGCGGCACCACACCGCAGCCGGGCTTAAAACACCAAAGACCAAACAAATTATTGCCCTCTCGGGCAAAACGCGAGGTGCCCCAGGCACTTTCGTTAGCCCCTTGCGCCAACGCCAACGATGGTGGGATTTCATTGATTTTGTTTAGCATCTCACGCCAGAACCCGTCGCCTTCCAACTCTTCGGTGACGCGGTAGCGTTGCGCCATTTTCTGCAGCCAACGGCGCTGCTCAGACAACAGTGTTTTACGGCCTTTATGCAGACATTGAACGGCCTGCCGGTGATTGCGTAATTGCTGGTTATGCTCGTGAATGATCGGTAGCAGGTAATCCACAAAACCCTGCTTGCGCTCTCGCCCGGCGGGCAGCTTTATAAAATCTGGCGGCACTGAAACAACGGAATCATCAGCCTGCAAAGGCAGGTCGCAATCTGGCGGGCGGTCGCTGAGCAACAACGCCACGATCACAATCGGCAGTGGCAACAGCAGCGGCGCCAGTTGCTTTAACAACGAAGAACGATGGGTAGATGAAGAATTAATGGGCCAGCCTTTTTTATATTGTTTTTCTGCGATTTAGTAGCTTTACGCGGAAAAAATCAAGTAGCTCGCGAGGCCTTCAAATAACTGCACTTCTGCAGCAGCGCCTGTATTTCACTGATGCCATCAGAGTTTAGGTAATACTGACCATCAATGTCTTTGGAAATATAGGGCGACTGCTCGTGCCAAACTTCGTCGCAACGTTCCCGAATCGCATTGAGCTGGCGATCACGTATTGGGGTGGATAGAAAATCGTCCCACCAGTAGGCATCGATTTTCCCGGACAGCATACGCTGCAATACTGCTTCCACTTCCTCGATTGACTTGTCTACTCCGCCGCGAAATAACCGCACAAGCAAGGCAAACGGTGCTAACAAAGGTAGCAGCAAAAAAGACAGCGCGTTTTTAATGGCGTGATTGGCTTGCATGTTATTGAAAGCCTAGAAGGGGGTGCTGGCAATAGCAACTTTGCGCTCAAAAAAAATCGTGGTTACCGGTACACTGCAGCCACTGACGCACAAAGAGTTCACCATGACCGATCAATACGCCGTTTTTGGCAATCCCATTGGCCACAGCAAGTCACCGCTTATTCACAGCGCGTTTGCTGCGCAGACCGGGCAGGATATGGAATACCGTGCCCAGCTGGTGCCCGAAGATGAATTCCAGGCGTATGCCGAGCGTTTTTTCAACGGCGGCGGTTGTGGCCTTAATATCACCGTGCCATTTAAACAGCAGGCCTGTGAACTGGCTGACACACTCAGTGAACGCGCCTGCCGCGCCGCGGCAGTGAATACCCTGATGCGCCAGCCTGACGGCTCCCTGCTCGGCGACAACACCGACGGTGTGGGTATGGTGACAGATATGTTGAACAACCTTGGTTGGCAGCTTGCTGGCAAGCGCATTCTGGTTCTGGGAGCTGGCGGCGCCGTGCGCGGAGTATTGCAGCCATTACTGGCTTGCAGTCCATCCCGACTGGTTATTGCCAATCGCACAGTGCACAAAGCAGAACAACTGGCCGCCGATTTTGCTGAGCTGGGCAATACCCTGGGCTGCGGCTTTGAATCACTGGCGGGGGAAACATTTGATCTGGTCATTAACGGCACCAGTGCCAGCCTCTCCGGACAGCTGCCGCCATTACCGGAAAACCTGTTGGCCCCCGACAGTTGTTGTTACGACATGATGTACGCCAGCGAACCCACGGTGTTTATGACATGGGCCAGCGAACATGGCGCGGCTAAGGTCGCCGACGGTTTGGGGATGCTGGTGGAACAAGCGGCGGAAGCCTTCGCGCTGTGGAGAAACCTGCGCCCGAATACCGCTGGGGTTATCCGTCAGCTGCGGGGTCAATAAGCCGCACGACACTGGTTTCCCGCTGCTTTTCTTCTTCGCTACGGTTTACACGGGTGTCCAACTCACGGGGCGCAGCCTGCAGGCGCAGCTGCTCTTTAAAACCGCAACTGACGCACTCGCGGAAGTTTTCTTCCTCTTCTTTATAGGCAACGGTTTTATCCATTTCACCGCAGCGCGGACACACAGCGCCGGCAATAAATCGAGGCTTGGATTTTCCAGGTACGTTCGACATAAGGGAGGGAATTACTGAATTTCCGGCGATTATAACCCGCTGCTGTTACAGCGGGCGATACACCTGCCCGGAATAATCCGCCGGATTCACATTCTCAAAGCGCGTAACTTCGCGGCCTTTGGCGGTGAGTCGGGTTACCTCCACGGTAACCGGCGCCATACTTGCCAGCCCGAAGTGCAACGGCGTGTTGCTCTGGGAACAGTAGCCACTGCCGGTATCCACCATGCGGGTGGCGAGCAATTTGCCAGTGGCGCTGTCGTAGAGGCGTACTTCGCTACCAGGCCTGGCAAACCGGCCCTGCTGATCGCGCAACGATACCCGCAATGAACGCCGGGCCAGATCATCCGGGAGCTGGTTGCGATACAGCTGGTGGGTGCCGCGTTTGTGGTTGCTGGCCAGCGCCAGATCCAGGTCGCCGTCACCATCAAAATCGCCCCAGCGAGTGCCGTGGTCAGCGTCGCGGCGACGAATCAATGCGTTTTTATCGGGGGGCAGCACATCCTCAAATCCTTTACCGGTATTGCGGTACAGATAGTCCTGTTCGGCAAATACGCCACTGAGGTAGGCATTGACGTAGAGATCGATACGACCATCATTGTCGTAATCACCCCAATCCACCCCCACGCCGTGAAAATCGCCATCGAGCCCCTGGCTGGCAGCCACTTCCACAAACTGACCACCACCGTCGTTGCGGTACAGCAGGTTGTTGGCGTAGGTGGCCACAAACAGATCCAGATCACCGTCATTGTCGTAATCGGCCACACCAACACCGGTGCTGCCCACATTCAAGGGACGGCGCGGGCGATCCATGTCCAGGGAAGCGGCGATATCGGTAAAGCGGCCATTATCGTTGCGGTAAAAACCGTCGCGGTCGCCATTCTGGTTGGCCAGAAACACATCCAGATCGCCATCGCTGTCCATATCAAACCAGACCGCACCGACACTACGACGGGGGTCGCGCAGGCCCGAGCTGCGGCTAACATCCGTAAATTTGCCTGCATCGTTGCGAAACAAGTAATTATAACGATCGCGCATGCAGATATAGATATCCAGGTCGCCGTCGTTGTCGTAATCCACCCAGCTGCTTTGTCGAGTGGTTCCTGTTAGATCCAGGCCCACCTCGGCAGCCACGTCGGTAAACAATTTGCCGTCGCCGTTATTGCGGTACAGGCGGTTGCGGGTTTTCGTGTCCTTGCCATAACCCACATACAAATCCAGGTGGCCATCGCCGTTGTAGTCTCCCCAAGCCAGCACCCGTGCGTCGTCCACATTGCGGTGCCAACCCACCTGCCCGGCTACATCGGTAAATTCGCCATCGTTGTTCTTGTAAAGGCGATTGGGGCGGTTTTTAAACGTTACCGCCAAATCCAGATCGCCATCGTTGTCGTAATCCGCCCAGGACACAGACTGGGCGCCGGGGGCGGCAAACAGGGCCGCTTGAACCGGTTCGAAATGAGGTGTTGCCGATCCGGCATGCGCCAAGCCAATAGTGCTGCCTGCCAGCAAGCCCAACCTTGTAACAATGTGCCTACATGTCATCCGTCGTACCCCTTCTCGAATAATTTTCAACCCACCAACAGTCTGGGCACCAGCAAGTAAGCCAGCACACTGATCACCACAATGCCGGCCACATTGACCCAAACCCCCGCTCGGGCCATTTGCGGGATGCTGACCCGGTCTGTGGCAAACACAATGGCATTGGGCGCAGTGGCTACCGGCAGCATAAAGGCGCAGCTGGCCGCCAGTGCCATGGGAGCGGTCAGCAGCATGGGGTCGAGCCCGGCCACGGCGGCAATACTGCCCATCACCGGCAGTAGCGTGGCGGTGGTGGCGGTGTTGCTGGTGAGTTCAGTGAGAAAGATCACCAGCGTCACCAGAGCGAAAATCAAAATCAGCATATGGAAGGTGGTAAGCGCAGCCAAGGCATCACCCAACCACTGAGCCAGACCGCTGTCACTCACCATATTGGCCAAGCTGAGGCCACCGCCAAACAGCAGCAATATGCCCCAGGGAATCTGGGCAGCGGTATTCCAATCCAGTAGCCGAGTGCCTTTTTCATTGGCACAACCGGAGGGCACCATAAACATGGCGATGGCACCGCCAACGGCGATAATCACGTCACTCAAGCCACCCAGGCCAGGCAGTTTTTGCAGCAGCGGGCGAATCACCCAGGCCAGGGCAACACAGAGAAAGACAATCGCCGTGCGCTTTTCCGGCACGGTGATATTGCCCATCCCGTCAAGTTCGTCGCGCACCACATCGCCCACATTACTGTTGTGTTGAACTTCAAATTTAAACGCCAGCCGCGTCAGCAACCACCAGGCCAGGGGCACCAGCACCAATACCACCGGCACCCCCAATAGCATCCACTGCAGGAAGCCAATTTCCACGTTGTAGGTTTCCGACATATAAGCGGCAACCATGGCATTGGGGGGCGTACCCACCAAAGTGCCCAAGCCACCGATACTGGCGGAGTAGGCAATACCCAGAATCAGGCAAATGGTGAAGTTGTCTTCTTTCTTGTCACCGCCGATCAACACCGATGCCATGGACAAGGCAATGGGGATCATCATGATGGTGGTGGCAGTGTTGCTGATCCACATGGACAGAAATGCGCTGATGCCCATAAAGCCACCGATAATGGCGTAGGGGTGGTTGCCCACCTGGCGCAGTATCGTGAGTGCCAAGCGGCGGTGCAGATTCCAGCGCTGCAACGCGGTGGCGATAATAAAGCCGCCCATCAGCAGGTAGATCACCGGGTGGGCGTAGGGGGCGGTGGCGCCTTTCAAATTGATCAGCCCCAGCATGGGGAACAGGACAATGGGTAGCAGCGATGTCATGGGCACCGGGATGGCCTCGGTGGCCCACCAACTGGCCATTAACAAACCGACCCCCGCCGTTACCCAGGCAGCTTCGCTCATACCCTCCGGTGGCGATGTCAGCAGAGTCAGTAACAGAAAACCCAAACCGAGCATCAAACCAATTGTTCGCGCCATCTTTACACCTTCTTCTTATTTTGTTTTTCACTACAATAACGTAACAATAACGTCGATACCTGAAGTCACAGAGTAGCACTTCAATCCGTTTACTACCGCCCATGAGGAACAGCCATGACCGCCACCCGCCCCTATCTGAACCACCGTCCGCAGCTAGGTGACCGTGTGTATATCGACCCGGCCAGCACAGTAATTGGCGACGTGGTACTGGGCGACGACTGCTCGGTGTGGCCAGCAGCGGTGATTCGCGGCGATATGCACCGCATTCGCGTCGGCCAGCGCTGCAGCATTCAGGACGGTGCGGTACTGCACATTACCCACGCCAGCGACTACAACCCGGATGGCTGGCCACTCACATTGGGCGACGATGTTACCGTTGGCCACCAGGCTGTGCTGCACGGCTGCACCGTGGGTAGCCGGGTGCTGATCGGCGTTGGCGCGATTGTCATGGACGGCGCTTTGGTGCCAGACGAAACCATCGTCGGTGCCGGCTGTATGGTGCCGCCGGGTAAACAACTGGAAGGCGGCTACGTTTATGTGGGCAATCCTGTAAAACAGTTGCGGCCACTGACGGACGCAGAGCGCGCCTTCTTTACCTATACCGCGGGCAATTATGTGAAGCTGAAGGATGAGTATCTGACTCAGGTATAGTCGCTGGCAAAGAGTGACATAGACTCACACAATTTCTTTTCAGGGAGGAAAAATGAAACAATTCATTTTGCTGTTTTGCATCATGTGCTGTTCTGCCCAGGCGGCGAACAAACCGGCATCGAAAGAGCAGTGCCGCAAATGGCAACAACAACTGGATAAAGTGAACACCGAGCTGCGCGCCGGTTACAAAACCGAGCGCGGCAACAAATTGCGCAAACGCCGCCGCGAGCTGCAATCGAAACTGCACCGCCGCTGTCGCAAATAGAAACGAGGATATCTTTGATGAACATTCTGCAATCCACTATCGCTGCCCTGCTGCTGATCGCCAGCTGTTTCAGCAATGCCGACTGGCAGCTGAATAACGAGCTCTCCGACCTCAGCCTGGTGACCACCAAAGCCACCCATATCGCCGAAGTGCATCACTTCAAAAAGCTGTCTGGTGCCGCTGGCGAGCAAGGCGCTTCGGTGATCATCGACCTGGCCAGCATTCACACCAATATCGATATTCGCGACCAGCGCATGGGCGATATGCTGTTTGAAACCGCCAAATTTCCCAACGCCGCCTTTACTGCGGCAATTGACTTGAAAGCGGTGGAAGGCCTTGAGGTAGGTGAGCGTTTAAACCAAAACATCACTGGCACCCTGAGTTTGCATGGCGCCAGTCAAAATCTGGATTTGGGACAAGTGACCATTACCCGCCTTGCCGACAATCGTCTGCTGGTGGCTAACCAGCGCCCCGTGCTGGTGAACGCCGCTTCCTTTAATTTAGTGGCTGGGGTGGAAAAGCTGCGCCAAGCGGCAGGCCTGCCCAGCATCAGCAATGCGGTGCCGGTGAGTTTTCAATTGGTGTTTGAGAAAAAATAACCAAACTACGTCATCCCCGCGAAAGCGGGGATCCATCTACAAGCAGCACTCGGTTTACACGGATTCCCGCCTGCGCGCACTACTGTCCGGAATAAATTAAAGGCCTTACTGGAAAGCCTTGTTGCGTAAGCTCTATTGCCAAATGGATGGCAGAGAGACTTAAAAATTTCGTCATCGCGAGCGCAGCGCGGCGATCCAGTGGCTTTGCTTATAAATCAGCGTGTTAAAAGACACTGGATTGCTTCGCTGCGCTCGCAATGACGGCCTGGGTGTTTATTCCGGACAGTAGTGCGCCTGCGCGGGAATGACGGCGACTCTCTTTAATGCACCCTGCCATCCAACATCAGGTTGATTGACAAACTGTCCGTCAGGCAGGGCCAGCGAATCAACTCTCGGTCGATGTCCCGCTGGCGGCAACGGTCCACAAAGCTGGTCAGCTTGCTGCTGTCAGCCTGTCGCTGCTGCAACTGGTTAACCGCCACTTCTACCGCCCTGTCCAGCTGATTGGCGAAATCCTCGCCGATCAGGTGGTGCACAATCAGGTTGGAACGAGTCATATCCATAGGCACCAGTGGCGCACCGAGGTGGGTCATATAGCGATCATTCACCTCTTCAATCAGGCGATGGGCAAGGTAGGCTTCATCCATCAGTGCCACCAGACTGTTCTGCTCCTCCAGCCATTGTTCCATCACTCCGGGTGGCGACAGAAAAAACTCACAGGCGACCTGAATTACTGGCTCTATAGACGGCTCAATGCCGGCCTGCTTGGAAATGTCACTGACCGCTTCAACAAACTCTGGCACATGTTCGATATAGCGAATAACGAAGTTCAATAACGCCGGCACCGAGTTGTCCACCGGCAACTGAATAGAGCGGTGCAGCTCGCCGATGCGCCCCTGCAAGAACTGCGATAGCTGGTCGGTTTCCGCTTCATGTTCTCTGGCAGCCGCGATGGCCTGCCGCAATCGATCAACATTCATACAGTTAAGCTAGACAACTATTGGCGGGAAAACCAAGGCAATTGCCCGCTTAACGTGACCGGGCACTGTTGGCGAGGTCGTAATTATTTACTGGCGAAGGCGAGAGTTTTGTGCAGGTGCCGCCAGTGCGAGGCGCATTACCAACCCCTTTTCGACAACCACCCAAACGCCCAACTCATCAACACACTGCGGCAAGCCATAAACACACAAAACGCCAACCACAGGCCAGTATTGCCCCAGGGCAGTGTCAGCCACCAACACGCCAGAAAAGCCAGCAAGGCAATAAACATGGTATCGCGCATCTGCCGGGTACGGCCGGCACCCAGCAAAATACCGTCCAGCGTGTAGCAGAGCGTGGCCAGCAGTGGCACAGCCACCACCCAGCCGTAGTAGCGGGTTGCCAGTTCAGCAATCTGAGGCAAGTCGGTAAAGGTCGCTACGATGACATCGCGGAACAGCCAATAGGCCAGGCTAGCGCCGGTGGCGATAGCCACACCCCAGATACCGCAGGCCCGGCTGATGGCGTAAAAGCGTTTGATTTTGCCGCCACCAATGGCATGGCCAGACAGGGATTCCGCCGCATGAGCAAAACCGTCCAGGCCGTAAGACACCAGCAGCACCAGTTGAAGTAGTACTGCGTTGGCGGCGACAGTATCGTCGCCGAGACGCGCGCCCTGGGCGGTAAAAAAGGTAAACACAAACACAATACTGGCGGTGCGCAGGAACAGATCGCGATTCACCGCCAGCAATTGCCCATAACTTGCCAGCTTCAGCAACTGGCGCGGGGCTACATAACCGCCCAAGGATTTCAGTTCACGGCGCACCATCCACAGCGCCACTGCCAAGCCCAGATACTCCGCCAGCAGGGAAGCCCAGGCAGCCCCGGCGCTGTTCATCTCCAGGCCAATAATCAGCAAAAAGTCGAGCACAATATTGGCGGCATTGGTGGCCACCATAATCAGCAATGTCTGGCGCGCCCGCTGCAACCCCAGTAGCCAGCCCACCGCGGCGTAGCTGCACAGGGTTGCTGGTGCTGCCCAGATGCGAATCTGGCAATATTCCAGAGCCACTTCATAGATGCCCTCCCCCGGCCCCAGCAGCCACAAGATCAACTGCAACAACGGCTCTTGAAAAGCAATCAACAGCACCCCCAAGGCCAGTGCCAGTAACAGCGATTGCCACAACAATTCCCGGCACAGCTGGCGACCCTGCTGGCGATTGGCCTGCCCGAACGCCCGCGCCACCAACCCGGTTGTGCCCATACGTAAAAATGAAAGCAGCCACAGAACCAGAGTCAGGGCGCTGGCACCCACGGCAACGGCGCTGAGATAGCGGGCGCTGTCCAAGTGGCCGAGAATGGCGGTATCGACAATCCCCAATAACGGCCCACTGGCACCGGCGATAATCATCGGCCAGGCAATGGAAAGAACCTTGCGGTGAATGGGAGAGCGGATCATGGGTCAGCTACAGGTAAGGGGCGCGGATTATAGCCCACCCCTCGCAATGACAGGGATTAGCGCAAAAACTGGTTGACTTCCATACCCCCTTTTTTTGATACTCGACCACTGCTCATAAAGCGCCAAAGCAGCGCAACTGAGCAACCTATAAAAAGAAGTACATAAAAAGAACACAAAATAACAGTTCTTATTAACAGGAGAACGGGTAATGTTCGCACGAGCTAAACAGCTATCAGTGCTGTTGCTGGGCTCTGCGTGTCTTTGGGGGGTTCCCGCCCTTGCCGCTGACAGCGCAGGCCGATCGGCTGAAAATATGCCGATTGGCGTGACCCCAGTGAGCCAGACGGTTTACGACATCCATATGCTGATGTTCTGGATCTGCGTCGTCATCGGGGTACTCACCTTTGGCGCACTGATTTTCAGCCTGATCGCATACCGCAAATCCAAGGGCGCTGTCGCCGCCAACTTCCACGAAAGCACCAAAGTGGAAATTGCCTGGACCGTTATCCCGTTCATTATTCTTATCGGCATGGCATGGCCAGCCACCACCGCGCTGATTGAAGTTTACGACAGCGACGAGGCGGAGCTGGATATCAAGGTCACCGGTTCTCAGTGGAAATGGAGCTACGACTACATTGGTGAAGGCGTAAGTTTTATCAGCAACCTGTCCACACCCAAAGATCAAATCGCCAATCTAGCGGCTAAAGGCGAAAACTATTTACAGGAAGTGGACGAACCCCTGGTGGTACCGGTGGGCAAAAAGATTCGCTTTCTGGTCACCGCCTCTGACGTTATCCACTCCTGGTGGGTACCCGACCTGGCGGTTAAGCGCGATGCCATCCCCGGCTTTACCCACGAGAGCTGGGCTCTGATTGAGCAGCCGGGCACTTATCGCGGTTTCTGCGCCGAACTGTGCGGCAAAGACCACGCTTTTATGCCCATTGTGGTGGAGGCGGTGCCGGAGGCGGAATACAACGACTGGCTGGCTCAGAAGAAGAAAGAAGCCGCCGAGATTCGCGCCCTCACCAGCAAGGTGTTTACCCTGGATGAGCTGATGACCAAGGGCAAGGAGGTGTATACCAAGCACTGCTCCACCTGCCATATGGAAAACGGTGAGGGCGTTCAAGGTGCCTTCCCCGCGCTGAAAGGCAGCGCTATGGCCACTACTGCCGAAGGCCTGGCTGGCCACTTGGATATTGTAGTAAATGGCAATACCAGCAAGGGGATGCCTGCATGGGGTACAAGCCTACCCGACGTGGAGTTAGCTGCAGTGATTACTTACGAACGCAATGCATGGGGCAACGGCTCTGGTGATGACGAGCCGGACGAAGACGATATTGTCCAGCCCATCGATGTATACAACTTCAAGAAAGGCGAATAGGAGAAAAGATCATGGCACATGGTCCTGCTAAAGGTATTCGCCGCTGGCTGTATACCACCAACCACAAAGATATCGGTTCCCTCTACCTCTGGTTCAGTTTTGCCATGTTTATCCTCGGCGGCGCGTTCGCCATGATAATCCGTGCCGAGCTGTTCCAGCCGGGTATGCAATTGGTGGATCCGGAATTTTTTAACCAGATGACCACCATGCACGGCCTGGTGATGGTGTTCGGCGCCATCATGCCCGCCTTTGTGGGCCTGGCCAACTGGATGATCCCGATGATGATCGGCGCGCCGGATATGGCCCTGCCGCGGATGAACAACCTGTCGTTCTGGCTGTTGCCACCGGCGTTTTTGATGCTGGCCGCCACCCTGTTTACCGAGGGCGGTGCGCCACAGGCGGGCTGGACGTTCTACGCGCCTCTGTCCACCACCTACGCCAACCCCCTGACTGCGACTATCTTTATTTTCGCGGTGCACACCATGGGGGCGTCGTCGATCATGGGTTCCATTAACATCATCGCCACCATCCTCAATATGCGCGCACCGGGCATGAGCTACATGAAAATGCCCCTGTTCGTATGGACCTGGCTGATCACCGCCTTCTTGTTAGTGGCGGTTATGCCGGTACTGGCGGGCGCAGTGACCATGATGCTGATGGACATTCATGGCGGCACCAGCTTCTTTGATGCGGCCGGCGGCGGTGATCCGGTACTGTTCCAGCACGTGTTCTGGTTCTTCGGTCACCCAGAGGTGTACATCATTATTTTGCCGGCATTCGGCGTGATTTCGCAGATTATCCCCACCTTTTCGCGCAAGCCGCTGTTTGGTTACTCCTCCATGGTGTACGCCACCGCGTCCATCGCACTACTGTCGTTTATCGTCTGGGCTCACCACATGTTTACCGTGGGTATGCCGCTGGCGGGTGAGCTGTTCTTTATGTACGCCACCATGCTGATTGCGGTGCCCACCGGGGTGAAGGTGTTTAACTGGATCGCCACCATGTTCAAGGGCTCCATCAGCTTTGAAACGCCGATGCTGTTCTCCCTGGCGTTTTTGGTGTTGTTCACCATCGGCGGCTTTACCGGCGTGATGCTGTCCATCGCCCCGGCGGACTTCCAGTACCACGACAGCTACTTTGTGGTGGCCCACTTCCACTACGTGATGGTGGCCGGCGCGGTGTTCAGTATGTCGGCAGCGGTGTACTACTGGCTGCCCAAGTGGACCGGGCGCATGTACAGCGAACCGCTGGCTCAGGTGCACTTCTGGACCTCGTTTGTCGGCTTTAACCTGACCTTCTTCCCGCAACACTTTGTGGGCCTGGCGGGTATGCCGCGACGCTACTCGGACTATGCCCTGCAGTTTGCCGACTACAACATGGTTTCCAGTTGTGGTGCCTTCCTGTACGGCGTATCCCAGATCCTGTTCCTGGTGATCGTGATCCTGACCGTCAAGGGCGGCAAGAAAACGACCAAGGAAAAAACCTGGGAAGGGGCCGAAGGCCTGGAGTGGACAGTGCCCTCACCGGCGCCTTACCACACCTTCTCTACGCCTCCCACGGTGAAGTAAGCGACTATGTCTGAATCCACCGCCACGACTAACAACGCCCGCAGCAACGCCAACCGGCGGATTGTATTGGGCTCCGTTGGCGTGGCGGTTGGCATGCTGATCTTCTGCTTTTTTGTGTTGCCGCCGTTGTATGACGCCCTGTGCGACCTCACCGGACTCAACGCAAAGATTGAAGAATCATCCTACGAAGCGGTACCAGCCGCGGTAGATACCAGCCGCACAGTCAAAGTGCAGTTTCTGGCCACCAACAACGAGAGCATGCCCTGGCAATTCGGCCCAGCCCTTGAACAGGTTCGGGTTCACCCTGGGGAGCAAACCACCATCGAGTTCGTTGCCAACAACACCACTGGGAACGACATGGTGGCACAGGCGGTACCCAGCGTAGTGCCCTTCAAGGCGGTGGATTACTTCCACAAAATGGAATGTTTCTGCTTCGAGCGCCAACCGCTCAAAGCGGGGGAGTCCGCCAAGCTGCCGATGGTATTTACCATCGACCCGGAGCTCCCCAAACAGATTCACACCATCACCCTCTCCTATACTCTGTTTGATGTTACCGAAATGGATGCCAAAGCATCTGGCGGTAGCTTCCAATGGGGCAAGGGGTGATTGAGAAAATCGCGGAGAAAAATAATGTCTAGCGAGATCGTACAAGAGAATAACCAGGCCAATAGCGAGCACGAAACCTACTACGTGCCCGATTCCAGCCGCCTGCCCATCCTGACCGCCATCGGCCTCGGCGTCACCCTGTTCGGAGCCTCTCACTGGCTGGTTGGCTCCAGCGTATGGGGATTTACCGGGCCTCAAATATTTCTGGCGGGCTGTCTGTTCTTTGCCGCCGTACTGGCCAGCTGGTGGAATACCGTCATTAAGGAAAACATGGCGGGCCTGCCCAGCGACCAACTGAAGCGCTCCTACGTGTGGGGCATGGGCTGGTTTATCTTCTCGGAAGTGATGTTCTTCTTTATCTTCTTCTTTGTGCTGGCCTATGTGCGTATCTACTCTCTGGATTGGCTGGCGGAAGACCCATTGTGGGAAGGCTTTAGCGCCGAATGGCCACTGATGCAGACGCCGGATCAGGCAGTCAATGGCGACGGCGCCAAATTCAAAGGTCCCGACGCCATTATCGACCCCTGGCACCTGCCGCTGCTCAACACCATTTTGCTACTGGCATCCAGCTTTACCGTGCACATTGCTCACAACGCCATCAAAGCGGGCAAGCGGGGACTATTCAACGCCTGGTTGGGCGCCACCATTGTGCTGGGTATTGCCTTCCTGTTCTTCCAGGTGGAAGAGTACATCGAAGCCTACCAAGACCTGGGGTTAACCCTGGAATCCGGCATCTACGGCACCACCTTCTTTATGCTCACCGGCTTCCACGGCGCCCACGTCACCATGGGCACCATTATGCTGTTGATACAGCTGCTGCGTTCGGTATTTGGCAACCACTTCAAGAAAGACGACCATTTCGGTTTTGAAGCGGCCTCCTGGTACTGGCACTTTGTGGATGTGGTTTGGGTGTGTCTGTTTATTTTTGTTTATATTCTATAAGCCACTGTCATCCTGAGCGCAGCGAAGGATCTCTGTTTGCGATAAAGCCTGAGATCCTTCGCTACGCTCAGGATGACATTAAGACTTAATACTGCCCATGCCAGGGCGCCTGCAAACTCAACTCCCCGGTGTGAATGCCATAGACGATCGCGACCATTAATAAGCCCGCCAGACCAATGCGAATACCCAGGGCATAGAGCGTGCGTTTACGCCCTCCCAGGTCTTTAAACAGAAACACCAAACCGCTGGTAAGGCTGGCAACCACACCAATCAGCAACAAGACAATAACGACTTTTAACCACATACCTTAGAACCTGTATTAAAACCGTGCCGGATAGTCTCATTTTCAAACCGATATTGTCGAATCAAAAGAAAGATACTCTACGCGAAGCCCTGGGCAGGGTGACCTTTGCCAGACCGTTGGCCGCATGGATAGCGGCCATCGAGCCTACAAGGATGTATGCACGGCGTGTCTGGCAAAGATCACCCTGTCCTGTGCGCCACCCAACTCCATGAAACGCCACTTCGCCCCCAACGCCAAAATCCTCATACTGGCCGCCCTGCTGCTGCCGGTACTGCTGTATTTGGGCAACTGGCAACTTGGGCGAGCCGAAGAAAAGCGCAACATACTGACACAACTGCAGGCCCGCACCGCCCTGCCCCCGGTAGCGGCACAACAACTTATCGGCGAGGCGGACGTGCGCTACCGCAATGTTCGCGCCACTGGCAGCTTTGACAACCGCCACAACTTCCTGCTGGACAACCGGGTACGCGACGCCCGACCCGGTTACGAAGTGGTTACTCCCCTGTACACCGACAGCGGTCACTGGCTACTGGTAAACCGCGGCTGGGTGGCTGCCCCCGCCTACCGGGACCAACTGCCAGAAATACCCGCTATCACCGGCCCGGTGGCACTGACGGCCACCGCCCACACGCCGCTGGAAAAAGCCCCCTCTGTATACGACTCCCAACCCGGCTGGCCGAAAGTGATCCAGAGCATCAATGTGGCTCAAATGGGCAAAGAGCTGGGCCATAAGGTGGCGCCCTTTACCCTGCGTATGCAGGATAACCAGCCCGGCGCCTTGCGCACCGGCTGGGCCGCCATTAATGTACAGCCGGAAAAACACACCGCCTACGCGGTGCAATGGTTTGCCATGGCATTGGCACTGCTGATATTGACCGCCCTGTTCTGTTTCCCGAAAAAGCGACCCTCTGATGACTGAGACAACCACCAACAAATCCAATCGCAAAGCCATCATTCAGGGCTCATTGGTTATCGGCTTGCCCTTGCTGGCCATGGCCGCCGCTTACCTGTTTTTCCCTGCCAACTCACAGCAGAAAGACGACCTGCTGAGCTGGCTGGGCACCACCAATCACGGCACACTGGTAGAACCACGAGTGTCTATAGCCGGAGACACCTTCAGCGCCAACGATGGCCAGCCCTGGCAAGTGGGCGCCAACAACAAATGGAAACTGATGGTGGCAACGCATGGCACCTGCGACGATGCCTGCCAACAGGCCCTGTACCTGACCCGGCAAATTCACAAACTGATTCCCAAACGCATCAACCGCCTGGAACGGTTTTACATCAGCTCGCAACCGGCCAGCCCCGACCTTCAACAGCTACTGGAAAGCGAACATGGCAATATTCCCGCCCTGCTCGACAGCAGCGGCGTTTTCTTTGACAAAATCGCCCAAAGCAACGCCCCGGACGACTGCCAGGGCTGTTATTACCTGATTGCTCCAGACGGCGAAATGGTGCTGTTTTACACCCCGCAACACGAATACAAAAAAGTGATTAAAGACCTGAAGGTACTGTTGTGAGCAACAAACCACTACCCGGTTATCGCCTTGCCTTGGCGGCCACACTGCTGGCTGTGGTCGTTGTGGTACTGGGTGCCTTTACCCGCCTGGTGGATGCCGGGTTGGGCTGCCCGGACTGGCCCGGTTGCTACGGCCAGTTGATCTGGCCGGACACCCCGGAAGAAATCGCCCGTGCTGAAGCCGCTTTTCCAGACTCACCGGTAGACAACAGCAAAACCTGGCCGGAGATGGTGCACCGCTACTGCGCCACCCTGCTGGGCATGGTTATTATTGGCCTGGTGATGGTGGCTTTTCGGGCCCGTAAAACCCTACCTGACTACCCGCTAAAACACTGCATCGGCCTGTTGCTGCTAGTGATCTGCCAGGGTGCCTTTGGTGCCTGGACGGTAACACTCAAGCTATGGCCACAGGTAGTGACCGCTCACTTACTGGGTGGCTTCGCGGTCCTCTCCATGCTCTGGCTGCTGGTGTTACGGCTGCGCAACCAGCGTTGGACTTTAAACACAAATGAATCTGACCGTTTGCACTCACTGCGCCCCTGGCTGGTTGGCGCCATACTGGTGGTGGTGGGGCAAATTGCCTTGGGCGGCTGGACCAGCTCCAATTACGCCGCTATCGCCTGCACCGACTTCCCCACCTGCCAGGGCCACTGGCTACCACCCATGGATTTCGCACAGGCATTTGATCTGACCCAGGATATCGGCCCCAACTATCTGGGGGGCGTGATGGACAATGACGCCCGCGTGACTATCCACTACAGCCACCGTATCGGCGCCTTATTAGTTACCGCCTACCTGCTGGTATTCTGTGGCGCCCTGTTGAGGGCCAAAGTTACCGCTGCCAAACCATTTGCACTGGCCATTCTGGGCGCATTGGCACTTCAAGTGACACTGGGCATCAGCAATGTGCTATATATTGTGCCCCTGCCAGTGGCAGTGGCCCACAACGCCGGTGGCGCCCTGCTGCTACTGACTCTGGTTACCCTGGCCTTTCAACTACATGCACCGGGCCGGACTGAGGACAACACATGAGTGACACATCCCTTGCCACACAACGCCCCGGTTGGCGCGATTATCTGGAGCTGACCAAGCCACGAGTAGTGGCGCTGATGATCCTGACCTCGGTAATCGGCATGTTGCTGGCGGTGCCCAGTGGCCTGCCCAGTCTGGAAGTGTTGTTGATGGGCAACCTGGGTATTGCCCTGTGCGCCGGTGCAGCGGCGGCGGTTAACCATGTGGTAGATCGCCATGTAGACACCAAGATGATCCGCACCTTTAACCGCCCGGTAGCAGTGGGTCGCGTTGGCCCTAGCCAGGCGATTCTGTTCGCCACCCTTACCGCCGCTCTGGGTATGGCGATTCTGATGCTGTACACCAACCAGCTCACCGCCTGGCTTACCCTGGCGTCACTGATGGGCTACGCCATTATCTACACCATGTTCCTGAAACGGGCCACGCCGCAGAACATTGTGATTGGTGGCCTCGCGGGCGCCGCCCCTCCCCTGCTGGGCTGGACGGCAGTCACCAACGACATCGGCGGCCACGGCCTGTTGCTGGTACTGATTATCTTTGCCTGGACACCGCCCCACTTCTGGGCGCTGGCGGTACACCGCAAGGCGGATTACGCCAAGGCGGGCATCCCAATGCTGCCAGTAACCCACGGTGAGGCCTACACCAAGCTGCACATTCTGCTCTATACCTTGATCCTGCTGGCGGTAACCCTGCTGCCCTATATCACCGGCATGTTTGGCTGGCTCTACCTGACCGGCACTTTGATTCTGGACGCCGGCTTCCTTTATTGGGCCCTGGTGATGCTGTACGGCAAACGAGCGGATTCGGGTATGGCAACCTTTAAGTACTCCATCGTTTACTTAATGGTGCTGTTCGTCATTATGTTATTGGATCACTACCTGGTACCGGCCCGAGTAGCCATTGGAGGAATATAAAATGAAAGCTGTAAGAATAGCCCTGGCCTCAGCGCTGTTTACCTTTGCCAGCGGCGTCGCTATCGCCGACGAAGGCATCGCCTGGCATACGGACTACCAAGCGGCAGCCGAAGAAGCCAAAGCCAGCGGCAAACTGCTGTTTATCAACTTTTCTGCCCAGTGGTGTGGCCCCTGCCAGGCTATGAAGCGGGACACCTACCCCAACCTTGCGGTGAAAAAGCAGATGGAGCGCTTTGTACCCGTCTATATCGATGTTGACAACAACACCGAGCTGGCCAACAAGTTCGGCGGCAATGCCCGTGCCTACGGCGGTAACGGCATTCCGGCGATGATCGTTGTTGATAACGACGGCAACGAACTCTACCGCCACCACGGCTACCGCTCTGCCGCTCAACTGACGGCAGCGCTGGGTAAAATCAAAACCGGTGACAAGCAGTGAGCGATAACGACGTACAAAAGAAACAGCGCGACAATGTTCTGCTGACGATTATCGGTGTACTGCTGTTCGCCTTTGCCTGTGTCGGCCTGTTTTACAACAAAATCTCTACACCGCGAGTTCTTTCCGAGAAAGAGTTGCGCAATAATGGCGCTATCGTCTTTGAAAAGCCGCGTATTTTCGGTGACGTGTCGCTCACTGACCACAACGGCGAGCCCTTTGACAGTGACCGCCTGAAAGGCAAATGGAGCATCCTGCTGTTTGGCTTTACCTTCTGCCCGGACATCTGCCCCACCGCCCTGGCACAACTCAACAGCATGGTGGAACCCCTCAGCGAAGAGGAGCTGGCAGACTTACAAGTGGTGATGATCAGCGTTGACCCAGAGCGGGATACATCGGAAGTATTAAGCCAATACGTGCCCTACTTTAACGAATCCTTCACTGGCGTGACCGGCAACCCGCACTTTATTCGCAAGCTGGCGGCAGAGCTTAATGTGGCCTACAACAAAGTACCTCTTGAGGCCACCGAACACCGGGAAGCTACTTACACTATGGATCACAGTGCCCATCTGGTGCTGGTCAATCCCTACGGCCACTATCATGGCTTTTTCCGACATCCACAAGACCCCACCGAAATGCGCCTTACCTGGCGCTCGATTCGGGAGTCTTTTAAGGGATAAGTTTCAAGGGGTAATGATGACAAAAGCGGCCCTGCTCACCACGTTACTGGCTGTCACTGCTGGCGTAGCTTGCGCCGACAACGACATCAATGCACCTTGCGATAGCCCGGAATACCGCCAGTTCGATTTCTGGCTGGGGCACTGGCAAGTGTTTGACAGCGACAGCGGCGACACAGTGGGGGAAAACCGTATCGAACGCATTCACAGCGGCTGTGCCCTACAGGAAAGCTGGACCGGTGCCAAAACCAGCCGTGGCAGCAGCTTTAATATCTACGACAAAAACAGCGGCCAGTGGCACCAGAGCTGGGTAGATAACAGTGGCCTGCTGCTGCGCCTGAACGGCGGCCTGGATGCTGAAGGCCGCATGGTACTCAGTGGCCCCGGCGTCAACGCCGAGGGTGCCGCCATCACCCACCGCATTACCTGGATACCCGGCGACAATCAGGTACGCCAGCAATGGCATGTGTCAGAGGATGGGGGTGAATCCTGGAAAGCTGTGTTTGATGGGACTTATAAACGCAAGAAATAACTTTGCGGGTTGCGGAAACACTGTAGGTCGGCCTTCAGGCCGTCAGAACACACTCTTAAAACCAAAGATTCCACAAGTATAAAATGGACGAACTCGACCTTTTTAATATCGCCTTATGGATTGAATCTATATATTCCGTACTCGCAATAGTTGGCTCAATAGTATTGTATTGGTTAATGCACCTCGTCATCACAAAGCGCAGTGACCCGATACTGATGTGCTTTCTTAAATCGCTTAGATACTTGTTGCTATTCTTTATTGTTCCACCGGCGATGGTGTGGCTGGGCTATGCACTACACGGAACCAACGGCATAGATTACATCCCCTTGTACTCAGCGGCTCCGTCAATGTTTCTAATTACTTTATCGGTATATTGGTTGTATAAGATGTACTCGGCATTGACCAAAATTTAATTGCCCTTCCTAGCTCTGTCGGCCCCTCTCTATAAAAAAGAGTGCCGACCTACAGGGTGTGGTGCAATAATCTCGCTCGGTCTGCTCGCAACGCGAAACGCGTAGCTCGAAACTGTCTAAAGATTCTCCCGCGCCCAGTTACTCGCTTCCACGCGGTTTTTAACGCCGACTTTCTTGAAGATATTGTACAAATGACTCTTGATGGTGTGTTCGCTGACGAACAGTTCGCCGGCAATAGCGGCGTTGGTTTTGCCATCAACAATGTGTTGCAGGATTTGCCACTCCCGACGAGTCAGGTTGGCAGAACAGGTTTGGGTATTGGGAATGCGGCGGCTGTTTTCCACAAAGCTGTGCAGCAGACGGCGAGGCAGCCAGTATTCGCCCTTGAGGATGGTGGCCACCCCCTCCAGCAATTTGGCATGTCCTGTGCTGTTGTAGAAGATACCGTTGACCCTGGGCCACTGCATCAGCCCTTCATGAGAGCTAAACGCCGTGGCGTTGAGCAGTGCAATGGTGGGTGATGGCAGCCATTCCTGAGAGTCTTTTATCGCCTGACCCGCCTGCTCCGCGGTGAGCACCGCACAGTCTAAAAGGATACAGGTGCCACACTCCAGCTGGCCAGACTCCACCAGTTTGCAGTGAATGCTGAGCTGTTCTTCAAACTTTTCCAGCAACAGACTGTTTTGCAAACTGGCCACATCAGAAACCAGTACCAGGTCGGCTACGTCTTCTTCATTAGTGGCCTGGAGCAGGCCATCATGAGTTTTTTCCATATTAATTCCTGAAAACCGCTGAAATTAAGCCGGTTTATGCCTATTCCTCAGGGATTGTCAGCATAAGCACGCCAGCTTTTAGTTGCAAGCGACTTCTGACCACTGGGAGCGACTCCTGTAAAGGTATTAGCCTTTAAGTATGAGATGACATAGGGCGAATCAGCCCCAAAAGAAACAACGCGGTGGCACTGATAACAATAGAGGGGCCCGCCGGAGTATCCAGATACCAGGACATCGCCAAGCCGGCGATAACAGCCAGTACCCCACAGATTATCGCGCCAACAGCCATCTGTTCCGGCGTTCGCGTCATACGACGGGCGGTGGCCGCCGGAATCAACAGGAGAGCGGTTACCAGCAGTGCCCCCACCACTTTCATGGCAATGGAAATGGTCAGCGCGATCAGCAGCATGAGCGCGGTGCGCACCGCGGTGGCGGGCACTCCCTCCACCCGCGCCAGATCCTCGTGAATGGTGATCGCCAATAGCGGCCGCCACAACTTCCACAGGGCAACGATCACCACTAAAGCAACCGCAGCAATCATCAGCAAATCACCCTGAGTAACCGCCAACAAATCACCAAACAGCAGGGTTTCCAGATCTATTTGTACCTGTGGGAACAGAGCCACTGCCACCATACCCAGAGCCAGGCTGCTGTGAGCCATAATGCCCAGCAGCGTATCCACCGCCAGCTGTCGCTGACGCATCAGCGCCACCAGCAGCAGCGCCAGCACCAGACACACCACCATTACTGCTATGGTGGGCACAATCTGCAACGCCACGCCAATAGCAGTACCAAACAGTGCTGAATGGGCGAGAGTGTCGCCAAAATAGGCCATTCTGCGCCATACGATGAAGGCACCCAGAGGACCGCTGGCAACCGCTACCGACACTCCCGCCAACAGCGCCAAAAGCAGGAATTCAGGCATCACCACTCCCCTTTTGCGGCTGCTCGTGGGCACAAACTTCACCATGCAAATCATGGCTATGGTCATGAACGTGGTTATAAAATGCGGTTTTGTCGCCAAAAAGCTGCAAATAGGCAGGATTTGCAGTGACGCTTTGCGGAGAGCCATGACAGCACACATGCTTATTGAGGCAGACAACCTCATCGGTGGCCGCCATCACCAAGTGGAGGTCGTGAGACACCATTAACACGCCGCAACCCAGCTCATCACGCAGCTGGCCGATCAGTTGATAGAGCAATTCCTGACCTGCCAAATCCACACCCTGAACCGGCTCATCCAAAACCAGCAGATCGGGCTTGTTAGACAGCGCCCTGGCCAGGAGTACCCGCTGCATTTCACCACCAGAAAGACCGTATACCGGGCTCTCCACCAGATGCGCCACCGCTACTCGCTGAAGCGCCTCGCGGCACTGCTGGGCATTGGCGCCAGAGAGCCCCAAAAACCGCCCCACCGTAAGTGGCATGGTGGAGTCGATATGGAGCTTCTGGGGCATATAGCCAATTCGCATGTCAGTGGCACGCTGCACCCGGCCCGAACTCACTTCCTGAAGGCCCAAAAGAACCTTCACCAACGTGGTTTTACCCGAGCCATTCGGGCCTATTAGCGTGACAATTCGTCGCTTTTCGACGCATAAATCGACATTTTCAAGAACATTTTTTTTACCAAAGCTGACACTGACACCCTTCAGCGACACCAGTTCGGTTGTGCCCGCTACTGACATTGTGGGCACAACCCCATCAACTCTACGGACTGGGACTCCAACTGGAAGTTAGCGTGAGTGGCAGCATTAACAATGGCATTGCTGACGGGCTCGGCACTGCACTCCGCCGCCGAGCCACACTGGCGACAGATAAGAAACAATTCATTGTGGTGACTGCCGGGGAACGGGCAGCCGATGTAGGCATTGAGCGAGGCGATGCGATGGATCAACCCCAGCTCCAGCAGAAATTCCAGAGCGCGGTAAACGGTGGGCGGCAGCACCCGCTTGCCATTTTTCTCACTGAGCAAATCCATAATCCGGTAGGCACCTAACGGTTGGTGGTTTTGCCAGATCAAGGTCAACACATCTTTACGAGCCTGGGTCAGGCGGGCCTTTTTCTCCTCACAAAGCGCCACAGCGCGGGCCATGGCGGCATCAATACAGCGTTGATGGTCATGTTCGTGATAGGCGAGTTTTGAATTTGTTATCATATAACATTACCTGTAGAATGCGCGCCGCTTCCCCAAACAGGGCCCTATTATTTGTTGCCAGAGCAGCAAACAAGCTCTAAATTTCACAATGTTATTATGTAACTTTCATTATCTATGTAAAGAGGCTTTTATGGCACGCCTGCTGATTGCCGTTCTGTTTACCATTGCCAGTTGTGCTGCTCTAGCAAACGACAAGCCAACGACGCTGCACGTCGTAACCACCATAAAACCACTGACCATGATTGCCGAGGATATTGCCGGTGACCGGGCGGTTATCTCCCAACTGATCCCCGCCGGCAGCTCGCCCCATGGCTACGCCATGAAAATCTCCGACCGCCGCAAAATCCAACAGGCGGATTTGTTGTTGTGGATCGGTGACACCATGGATGGCTTTGTGGGCAAAATAGCGACTGACGAGCAAATCAGCATCGCCGCCGATCAATTGCAAGGCGTTACCTGGCCAGCCAGCGCAGACCATCACCACAACCATGCACATGGCCACCACTCCGACTGCGGTTGCGAACACGGGGAGGGTGGCGACCCCCATATCTGGCTAAACCCCAACAACGCCGTGATTATCGCCAGCGAACTGGCCAAACAGCTGGGGCAGTTGGATCCAGCCAACCATGCCCATTATCAACAGGCAGCGGAGCGCTTTGCGCAACAGATAAAGGCATTTGATAAGCAGGCCAAACAGCGCCTTGCGCAACTGCCCGAAGGCCGCTTTGTGGTGCAACACGACGCCTACGGCCACTTTATCAATCGCTACGGGCTCGACCAGTTGGGCTCCCTGCGCAGTATTTCCGGCGCCAAAGCCGGTGCCAAAACCATGGCGACTTTACTGGCGGCAAAAGGGCAGGGCAGCGACATTGCATGCCTGCTCACTGATCCGCAGTTTGACGCCAAAGCCGCCGACACCTTTAGCGCCCGCACCGGCGTTAAGCAGGTTGCCCTTGATCCATTAGGGCACCAGGTGGCAACTAATTCCGGGGAACTGAATTATCTGGCCTTCCTCAATGGCTTTGTCGATGCTTTTCAGGGCTGCCTGGCGATATAAAGGCTTGCTGCACAGGGAGGTTGGGCCTTTGCCGACTCCCTGATAAGCTGGCGGCCTTGCTATTTACCGCCGGGCCAACCACTTATGTCTGACTCCTCTGCCGCGCCTCTCGTCCTCGTCGACGGTTCCTCTTATCTCTACCGCGCTTTCCACGCCATGTACAAGGCCGACTTGCGAACCTCAGCGGGTGCGCCGGTGGGTGCGGTACGCGGTGTCACCGCCATGTTGCGCCGCCTGCTGAAAGATTACCCGGAAAGCTGCATTACTGTGGTGTTCGACGCCAAGGGCAAAACCTTTCGCGACGACATGTACCCGGAGTACAAAGCCCAGCGCCCCCCCATGCCCGATGATCTGCGCCCGCAGGTGGAGCCGATCCACAAAATCATCAAAGCCATGGGCATGCCGTTGCTGGTGATTGAAGGGGTGGAAGCCGATGACGTTATCGGCACCCTGGCCTACCAGGCCACCGAGCAGGGCATTGATGTGATTGTTTCCACCGGCGACAAGGACATGGCACAACTGGTCAACCAGCACGTCACTCTGATCAACACCATGAAAGACCCCGTTGAGGTGATGGATATTGCCGGCGTGAAAGGCAAGTTCGGCCTGCCGCCAGAGTTAATTATCGATTACCTGGCGTTGATGGGGGACAAGGTAGACAACATTCCCGGTGTCCCCGGCGTCGGTGAAAAAACCGCGCTGGCACTGCTGCAGGGGCTGGGTGGCCTGGACAGCATCTACGCCAATCTGGATAAAGTCTGCGAACTGGAATTTCGCGGCGCCAAAACCATGCATAAAAAGCTGGAAGACAATCGCGAGCTGGCGTTTTTGTCCTACGACCTGGCCACCATCAAACTGGATGTGGAGTTGGAGCAAGGGCCACAAGACCTGACCATGGAACCGGAGGATCGCGACCAGCTGCTGGCATTGTTTACCGAACTGGAATTCAAGACTTGGATCGCTGAGATAGAGGAGGGTGATAGTAAGCACTCACTATCAACAAAACCTTCAAAAATACAGGCAAACTACACAACCGTATACATCGAAGTGGACCTGGACAGCTGGCTCAATAAACTTCAACAAGCCGGCCTGTTTGCCTTCGATACCGAAACCACCAGCCTGGATTATATGCAGGCAGAATTGGTGGGCGTGTCCTTTGCGGTAAACGCTGGCGAGGCCGCCTACGTACCCTTTGGCCACGACTACCTGGGCGCCCCCGACCAACTATCTCGCGATCTGGTGCTCGCCAAATTAAAACCGCTGCTGGAAGACCCAACGCTCGGCAAGCTGGGCCAGAACCTCAAGTACGACATGAGCGTGTTGGCGCGCCATGGGATCGACATGCGCGGCATCACCTACGACACCATGCTGGAATCCTACGTGGCGGATTCCACCGCTGGCCGCCACGATATGGACAGCCTGGCGGAGCGCTATCTGGATCACAAATGCATCAAATTTGAGGAGATCGCCGGCAAGGGGGCAGGGCAGCTCACCTTTAACCAGATTCCTCTGGAAGAAGCTGGCCCCTACGCCGCCGAAGACGCCGATATCACCCTGCGTCTGCATCAACAGCTGTGGCCTGCACTCGAACAGGATAACTCCCTGAAATCCGTGTTTGAGGAGATTGAGCTGCCACTAGTGCCGGTGCTGTCCCGCATCGAACGCAATGGCGCCCTGCTGGACGCCCGTTTGCTCACCGAGCAGAGTCAGGAGTTGGGTCGGCGCATCGCCAAATTGCAGGAGCAGGCTTACGAACTGGCCGGGGAGGAGTTTAACCTGGCGTCACCGAAACAACTGGGCGTTATCCTGTTTGAAAAACTCGGTATCCCGGTACTGAAAAAAACCGCCAAGGGCGCCCCCTCCACCAAAGAGGAGGTACTGCAGGAACTGGCTCTGGACTACCCATTGCCGAAGCTGCTGTTGGAGCACCGCAGTCTCAGCAAACTGAAATCCACCTACACCGACAAGCTGCCAACACTGGTGAACCCGGCGAGCGGCCGCATCCACACCTCTTATCATCAGGCGGTAACCGCCACCGGGCGGCTATCATCCAGCGACCCGAATTTACAGAACATCCCAGTGCGCACGGAGGAGGGCAGGCGCATTCGCCAGGCATTTGTGGCCCCTGAAGGCAGCGTGATTGTCGCCGCTGACTACTCCCAGATCGAACTGCGCATTATGGCCCACCTGTCCAGAGACGACGGCCTGCTGAAAGCCTTTGGCGACGGCCTGGATGTACACCGGGCCACCGCCGCCGAGGTATTTGGCGTCGATCTCGAGCAGGTCACCAGCGAACAGCGGCGCAGCGCCAAGGCGATTAACTTCGGGTTGATTTACGGCATGTCCGCCTTTGGGTTGGGCCGCCAGCTGCACATCGGCCGCAACCAGGCTCAGGAGTACATCGACCTGTACTTTGCCCGCTACCCAGGGGTGCAGCGCTATATGGACGAAACTCGCGCCAGTGCCGCGGAAAAGGGCTATGTGGAAACCCTGTTTGGGCGCCGCCTGCATGTGCCGGAGATCAATTCCAGCAACGGTATGCGACGTCAGGCCGCAGAGCGCACCGCTATCAACGCCCCTATGCAGGGCACCGCAGCGGACATTATCAAACGGGCCATGACCGCTGTGGATCAGTGGCTTAATGACGAGGAGCTGGCATCAAAAGTGATTATGCAGGTGCACGATGAGCTGGTGCTCGAAGTACCACGCCGTGAACTGGATGCGGCCAAAGAAGGGCTGCAGCAAAAAATGGCCGCCGCGGCCGAGCTGTCAGTGCCGCTGGTGGTAGATGTCGGCCAGGGCAACAACTGGGAAGAAGCCCACTAAAACATTAAAAATCAACTAGTTAAAAACGTCGTATTGCCAATAATGTAGAAATAGTGGAGAAGGTGAACTTTTCCATCCGGGGCTCCTCTAACACTGCGTAACGTACCTCGCATTTACGCTACACCCCCCTCTAGATATGTAATTGGCATACGCAACGCTTGTTTCCCCCAAGCACAGCAACGCAAGCCCTGGTCAAGCTCCTTCGACCAGGGTTTTTTTTGTCCTGTTTTCCCGTGTTGAGAGCCATTTCACATCAAAAGCGGTTGTGGGGGAACTTTTTCGCAAACAGGGCAGACTAAACTGGTTCTTGAGATTTACCTTGTATGCAGCAGGCGGTTGGACAGGGATTCTCCCCCCTCTTGACCTGATCCAGCCAGAGCATACGGCGCTGTAGAGATACAGCGCCGTTTTTTTGTCCACCTTTATCAGTCAGCGCGATCGCGCCCGGCGTCTTTGGCGCGATACAAGGCCTGATCTGCCGCTTCCAGCAATTGCTCAGAGCCTTCACCTCGCTGAGGAATGCAGCACCCCACCCCAACACTGACGGTAATGGCACTGTCTTGACCCTCTACGCCTGGAATGCGCACCTGCCGCACGGCTTGAAGGATGTTTTCCGCCACCACCATAGCCCCTTCGCGATCCGTATCTGGCAGCAGCAAGGCGAATTCTTCACCGCCAAAGCGGCTGGCAAGATCGGTGGGACGTTGCAGTTGCTTTGTGATGGCGGCAGCTACCTCTTTCAGGCAGAGATCACCTGCCGTATGGCCAAAGCGGTCATTAAATTCCTTGAAGTGATCCACATCCACCATCAACAGTGCCAGCGATCCCTGGCGACGTTGGCTGCGACCCCACTCCCGCTGCAGCTGGTATTCGAAGGCTCGGCGATTGGGCACCCCGGTAAGGGCATCCTGAGTGGCCATCTGCGCCAGTTTGCGATTGGCCGCCTGCAGGTGCCTTTTGGTCTCAATAGCATCAACCAGAGTGGCATTGTATTTTTGCGCCGCCAACAACACACAGGCGAAGAAAATCGCCATAATCATCAGCAGCATTCCATACTCATTGCCATCAATACTGAGCAACGCCCAGGCACAACTAACAACCAGTGGCGCCACAAAGGCAATAAAAGCGGGGAAGTAAGCAGAGAGGGTAATCACCGAACCGGCAATAACACCGGGGTAAATTATCCAGGTTATAAACTGGTGGGGCAGGGGCCAGCTGACACTGTACATAGACAGCAGCGCCCCCCACAAAACTCCATTGAGGAACACCAACAATAAAAAACTCAGTGTCCAGGTCTTCTGTCTGAGTCTTTCCGGGCCTTTCAAGTAATAGCGTACCCACAACAAGCGCACCGCAGCCAACACCCCATGAGCCAGCCCCCAGCGCAGCACCCCCTGGCTGGGTGCAACACCCCACAAGGCCACGGCAGTAAATACCATCAGGCCCAGAGATGAGATCACGGAACCAACCGAGCTGCGATAGAGCAGATTAACCTGCTCACTGAGAACCGCCACACGGTTATTGGCAGAAAAGGTGGGTGACATAGCACGCCTTTGTTTTTATTACTTTGCTTTTATTACTTTTGATGAGCCGCTGACAACAGCTTGATAGCGCCAGCCCCGCCTCCCTGCGCTGAAGCCACAGAGTGCGCCCAAATACCCCGCTCGTCAACCAGCAGGCGGGCCTTACGTATCCCTCCACGACCCCTGTATTACCACTGGCGGATCACGCCTTGCAGGGGTGGGGAACTGCGTATATAGTCCCCTGTCTTGTCCGCAGTCAGGTTAGTGTTTTCCCTATGTCCGACCAATCTCCAGAATCCTCCACCAACGACGATCAGCAAGCCGCCAAAGCCCCTCAAAACGATGTGGTATGGCAGCCTACCGCTGAGGAAATGGGCTTTTTACAAACGTCGGACGTAGAGCCCAATAACCGCGTCCATTTGGGCAACTGGACCGAGGGGGCACCGGTTCGCTGGAGCTTCCAGAATGCCTGCCAGATAGTGCCCAGCGCGGAGATTTACCGCGGCAGCGGCAAACCAACAGTATTCAAGGAAATCCCCACAGAGCTGAACCACATTGAGTTCACCACCTACGATGGGGACGATATGACGGTTGAGCAGATGCTCGCCCAGACCTATACCGATGGCCTCCTGGTGTTGCACCAAGGCAAACTGGTCAACGAACAGTACTTCAACGGCCTCCAGCCCCACAGCAAACATCTGATGCAGTCGGTAACCAAATCACTGGTGGGCACCCTGGCTTGTATTCTGATGGAGCAAAAGCGCCTCAATCCGGACAAACTGGTAGAAGATTACGTGCCCGAACTGGCTCATTCCGGCTATGGCGACGCCACCGTGCGCCAGGTGCTGGACATGACCACCAGCATTCTCTACCAGGAAAACTATGGCGTGGTCAGTGAGCTGACCATGCACGAGGCCTCTGCAGGCTGGCGCCCGCGCACCGGCCAGCTGGAAGGCCTGCCGGAAGCCCAGGCGTTGTTCCTGCAATCACTGCGCAAAGAACCCGGCCGCAAGCACGGGGGCCGCTTTGCTTATATTTCCTGTAACACCGACGTACTCGGCTGGATTATGGAGCGCGCTACTGGCGAGCGCCTGCCGCAGCTGTTCAGTGACCTGATCTGGTCGCACCTGGGAGCCGAAGAAAATTGCCACATGCTGGTGGACAGCTGGGGGCTTTCCGCCGCCTCAGGGGGCATGAATGCCACCATGCGCGACCTGGGCCGCTTCGGCCAAATGTTGCTGCAGGGGGGCACCTACAACGGCCATCAATTCCTTTCGGAAACCACCATCAAGGACATCCGCACCAACGGCAGCCGCAACTTGTGGAAGCGCGGTGAGGGCAGCGGCATCGGCTATCTGATGCCCAAAGGCTCCTATCGCAATCAGTGGTGGGTCACCGATTTCGACAGCAAGGCTTTCTACGCCATCGGCATTCACGGCCAGCACATCTACATCGCCCCGGAAGCGGAAGTGGTAATCGTTAAGGTATCCAGCCAGCCCAACGCCATCACCCCGGAGTACACCCAGAACTCCCTGTATGGCTTCGAAGCCATCGTCAAACACCTGGCGACCAAGGGCACGGGGTTATTTAAATAAGCCTCGGGCTTCGCAATATTTTAATTGCGTCATCCTGAGCATAGCGAAGGATCTCTGACTTCGTATCACCCTGAGATTCTTCGCTGCGCTCAGAATGACAAGCTCGCTCGATCTGCGCGCCGCTAGTAGCCCGAAGCTTTTTTCAGAACGTCCAGCCAATACCCACGGTAAATTCATCACCGCGGGACAGCGACAAACCATCCACCTTCTCATACAGCGCCAGTTTGTACTCGGCGCGGAACATCATATTGCCGCGATAAAGCACCAGTACCGGCCCTGAGTGCACTCGTTTGCCACCACTGGCGGTGGTGCGGGTGAACTCGTTGGGTGCCTGGGTATGGCGCGCCGAGACATCCCACATCAGGTACATGCCGGAATTGGTATTGTTGTTGTGAATTGGGTGCAAGCCGAGATTGATGTCCAGGCCAACTACGTCACCCTCGCGCATACGGTCATCTCCCTCACGGTTGTACCAATAAAACAGGTCATACAGTTGGTACAGGGAGGGTTTGTCCTTGCCAAAAGGGAAGCCCTCGGCACTGTAGGAGACACTCAATCCCAAATCGACGCTGCCATCGCTGATGGCAAAGTCCCCGGATGAGCTGCCGGTGGGCAAGCGTATCTGTGGAGTAATGCCCCAATTGCTAGTATTGGCGCCTTTGTTGGTATAACGCTTAAGCGGCATTGCCAGGATCAGATCACCCAGGCCGCTGTTGCTCTGAGCTACCGGCTGGCCATCCACCAACGCCACCCGGCGCTGCTCCACATAGGGCAATTTGAAGGTGATGCGTTTCGATGGATTAAAGGTATAAATACCCTCCAACCAGGTTTTATTAACGTGGCGCTCAAGGCCATTGGAATTGCTCAGCTCACCGCTACCAGCGAGTAGCTTTCCAGAGCCGTAGGACTCATGACGAAGTTGAAAGCCGTAGCCGTCGTTCCAGCGCGGTGCCATATCCATGACCGGCTGGTGGGCGCTGGCACTTTCAAACGCAATCACGGCCACCAAAAAAAGTGGCAATAGAAAACGCCCGCTCATGATTCGGCGCTCGCATCCACACATTCCAGTTCGCCAGCGTTATCGGTAACACAGGCGCGCAGCGGATCGTAGCCACCATCGCGCACCGCTTTAAACGCGGCCTCGACATCTGCCACCTGGCCCGGCTGTATGGCCACCAATACCTGCTGTTGATCGATATCCACGTAGATACCGTCGTTGTATTGGCTTTTGTCGATAAAAGCCAGTTTAGAGAGCTTCTTTTTGATGCCATAGGAGCAATAGGAACAGACAACGCCATCCACATCCAACAGCAGTCGGTTGGGCGCCTGGTTGTCAGGTAATGGCAGGGATTGGGCGGTCGCCCCGATGATGGTGAATGCGCCGACCGCAAGCGCACAAAGTCTGGAAAAATTTTTCACAGCTAATACCTTCTGTATGGATTGATACACAGGCGCACAACCGCGCCGTCGAGTGAAGCAGAAGGTAGTGGTTAATCCAGAAAAGTGCAGTTGAGCAGGTGAATGGGGGGATCCGATCGTCGTAAAACAATCTCTTTCACCCAGCGAGGCGATATTGATGTTGTGTTCAGTAATGCCAGGGAAGCAGGGGCAGTAACACTGGCAGTGCCAATGTCACTGCCGGCAATATCCGCACTGCCATATTTGCCATCGCCACAACAGAAGCTGGCGGGGTCGTCACAACAACTGGTATCGGTTTGTGGCTGAGAGGCCGCTAAACCACCACAGCAGGTTTTTACCGGGGCCTGGGCACTGTCTGGCGCCACATCCACACCAAAACCCGCATGGCTGGTGCACAATAGCTGGCCACCAAACAACAGCCACAGCAGCAAGATTCGAGCTGTGGTGCGGCATCTGGATTTCAACAGGCCAAGAAACATCGTGGGTTCTGCGGTGGTAACAATGGTTTCAGTATAGACCCAGTGGCCATAGCCGCCACGGATTTAACCTGACTTTACTTATTCCACCGTCACTGACTTAGCCTGATTGCGGGACTCGGGAGTGACAGGTATTTCCATATCTAATACACCGAATAGCACCGTTTCTGAACTCAACTGCGCCTTAGTAAGCGCTTAACGTTTATTCAGTCATGGCCATGACTCAAACCTTCTACCTTTTCCACTTGATAGCGCACGGGTCTAATCAGCTTTTTCACCAAGCCACCTTGCTCCGCGCGCTTTAACCAGTCATTCAGCTGGGACTTATGAAGGCCGGTATTCTTTATAAGCTCATCAACAGTGGTTGCCGTTGATGCTAACCGTTGCAGCTCAATAATGAATATTTGATAAAAATCTACAGGGCTCGATGCCGAATTTTCAGCCTCAGAAAGTTGTTCTGAAATAGTAGAGCCTTTGACCTGCTTCTCGTTAGCGTATTTAACCTGCTGTGGTTCTGAAACGCCTGTTTCGAGCTTTGAATCAGGCTGTACAGGTATTGAAAATAGATCTACTTGCTCTTCTTTCACATGGCTAACCGCACTCACCAAATCACAAACACTCAAACTCTGCGCATCAGCTTCCAACCAACATCCCCCCTTGGCCACCAAATCTGCATTGGCTGCACTTTTATCGGCTGTTTGCTTAACCCAAAGAGGGATCCAGGCTTCTTTAAGGTTTTCCTCTGCACCACTGAGTGTTCCCCCTTTTTTGCCAGAGTGGATAACCAGTGCGCTGTCTGCCAGACAGTAGATGTATTTGTTACGAGCCATGGCATTACCGGCACTAAAGCCGGCTTCGGGGTAGAAGGGCGATACCAGTACCGCACGGTTATCCATCAAACCTTTGCGCCATTTGTTGCTGGTTGCCGCCTTTAGCAAGCTATCTGCTATCACACCAGCTACCATGCCACCTTGCTCAATGGCCCCTAACATCGCCGCCTCATCCACCCCGCGCGCACCGCCAGAGATGATAGTCACACTCTCTGACGCAGCTTTCTCGCCCACCTGTTGAGTAAAAGCCAGATCAGTCTCACTGGCGTTGCGCGAGCCAATAACTGCCAAACCACCTGTGTTTAACAGCGCTTTATTACCACAGCCAAACAGCACAGGTGGGGAATCTGTTTTCAGTCGTTGCTTTAGCCGCCACGGATATTCAGGGTCGGAGCGAGTAACCACCCACAAGCCAGCCCGCTGCCACTTTTCCATGGCGAGTGCCAGGCTATGGCCACGACCCAGCAACTGTACAACCCGATCGACACTGATTCGATTGTCATGCCAGCCGTCCAACAGGGTTTTTGGATCAGAAGCCAGCAGATCAGCGGGCGAAAGTGTTTTTTCTTTCATCCATAAGGCAAACCTTCCCCACTCTTTAATCGTGAGCGGCTTGACGCTTTCACTGCTCGCCCTGGAAAAATAGCTGGTAAGCAATAGTGTTGCCTGGGCTGTATTTGATAAGGAACCCGATGCAGTCATGAATCTTTCACCGAAGATGATGCCAGCGCAACAGGATACACCACACCACTACCTGCCTGTTGTAATAGCGCCGCAATTACCGCTAGTGTCCAACCAGAATCGACAATATCGTCCACCAACAAAACAGGAGAATCCTGTACGGGCAAATTAATCGCAAATGCACCATCCAGATTTCGGCATTGGTGAAAGCGATTTTGCTGGCTTTTTTGCGGCTGATTGTCTTTAACCTTGCTGACGGCATCAATCAGCGGCAGCTCTAGCCGTGCTGCCAAACGGCGGGCAAAATCAGGCACCAAGAGCGGATGATTGCGCGATGGCACGCAGCAAACCCACTGCGGTGCAGGATTGGGCTGCCAACGCTGTTGAACCATTTCCACCATGGCCTCAACCAGCTCATCGCTAAAATGCCCGGAATGTTTGTTGTCGGCAACCATGCGCCCCCAACCCGCATCACCCCAGCGGGACAAAACACGCCCTTCTTGCGCACGTATATTCTGCAGTAGGTTACCTCTGAATCCATATTCCAGAAACCCGTTGGCAGCAACCTGCACTTTAGGTGTGATCACCATCTCCGCTTGTTTAAGGAAGGTACCTGCACGATGGGCCAAACCGGGATCAACGGGTGTGTTGATAACCGGGTGGCCAAGGCAGGATGAACACTTGCCACAGGGTGCCGGGTCAAGGTCGTCCAGCGCCCGGCGCAGAAAAGCCATCTTGCAGCCATTGTCAGCCAGATACGCTTGTACCTGCTGCCATTCCTGAATACGCTGCCCCGTCAAATGAGCAATGCGTTCATGGTCCATCTGGTAGCGCACTGGCGTTCTGATCCAGCGGCTTCCATCTTTGATAACGGGTGCCGGGTTTTCCACACTCAGAAGTTTGAGCGCCTTCTCAATCTGACCATGCCGAAGGTTGGTCTGTTCTTCAATACCCCGTATCGACAGGCCATCACTCTGTTCCAGGACATGCAAAATTTCGCTAATTTGCGACTCGGAAGGAAATGCCGTGTCTCGAAACGATTTATGAATATCCTGATCTTCGACACCAGACATCAACACACCTATTGCCTGCTCAATACCGCGACCAGCACGACCAACTTGTTGGTAATAGGCAACAATGGAGCCTGGCGCTTGATAATGAACCACAAACCCTAAATCCGGCTTGTCATAGCCCATCCCCAAAGCGCTGCTTGCCACCAACACCTTTAATTGGTTGTTGAGCAATAATTCTTCCAAATGCTGGCGATAGGCATTGCTGTTTTCAAAGCCCTCAGCCTCAACATTACCGTGGTAAGCCTTGGCATTAATATCATTAGCGCTTAACCACTCAGCCACTTGCTCGGCATCGCGCACCGTTAAGGTATAGACAATTCCAGTACCCGGTAAGGTCGGTATCACCTGCGCCAACCAGGCCAGACGAGACGCTTGATCTGGTAGCATCATGGTTTGCAGGGCAAGACTTTCTCGAGTCAAGGGGCCACGATGAATTTGAATATCACCAAGCTGGATTTGAATGTCTTCTACTACCCGGTTGTTGGCAGTCGCTGTTGTTCCCAGCACCGGTGTATTGGCGGGCAGCTGGCGCAAAATACTAATAATGCGTCGATAATCCGGGCGAAAGTCGTGGCCCCAGTCCGATATACAGTGCGCCTCATCAACCACCATTAAAGCAATGCGGTCAGCAATAGGCTGCAAGACGGTTTTGATAAAGCTGTCGTTTGCCAAGCGTTCAGGAGAAATTAATAAGCAATCAATTTCATTATTGAGAACCCGCTGGGTAACCACCTGCCAATAGCTATGGTTGGTGGAATTCATGGTTTCAGCGACAATCCCCAGACGCTGCGCTGACTCAATCTGGTTACGCATCAGGGCAAGCAGGGGAGACACAATTATGGTTGGCCCCGTACCCCTGTCGCGGAAAATTTTGGTACTTATAAAATAAACCGAGCTTTTACCCCAACCAGTACGCTGCACTACCAACAGTTTTTGCCGGTGGTTAACCAATGCATCAATCGCTTGCCACTGGCCATCGCGAAATTCAGCTGTGGGATTCGCCAAGGCGGTTTGCAGTAATTTGTGGGCTTGCTGTTTTTCCATGTTGGTATTCATAATCACTCCTTGATTTATACAGTTAGCTCACCACAGTGGTTAAGTTACTCCACAGTCACTGACTTGGCCAGATTGCGGGGTTGATCCACGTCCGTGCCCTTTACCAAGGCCACATGGTAGGACAGCAGCTGAAGGGGCAGGGTGTAGATAATCGCCTCCAGGCTTTCCGGCACGTGGGGCAGGTCAATTACCGTTACCCCCTCTTGACTAATAAAACCGGAATCCTTGTCGGCAAATACAAACAGCTTGCCGCCACGAGCTTGCACTTCGTGGAGGTTGGATTTGAGTTTTTCCAGCAGCTCGTTGTTGGGGGCCACTGCCACCACCGGCATATCGTCATCCACCAATGCCAGGGGGCCGTGCTTGAGTTCGCCGGAGGGGTAGGCCTCGGCGTGGATGTAAGAAATTTCCTTGAGTTTCAGGGCACCTTCCAGAGCCACCGGGAACTGCACGCCGCGCCCCAGGAACAGGGCGTGGTGCTTTTCGTTAAAGCATTCAAACGTCTGTTCGATCTGCTTGTCCAGCTGCAACACCTGCTCACACAGTTGCGGCAATTGATACAGGGCGGCGACCAGTTCCTGCTCGCGCTCTTCACTCAGGCCGTGGTAGCGGCCAATACCAATGCTGAACAACTGCAGCGCCACCAATTGCGTGGTGAACGCCTTGGTAGAAGCCACACCAATCTCTGGGCCCGCAAGAGTCATCAAGGACAAGTCGCTTTCACGCACCAGCGAGCTACTGGCCACATTGCAGATCGTCAAAGCCCCCAGGTAACCAGCTTCTTTGGCCGCACGCAGTGCCGCCAACGTATCGGCGGTTTCACCGGACTGAGAAATAGTGACAAACAATGTGTTGCTGGGCACCACTACTTTGCGGTAACGATACTCACTAGCCACTTCCACTTGGCAGGGAATACCAGCCCACTCCTCCAGCCAGTACTTCGCTACCATACCGGAATGGTAGCTGGTACCGCAGGCAACGATGTGTACGTTTTCGACTTTTTCAAAAATTTCGGTCGCCTGCTGGCCAAACGCTTGGGGCAGTACGTGCTTGTCGCTGATACGGCCCTGCAAGGTATCCCCAAGCACCTTGGGTTGTTCAAAAATTTCTTTCAGCATGTAGTGGCGGTAGCCACCCTTGTCAGCGCTGCCGTCATCACCGGACAATTGAACAACCTCACGCCGCACAGTGTTGCCTTCAGTATCAACGATTTTATAAGAGTCTGTCTTCAAATCGACTAGGTCGCCCTCATTCAAGAAAACAAAACGGTCGGTCACCGTCCGAAGCGCCATTTGGTCGGAAGCGATAAAGTTCTCTTCAATTCCAACACCCAATACCAAAGGCACATTTCTGCGAGTGCCGACCAACCGGCCAGGCTCACGCTCGCTGATAGCTGCCAGTGCAAAAGCACCTTCCAATCGTTCTGCTACTGTCTGTAACGAAGCGAATAGGTCCTGACCTTGCTCCTGGCAGGCATGCATAAGATGCGCAACGACCTCTGTATCGGTATCAGAAACAAACTGATAACCGGATGCTTTTAATTCAGCGCGCAGCTGATCGTGATTTTCGATAATGCCATTATGAACTACTGCAATATAGGACGACCGATGAGGGTGAGCATTAATGTCGTTTGGCACACCATGAGTCGCCCAGCGTGTATGAGCGATGCCAAGCTGGCCTCGCGCTGGGTCAGCAGCTAACTGCTCTTCCATATTGGCAACCTTGCCGGCTTTCTTGCGAATCTGAATCTTCCCGTCAATATCCAGAACAGCAACCCCTGCCGAATCATAACCACGGTATTCCAGGCGCTTAAGCCCTTCCACGAGAATATTGGTAACATTGCGGTGAGCCACCGCGCCAACTATTCCACACATAATTTTTCCTTCTTAAAATCTTGTGCACGTCATTCCCGCCTTCGCGGGAATGACGATCATTTCTTAACCGGTCGTTTCCAGCCTTCAATATTTCTCTGTCTGCCACGGGCAACCGCCAGCTGCTCGCCGGGCACTTCATTGGTAATTACCGAGCCCGCACCTACCGTGGCGCCTGGGCCTACTTTGACTGGCGCTACCAGAGCGGTGTTGGAGCCGATAAAGGCACCGTCTTCAATTTCAGTTAGCGACTTGTTGGCACTGTCGTAATTGCAGGTAATAGTACCGGCACCCACATTCACATCTGCGCCCAAAACGGCGTCGCCCACATAGCTGAGGTGGTTAATTTTACTGCCACTGCCGACAACCGCTTTCTTGGTCTCTACAAAGTTACCCACTTTGGTGTTATCGGCCATAACAGTGCCAGGGCGCAGGCGAGCAAAGGGACCAATAATGGCATTAATACCTACATGGGTATCTTCGATAACCGTGTTGGCCTTGATCTCTGCGCCATCGGCAATGGTGGCATTGGTGAGAATGCAGTTGGGGCCAATGGTGACGTTATTTCCCAGCTGCACTTTACCTTCAAATACGCAATTCACATCGATAAAAACATCATTGCCGACGGTCAGCTCACCACGTACATCAAAACGGGCGGGGTCTGCCAGAGTGGCGCCATTTCGCATGGCCACTTCGGCCTGGCAATGCTGATAGTGGCACTCCAGCTCTGCCAGTTGCACACGGTCGTTGATGCCTTGCACTTCCTGCTCGGTGGCAGGCTGCAGAGGCTCTACCTGATAGCCATCGTTGCGAGCAATTTCGATCAGGTCGGTAAGGTAAAATTCGCCTTGAGCATTATCGTTGCCAATTTGCGGCAACCAGCGCTTCAAGTCATCGCTGTTAAGGGCCATTACGCCGGTGTTGATTTCGCAGATTTCGCGCTGCGCATCGCTGGCGTCCTTGTGTTCAACAATAGCACTTACATGGCCCTCGGCGTCGCGGACAATGCGACCATAACCAGTGGCATCAGCCAGCTCCACAGTCAGCAGAGTCATGGATTTTTCCGCCACCAGCCCAACCATTTTTTCCAGTGTTTGCAATTCCAGCAGGGGAACGTCGCCGTACAGGATTAATGCAACGCTGTCATCTGCCAGGCTTGGCAATGCCTGTTCCACGGCATGGGCTGTACCCAGCTGCTCGGTTTGCTCTGCCCAGTTGACAGGATTGGCGATGGACTCGCGCACCTGCTCGGAGCCGTGACCGGTTACGACGGTAATAGCCGCTTCGGGTAGCTGTGAAGAAGTATCGATCACGTGCTGAAGCAGAGAGCGCCCAGCCAGCTTGTGCAACACTTTGGGCAGCGCCGATTTCATGCGAGTGCCTTTACCGGCGGCAAGAATAACGATGTCGATCATTGATAAAACGTCCCGTTTTATGAGAGATGGGAGACGGGAGACGAGAGATGCAGTACGACTTGTTTTCCGTCTTTCATCTCTCGTCTCCCATCTCACAAAAAAGGGCGGCTAAAGCCGCCCTTTTTATACCACAACTAACAGCTTACTTACCGAGCTTCTTGCGCAGTTGCTCAATGGTACGCAGTTGTGCCACCGCTTCCGCCAGCTGGGCTGCTGCGCGGGAGTAGTCGAACTCGCCGCTCTGGTTGGCCAGGGCCTGTTCGGCTTTTTCCTTGGCTTCCAGAATCTTGGCTTCGTCCAGGCTGTCGGCGCGGTTGGCGACGTCGGCCATTACGGTAATGCAGTTGGGTTGCACTTCCAGGTAGCCGCCGGAGAGGTAGTACAACTCCTCGTCACCGCCCTGCTTAACGATACGCACCGGGCCCGGTTTCAGGTCGGTGAGCAGCGGTGCGTGACCGAAGTTAATGCCCAGCTCACCCACAGAGCCGGTGGCAACCACCAGCTCCACGAGGCCTGAATACAAGGCTTCTTCGGCACTTACAATGTCACAATGGACTGTCATAGCCATTCTTTAAACCTCGCTCAGCGGGTTACAGGTTCTTGGCGTTTTCAACCGCTTCTTCGATGCCGCCCACCATGTAGAAGGCCTGCTCCGGCAGATGGTCGTAGTCGCCCTCGAGGATCGCCTTGAAGCTGGCAATGGTCTCTTTCAGGGACACGTACTTTCCCGGGGAACCGGTAAATACTTCCGCCACGTGGAACGGCTGGGACAGGAAGCGCTCAACTTTACGAGCACGGGCAACGACCTGCTTGTCTTCTTCAGACAGCTCGTCCATACCCAGAATCGCAATGATGTCTTTCAGCTCTTTGTAGCGCTGCAGTACAGACTGTACGCCGCGGGCCACTTCGTAGTGCTCGGTGCCAACCACCAGTGGATCCAGCTGACGAGAGGTGGAGTCCAGTGGGTCTACCGCCGGGTAAATACCCTTGGCAGCAATATCACGGCTCAGTACAACAGTCGCGTCCAGGTGAGAGAACGTGGTCGCTGGAGACGGGTCAGTCAAGTCATCCGCCGGCACGTAAACCGCCTGGATAGAGGTAATAGAGCCGCTCTTGGTAGAGGTAATACGCTCTTGCAGGGCGCCCATTTCTTCCGCCAAAGTCGGCTGGTAACCCACCGCAGAAGGCATACGGCCCAGCAGTGCCGATACTTCGGTACCCGCCAGGGTGTAACGGTAGATGTTGTCGATAAACAACAGTACGTCTTTGCCTTCGTCACGGAATTTTTCCGCCATGGTCAGGCCGGTCAGGGCCACGCGCAGACGGTTTCCGGGGGGCTCGTTCATCTGGCCATATACCATGGCCACTTTGTCGAGAACGTTGGACTCCTTCATCTCGTAGTAGAAGTCGTTACCTTCACGAGTGCGCTCGCCCACACCGGCAAACACAGACAGACCGCTGTGCTCTTTGGCGATGTTGTTGATCAGCTCCATCATGTTTACGGTTTTGCCCACACCGGCACCACCGAACAGACCAACCTTACCACCCTTGGCGAACGGGCAAACCAGGTCGATTACTTTAATACCGGTTTCCAACAATTCATTGGTAGCAGATTGTTCAGCATAAGTAGGCGCTTTGCGGTGGATCGGCATACGCTCTTGCTCGCCGATCTCGCCACATTCGTCGATGGGGTTACCCAGTACGTCCATGATACGGCCCAGGGTTTCAGTACCCACAGGTACTTTTACCGGGGCGTTGGTGTTAGCAACCGCCAAACCACGGCTAACACCTTCGGAGGAGCCCATGGCAATGGCGCGAACCACACCGTCGCCCAGTTGCTGCTGAACCTCCATGGTCAGGTCTTTGCTCTCAACAGTCAGGGCGTCATAAACATTCGGTACCTGATCGCGCGGGAATTCCACGTCGATCACGGCGCCGATAATTTGTACGATACGTCCGCTACTCATTTCCAATTCCTCTAAATGAAGAGTTCTATATATAGATGTAACTTTTAAATTCTATGGATTCCCGCCTTCGCGGGAATGACGCATTTGTCGATTAAACCGCAGCTGCGCCGCCAACAATCTCGGACAGCTCTTGAGTAATGGCTGCCTGACGGGCTTTGTTGTACAACAGTTGCAGTTCGTCGATCATGTTGCCGGCGTTGTCGGTGGCGTTTTTCATGGCCAGCATCCGCGCCGCCTGTTCACAGGCTTTGTTTTCCACAACCGCCTGGAACACCTGGGATTCGATGTAACGCACCAACAGGCCGTCCAACAAATCTTTGGCATCCGGCTCATAGATGTAGTCCCAGTGGTGCTTCAGCTCTTCCTCATCAGTCGCTTCGAGAGGCAGCAGTTGAGCCACTTCCGGCTTCTGGGTCATGGTGTTGACGAATTCATTGCTCACCAGGAACAGGCGGTCAATTTTGCCTTCGTCAAACGCATCCAGAGTCACCTTGACGCTGGACAGCAAGTCAGCGGCGGAAGGCTCATCACCCAGGTCGGTGACCGCAGCGGTGATATTGCCGCCCATGCTGCCAAAGAAAGCAGCGGCCTTGTTGCCGACAACGCACAGATCCACTTCAACGTCTTTGTCGCTCCACTCTTTCATGGCTTTGATGGTGGCTTTGAACAGGTTGATGTTCAAACCGCCACAAAGGCCGCGATCGGTGGATACCACAATAAAGCCGACCCGCTTCACCTCGCGCTCCACCAAGTACTGGTGACGATACTCCGGCGTGGCGTTGGCAATATGACCAATCACCGTGCGGATGCGCTGGGCGTAGGGCTTGCCCAGTTTCATGCGATCCTGGGCACGGCGCATTTTACTCGCCGCCACCAGTTCCATGGCGCTGGTGATCTTCTGTGTGCTCTGCACACTGGCGATTTTGGTTTTAACTTCTTTTCCGACTGCCATAATTAATACCTGGGGAGGGAATCTTTCCGTTTATAAGAAAGTCCGTCCCCGAAAAAATTACCAAGTCTGGGTGGCTACAAACTTGTCCAGCGCCGCTTTAAAGCTGGCGGCGATGTCGTTGTTGTAGTCGCCGGTGTCGTCAACCTGCTTCATCAGCTCTGCGTGCTCTGCTTTCATGTAAGAGAGCAGGGAAGCTTCGAAGTCACCCACTTTGGCCACTTCCACTTCTTTCAGATAGCCTTCGTTGGCGGCGTACAGAACGATCGCAGTTTCGGCAATGCTCAGTGGCGAGAACTGCTTCTGCTTCATCAGCTCAACTACGCGCTGACCGTGCTCCAACTGAGCGCGGGTCGCATCATCCAGATCGGAGGCAAACTGGGAGAATGCCGCCAGTTCGCGGTACTGAGCCAGAGCCAGACGAATACCACCGCCGAGCTTCTTGATCACTTTGGTCTGAGCGGCACCACCTACGCGGGATACGGAGATACCAGCGTTGATCGCAGGGCGAATACCGGCATTGAACATGTCCGCTTCCAGGAAGATCTGACCATCGGTAATGGAGATCACGTTGGTGGGTACGAACGCAGATACGTCACCGGCCTGGGTTTCAATGATCGGCAGGGCAGTCAAAGAACCGGTTTTGCCTTTCACTTCACCGTTGGTGAACTTCTCAACGTAGTCGGCGTTAACGCGGGCAGCGCGTTCCAGCAGGCGGCTGTGCAGGTAGAACACGTCACCGGGGTAGGCTTCACGGCCCGGTGGGCGACGCAGCAACAAGGAAATCTGGCGATAGCCCCAGGCTTGCTTGGTCAGGTCATCGTAGATGATCAGCGCGTCTTCACCGCGGTCACGATAGTACTCACCCATGGCACAACCGGCGTAAGGCGCCAGGAATTGCATGGAGGCGGGGTCAGCAGCACCGGCGGCAACCACAATAGTGTGGTCCATGGCACCGTGCTCTTCCAGCTTGCGCACCACGTTGGCGATGGTGGACTGCTTCTGGCCAACCGCAACGTAGATACACTTAATGCCGGTGTTTTTCTGGTTGATGATGGTGTCGATAGCGATGGCGGACTTACCCACCTGACGGTCACCAATAATCAATTCACGCTGGCCGCGACCGATGGGGATCATGGAGTCAACGGATTTCAAACCGGTTTGCAGAGGCTGGTCAACGGATTGACGGTCAATTACGCCGGGAGCGATGCGCTCAACCGGAGAAGTAACCGCCGCTTCAACCGGGCCTTTACCGTCGATAGGTGTACCCAGTGCGTCAACCACGCGGCCTTCCAGCTCTGGGCCAACCGGCACTTCCAGAATACGACTGGTGCACTTGGCTTTCTGGCCTTCGGCCAGACCCAGGTAGTCACCCAACACAACCGCACCCACGGAGTCACGCTCCAGGTTGAGGGCCATGCCGTAGCTGCCGTTTTCAAATTCGATCATCTCGCCGTACATCACATCGGCGAGGCCGTGGATGCGAACGATACCGTCGGAGACGGATACAATGGTGCCCTCATTCTGGGCTTCAGTGGCAACATCCAGGCTTTCAATGCGCTGTTTGATGATGTCGCTGATTTCAGATGGATTCAGTTGCTGCATGTGCAGTTCCTCGATCTCAGGAATTTAACGCTTCGGCGAGCTTCGCCAGACGACCGCGAACGGAACCGTCGAGCACGGTATCTCCGGCGCGGATCACCGCACCGCCCAACAGGCTTTTGTCCACTTCCACCTGCAGGGTAACGTCGTGACCCAGGCGTGATTTCAGTGCCGCTGCCAGTTTGTCTTGCTGTTCCGAGCTGACCTCACCGGCGGAGGTGACTTCCACCGCCAGGTTTTTCTCCAGGCCCGCTTTCAACACCTCAAATTGACGGCTAACTTCCGCCAGCAGAGGCAGACGGCGGTTGGCTGACAGGGTGTGAACAAAGTTACGGCCGCTCTCGTTGAGGGCATCGCCGCAAACATCGATCACTGTCTCGGCCTGTTGCGCCGCGGTGTGAGTGGGGGAGGCCAACAGGCGCTCCACCGCATCGTGCTGGGATACCGCAGCAGCGGTGGCCAGCATTTTCGACCAGTCTTGCAGTGCGCCGGCATCGGCAGCGTGTTTAAACGCCGCTTTTGCGTAGGGCCGTGCCAGAGTGCTCAGTTCAGCCATTTCAAACCTCGTTTACAGCTGCGCTGCCAGTTTGTCGAGCATGTCGCGGTTGGCGTTCTCGTCGATCTGGGTTTCGAGAATTTTCTCAGCACCCTGAACGGCAAGAGCGGCCACTTTGCTGCGCAGCTCCTCTTTGGCGCGGTTCATTTCCTGATCGATCTCGGCTTGAGCAGCGGCTTTCAGGCGGTTGCCCTCAGCGATGGCCTGCTCTTTGGCCTCGTCTACGATCTGGTTAGCCCGCTTGTTGGCCTGTTCGATGATGCCCGCCGCTTCTTGCTTGGCTTCTTTCATCTGATCGGCCGCCTTGTTTTGCGCCAGTTCCAGATCGCGACTGGCGCGGTCAGCCGCTTCCAGTCCTTCTTCGATCTTCTTCTTGCGCTCTTCCAAGGCATTGATGATTGCTGGCCACACAGTCTTCATGCAGAACCACACAAAGATTGCGAAGACTGCCATTTGACCGAACAGCGTAAGGTTAATATTCACGCCAGTGTCCTCAAGTTACCTAAAGAAATTCGTTGTATTGCTGTTAACAGGGCGGCTAATTAAGCGCCAACGCCAGGAGCAACAACGAAGATCAGGTACATGGCGATACCAACACCGATAATGGGGATGGCGTCGATCAGGCCGGCCAACAGGAACATCTTGCCTTGCAGCATGGGGCCCAGCTCAGGCTGACGAGCAGTACCTTCGATCAGCTTACCGCCCAGCAGACCCATACCAACGGCCGCACCCAGTGCGCCCAGACCCAGCATAATTGCCGCTGCGATGATGACGAGTTCCATTTGTTTCTCCTATTAAGAGGTTTAGATGAAAGTAAAAATTAAAGGTAAATCAAAAAATCAGTGATCTTCATGCGCCATGCTGAGGTAAACCACCGTCAGCACAGTGAAGATAAACGCTTGCAGTGTAATAACCAGGATGTGGAATACCGCCCAGCCCCACTGCATAAATCCACCACTGACGAAGCTCAAACCGCCGGCGAGGGCCAGTTGAACAATCAGCAGCAAAATGGTTTTACCGGTGGCCAACTTGCCTTTCATGTTCAGCCAGCAGGTAAAAATCACCACCGCCAACACAATCAGCCAGTAAACCAGGTTAAAGGTTTCGCCAAACAGGCTCTGGAAGCCACCACCAATAGCACCCGCACCGAAGGCGGCGCCAAACATAACGGCAATCAGGATAAAGATCATTTCACCGGCGTACATGTTGCCGAACAGTCGCAGACCGAGAGAGAACGGCTTGGCCAGCAGGCCAACCACTTCCATAAAGATGTTGATCGGCAAGAAAATGGTGAAGTCCAAGTACCACTTGCCAGAGTGGAACGGATTCATGGTCAATTCTTTCAGGAAACCCCAACCTTTGATTTTGATGGAGTAAAACAACATCAGTACAAATACGCCAAGGGCCATGCCCAGGGTAATATTGGGGTCCGTTGAGGGAACAATTTTCTGATAGGGAACCCCCAGCATATACAGCAGGTGCGGCACCAGATCTACCGGTACAAGATCCATCAGGTTCATCAGGAACACCCACACAAAGATAGTCAGAGCCAACGGCGCAACCAGTTTGTTGCGACCGTGGAAAGTATCTTTTACCAGCCCCTCAATAAACTCGACACACCACTCCACAGAGTTTTGCAAGCCGCCCGGCACTCCGGTAGTTGCTTTTTTAGCTGCGGCCCGGAATATTCCCAGGAAAATAAAACCAAGACCGATAGACCAGAGAATGGAGTCCAGGTGAATAGCGCTAAAACCCATGGCCTGAACATCAGCAGCATAGTGATCATAACGGGCAAAGCTCCAGCCGTGCTCTGGATGGTTGCCGTAGACCAAGTTGGTCAAGTGGTGTTGGATGTACTCTACTGTGGTCGGGTTTTCGCCTGCCATCAATTTTCTCGCAAATCTTCGCGTTAAAAACGAACTGTTTAACGTGCCCTGTTGAGTATTTTTGTGGCACTCAACAACTGCACAAGAATCATCACACCAAAGGAAACAAACAGCGTTACAGGTTCTACCCAGCGAGCCATGCGAAAGACTATGGCAAACATCGCTGTGGTTAACAGAATCTTCCCGCTCTCCCCTCGATACATCGCATTAACGATATTCCGCACCTGACGGGCGCCGGTATATCGATAGGCCTGACGTGTAAACCAGACCTGCGGGATTATCTGAATCAATCCCCCCACGGCAGCGGAAGCCGCCAACTTCTGGCCGAAAGGCAAAAGCGCCAATGACAGCAGAAGCAAAATCAACAGCTGGATCAAGGCGACCTGATGTACCGGCGGGGGCGCAATCTTGGCCATTGCTGCCAGCTCCTGTCAGCCTTTCTCTCGCTCTTCAAGCGCTACAAACCCCGGACAGACCAGTCTGGGCGGCGCAATTATAGGTAGTTCAAGTCGCTTATTCAACTTGCCAGCGGTGGGTTTATCGATCAAAGGGTACCCAATTCAGGGGTATTCATTTGATATGGGCCAAGATGCCGTCTAACTCGTCCAGACTGTTGTACTTGAACACCAGCTTGCCTTTGCCTTTGGCACTGTGTTGCACCATCACCGGCACACCAACCTGTTCCGACAGCTGATCTTGCAGGCGGACAATATCCGGGCTGAGGGCACGAGATTCTTTTTGTGTCGTGCCCTGCTCCTGCAGGCGGCGCACCAATGCCTCCGCCTGGCGCACGGTCATGCCCTTGGCCACCACAGAGCGCGCCGCTTCAATTTGCTGGCCACTTTTCAGGCCCAGCAAGGCGCGGGCGTGACCCATTTCCAGGTCACCGTGTTCCAGCAGACGGCGCACCTCCTCTTCGAGAGTCATCAGGCGCATCAAATTGGTGACCGCAGTGCGGGATTTGCCCACGGCAGTGGCCACTTCCTGCTGAGTGAGTTCAAACTCGTTCTGCAGGCGGATCAGTGCCTGGGCCTCTTCAATGGCGTTGAGGTCTTCCCGCTGGATGTTCTCAATCAACGCCATGGCGATGGCGGTTTCGTCCGGCACGTCTTTGATCAGGGTGGGGACTTCCGCCAGCTCCGCCATCTGCGCAGCGCGCCATCTGCGCTCGCCGGCAATAATCTCGTAACGGTTGTCGCCGATAGGGCGCACCACGATGGGCTGCATAATGCCCTGGGCGCGAATCGAGTTAGCCAGCTCTTCCAGTGCCTCCGGGTGCATATCCCGGCGCGGCTGGTATTTGCCCCGCTGTAGGAACTCCACCGGCAACTGGCGCAGCTGGTCACCACTGGCGGGAACCGCAATATTCACCCCTACATTGGGCTGTTCAACAACCGTTTGCGCAATTTCCGGGCTGAGCAGGGCATCGAGGCCGCGGCCGAGTTTGCGTTTTACCATGACCTTTTCCCCTTATGCGCTCATGGCCTGGCGGGCTTCCGCCCGGTGGCGATTGATGATTTCCCCGGCCAGACCAATGTACGCCAGTGACCCCTTGGAATGCTTGTCGTACACAATGGCGGGCTCGCCGTAACTGGGCGCCTCTGCCAAACGCACATTGCGGGGAATGTATACCCGGTACACCTTGTCGCCAAAGTGTTTGCGCAACTGCGTAGTGACTTCGTTAGTCAGGCTGTTGCGGGGGTCGTACATGGTGCGCAGGATGCCTTCGATCTTCAGATGCGGGTTGATCACTTTGTTGATCTGCTGGATGGTTTCCATCAGCGCCGACAACCCTTCCAGGGCGTAGTACTCGCACTGCATGGGGATAATCACCCCGTGGCTGGCGGTGAGCGCATTGATGGTGAGCATACTCAGTGCCGGTGGACAGTCGACAATGATGTAATCGTAGCGATCGCGCACCCGGGACAAGGCGTAAAACAAGCGGCTCTCTTTGTTGGCCACGTTAAGAAGCTCCACCTCGGCGGCGGTGAGATCCGAGTTTGCAGGCAACACATCGAAATTGCCGGATTCACAGCGGCAAATCACCCGGTTGATATCCGCTTCACCGGTGAGCACATCCAGCACAGTTTCTTCCAAGGCGTTTTTATCGATGCCCGAGCCCATGGTGGCATTGCCCTGAGCGTCCATATCCACCATCAACACCCGCCGGCCAAAGCTGGCCAGGGAGGCAGACAAATTAACGCTGGTGGTGGTTTTTCCGACACCGCCTTTCTGGTTGACGATGGCTAATGTGCGACTCACGCGCTATTCCTCGGTGTGAGAGATTTCAATCAGATGGCGCTCGGCGTCGACACCGGGCACCTGCAGTTGATGAGAGGCAACGACCTTATAGTGTTTTGCCAGGGCACTCAACTCATCTGTTGGCAGTTTGCCCTTCATGGCGTAAAAGCGACCATTTTCTGATGCCAGGTGATGACACTTTTCCAACATATCCGGCACGCTGGTAAAGGCGCGACTAAGCACCCCGCAGTAACCGCCGGAGCGCCCCTGAAACTGCTCCACACGAACCTGTTGCTCGGTCACATTATCCAGCTTCAACTTGAGGCGGGTCTGGAACACAAAGCGCATTTTCTTGCCATTGCTGTCGATCAGCTGAAAGGTCTTGTCCGGAAACACAATGGCCAGGGGAATGCCGGGAATACCCGGGCCAGTGCCCACATCGACAAAATGCTGCCCCCGCAGCAGGGGTGCCACCGCCAGGCTGTCGAGGATATGCAGATACAGCATCTGCTCCGGGTCGCGGATGGCAGTGAGGTTGTAGGCCTTGTTCCAGCGGTGCAGCTCGTCCAGGTAAGCGAGCAACAGGGCGATTTGCTGGTCGCTCAGGTCAAGGTCGAGCTGCTGTAAGCCGGTGAGGAGCTTAGCTTCGAGGGGGTGGTGTTCAGGCATGTTTGTTCCAGATTTGCTGCGTGCTGGTAGAGGCTGGACGTCGGAGGTCTGACGCAGTCGAGCTTGCGCTCGACATGGCAGACCGGACTCGCGAAGCGAGCGCTTCAGACATCCGACCTCTGACTTCAGGCCTCTCAAATTACGCGCCTTACTCTCCACCGTCATCCTGAGGAGCGCAGCGACGTGAGGATCTCCAAGCCATGGAGTTGTGATATCCTCACGGCCACTTTGTGGCCTCAGGATGACAATTGGAAAGCTATGCACTGCGGCGCTTCGCCGAATGTTTCTTCAGGTACACCAGCAACAGCGAAGCCGCCGCTGGCGTAACGCCGGGAATGCGCACCGCCCGCCCCAATGTCTGCGGTTTGGCTTCGCTGAGCTTTTGTTTCACTTCGTTGGAAAGCCCTTTCACCCCGTCGTAGTCAAAGTCCGCGGGAATGGCGGTATTTTCCTGGGCCTTGAGGCGGTCGATATCCTCTTGCTGCCGATCGATATAGCCGGCGTATTTGGCGTCGATTTCCACCTGTTCCGCAACTGCTTCAGCAACCTCGATTGAGGTATCCAGCGCGGCGATATCCCCGTAGCTCATTTCCGGGCGCTTGACCAAATCGTGCAGGTTGTACTCCCGGCTGATGGGGCTGCTGAGTATGTCTTTCAGCTGTTCCGCTTCCGCGGAACCGGGTTGCACCCAAGTGCTTTTCAGACGCTGCTGCTCGGCGGCAATGGCGTCGCGCTTTTCGTTAAAGTGTAGCCAGCGATTATCGTCCACCAAGCCCAGTTCACGACCTTTTTCCGTCAGGCGCAAATCAGCGTTGTCTTCTCGCAGCAGCAGACGGTATTCCGCGCGGCTGGTAAACATGCGGTAGGGTTCGCTGGTGCCCAGGGTAATCAGGTCGTCCACCAGTACGCCGATATAGGCTTCATCGCGACGGGGGCACCAGGGGTCTTTGCCCTGCACAGCCAGTGCCGCATTAGTGCCTGCCAGCAAGCCTTGAGCAGCGGCTTCTTCGTAACCGGTGGTGCCATTGATCTGGCCAGCGAAGTACAAGCCGTCGACAAACTTGCTTTCCAGAGAGTAATTGAGGTCTCTGGGGTCAAAAAAGTCGTACTCGATGGCATAGCCGGGGCGGGTGATATGGGCGTTTTCAAAGCCGCGAATGGAGCGCACCAGTTCCAGCTGTACATCAAACGGCAGACTGGTTGAAATACCGTTGGGGTACAACTCGTGGGTGTTTAACCCCTCAGGTTCCACAAACACCTGATGGCTATCCTTATCCGCAAAGCGAACAATTTTGTCTTCGATAGAGGGGCAATAACGCGGCCCCACACCCTCAATCACCCCGCTGTACATGGGGGAGCGATCCAGACCGCTGTGAATAATCTGGTGGGTGGTTTCGTTGGTGTGGGTGATGTAACAGCACACCTGTTGCGGATGCTGTTCGCGACTGCCCAGGTAAGACATCACCGGTAAGGGCTGGTCTCCCCACTGTTCCTGCATCACCGAAAAATCCACACTGCGGGCGTCGATACGCGGCGGTGTGCCGGTTTTTAAACGTTCCACCCGCAGCGGTAATTCCCGCAGGCGCTGTGCCAGGGACACCGAAGGCGGATCGCCAGCGCGGCCACCGGAATAGTTCTGCAACCCCACATGAATCTGGCCGTCGAGGAACGTGCCGGCGGTCAGCACCACGGTTTTTCCGTAAAACGACAACCCCATTTGGGTTTTGGCGCCCACCACCCGGTCGCCGTCCAAAATCAGGTCGTCCACTGCTTGCTGGAAGATCGACAGGTTGGGCTGGTTTTCCAGAATCTCGCGAATGGCCGCTTTGTACAGGGCTCGATCCGCCTGGGCGCGGGTAGCACGCACTGCTGGCCCCTTGCGAGCATTGAGTACCCGAAACTGGATACCGCCCAAATCGGTGGCGGTTGCCATGGCACCACCCAGGGCATCCACCTCTTTTACCAGGTGGCTTTTGCCAATACCGCCAATGGCGGGATTGCAGGACATCTGCCCCAAAGTTTCGATATTGTGGCTTAACAGCAAGGTACGGCAGCCCATACGAGCCGCCGCTAGGCAGGCCTCGGTACCCGCGTGACCGCCACCAACCACGATGACATCGAACTTGTCCGGATACTGCATGTTGCGTTACCACTGATGAAAAGGGGGGCAATTATACGGAAATTTTGTTTTCAGGGTTAAATACACTGATTAACTTATATAGTTCTTTCTTATAGAGAATGTTTTTTATATTAGTAGTAATTACTTAAGGAGCCGATTTCTGTCGATAACTGCTTTTATTGTTTTTATATCAGTGGCTTATAACACTCCAAAGCCTGCGGATAACCCTCGAAAAGCACGGGGAAAGAGGTGATTTATGTTGTGGGTAAAAAGGGCGGTTATCCACAGAGGAATGAAACGGTGATTTTTATCCACAATTATCCACAGCTCTGTCCCCGGATTGTGAACCGCTTTTGCCTGTTGTAACTCACAGCTTTATCACAACCCAGTGCATATAAATGAAACAGTAAGGTTTTCCTGTCGGCAAATTGCCATGGTTTTGATGGTTGTCAGTGGAGGACAATAATTATTTGCTTCGTCAGGTGGTTTTGTTTAAAATCGCCCGCCCTTTGGGTCAAAGCCCTTAATCGAATTACTTTACAAAGCTGTTTTACAACGGCTTTTTTATAACGGTATTAGCCATGAAAAGAACATTCCAACCAAGTGTTATCAAGCGTAAGCGCACTCACGGTTTTCGCGCCCGTATGGCCACCAAAAACGGTCGCCTGGTACTGAACCGTCGTCGCGCCAAAGGCCGCAAGCGTCTGGCAGCCTAATTTCGCCAACGCCGAAAAGGGCAGCAGTGTGCCCGAGCCAACCCAACCCACTTCCCCCAACAGGGACTTCAGCCGAGCCAAGCGGCTACTGAACGGGCCTCAGTTCCAAAGAGTCTTCGACGGCGCTGAGTGCAAGGTTGGCCATTCGCACCTGCTGCTGCTGGCCGCTCCCAACTCTCTCGACCACCCGCGCCTGGGTTTGGTCATTGCCAAGAAAAACGTTCGTCACGCCGTAGACCGCAACAAGGTCAAACGGGTTGCGCGCGAGTGTTTTCGCCATAGCCAGCTGGCGCTGGGGCCTCTGGATATTATTGTGCTGGCACGCCGGGGGATTGGCGAGCTGGATAACAGCCAATTGCACAAACTGTTTGAAAACGCGTTCAAACGCTTGTCACGCAAGGCGAACGGGCAATGAAAAAGCTGCTTACCGGGCCAATTCGCGGCTACCGGCGCTTTGTCAGCCCGCTGTTGGGAAGCAATTGCCGATTTCACCCCAGTTGCTCGGAATACGCCATTGAGGCCATTGAAGGCCACGGAGCATTAAAAGGGCTTTATCTCTCCGGGCGTCGCCTTATAAAATGCCACCCTTTCCACGAAGGCGGCTACGACCCGGTTCCCGGCGACGATAATAAAGGCTCCACTTCTCCAAAACCCGAATTTACTGATACTGAGAAATAAAGATGGATTGGCAACGCACCTTACTGTTGGGCGGCATAGGCATTGTTGTAATTATGCTGTTTCAGGAGTGGAACAAGTTTGAGCAGCAACACAAGCCAGTGGAAGATACTCGCACGGTGGTGGAAATTCCCACCGAGGCGGATACCCCGGACATTCCCAGCGAGCGAGTGGTGGCGGCTTCCTCCGACGATGTGCCCGCCGTTGTCTCCCGGCCCCAGCCGCAAGCTACTCCCCAGGCCAACAGTACGCTTATTTCGGTAAACACCGATGTTCTGGAAGTGCTGATCAACCCCTACGGTGGCGATATCGTCAAGGTGGCGTTGCCCCAATACCTGAACAAGCTGGATGCTGGTGAGCCCTATATCCTGCTCAACAAAACCAACAGCCAGACCTATGTTGCCCAGAGTGGTCTGATTGGCAGAAACGGCACCGACAAAAGCGGTGGTGTGCGCCCCCTGTTCAGCAGTGTTTCCAGCAACTATGAAATGAGCGGCGATGAGCTGGTGGTTGATCTCAATTACCAACAGGGCGATGTCACTATCACCAAGCGTTTTACCTTCCGCCGCGGCGATTACCTGGTGGATCTGGATTATCTGGTAGACAACCGCGGTGCTGAATCCTGGCAGGGCAATATTTACGCCCAGATCAAACACGACGCCACCCGCCCGGAAAGCGACGCCGGTTTTGGCATGCAACCCTACGTGGGCGCTGCTATCACCACGCCAGAGGAAAACTACGTCAAACTGTCTTTCGAAGATATTCGTGAAAAGCGCTTTGACGAAACCTGGTCCGGTGGCTGGGTGGCCATGTTGCAGCACTACTTTATGAGTGCCTGGGTGCCCCAGCAGGATGAGCAAAACAACTACCGTCTGCGCCAATTGAGCGGCGGCGAATACTCTTTGGGCTATATCGGCCCCAGCCACAGCGTGGCCCCTGGTCAGAGCGATGTACTGAAAACCCGTTTCTATGCCGGCCCCAAAGACATCAAACAACTGGAAAGCATTCACCAGCATCTGGATCTGACCATCGACTACGGTTGGGCCTGGTGGATTTCCAAGCCGTTGTTCTGGCTGCTGGATTTCTTGCATAACTTTGTCGGCAACTGGGGCTGGGCCATTTTGCTGTTGACCCTCTGTGTGCGTATTCCCATGTACCCGCTGTTTGCCAAGAGCGCTCGCTCCATGGCGGGGATGCGCAAAATCCAGCCGGAAATGCAGCGCCTGAAAGAACTCTACGGCGATGACCGCCAGAAGATGTCTCAGGAAATGATGGGGCTGTACAAAAAGCACGGCGTTAATCCCATGGGCGGCTGCCTGCCCATGTTGCTGCCCATGCCGATTTTCCTCGGCCTTTACTACATGCTGTTTGAAAGTGTCGAGCTGCGCCACGCGGACTGGCTGTGGGTGGCCGACCTGTCGGTAAAAGACCCGCTGTTTATTCTGCCGCTGATCATGGGTCTGACCATGTGGATTCAGCAAAAACTCAACCCGCAGCCCGCAGAAGCGAGCATGGCCACCGCCATGAAAATCATGCCGATCATGTTTACTTTTATGTTTATGTGGTTCCCGGCGGGGCTGGTGCTGTACTGGACTGTGAACAATGTATTCTCCATTGCCCAGAGCTGGTTTGTGAATAAAAAGCTGGGTGTTTAGTCGTGAGACGAAAGATGTGAGATGTGAGATGTGAGATGAGAGACGGGGCAGCTTTGGCTGCCCTTTTTCGTTTAGCGCCGCGCCTGCTACATCGCTGCCCGTCTTCCATCTCTCGTCTCTCGTCTCCCTATCCATTAAAATCCCCGCCATGACCGACCAATTCACCAACTTCAACACCGACACCATCGCCGCTGTGGCCACGGCTCCCGGTCGTGGTGGGGTGGGTATTATCCGTATCAGCGGGCCACGCACCCGCGATATTGCTGAGCGGGTAGTTGGTAACGTGCCACAGCAAAGGCTGGCTACTTTTGCTCGTTTTAAAGGCGCTGATGGTGTGGTGATCGACGAGGGGGTGGCGCTGTTTTTCCCTGGACCCAACTCCTTTACCGGGGAGGATGTACTGGAATTGCAGGGGCACGGCGGCCCGGTAATTCTCGATGCACTGCTCAACAACCTCTGTCAGATAGGAGCTCGCCCGGCGCGGCCAGGGGAGTTTTCCGAGCGCGCCTTCCTCAATGACAAACTGGATCTGGCCCAGGCGGAAGCCATTGCCGATTTGATTGATGCCTCTTCCGAGCAGGCAGCACGCTGTGCGTTGCGTTCCCTGCAGGGGGAGTTTTCCCAACAGGTTCATACCCTCACCGAGAGTCTGATTCAGCTGCGTATTTATGTGGAAGCGGCTATCGATTTTCCGGAGGAGGAGATCGATTTTCTTGCCGACTCCAAAGTAGGCCAGGATTTGCAATCACTGCTGGATCAGCTGGCCACTATCTTTGCCCAGGCCCAACAGGGGGCATTGATTCAGGAAGGAATGACGGTGGTGATTGCTGGCAAACCCAATGCCGGCAAATCCAGCTTGTTAAACGCACTGTCCGGAAAGGACAGTGCCATTGTTACTGATATAGAAGGCACTACTCGCGATGTACTCCGTGAGCGTATCCATATCGACGGTATGCCGCTGCATGTTATCGACACCGCCGGTTTGCGAGACAGCGAAGACGCTGTGGAACAGGAGGGCATCCGCCGCGCCTGGAAAGAAATCGACCGCGCCGACCGCATTTTGTTTGTCATCGACAGCAGCAAAGATTACTCGCTAGATGCCAAGGCCAACTGGCCGGATTACTTTGCCCGCCATCCGGAGCGGGACAACATCACCTTTGTGCTCAACAAGGTGGATATTTCCGGTATCGGCACAGAAGCCAGTGAGGATCAGGGCCACCCGGTGATTCGCCTGTCTGCTCGCCAAGGGCAAGGCATAGATGCACTTACTGGCCACCTCAAGCAATGCATGGGGTTTGCCGGTGTAGGCGAGGGCAGTTTTACCGCTCGACGTCGTCATATCGTGGCACTGGAAAAAGCCCAGGAATTTATGCTCAACGGTCAGCAACAATTGAATCAGGCCGCCGCCGGTGAGCTGTTGGCGGAAGACTTGCGTCAGGCCCAGCAAGCATTGGGGGAAATTACCGGCGCCTTTACCAGTGACGATTTGCTGGGTCGGATATTTAGTAGTTTTTGTATTGGTAAGTAGGTTTCGTTGCGGTTCGGAGCGTATTAGTCTTTTCCAGACACGCCGTTAATACGTCCATGTAGGCTCGGATGCGACATCCTTGTCGCATACGGTCTGGAAAAGACTAATACGCTCCGAACTTCAGAGTTCTATTACGCCGCTTATTTTTATGACTAACCAAACAAAGCAAGTCAGAAAAAACACAGGTATGTAATTGCTAACCTGCAGTCCCTTTACTGCCCTCTAAGAGCTCAATACATAAAAAATAATCCTCGTTAAAATCACATCTTAGCCACAGGATATCCACAGGGTGTGTTTAAAAATCAACCAGTTTTTAGGTGGTTTTCTGTGAATAGTTTTGCGCTGTAAAAAATCCATAAATATTTGATTTATAATAATAAATTTGATTTTTGGTGACTAAAAAATAATTTCTTTTTTATGTGGATAACCGCCTTGCCTCGCGCTATGCTTACCGCCTTTCATATCCATCCAATAAAGAACACTCTGTAAAAGAGCAACCTATATAAGAAAGGGGGGAGACGTTGGCCCAGTTACTTTGGGATAAATGTCAGGGGTATCTTCGCGACGAACTGCCGGACCAGCAGTTCAATACCTGGATACGACCACTGCAGGTGGATGCCACCGCCTGCCCAAAAACTATCGACACCATTCGCCTGATGGCACCCAACCGTTTTGTTCAAGATTGGGTATCTGACAAGTTTCTGCAGCGTATTCGCGAGCTGTTCCAGCAAGTGGGCGAAAAGGATTATCAGGTTGTAGTGGAATCCCGTGCTGCATCAAGCCCGAGCTTTGCTGCAAGCCAAGCGTCTGCTGTGGCGCCCGATAAAGCGCCGATCAAGAATTCTTCGATTCAGACCCCTCCGCTGGAAAGCCACCCGCCGGCCAACAAGCCAGTGGGGGAGGCCCGACGGTTCGCCATCGAGAAACCAGCGGCTTCTTCGGCGGCGCCCGTTACTGAACAGGTACTCAGGGCAGCGCCAAAAACGAAGTCAGCCATTGATGTGCAGGAAGTGGAAGGCGGCTTGCACCACAAAAGCAACATCAACGCCACCTTCACCTTTCAGTCTTTTGTAGAGGGTAAGTCCAACCAGCTGGCACTGGCGGCGGCTCGCCAGGTGGCGGAAAACCCTGGCGGCTCTTACAACCCGCTGTTTATTTACGGTGGTGTTGGCTTGGGTAAAACTCACTTGATGCACGCGGTGGGCAATGCCTTGCGCGAGCAAAAGCCCAACGCCAAGGTGGTGTATCTGCACTCCGAGCGCTTTGTAGCGGATATGGTCAAGGCACTGCAATTAAATGCCATCAATGATTTCAAGCGTTTTTACCGTTCGGTGGATGCTCTGCTTATTGATGATATTCAGTTCTTCGCCGGTAAGGAGCGCTCCCAGGAGGAGTTTTTCCATACCTTCAACGCCTTGCTGGAAGGTGGCCAGCAGATGATTCTTACCTGCGACCGCTACCCCAAAGAAATCGACCAGATGGAGGAGCGCCTCAAGTCCCGCTTCGGTTGGGGTTTAACGGTAGCGGTAGAGCCACCGGAGCTGGAAACCCGAGTGGCCATTCTGATGAAAAAAGCGGATCAGGCGAAGATGAATCTGTCATCTGAAGCGGCTTTCTTTCTTGCCCAAAGAGTGCGATCCAATGTGCGAGAGCTTGAAGGTGCGCTTAAAAGAGTGATAGCGAGTGCTCACTTCACTGGTAGGCCTATTGATATAGATCTGATTCGGGAATCCCTTAAAGACCTGCTGGCTTTGCAGGACAAGCTGGTGACGGTGGACAATATCCAGCGCACAGTTGCCGATTATTACAAGCTGAAAATGTCGGATCTGCTGTCCAAGCGTCGCAGTCGTTCTGTGGCTCGACCACGCCAAGTGGCCATGGCCCTGGCCAAGGAACTCACCAATCACAGCCTGCCGGAAATTGGCGATGCATTCAGTGGCCGCGACCACACCACCGTGTTGCACGCCTGTCGCAAGATCAAAGAGTTGCAGGAGAGCAACCACGAAATGCGCGATGATATGAAACATCTGCTGCGTCTGCTCACCACTTGATTTATTATTAGCAGGTTGGCTAAAAGGGCGGTACTGCCTCTTTTCTGATATTGCAAAAAACTATAAATTCATCAGGTTTAATAAAGAAGGGCGCTATGAAATTTACTGTATCCAGGGAAAGTTTTTTAAAGCCGTTGCAGTTGGTATTGGGTGTGGTGGAACGCCGTCAGACCCTGCCCATTCTGTCTAACGTGTTGATGGCATTGGATGACAAGCGCCTGTCTCTCACCGGCACCGACCTGGAAGTGGAAATTGTCGGCCATGTGGAATTGGAGCAAGGTGGCGAATCTGGTGAAATCACTGTGCCCGCACGCAAGCTGATGGATATTGTCCGCTCCCTTCCCGAGGGTGCGGAAATCAAGTTTTCTGAAAAAAATGGCCGCGCCATTCTGCAGAGTGGCCGCAGCCGTTTTACTTTGTCCACGTTGCCTGCCAGTGACTTCCCCAACGTGGATGAAGGCGAGGGTCGCCTGGAACTGAAGCTGCCCGCTTCCGAATTGAAATACCTGATCGACAGCACCGCCTTTGCCATGGCCCAACAAGATGTGCGCTATTATCTCAATGGCATGCTGTGGGAAGCCGAAGGCGATAACTTGCGCGCTGTCGCTACTGACGGTCACCGCCTGGCCATGTCTACCCGCTCTCTGGAAGCCGATGTCAGTGAAAAAATTTCCGCCATTGTTCCCCGCAAAGGTGTGATGGAATTATCTCGCCTGCTGGCTGAAGGCAACGACATCGTTATGGTGGTTGGCAACAACCATGTTCGTATTGGTGGTGATGACTTCCGTTTTACCTCCAAGTTGGTTGACGGCTCTTATCCGGATTACGAAAGAGTATTGCCAAGAGGTGGTACCAAAGAAGTGATCGGCGATCGTGCTGGCCTCAAGCAAGCCTTTAGCCGTGCGGCCATTCTCTCCAATGAAAAGTACCGTGGTGTGCGCCTGATGCTCAGCAACGAGTTGTTGAAAATCGTTGCCAACAATCCGGAGCAGGAAGAGGCGGAAGAAGAGATTGGCGTTAACTACAACGGCGAAGAACTGGAAATTGGTTTCAACGTCAGTTACCTGCTGGATGTGCTCAACGTGCTGCCAGGGGACAATACAAAATTTACCCTGTCTGATTCCAACAGCTCTGCGCTGGTGACTGACCCGGAAAACGAAGACAGTGTTTACGTTGTCATGCCGATGAGATTGTAAGTTTGATTCGTCATTGCGAGCGTAGCGAAAAAATCTCCCAACGTAACGACAAACTCTAAACATCGTATGTATATCAAAAAGCTGGATGTGCACCGGTTGCGAAACCTGGAGCAGATCCAGCTTTCTTTTTGCCCGGGTGCCAACCTTGTTTATGGCATCAACGGCAGCGGCAAAACTTCTCTATTGGAAGCGCTCTACCTGCTTGGTCGTGGGCGCTCTTTTCGCAGCCGCAATATTCGTAGCGTTATTCAGCATGACACACAGGACTGTGTGGTTTTCGGGCAACTCCACGACCCTGCTGGCGAACGGGATATTCACATCGGCGTTCAGCGTACCCGCAAGGGAGAGTTCCGCTTCAAAGTGAATGGTGAGGTGGTGCCTACTGCTGCGGCATTGGTAGAGGAGCTGCCTATCCAATTGCTTAACAGCCACAGCTTTGAGTTGCTGGAAGGCGGCCCATTAAACCGCCGACAGTTTTTGGATTGGGGAGTGTTCCACGTGGAACATGAATACCCAGGCCTTTGGAAAGCCTTTCACCGCTGCCTTAAGCACCGCAATTCACTGCTGCGACGTGATAGAATAGGCGGTCGCCTTGACGATGGAGCAACAGGGGAGATGGCGGTTTGGGACGAGGAGTTTGCTCGTCTCAGCGAACAAGTGGATCAAAGCCGCCAAGCCTATCTGAGCCAATTTAAACCGGTATTTCAAGACATACTGCAACGTCTTACCGAAGTTGCAGATATAGGCTTTGGCTACCAGCCCGGCTGGGACAGCCAACGACCGTTAATTGAAATACTGCAAGAGACGATAGAGCGGGATCGTAAAAGTCGCACCAGTAATTACGGGGCTCATCGAGCCGATTTAAAAGTAAAGGTAGCAGGCCGCCCGGCAGCAGAAGTACTGTCCAGAGGCCAGATAAAGACGGTAGTGTGCGCCCTGCGAATTGCTCAGGGTTACCTCTATCACCAGATTACCGGCAAGCAATGTGTCTATTTATTGGACGATTTGCCTGCCGAACTCGACAGCCATCACCGCCAGCGAGTGGGTCAGCTGTTGAATGAATTAGGGGCACAGGTGTTTATCACCGGTGTTTTTAAAGAAGATTTACAGGCCGCATGGCCGCAGGAGGGGAAATCTGCCATGTTTCACGTGGAACATGGGGTGGTTTCACCACTGGACTCCCTGCAATGAGAGCAAAAGGTAGCAGCGAATAATGAGTGAAGAACAGGATTACGGCTCCGATAGCATCAAAGTATTGAAAGGCCTGGACGCAGTACGCAAGCGCCCTGGCATGTATATCGGCGATACCGATGACGGTACTGGCCTGCACCACATGGTGTTTGAGATTGTCGATAACTCCATCGATGAAGCATTGGCGGGCCACTGCAGCGAAATTCGCGTCACCATTCACCCGGACGAATCGGTTTCTGTGTCAGATAACGGCCGTGGTATCCCCACCGATGTGCACGAAGAGGGGGTGTCCGCAGCGGAAGTGATTATGACCGTGCTCCACGCTGGCGGTAAATTCGACGACAACAGCTACAAAGTCTCCGGCGGCTTGCACGGTGTGGGAGTTTCGGTGGTCAATGCGCTCTCTAAAAAGCTGCGTCTTACCATCCGTCGCAATGGCCAGGTGCACGAGCAAGTATACCGCCACGGTGTGCCCGATGAGCCTCTCAAGGTGATTGGCGAGACCGCTGAATCTGGTACCGAAGTGCAGTTCTGGGCGTCGGAAGACACTTTCACCAACATCAATTTTCATTTCGACATCCTCGCCAAACGCTTGCGGGAGCTGTCATTCCTCAACTCTGGCGTGCGCATCGTGCTGGCGGATGAGCGCAGCGGCAAAGAGGAAATCTATGAATACGAAGGCGGCCTGAGCGCCTTTGTGGAGTACCTCAACAAGAACAAAAACCCGGTAAATCAGGTGTTTCACTTCACTACCCAGCGAGAAGAAGACGATATCGGTGTTGAGGTCTCCTTGCAGTGGAACGACGGCTTCCAGGAAAACGTCTACTGCTACACCAACAACATCCCTCAGCGGGATGGCGGTACGCACATGGCGGGCTTTCGCGCTGCCCTGACTCGTGGCCTGAACAACTACATCGAAAAAGAAGGCCTGGGTGCCAAAAGCAAGGTGTCTACCACCGGTGATGATGCCCGTGAAGGCTTGACCGCCATCATCTCGGTTAAGGTTCCAGACCCGAAATTCAGCTCCCAGACCAAAGACAAGCTGGTCAGCTCCGAGGTGAAAAGCGCTGTAGAGCAGGAAATGGGGGAAAAATTCGCCGATTACCTGCTGGAAAACCCTCAGGAAGCCAAGCTCGTAGTCACCAAAATGATCGAAGCCGCGCGCGCCCGGGATGCTGCCCGCAAAGCCCGTGAAATGACCCGTCGCAAGGGTGCCCTGGATATCGCTGGTCTGCCAGGCAAATTGGCTGACTGTCAGGAGAAAGACCCGGCACTGTCTGAAATCTACCTGGTGGAGGGTGACTCCGCTGGTGGTTCCGCCAAGCAGGGCCGCGATCGCCGTACCCAGGCGATCCTGCCCCTCAAAGGCAAGATCCTCAATGTGGAAAAAGCGCGCTTTGACAAAATGCTGTCCAGTGCTGAAGTGGGTACCCTGATCACCGCGCTGGGCTGCGGCATTGGCGCCCAGGAGTTCGATCCGGACAAAATTCGCTACCACAATATCGTGATCATGACCGATGCGGATGTAGACGGCTCCCACATTCGCACTTTGCTGCTGACCTTCTTCTTCCGCCAAATGCGTGAGCTGATTGAGCGCGGTTACGTCTATATTGCCCAGCCGCCGCTGTACAAAATCAGCAAAGGTAAGCAGGAACAGTACCTTAAAGACGAAGCGGCTCTGGAAGCCTTCCTGACTAACTCCGCCATGGAAGGGGCCAGTCTGCACGTTAACGCCGATGCCCCCGGAATTGCCGGTACAGCTCTGGAAACCATGGTGGCTCACTACCGCAAAGTACAGGGCATTATCGAACGCATGTCTCGTGTATACCCTCAGGAAGTGTTGCAGGAAATGGTTTACTTACCGGCAATTTCTGAGGAAATGCTGAAAGATGGCAGCGCCATGGCTGCATGGTGTGAGCAGTTAGCCCAAGGCGTTGATGCCGGTAATGGCGCCGGCAGCCACCGTTATAATGTAACAGTTTATGACGATGCCGAGCGTGGCCTGCATCTGCCACAGATCGAAATCGTTGCCCACGGTGTGCCCCACCAATACCGTATTAGCCAGGACTTTATCGCCAGTGGTGAGTACGTCGCTATCGTCGATCTGGGCAAAGAACTGCAAGGCTTGCTGGAAGAGGGCGCCTACGTCAAACGGGGCGAGCGCACTCAGGACGTTACCAACTTCGCTGAAGCATTGGCCTGGCTGATGAAAGAGTCCAGCCGCGGCTACAACATCCAGCGCTACAAAGGCCTGGGGGAAATGAACCCGGACCAGCTGTGGGAAACCACCATGGACAAGGAAAACCGCCGCCTGCTGCAAGTCACCATCGAAGACGCAATTGCGGCGGATCAGATGTTTACCTGCCTGATGGGTGATCATGTGGAACCGCGCAGGGACTTTATTGAGACTAATGCCTTGGCGGTGACAAATCTGGATGTGTAAGTAAGCGCTCACTTTTTGTGAAAAGCTTATAAGTAAGAAGGAGACGTAAAACATGGATGCGAAGCTACAACAACTACAAAGTCACTTGGATCAGTTAGCGCAAGCCGTACCCGATGAAAATATTGAGTTTTGGTTTGCTCGTGACATTCAGGAATCCCTTGGCTATGCTCGTTGGGAAAATTTTGCCACTGCAATTGGTAGGGCGATAAAGTCTTGTAAATCAACGGGTTATGATGAGAGTGATCATTTTCGTGGCATCACGAAAATGATCACTCTGGGCAAAGGTGGGCAGCGTGAAGTTGACGACTTTATGCTTACCCGTTATGCCTGCTATCTGATCGCGCAAAATGGTGACCCCCGAAAACCCGCTATTGCGTTCGCACAGAGCTACTTTGCCTTACAGACCCGCAAGCAAGAACTGATAGAAGACAGAATGCGTCTTCAGGCTCGAATGGAGGCCCGCGAACGACTCAAAGAGTCGGAAAAAGATCTGTCGCGGAATATCTATGAGCGGGGAGTGGATGATGCTGGCTTTGGGCGGATTCGCTCAAAAGGTGATTCTGCCCTGTTTGGTGGCAGCAGTACAAAAGCAATGAAGGAAAAATATGGCATTGTAAAAAGCCGCCCTCTTGCTGACTTTCTGCCTACCTTGACTATCGCCGCTAAAAATCTGGCAACAGAAATGACTAATCACAACGTAGAGCAAGCCAATCTACAGGGCGAGCGTTCTATTGCAAGTGAGCATATAAGAAATAATCAAAGTGTCAGAGGCATGTTGGGTGAAAGGGGTATTAAGCCGGAAGAGCTTGCTCCAGAAGAAGATCTAAAAAACTGGAGCGGCGAGTTAAATCGGAAGATAAAAAAGCGGTAAAGCAAACGCCGAAATTACCCAAAAAATAAACAGGGTTTAGTTGTGGAGAAACTACTGTGGACAAGGAAAACCGCCGCCTGCTGCAAGCCACCATCGAAGACGCTATTGCGGCGGATCAAATGTTTACCTGTCTGATGGGTGATCATGTGGAACCGCGCAGGGACTTTATTGAGACTAAAGCGTTGGCGGTGACTAATCTGGATGTGTAAAAGCAACGGTGCTGATTAATTACGCTAAGGTCATATTTTTAGCCTGCTCATTTTTTTGCGGGCAGATTTTTGCTGTCGAATTTGATACCTCTAAGCTAAACCCAGGCAGCTCAGCACTCGTCGAGTGGCTTGGCTACCCTGTTTATATTTACAAAAGAACAGAGGAAGAGAAGGATCATATTCAAAATAAAAAATTAGAAAAAAAGCTATATGAAAAAGCCATTTTTTTGCAGGCTAGATCTTATGGCAATGAATTCGCCAGTCGGCTGCATATGGGGCATGAGATTAGCGAGTCTCCATACCGTTCTTTAAAAGAGGATATTCTTGTTGTTTTAGGGTTATCTACATCTACTGGGTGTGCTGTCTCCCTGGTTCATGATGATAAAGAGCGCTTTTTTGATCCTTGCTCAGCAACAAAGTATGGCTTAGTTGCTGAAAGTCTTAATCTTTCGAGCCCTTACCCTTTACTGATACCACCACATAGCTATTCAAAAGATATTCTCAGCATCCACGAAATCATTGATAAAATAGATATTGTCGACTTTTCGCCAAATATTCTAGGGATGGATATAGAGCCCCATGAGAAAGCAGTAGAAGCAATCATATGGGGGAAGTCAGATGTGCTTTCTGAAATATTAATCACGGATCCAAAAGTTATTCACTGGCGAACGAAAATTGGTAGTGGCTTACTGTCTATAGCGTCAGGGAAAAATAACCTTGATGTAGTGCGGGTGTTAGTTAATGCTGGCTGTGATGTTAATCAGGTCTCTAATACCGGCTTATCACCCATACACTTTGCTGCATTTCGTTTCGATATTGAAATGGCTAAATATTTAATTACAAAAGGAGCCAGCTTGGATGGCGCAAAAGATAAGGGGGTTAAATCTGTTAGAGAATTCATGGTAGAGATGAACTCAGATAGTTTAATAGAAAAGATTGATGACTTTATCTATGAAGTAAATAAATAATCGCTCGTAGAATAAATCACCCCAAATACCTCTCCTCATCAAAACTCCTCACCCAATGGGGCAAGTAAACCGTAACCCCAGACGCAATCGTGCCGTTAATAAACCCCTCTGGAAAAGTGATCAATAACATCCAGGGTAAATAAGTGTCGGCAATCTTTAACAGTACGGCCTCGCCGGAAAGCAACATCAATCCGTACAGCAAAAACGTTGTTATCAGACGCGCCACAATGGCGCCGGCAAAACCGACGCCGAGCATATAGGCAAACAAGTTCTTTTGCGGCAGGCGGCTGACAATTTTCAGGCAGGCGGCGCTTACCAGGATTGGCGGCAGGATGCCCAGGCTGTAGTTCACCGCAAAGGCAATCCACTGAACATCCCTATTCACCAGTGTGTACAACACAAGCGCCAAGCCAGAGGCGATCAGTGTCGGACTGACGCCAATTAACATCACCACCACGGTGACGGCAAACAAATGGATACCGAAGGGGTGGTCACCCAGTTGTGCCGCCAGCATCCAGATCAATGCCATTGCCACGGCAGAGCCCAGTACCAGATGTTGCCGCAGCGGCACTGCCAGCACTTTGCGCAGGGGGAATTGCCAAATAGCTGTGCTAAGGCAAAAGATCAGTAATGGCCAGCACAACCAGTGCCAAAACGCAGGGAACAGATCGGTGTAAAAAGTCACAAGGTAAATCTCGGCAGTGCAGGGCACCATTGTAGCCGCTGGTCTATGCTTTCGTTAATGGCAGCTACAGGCTGGGGGAAATATGAAGGTACGCGTATTGGTGGGCACCCGCAAAGGGGCATTTATCCTCACTTCAGACGAGGCTCGGCAACAATGGGATGTCAGCGGCCCTCACTTCGCCGGTTGGGAGATCTACCACATCAAGGGCTCTGCGGCAGATACGAACCGCATTTACGTGTCTCAAAGCAGCGGCTGGTTCGGCCAGATTATTCAGCGTTCTGACGATGGCGGCGCCAGCTGGTATCAGCCCGGCACGCCAGCCGGAGAGCAAGTTGACGCTGAGCAAGGTATGCCTCAGGGGGAGAGCAATAAGTTTGTCTACGACATCTCCGAGCAGACTGGCAAACCCCTGGCCACTCACCAGAGTCACGATGGCAGTCAGCACCCTTGGGAGTTCAAGCGGGTGTGGCATCTGGAACCATCCCCCAGCGACCCGGATATCGTTTATGCCGGGGTGGAAGATGCAGCGCTGTTTGTGTCGCGGGACGGCGGTCAGAATTGGCAGGAGCTGGCGGCGTTGCGGGATTGCTCTGGCAGCCAGTGGTCCCCCGGCGCCGGGGGTATGTGCTTGCACAGTATTCTGCTGGATGAAGACAATCCGCAACGCATCTTCGTGGCTATTTCCGCCGCTGGTGTATTTCGTACCGATGACGGTGGCCAAAGCTGGAAGCCCATCAATCGTGGCCTGGTGTCCAATTACATCCCCGACCCGGAAGCGGAGGTAGGCCATTGTGTGCACAGCATCGCCCGCCATCGGGCGCAGCCAGATGTGTTGTTTATGCAAAAGCACTGGGATGTGATGCGCAGCGATAACGCCGGTGATTTGTGGCAGGAGGTTAGCGGCAACCTACCCAGCGATTTTGGCTTCCCCATTGAAGTGCATGCCCACGAGCCGGAAACCATCTACGTGATTCCCATTAAAAGCGATTCGCTGCACTATCCCCCGGATGGCAAATTGCGGGTGTACCGCAGTCGCACCGGTGGTGAAAGTTGGTGTGCACTTACTAACGGTTTGCCTCAGAAAAACTGCTATGTCAATGTACTGCGTGATGCCATGGCGGTGGATTCCATGCCTTCCTGTGGCATCTACTTTGGGACTACAGGTGGCCAGGTGTACGCTTCCGCAGACAGTGGCGACAGCTGGCACGCCATTGTTCGCGACCTGCCTGCAGTACTCTCGGTAGAGGTGCAAACCCTGCCATGATCCGGGTTGTGTTGCCCTACCATCTGAAGAATCTCGCGGCGGTGGACGACGAAGTGACGGTGGCAGTAATCGGGGAGGTGACCCGCGATTCTGTTCTCGATGCTTTGGAAAGTCTCTACCCTATGTTGCGCGGTACCATTCGCGATCACCAGAGCAAACAGCGCCGCCCCTATATCCGCTTTTTCGCCTGCCAGCAGGATTGGTCATTTCGCCCAGGTGATGAGGCTCTGCCTGCTGAAGTCGCTGAAGGCCGAGAGCCGTTTTTAATTGTCGGTGCGATTGTGGGTGGTTAAAGGTAAGAAGGATTACATCGGTATTTAGAAATTGTCATCGCGAGCGCAGCGAAGCGATCCAGTGGCTTTGTCTATAAATCAGCGTGTAAAAGACACTGGATTGCTTCGCTGCGCTCGCAATGACGGTTTGAATTAAAAAGGAGAAAAATAATGAAAAGCCTTTGGAAAATCATCAACCTCAGAACCTTGCTGGTTACGGTAACCGCAATTATCTCCACTTGGCTCTGTATCAAATATCAGGTAACCGCCAACTTCCCCTTGACCCTGGTGGCCACGGCAGTGGTTTTTCCGGTGGTGTTTTCCATTAACGGTGCCTACAAGCGACGGGAAAAAGCGCTGACAGAGTACAGCGCGTTAAAGTCCAACGGTCGCGCTATTTTCTTTGCCGCTCGCGACTGGCTGGAAAACCCCAGCCCGGAGTTGCTGCAAAATTCTCGTGATCAATTGCAGGCCGTTCTCAGTGCTACCAGTGCGATGCTGTCTGACAGCGACAAGAACTTGCGACAAAACGAAGAGGTGGTTTATCGCAACTTTTCCCAGCTGTCTCGTTTTATAAAAACTGATTTGCGGGGCAACGGCCTGGCCAGTGGCGAAGTGTCTCGTTGCAATCAGTACTTGAGCAAAATGTTGTTTGCGTTTGAAAACATAAAACACATATACCAGTACCGAACCCCAAAAACCCTGCGTACGTTCAGTGCGGTGTTTATCAGCTTGCTGCCAATTATTTACGGCCCGTACTTTGCCAGCCAGGCGTCAGGCTACTCCCACTATGTAACCTACGCCATGCCGATACTGTTTTCACTGGTGTTGGTGAGCCTGTCGAATATCCAGGCTCACCTGGAGAACCCTTTTGACCAGATTGGAGAGGACGATATTCAATTCCATGTGGATGCGTTTGCCAAAAATTTATACGACTAAATTCTTCCAACACCACACAAAAAAAGCCACAGCCCACTGGCGTAGCCAGCGGGGTGTGGTCAAGGGGATACAATCTTTGGTGTGGGGCATTAGTGCATTAATGAATTAGTGCAGTTCCGCAACCCGTTTGCCGTCTTCGACACTGTTCTGTTCGGAAGCCTTGGTAGCGATGGCAACCACATTGCCAAGTTCGTCTTTAACCAAGCTGCCTTCGGAGGCGCCGCGTACATAAAAGCCTTTCCGTTGGGCGGTTAACAGTGGCAGCGTGTCGTCACCGGGGTTGTACACTTTCAATTCGCCGGTGTGATCTGCCAGGTAAAAAGGCAGTTCCAAACGCTTGGCTACATCGGTATCCGACGGTGAGAAAAAGCGGTTCTTATGGCTGACACGGCCATGGGTTTGCCACAGTGCCACCGCTTTGCCGAACTCGCTATCGGGCAGCATCGTGGTGATTTCATCGTGGCCGCGGTGGCCAACGGTATAGGTGTAGTAGTAGAGACCGTCTTTTTCCAAAACGGTGCCCATGTACTCACGGTCTTTGCGGATGGAATCCGGATTAAAACGATTGGCTGCCGCGGTTACCGCCGCCACCTCTGTGGCGTAGGGCTGTTGTACCAAACGGGTTTCGTCAGCGAAGCTGACACTGGCAAAAGCCACCAGGGCGGAAGCCAGACCGAGCAGGCCAGTAATTTTCAAAAAGCGGTTTTTCGAGTGGTTGTTTTTCAGAGTAGTCATGGTGGGGTCTCCTGTATCGTCTCTCTGTGGCTATATAGACGCAGCGAAAAACAATTTCGGATGCGCCAGAGGCAAAAAAAATTAAAAAATTTTTTTCAGCACTTCAAAAAGTGCTTTGTTGCCATCAGCTCTGCTAATATTAACCAAGCTAATCCATTGATAAATCGATATTAATGAATCCTTAATATTACTTTTTGTAATAACTGGAAGATTGAGATGCCACGACAATTGCCGTCTTTAAATGCTGTGCGCGTGTTTGAAGCTGCGGCCAAACTCGGTAGTTTTACTCGCGCTTCACAAGAATTGAACATTACACAGGGGGCCGTCAGCCGCCAGATTGCACTGCTGGAAGAACAGTTGGGCTGCACTTTGTTTGACCGCCTTGGTCCCAAGATCAGCCTTAACAGCAATGGTCGGCAATACGCTGAGGTAGTGGAAGAGTCACTGCAGATTCTGCGCAAGGGTACTGCGCGTATACGCCAGGACAGAACATCAGGCTGTATCCTGGTGAGCATTTTGCCCAGTTTTGCCAGCTACTGGCTGATGGCGCGTCTGGCGGACTTTGAGAAACAACACCCGCAAATTTGCCTGCGCCTGGCGGCGTCGCACCGCAATGTGGACTTTAGCCAGGAGGCGGATGTGGATATTGCCATCCGCCTTGGTGATGGTAATTGGCCGGGCCTTTATATAAAGCGAATTACAAACGACCAGCTGGTGCCGGTGTGTACGCCAGAGCTGGCGAAAAAGGTAAAAACACCAGCGGATATAAAAAAGCTTCCACTACTGATGGAAACCAAGCGCTACGATGAATGGCGCCGCTGGTTCAAACAACAGCGCATTCGCTACCAGGTCAGTAAGCAGCGCACCTATGACGACACAGGAATACAGATACAGGCAGCAGTGGACGGCTTGGGGGTAATGCTGGCGCGGGAGAGCTTTGTGGCCAATTACCTGAAAAGTGGTGGCTTGGTAAAAGTAGTTGATCGTCCTATGGAATCGAACTTCCAGTACTTTTTTGTATGCCCGGAATCGCATCTGGCAGATGCCAACGTGCAGGCATTTCACGATTGGCTACTCTCCTGTAGGGAGCCCGGTAATTAATGGCGGGCGCGTTATACAGCATCGGCTATGCCACCAAGCCGGTAGATACTTTTATTAAGCAGTTGGCTAATTACCGTATCGGCGCCATTGCCGATGTGCGTTCAGTGCCTTACAGCAAACGCTTTCATCAGTACCACCGGGAAACCCTTAAAGGAATATTAAAAAGCCATGGCATTCATTACGTGTATCTGGGTGATGAGCTGGGGCCGCGTTCCAAAGACGACAACCACTACAATGAGTGTGGGCAGGTGCAATTTGATCGCCTGATGAATTCTGATCTTTTTCATCAGGGTATAGAAAGGTTACAAAATGGCTTGGCCAAAGATATGAATATTGCCCTGCTGTGCGCTGAAAAAGATCCAGCCCAATGCCATCGCAGCTTATTGGTGGGCTATTACCTGCGTCGCAAACTGAATATGGAGCTTGCGCATATTCATCACGATGGCGAACTGGAATCCCAACAAAAACTTGAACAACGCCTGGCTGTTTTTCTGGGCACCACCGGCGATTTGTTTTCCACCCCGGAACAGCAATTGGAATTGGCCTGGGAAAAACAGTGTGCATTAACTTCGTATATAAAGCCGGAAAGTGAAGATTAAAAATTTTGTGTTATTTGAAAAATAAACCCGCTAAAAAATTTTAAATGTCAGCACCGAAAAATAAAACTCTGGTATTTCAGTCTCACAAGCAACCACTGCCATACAGTTGGTTAAGCCGCTGCCTGGACTCTGTAAAAAGCTGGGCAAAAAATTGTAATTACGATTATCGATATTTACGCGACGAATTATTTGAGCCAATCGATAAATCACTGCTGGAAAAAACCACGGGCCAGACTGTGATTGCCACTGATCTGGCGCGTTTGAAATGGATTCAAAAATTTCTCGCCGATGGCTACCAGACCGTTGTTTGGTGCGACGCAGACTTTTTAATTTTCGCGCCGCAAAAATTCAGCCTGCCTACAGAAGCGGAACTGCCTGAAGGTTATGCTGTGGGTCGTGAAACCTGGGTGCAGGCGGACGATAAGCAGGTGAATAAACTCAAGATATATAAGAAGGTGCACAACGCCTTTATGGTATTTCGCCAGGGTAACGCTTTTCTGGATTTTTACTGCGCTCACGCCGAACGACTGTTAGCGAAAACCACCGGCACTATGCCTCCACAATTTATTGGCCCCAAGTTGCTCACGGCAATTCACAATGTGGTGCAGTGCCCGGTGGTGGAAAGTGCGGCCATGTTCAGCCCGTTGGTGATCAAAGATATTATTGCTGGCGGCGGCCCGGCGCTGTCATTACTTAAAGCGCGTTGGCAGCAACCGGCTTACGCGGCCAATCTGTGCATTTCCATGGCGGAGCGCGGTGAATTAAGTGATGGAGAAATGTATGCGGTTATTGATCGCTTGCTGATAGATTGGCCAAATCATGCTTACGGTACAGCCCACGAAACTGATGGTAAGTAAGCCCAAGGCTTTCCGCAGCCTTGCCCTGGTGAAACTGGTTTTCTTCCAGTGCTCGCTGCAGTAGTTGAGTTGCGAACTTATCGGTGGCTTCGGAGAAGTTGGGTAACTCAGCATTTTCTGCAATCGCCTGCGCAAGTTCGGCAACCACTTCGCTGCTCTGGGTGTTGGTGGTGAACGGGTCAATGATTACCTGGCCAATGGCCTCCTCCGGGTTTCCCCAGCGATACACAGAGCGCTCCACCACATTCTTTAATTCCCGCACATTGCCGGGCCAGTGGTATTGATGCAACTGGCGCATGGCGTTGGCGGAAAATCCAGGAAAAACTTCCCAGCCCAGTTCGTGGCCCATACGCACTGCAAAATGCTCGCACAGCAGGCGAATATCTTCTGTCCGTTGGCGCAGGGAGGGCAGATTAATCACATCAAAAGCGAGCCGATCCAGCAGGTCGTGGCGAAATACATGGTTATCTGCCATGGCTTTCAGGTCAGCGTTGGTGGCGGCCACAATGCGCACATCCACGGCAATGGCTTGCTGGCCGCCAAGGCGTTCAAATTCGCCGTACTCAATAATGCGCAACACTTTTTCCTGCACTCGGTTCGGCAGAGTGCCCAGCTCATCCAGAAACAGGGTGCCACCGTCGGCCCGCTCAAAGTGGCCGCGATGCAGGCGGGTGGCACCGGTAAATGCCCCTGGTTCGTAACCAAACAGCTCTGATTCCAGCAAGCCATCGGTGTAGGTGGCGCAGTTCACCTTTATAAAGGCCTGATCCCAACGCGGTGACAGGTAGTGCAGGCGTTCAGCCACCAGCTCTTTGCCGGTGCCGCGCTCACCCAGTACCAGCGCCGCCCGGTTGATAGGCGCCAGTTGGGATACCTGATCCAGTGCTTCTACCCAGGCAGGGGATTCGCCAATGATTCGTTGCTCACTCATGTTTAGCGAAATTTACCAAAATAAATATGGTTTAAATAGCTAAATATGGGTTTATTTTACTCTTTCGTTAGATTGGTTTTTAATAAATTCCAATAAAAACAATGAGTTAAGTTTTGGCATGATAGTTGATATACAAGGGGCAACTGAAGCAAACAGGTTTTAACAGGAGAGCAACTCATGGGAATTTTTTCTCGAATGGCCGACATCATTAACTCCAACCTCAACGCCATGTTGGACAAGGCCGAAGACCCCCGCAAAATGATTCGCCTGATCATTCAGGAAATGGAAGAAACCCTGGTGGAAGTGCGCAGCTCATCCGCGCGGGTGATTGCCGATCGCAAAACCGTGCAGCGTCGGCTGGATCGGGTGCGTTCGGAAGTAGACGAGTGGGAGAGTAAAGCGCGCCTGGCCATCAGCAAAGGCCGTGAAGATTTGGCTCGCGCGGCGTTGGCAGAGAAGCAGGCAATGTCAGAAGAGTGTGTCGCTATCGAGGAAGAACTGATCGCCCTGGACGAACAGATGGAACACCTCAACGACGAAGTGGCCCAGTTGCAGCAAAAGCTCAACGACGCCCGCGCCAAAGAAAAGGCTCTGTTATTGCGCAACAAAACCGTCAGCGACCGCATGCGGGTGAAGCGCCAGGTACAGCGCGAAGCGCTGGACGAAGCCTTTAACCGCTTTGAACACTTTGAGCGCCGCATGGATCAATTGGAAGGGCAGGTGGAGGCCATGGACTTGGGGCGCGAACCCAAGCCGGATCTGGCCACCGAAATTGACAGCCTGCATCAGGACGAAAAAGTGAACGAGGAGCTGGAGCGCATCAAGGCAGAAATGTCTGCTACCAAACCAGAGGGTAACGGCCAGCAGCAATAATTCGTCCGGTGGTAAACTTTGGGTCTATTCTTTTTTAACACCCTTTATTGCCGAGCCGGAGCTCACACACTATGCAATCATCACATTTATTTGTACTGGCGCTCGTTTTTATGGTCGTGGTGGTACCGATGCTGATTTCCAGCCGCAACCGCCACACCAAATCCATGGAAAGCTCCAAGGGGGCATCCATGGACTCACAGGATCGGGTAGTGGTCGAGGAGATGCTGGAAACCATCGACACATTGGTGGATCGCATCGAAGTCCTGGAATCCATACTGGACGACACCCACCCGAACTGGCGCAAGGTAAAAAAGCGCAGCGCCGGAGAATAGCGGAGAACATACTATGTCTGGACAGCACCACAACGATTGGCAGCGCAACAAACGCAAATTCAACAACTCTCGGGAGTCCGGCTGGAACCGCGACCTGTACCGCAACAAAAGAGAAGGAGTGATCGCCGGTGTCTGCGCCGGGCTTGCGGATTACTTTGGTTGCGCCACCTGGGTGATGCGCGTCGGATTTGTACTGGGTTTTTTCATGCTCTCCGGTACAGCGGTCTTTATCTACCTGCTCGCCTGGCTGGTGATGGGAAAGCGCCCAAAGGAAGCCTATGAGTCGCTGGAAGCTCGTAACACGGCTCGCGAGTCTCAGAAAAAATCAGCGAGCAAATCCAGGAAAAGCGCTGATGGCAAAGTATCGTCCATCCGCCTGCGCCGTGCTCAGGAGCGCCTCAAGCGCGCCATCAGCCGGGTGGAGGGAATGGAGGCCTACGTCACCTCCCGCCAATACGAACTCAATCGCGAATTCGCCAAAATGGATTCCTGATCCAACATCACTGGTTCAAGAACACTGATCCAAGACCGTCTATCCAATACAAAGGGTGACCATAATGAAAAAAGTAACTGTTGCGGTGGCGATGGTATCGGCACTGCTGTTAACCCCTGCCGCCGCTTTCGCCGCCGACCGTGAAATCAAAGAAGTATTTGAAGTGACCCCCGGTGAGCAATTGCTGGTGGGTACCGACACCGGTGCCATCACGGTGGAGTCTCACCCGGAAGACACGGTTGTGGTGCGTGTAGAAATTGAAGGCCTGGACGAAGACCAATTTGATGTCACCATGACCTACCGCAATGGCGTGGTAGAGGTTATTGGTGAGAAAGAAAGCACCTGGTTTGAGTGGGGCTGGGGCAGCAGTAAAGTGCGCTACTACCTGTTGGTGCCAGAGCAATTTAACGTGGAATTGTTGACCAGCGGCGGTTCAATAGAGGCTCGCAACCTGGAAGGTGCCGTAGCGGCAAAAACCGCGGGCGGCAGCTTGCGCTTTGATGGCATTGATGGCGAAATCAACGGCAAGACCTCCGGCGGCAGTATCCGCATCGGCACTGTATCCGGCGATGTTGCGGCAAAAACCTCCGGTGGTTCCATCAGTGCTGAACGCGTAGAAGGCAACCTCAATGCCCGCACTTCTGGTGGCAGCATCAAACTGGGTCGTGTCACCGGCATGGCGGAGGCGAAAACGTCAGGCGGCAGCATTCATGTAGATGCTGTGGGCACCGGGCTGTCGGCCAAAACTTCTGGTGGCAGTATCAAGGCAACCTTTTATCAGCAACCCACAGAGCACAGTAAGCTCAGTACCAGCGCGGGCGGCGTTACTGCGCTAGTTGCTGCTGACGTAGCCTTGAATATTGATGCCAAAGGCTCCCGGGTGCGCTCGGAATTTGCCTTGGAAAACGCCGATGACAGCAGTAAAAAATCCCTGAGCGGCACCTTGAACGGCGGTGGCCCCAATCTGACGTTACGCACCAGTGCTGGTAATGTGCGCGTTCTAAAAATAGAGCCGCAGCACGCCTCTGCAGCTCAGCCCTTATCTTTGCCAATGGCGCTGTAAAGGTTACATCACCACCAGCGCCACACCCGGCAGCCCCAGCAACAACCCAAACCATTGAACCGGCCGCAGCCGCTCTCCCTTGAGGGCGGCGATCATCGCGGCCATCAGCGCACAGGTCACCAACAGGGTTTGTGCGATGCCAGCGGGCAGTAGTTTGATGGCCAGCTGTAAGCCCCACAGTGCCACAAAAGTGCCCAGCACAATGGCGCACAACAACAGGCCGTACTGGCGTCCGCTGGGTTTGCTTTTGGGTATTAAACTCACCCGGCTGACTGCCATCAGCACAACAACAATTCCCAAACCGCCAATCAGCCGCCACAGGGCGCTGGTTTCGGCACTGATGTCGGTACTGTTAAACGTGGCGCGGGAGATAATCACACCGATGGCCTGACAAAGAGCCGACAGGGTTGCCCAGCCAATGCCGATGCGATTGAGGGCGTTGCCACCGCTGCTGCGGCGCAGGCCCACCACCATATCCACAGCGGCAACCACCACAACCATACCCAGTATCTGGCGCAGGCTGAGCTGTTCGTTAAGGAAGAACCAGGCGGCAATTACCACAAAGGCAGGGGCCAGGGTTTCGGCAATCATCAAACTGCGGGATTCGCCCATCTGCATCAGGGCGCGAAACAGGGCGGTGTCGCCCAAGCCGATGCCAATGGCGCCGCTGAGTACCAGCCAGAGCACAGGGGCCAGTGAATCCGTGGAAAAACTGCCCCCGGCAAAATGTATCCACAGAGCAAACATCACAGAGGCCACACCGCTTTTGATGCAGGTGAGCGCCAGTGGCGACCACAGGCTGCCCATAAAGCGATAGATGCGGGTGGCGATGGCCCAGCCCAGCGCAGCGATTAATGCGGCAAAAACTCCCATAACCCCACCGGAAAAATAGCGCAGTGTAGGGCGCTGTTAGTGGGATGGGAAGGTTTTGGGTGTTAAAAGAAATCGTACATCCGTGAGGCTTAAAAAATCGTCATCGCGAGCGCAGCGCGGCGATCCAGCGGCTGTAGTAAGAAATCAAAGCCTTGCAAGACACTGGATTGCTTCGCTGCACCCGCAATGACAACTTGGGTGGTTATCCCGACAGCAGCGCACCTGTATGGGAATGGCGATAGGAAATTGGCGGTGCCTACTGGTGATCTTCCCAGATATCCAGGTCGGTATCACGTCGCCCAGACCCCTGGCGGCGATCCTGCTTGCCTGGCTCGAAACGGATGTCCTGGCGTCGGTCGGCAAGTGTTCGACGTTTGATTTGGCGGCGCTCCGGGCCGGTGTAAGCACTTTGAAAAACCATTGACAATGCTCCGCTTCAATTACCCGTAATGTAGCAGTAAATGACCGACCAACCCAGACTAAAAATGGCTGATTTAGGAGAGCGTTTTTAGGGCTTAAAAAAGAAAGGCGGCAAGCAGTATTTACTTGAGGTTTACCTGGTAGTCGCGCATATCGAAATCGCTTTTGCGGCGCCCTGCATTAGCGCGACGGTCTGCCTCAAAGCGGATGGACTGACGCCGGTCGGCATTGGTGCGCCTGGGGCCACGACGACGATCGTTGCCAAAGAACGGCCTGTCGGCAGATCGGCGATCGTTGTGCGAGTAAACTTGACCGGTAAGGTCTTCTTCAACCAGTTTCATAAAGTAAGAGTTCATTGCAAAAAGAATGAGTGCTATTAAGTGGGGTGAGGCTTATATCACCAGAAGGAATTATAAATCTGTGAACTAGTTAACACTTTAGTTGTGAGCTAAGTGGCACTTATGGCTGATCAATAACCGCTTGTTGCCGTTCAATCCAGTTTTCGACCCGTTCAGTGAGCTCTTTGCTGGTTAGTCCTTCAGTGGCAATGGGCTCGCCGATAACGACTTTGATGGTACCGGGGAATTTCAGGAAGCGACGACCGGGCCAGAACAGCCCGGCGTTGTGAGCCAATGGCACCACGGGCACACCGGATTCAATGGCCAGCGCGGCGCCACTGCGGGCGTATTTGCCTTTCTCGCCGGGGTCAACACGGGTGCCTTCCGGGTAAATCACCACATTATTGCCTTCCGCCAAGCGCTCCTTGCCCTGCGCCATAATCTGCTTCATGGCTGCGCGGGGATTGTCCCGGTCAATACCGATGGGATGCAGCTTTTTCAGCCCCCAGCCAAACACAGGGATCGACAGCAGTTCTTTCTTGAGAATGGTGCTTACCGGCCGGAACAGCCGTTGCATATGGTAGGTTTCCCAGGTGGACTGGTGCTTGGCGAGAATCACCATGGGGCCAGTGGGAATGTTTTCCTTACCTTCGGTTTCGATTTTTACACCGCAGCACACCCGCAGCCAGAAATTGGTGGAGCTGGCGCCCAGGCTGACAATGTCGTGGCGGGTTTTGTAGGGCACCAAAAGGCCTATGGTAAAGCCACAGCTGGAGAAAAACGCCATGCAGGGCACGTAGGTGATATAGAAAAGTGCCGAGCGGATTGCGTAAAAGGCTTGTTTGATTGGGCTCATAATCTGTCTCTTATTTACGCGACGGCCATATTACTTTGCTGGCACCAGCAGCGAAATATCGGCAACCCGCAAAAAGTCATCGCGCAGGGCGGCCAACAGGGTCAGTCGATTGCGGCGCACCTCGTCATTGTCAACGTTCACCATCACTTTGTCGAAAAAGTTATCGACCGGCTCGCGCAATGCCGCTTTGGCTTGCAGGGCCTCGGTGTATTGGCGTTCGTTCACCAGCGGAGTGGTTGCTTCGGCAACCGCGTCGAGTGCTTCCAGAAGTGCCACCTCTTCCGGCAATTCCATTAGCCCGGTGTTGGCTTGCGCAAGCAGCTCATCTTCCGATTTCGCCAGAATATTGGATACCCGCTTGTTGGCGGCAGCCAGCGCGGCGGCTTCTTCCAGTTCGCTGAAACGGTGTACCGCCTGCACCCGCTGGTGAATATCCAGAGGGTTGCTGAGCTGTTTCGCCGCCACCGACATAAACACCTCGGCGGCGATACCCTGATCCACCGTCATAGCACGGAAGCGTTCTGTCATGTAAGTAAGTACTTGCTCAACAACACTACCCGCTTTTGGCAGGTCGCCGTATAGACTAGCTGCGGTGGTCAGTACCTCGCGCAGATCCAGGTCGATATTGTTTTCCACCAACAGGCGCAGCACACCCAAACTGGCGCGGCGCAGGGCAAATGGGTCTTTGGAGCCGGTAGGCGTCATGCCGATGCCGAAGATACCCACCAACGTATCGATTCGGTCAGCCAGCGCCAAGGTTGTGCCGGTTTTGGTGTGCGGCAGTTGGTCGCCGGCAAAGCGGGGCAGGTATTGCTCGTAAAGAGCCTCGGCCACTTCGCTGTCTTCGCCATCGTGTTGGGCGTAGTAACGGCCCATCAGGCCTTGCAGGTCGCTGAACTCCAGCACCATCTCCGACACCAGGTCGGACTTGCTCAGCTGGGCGGCTCTTTTTGCCTGGGCAGGCTCGCCACCAACCGCCGTTGCCAGTGTTTCTGCAAGGCTGGCCACTCGCTCGGTTTTTTCGTAGATCGTACCCAGCTGTGCCTGAAAGACGATTTTTTGCAGCTTTTCACGGCGAGTTTCCAACGAAACCTTCTTGTCGGTTTCGTAGAAAAAGGCCGCGTCCGCCAGCCGTGGGCGAATCACCCGCTCGTTACCGGCAATCACCTGGGCAGGGTCTTTGGATTCAATATTGGCCACGGTGATAAACAACGGCAGCAGCGCGCCTTTATCATCTATCACATGGAAATACTTCTGGTGTTCCTTCATAGAGGAAATCAGCGCCTCGGCGGGCACATCCAGAAAGCGCTCCTCAAAGCGGCCCAGCAGGGCAGTGGGCCACTCGTTAAGAGCGGTCACTTCATCCAGCAAGTTGCTGTCGATCACCGCCTGGCCACCCGCTTGTTCAGCGGCGGCCTCTACCTGGCTGCGAATCAGTTCGCGGCGCTCGGCAAAATCCGCCATCACATAGCCAGCGCGCAGTTGCTCCAGGTACTCAGCAGGGCTGGCAACGGTAATATCGCCAGCACTGTGGATGCGGTGGCCGCGGGTGATGCGACCGGACTCAATACCCATCACATTGGCGTCCAGTACCTGGTCACCATGCAGAAGCACCAGCCAGTGCATGGGGCGCACAAATTCAGTACGAGAGGCGCCCCAGCGCATGCGCTTGGCGATGGGCAGGGCCTTTAAGGTATCTTCGATAATGCCGGCGGCAACGTCGCTGGTTTTGGCTCCGTCCTTACTGGCGCGGTGGCACAGTTTGTCTTGCTTACCGTCGTTTTCCACCTTCAGATCGGCGATGTCTATGCCATTCTTTTTGGCAAAGGCTTCCGCGGCTTTGGCCGGGTTGCCATTGTCGTCAAAAGCGATTTTTGCAGGCGGGCCCCAGGCGACAATCTCCTGACTGGGTGCTTGCTCTGCCAGCGCTTTGACCAACACCGCCAGGCGGCGTGGCGAGGCGTAGGCAACGCTGGACTCAAAACTCAGTTGGGCGTCTTTGAGGCCTTTAACGATATTGTCGTGAAAGGCGTTGGACAGCTGCAGCAGGGATTTTGGCGGCAGTTCTTCGGTGCCAATTTCTACCAGAAAGTCTGCACTCATTGCTCTGCCCCCTTGTTAGCCGCAATCACCTCATCGGCCAACGCCTTGGGCGCCAGCGGGAAGCCCAGCGCCATGCGCTTGTTGAAATAGCTGGTGGCGGCTTCGCGAGACAGGGCGCGCACCCGCAGGATGTAACCCTGACGCTCAGTCACTGAAATGGCGTGGCGGGCGTCCAGCAGGTTAAAAATATGCGATGCCTTCATCACCATCTCGTAAGCGGGCAGGGGCAGTTCGGCGGCCACCAGTTTGGCGCACTCTTTCTCGTAGTGGTCAAACTGCTGGAACAGGAAATCCACATCCGCGTGTTCAAAGTTGTAGGTGGACATCTCCACTTCGTTCTGGTGGAAGATGTCGCCATAGGTCACTGGGGTACCGTCCGGGCCGCGCGTCCAAATCAGGTCGTAAATGCTGTCCACGCCCTGCAGGTACATGGCGATGCGCTCCAGACCAAAGGTAAGCTCACCGGTGACCGGGTAGCATTCCAAGCCGCCGGCCTGCTGGAAGTAGGTAAATTGCGACACTTCCATGCCGTTCAACCACACCTCCCAGCCCAGACCCCATGCCCCCAGGGTAGGGGATTCCCAGTTGTCTTCCACAAAGCGAATGTCGTGCACTTCCGGGTCAACGCCCATGGCCTTCAGGGAGCCCAGGTACAGCTCCTGAAAATTGTCCGGCGACGGCTTCATCACCACCTGAAATTGGTAGTAGTGCTGCAGGCGGTTGGGGTTTTCTCCGTAGCGACCGTCGGTGGGGCGGCGGCTGGCCTGCACGTAGGCGGCATTCCAGGATTCCGGGCCCACAGAGCGCAAGAAAGTAGCGGGGTGAAAGGTGCCGGCACCCACCTCCATATCCAGCGGCTGCATTACCACGCAGCCCTGGGCGCTCCAGTAATCTTGCAGGGCGCTGATCAAGCCCTGGAATGTGTCGGGGAAAGTACTGCTGTCTGCCACGGTGAATACCTGATTCCGCATTGCCAAAAGGCGGCCATTATACGGGCCAGCGGTGGCGGAAGTAAGGGTGGGCGGGAAATTGCCAGAGGCGCCTGTACAGGCTGGGGTGAAGGCCTGTTTTCCGGTAAGCTCATGGCCTTCAGCAAGCCCGGCGAAAGCGACGTATGAAAACAAAAATTGCAATGGTACTTTTCAAGGCTGTTGGCCGGTTGCCTCTCGGCGCTGTGCGTTGTTTGGGCGCTCTGCTTGGCCGAGTTATGTGGCTGAGCAAATCCCGCGAGGCCAGAATTACCCTTGCCAACATCCAGCATTGCATGCCCCAACTGAGCGAGGGTGAACAGCAGAAGCTCGCCCGCCACAGTGTCATTGAGTTTGGCAAAACCTGTTTCGAAATCCCCTTGATACTGCAGCGCCCCCCGGAGTGGGTGGCGAAAAAAGTGAAGCAAACCCACAATCAGGAATTGCTGGATCGCGCACTGGCAGATGAGCGCGGCATTCTGCTGGTTACTCCGCACCTGGGCAATTGGGAAGTCATCGGCACGGTGATTGGCCAACAAACCCATATGACGGCTATGTACGAACCAGCGCGCTTTGCGGAGTTTGATGCCATCTTGAAGGAATCCCGCAGCCGCCTGGGTGGGGACATGGTGCCCACCGACAAGCGCGGTGTAATGGCGCTGATCAAGAAACTGCGCGCCGGAGGTACCAGCTGCGTGTTGCCGGATCAGGAGCCAGACCTTGCCAGTGGCGAGTTCGCGCCCTTCTTTGGCCGCCGCGCGTTGACCATGACGCTGCTCAACAAACTGTTGCAGCGCTCCGGGGCACAGGCCATAGTGCACTTTATTCTGCGGGTGCCCGGTGGTTTTGACGTCTACTATATGGAGCCAGACCCGGCGATTTACAGCGAAGACCAAACGGAAGCGCTGGCCGCCCTCAACCGCAGTATTGAAGCCGCGGTTAATCGGGCACCCCAGCAATACCAGTGGGAATACAAACGCTTCAAACAATGCCCGGAGGGCAAACCGAGTATTTACTGACTGATTCAGGATTGAAGGAGATAGTCATATGTTAAGAGCACTGACACTGGCCGCCGGGCTCACCCTGCTTGCCGGCTGCGAAAGCGCCTACTACAGTGCCTGGGAAAAAGTCGGCGTGCACAAGCGTGACATTCTGGTGGACCGTATTGAAGACACCCAGGAAGCCCAGGAAGATACTCAGGAACAATTTCAGGATGCCCTGGAAAAATACCGCTCCGTAGTGAATTTCGATGGCGGCAACCTGGAAAAGCTCTACAACCAGCTGAAAGGCGAATTTGAAGACAGCGAAGCCGCCGCCGCTAAAATCACCGCCCGCATCGACGGTGTGGAAGACGTCGCCGAAGACCTGTTCGACGAGTGGCAAGAAGAACTGGAAAGCTACACCAGCGACCGATTGCGCCGAGACAGTGCCAGCAAATTGCGCGACACCCGCGCCCAGTACAAAAGGCTGCTAAGCACCATGCGCCGTGCAGAGAAAAGTGTCGCCCCGGTACTCAACACATTGCGGGATCAAACGTTATATCTGAAACACAATCTAAACGCCCGCGCCATCGATTCCCTGAAAGGGGAGCTGAAAACCATCGACGCCGATGTGGGGCGGTTGATCTACCAGATGCAGCAGTCCATCGATCAGGCCAACCAGTTCATCAATAAAATTAAACAGGGCTAATCGCCAATCAGGAGCGCTCCAATGAACAACACACATAAAACAATGGGGGCGCTGCTGATATTGCTGCTTTCTGCCCCACTGTGGGCTCACGACAGCAAAGTCGTCAACCTGACCCCCACCTGCGCTTTTGGTGATTTGCGCATTGACAGCGACATTCCAATGGGCCGGGTCAGTGAGTGTTCACAAATCGGCAAAAACCAGTACAGCATCAACATCAAACCGGAGAATCGCCCGGTCAATGACTCTGCCTGGTACGCCTTTAAAATCTACGCGGAGAAAAAACGCAGCATTCGCCTGTACATGAACTACGACTACAGTACCCACCGCTACGCCCCCAAAGTAAGCAGCGACGGCAATACCTGGGCACTGATGTCGGAGAAAAACTACCAGCTGCTGTACGACGACAAAACCGTCAAATTCAATCTCAAGGTGGGCCCGCAACCGTTGTGGGTCGCCGGCCAGCAAATACTCAGCAACCAGGACCACCACGACTGGGAAGACAAAGTCGCCCAGCACGACTTTGTGGAAAAACGCCTGCTGGGCAATTCCGCGGAAGGCCGCCCCATTTATAAATTGGAAACCAACAGCGCCAAACGACCGGGCTATGTGGTGATTGTTGGCCGGCAACACCCCCCGGAAGTTACCGGTGCCTTGGCGCTGATGCCGTTTGTGGAGGAGGTATTTGGCGATACGGAACTGGCCAAACAGTTCCGCGAAAAATTCAACCTGGTGGTGGTGCCCAACATGAACCCGGACGGGGTGCAGCACGGCCACTGGCGCCACGGCACTGGCGGCATCGACCTGAACCGAGACTGGGGCCCATTCACCCAAAAAGAAACCCAATTAATGCGCGACGAATTGACACGTTTTAAAGGGGAAGATGGCGACGCCCTCTACCTGTTTCTGGACTTCCACTCCACCCACAAAAATATCTTCTACACCCAGCCGGACGACAAAAAGAACTTCCCCCAGGGGTTTACCGAACAGTGGCTGGCGGCACTTTTAAAACGCATTCCCGGCTTTGTGATGGAGCGGAAGGACGGCCACAACCCCGGCTTGCCTACTTCGCGCAACTACGTGCATGAAAACTATGGAATCACCGCCATCACCTACGAAATGGCAGACGCCACTGGTACAGAGGAAATCAAAATCATCGCCGAACGCGCCGCCCAGGAAATGATGAAACTGCTACTTTCCAGCTACCAGGAATAGATACGGTAGCGTCATCGCGAGCGTAGCGCGGCGATCCAGTGACTTTTTGTTAAAAACCGGAGGGAACACCATGAAAAAAACCATACTCGCAGCGGCTGTGCTATTGGCATCCAGCCTTGCTGTGGCTCACAACCATGATCAATTTGCCAACGTAAAAGTGGAAAGCACCAAAGTCGCCGACGGTATCTACATGCTGAAAGGCGCCGGTGGCAACTTGGGGGTGTCGGTAGGGGAAGATGGCACATTTCTGATCGACGACCAATTCGCCCCCCTGGCGGATCGCATTGCTGCGGCTATTAAAGAGGTTGGTGGTGATACACCCAAATTTTTGCTGAATACCCATTGGCACGGCGACCATACCGGCGGCAACGAACATTTTGGCAATGCGGGCAGTGTGATCGTCGCCCACGACAACGTTCGCAAGCGCCTGACCACAGAGCAGTTCATCAAGGCCTTTAATATGAAGTCGCCGCCGCAACCGAAAGCGGCACTGCCGGTGGTGACCTTCTCCCACACCATGACCTTGCACTGGAACAACGACGAAGTCAGCGTAATACATGTCGGCAATGCCCACACCGACGGTGACAGCTTTGCCGTATTCAACAACGCTAACGTCATCCACGCTGGCGACCTGTACTTCGCCGGCATGTACCCCTTTATCGACCCGGACAGCGGCGGCTCCATCGCTGGCATGATCAAAGCGGTAGATAAAATTCTCGCCCACAGCGACGACAATACACAAATTATTCCTGGCCACGGCCCGCTTTCCAATAAAGCGGAATTGCAGAAATATCGGGATATGTTGGCCATTGCTTACAAGCGCATTAAAGCCCTGAAAGACCAGGGCAAAACCGAAGAACAAACCGTTGCTGCCAAACCCACAGCGGATCTGGATGCGGTGTGGAATGTCGGGTTTTTAAAAGCGGATGTTTGGGTGGGGATTGTTTATCAGGGGATTTAAATACCTCGCCGTCACCCCCGCGAAGGCGGGGGTCCATTCACCTAATGTTGTCATCCTGAACACAGCGAATAAACTCTTTGCCAATCAATCTGCAGGACGCACTTTGTGAATATCTATTTGGTTGTAAAAACCCTCCATATCCTAAGCTCCACGATTCTTTTTGGTACCGGCATCGGCATCGCCTTTTTTATGTTTCGCTCAATGCGAACAAACAACCTTCACGAAAAATTCTACGCCGCTAAAAATACCGTACTGGCCGACTGCTTGTTCACCCTGCCAGCAGTGATTATTCAGCCGTTATCTGGAATCGCACTGATCTATCTGGTGGGCTATAACTGGAACGATTTCTGGTTAACCACCACCTACATTATTTATATTCTGGTCGGCTTGTGCTGGTTACCGGTAGTTTGGATTCAAATACAACTGAAACGAATGGTGGCCGTAGCCATAGAAACAGAGGAACAACTTCCCCAGCGTTATTATCGGCTATTTAAACTGTGGTGTGCGTTGGGTTGGCCAGGCTTTATAGGTTTGATGGCAGTGTTTTACCTGATGGTTGCCAAACCAATATGAACGAGTTTTACACAGAAGGCGTTTGGTTTATCTACGACGGCGAGTGCCCAATTTGCAGTCAGGCTGCCCAGGCTCTGCGTATCAAAGAAAAATTCGGCGCTTTGCATTTATTAAATGCTCGCGAAGAAAAAGAACATCCTCTGCTACAAGCAATTACAAAGAAAGGATTTGATTTGGATGAAGGTATGGTGATCTACGCCGATGGTCGTTTTTACCATGGCAAAGATGCTCTCAAATTTATGGCCCGCCATGGCGAAACCAAAAATCCGTTTATGGCATTTTGTAAAAGCCTGTTTTGGTCAGATGGCTTAGCCAAATTTTTATACCCGCCAATGCGTGCTGTACGCAACTGGCTGATCAATCGCAAAGGGGCGGGGCGTATCGATAATTTGCAGTTAAAAGAACAACCTATTTTTCAGTCCATTTTTGGTGATAGCTGGGATCAACTGCCGCTAATCATGCATAAGCATTATCGCAACCGCCCCTACACAAATGACAAATACCTCGTACGCGGCACTCTGGACGTAATGTGCAAAGCGCCACTAATTTGGCTGGCGCCGCTAATGCGCCTGATGGGGCAAATCCCCACCCGCAACGCGCAAAACGTCAGGACAACCGTAGAGTTTCAAAGCGAGATAAACAGCAAGGCATTTCACTTTTACCGCAAATTCTATTTCACGGCTGACAAGCCCTATATTTTCCATTCAAAAATGTTGCCACTAAACGATGGCGAAGTCGTGGAACTAATGGCGTTTGGATTGGGCTGGAAATCCAAATACAGCTGGGACGGCGAAAAGGTAATTCTTGCCCACAGTGGTTATGTACTGCGTCTATTCGGCTGGCTTATGCCAATCCCTCTGCATTGGTTTATGGGCAAAGGCTACGCCGAAGAGCGTGCTATAGACGACAACCATTTCGAAATGGAAACTCATATTCACCACCCATGGTGGGGCAAAGTGTATGAGTACAAAGGAACGTTTGAGGTGGCGAATTGAAGCGGGTGATTATCATCGGCGGTTACGGAAACTTCGGCCGCTTTATCGCTAAACGCCTGGCTACCGATGCCAACCTGCAATTGATGATTGCCGGTCGCTCGCTGGCAAAAGCCCAGGCATTGATTGCCGACATGGAAGCGGCCAATCGGCCAGAAGCAATAGCCCTGGATATTCACCAAAACCTCGGGAAGTCATTACAGGCAATAAAGCCAGATATCGTGATTCATACCTCCGGCCCGTTTCAGGGGCAGGGCTACGATGTGGCGAAAGCTTGCATCCAGTGTGGCGCACACTATATCGACTTGGCGGATGGTCGAGAATTTGTAGCGGGCATTGACGCACTCGACGCTCAGGCAAAAGCCGCCGGAGTAACCGTAATCAGTGGTGCCAGCTCTGTTCCCTGCTTAACCTCGGCACTGGTGGATCACTATCAGGATGAGTTCAGCGAAATGGAATCGCTAGATTACGGCATCACCACCGCCCAAAAAACTACCCGCGGCTTGGCCACCACAGCGGCCATACTTAGCTATACGGGCAAACCGTTTACTACACGGATAGAAGGCAGAGAGCATTCTGTCTATGGCTGGCAAGGCCTAAAGCGCAAGCGATTTAAAAAACTGGGCTGGCGCTTGCTGGGCAACTGTAATGTGCCAGATCTGGCGCTGTTTCCCAAACGTTACCCAAGCCTGAAAACCATTAGCTTCTATGCCGGGCTGGAATTGCCTTTTATTCATATCACTCTATGGGTGCTTTCCTTTCTGGTGAGAATTGGACTAATCCGAAACTTGAAAAAATCCGCAGGCTTACTACTAAAAACTTCCTTTTTGTTTGACCGCCTGGGTAGTGCCAACAGTGGCTTTTATATGCAGCTTTCTGGCAGGGGGAAAAATAGCAATCCCAAAACCATTGAGTTTGAACTTACTGCCAAAAGTGGTGATGGACCTTATATACCCTGTATGCCAGCCATACTGCTGTGTAGCAAATTAGCGCGAGGGGAACTGAATCAGACAGGAGCCTATCCCTGTGTTGGGTTTATCGGTAAGGGGGAGTATTTGGTGGCTTTGAAGAGTATGGATATTTCTTGGGAAGATAGTATCTACTAGCGAGCATAATCCCGTCATTGCGAGCCGCGAAACGGCGCGGCAATCTCCATCAGAAACCACTTATCTTCAAGCCGATTCGACCTGTTCACATCAGGTAGTAAATAAAGCACTATAGCGTCTATATAGCTGGCAGGATGTGCGGCAGGGAGTATTCAGGGTTTCCTTTCTAGTTTGTTTCTTGTCGGCTAAGAATACTCTTTTGAATAGAATGTCTGTTTTTGACCCATTTCGGACATTGGGTTTAATTTTAAGAAAATGTAGAGCACCTTTTAGTGCCCCCTCTAGACACATGTTTGAATGGGCAGTTATCTATAGAATCAGTTCTGTGAGTAAATCTTTATGAAAAAAAGAATGAAAATCGCTCATAAACTTGCCCGCGATTTATCTAAATTTGATAGAAAATATAAGAACATCTTCATTTGCCCTACGTGTCTAAAAACAATCGAGCTTAATGCTAAAAAAATTACTGATGCTCATATCGTTCCTGATTCTGTGGGAGGGAAAGAACTTACACTGCTATGCAGACCATGTAACAGCAAGTTTGGCTCAAATCAGGATAAGTGGTTTGGTGAGTACCTCGACTTTCTATTCAAAGATGAAGTGGAGAAAAATCTATTTTCAACAAAAACACAACCTAAATACATAGAAATAAATGGTGTCAGAGTTAGAGCAGATGTAGAACAATCAACCGACAGTAATATACAGGTTTTGATGTATGAGGACAGAAATCCTCCAGGAGTAATTGATTCAATAAATTACTCAGATAGTTTGACGATGAGTTTCGAGGTGCCGCTGCTAAAGAATGAGCATCACGTTAAGGTTGGATACCTCACAGCGGCCTATTTAGCGTGGTTTAAGCAACTGGGTTATTCGTGGGCGTTTCAGTCGCATCTGGACATAATTCGTAAGCAAATATTGAATCCGAATGAAGAAATAATGCCAGCATGTTTTTTAGCAAATTTTCCCGAAAACAAGAAAATAGAGCCAAGAGTGGGAGTTGGCATAATTGAATATCTTGGCGCATCTTATCCTTGCTGTTTCGTCGTTGATAGACTTGTACTTTTTCCTTCGTATAGCCACAAATCTCTCTACGAAGACATTGAAGGAGAAGAAGGCAAACAGATAAAAGCTAAGTTCTATGGAGTTAACATATCAAAGGCTCACGAACATGTCGCACCCATGGCAGTAATACATGGAGGAAAGTTGGTTATATTTCCTGATAAAACAGGCCAAAAAGCACTAGGAGAGCAACAGATTTCAGAAAGATTAAAGTCAACGCAAATGTTATTGGCTGGTGAGCCTATGCGCTGGATGAGGCAGGTTGACTCTGAAAGTGAATATGAAAAAATAAAACAGGATAACGAATATATTGAACATAAGATCAATCTTTAGGTAAGTCGGTATTCGAAGTTAAAACATAAAATGTTTAGGTCCGAAATTGGCCGAAGGCAGACGTTATTCCGCCGCTTGACACAATTATAAAACTCGCTATCATCCCCACCACTCAAAACCCGCTGCCAAGCAGCCACCCAAATGAGGAGCACTTAAATGTACCAATCAACAATTCGGAAAAATAAAAACTAACCTTTTAAGTGCTGATGCCTGGAAGGTTATTCAAAACACCTTCCAACCCGAAAACCGCTTTCTATAAAGCCCTGGCTGGTCATGCCGGGGCTTTTTCGTTTTTGCGTTAATCGCTTTCTCGTTAAAAAAGCCGCTGGAAGGTTCTAAAGATAAATGAAATGCCCACAACAGGGCAGGGGTTTGTTATGCCTGTAAAAATGGAACTCAATGGTAAGCGTCCGGCCAACACATCTACCGATCCGGTTCTGAACGCATAATGATGGTGTCCACCTATTATTAAGTGGACACCTATTATGGATACATTAAGCGGCACCTCACTCTCATTCCCGGCCTCAAC
>NZ_JATAAF010000049.1 GCF_030341905.1 Porticoccus sp. W117 | reverse complement strand
CGGCTAATCCCCTGCCAGCAACCGATCAAAAATAACGCCCCGGCAGATCAATGGCGGGGCTCTGGGTGGTGTTTTCTCAGTTATAAATCAGGGCGACTTTTCAAAAAATAAATCTGTCCCCTTTTCATGGTCAGCCGGTTTGAGCTGCCGCCGCACAGCCTGGTTGGACTGGGGCAGGTGCTTTCGATTATCAAACAGCGGCAGCAACGGCTCAGGGAACGGCTGATTCAGATGGGTGGATAATCCCCTGCAAACAACCAACTAAAAATAACGCCCCGGCAGATCCTGGCGGGGCGTTGGGTGGGGGTTTCTCAGTTATAAATCAGGGGGATTTTTCATAAATAAATGCATCCCCTTCTCATCACGGATTCAGGTTAATGTTTTGATAGTCCAAAAATTTATCAAATGATATTAATTTTTGATCTTTAGATATCACATCATTTGATGTTCTATATTCAGCACTACCATCGTTACCGTTTATATAAAACCCCGTTAAAGGAATCTCAAACTTTCTAGGCTCGCAAAAAAAGTAATCATCCCCGACGATCAAGATCGGATTCTTGTCAAAAAAACGATGTCTATGTTCTGTTGTTCTCTGCAGCAACATATCATGAGCCTCTTCAGGAGATATACTAAATTCCTTAACCTTTTTTATATACTCAGGCTCACCCGGCCAATACACAGGTTGTGTATGCACTTCTTTTTCAGAATCATCGACATCACTGCACCCTAGAGAACAACAGCATATAAGCGCCAAAAGCAAATTATTTATCTTCACTCTTCAAACCACCCAGCGTTTTTATATTGCTCCGACCTAAGCGTATCTGCTAAGTGACCAGGGGTTATAGATAAAAACTCGCCAAATCCTCCTGCATTCAAACTTGCACACGCCGCTGTAGTACATTGTCTTCCAGCAAAATGGTATTTACCGGGATTCTTATATAGTTCTTGCCAGTATTTACGAACTTGAATCGTCTCAGACATAGATACAATCTTGGTGAATACAGCTACTTTTTTACCACTGGCAGCAATAAAATCTTCAACATCTTGCCTACTAGCATCACCCGTTCTAGGATTTGCAAAACTATCCCACCATGGCCTGCCAGGGGATCCGTCTATATTTGCACCCTCGCCTATTTGTGGACCGAAGTCAAAGAAGCTATCTCCTATAGATATTCCAGTATGACCATCAAGTCCTTTTCGACCAAGTTTAGATGGAGAATTAGGATCTGGTAACTCAATAAAAACTGAGAGTTTAACCGTCGCGTCCTTAGCTCTTATTTCATCAGCTACTTCTGCCAGTTTCCCCCAAGGAATAATACCGAGCCATGGATTACCCGCTTCTCGAGCAACCTCTCCTCCTTCCTCAATAGCCGCTTCAAACGAATTCGTGAGCGCTCCATTCGTAAATTTAAAGCCTGTTAGCGCGCTTGTCGTACCTGCCTTACTTTGATCTATAATAATTTTCTGAATATCAGCTATATCTTCGTTTATAGCAACACCATTAACTCCTATATCGTATGCCGAAAAAGCATGAAACGCGGCGCTAAATAAATTTCCATCTTGGTATGCGCCATAAGCACTATAAGCATGATACGCAGCTTCTGCAGCCTCAACATAGGGTCTCACACCAGCCCACCATTGCAGAATCGCAGCCCCTGATCCCGGAACAAAATAATTCGCTACCACTGCAACAATCGTTACTATCGCATCTAGAATATTTGTGAGTGATATAAACCCACTCGGATCAGTCGCATTTAAGGGGTTATTGAATGTATAGCTATAACGGTTCAGAGATTGACTGTATGTCGGATCTTGTATGAACGGATCCGCCTGCAAGAACCTGGCAATCTTCGCATCGTAAATCCGCCCATTCATATGGATCACACCCACTTCATCCAGCATCTCGTGGCCCGTAAAGCCCCTTGTGGTGATGCTGCTGTCGAAGGTGG
>NZ_JATAAF010000048.1 GCF_030341905.1 Porticoccus sp. W117 | reverse complement strand
GTAAGCGTCCGGCCAACACATCTACCGATCCGGTTCTGAACGCATAATGATGGTGTCCACCTATTATTAAGTGGACACCTATTATGGATACATTAAGCGGCACCTCACTCTCATTCCCGGCCTCAACCAATACCAAGCGTCGCAGGCGCTTTACGCCAGAGTTTCGAGCAAAGGTTGTAGCACTGTGCAAACAGCCTGACGCTTCTGTGGCAGCTATAGCTCGCCAGCACGGTCTGAATGCCAACCTGGTGCACAAGTGGATACGGGGTGCGGGCAAATCATCCAGTACTGCATCAAGCCCATCGACAGACTTCTTACCAATCCCTGTATCTGCACCACTTACTGCCGATCAGTGTGTGCGCATTGAGATCAACAACCTGTCGATTCATTGGCCAATAGCACACATCCACCAGGCCGTGCCTTGGCTCAAGGCGCTACAGTCATGATCCGTATCGATCGCATCTGGTTGGCCACCGAACCATTGGATATGCGCGCGGGGCCAGACACTTGTTTGGCTCGCGTGATCAAAGTGTTTGGCGTGGCTCAACCACATCAGGCGTATGTCTTTTTAAACAAACGCGCCAATCGCATGAAGGTTCTGGTTCATGACGGCTTCGGCCTGTGGCTGGCGGCGCGCCGATTGCACAGAGGGCGCTTTATTCCTGCCCGCACCTGGCAACAGCACCCATTGGAGCTGTCCACCGAACAGCTGCAAGCGCTGGTAGTTGGCTTGCCCTGGCATCAGATAGATTCCAATCAAGGCATCGCTGTTCTCTGATACCACGCATTGCCCTGCGTCTTACGCAATAACCGGATCTGGTACTCGTCAGGCGGTTCGTGTTCAGGCACAGTGGCACCCATGACCCACACGCCGAACCTCAATGCTCTTTCCAAAGACCAGCTGCGCGCATTGGTGCTGCAGATGCAGGGTGAGGTTCAGCAGATGCAGGTTGAGGCTCAGCAGATGCAGACTGAGTCTCAGCAAAAAGATCAAACCATCCAGACCATCTCGTTGGAAAACAGCAAGCTCAAGCACGAGATGGCAATCCTCAAACGACACAAGTTTGCCCGCACCAGTGAAACGTTGAATCCGCAACAACGCAGTTTGCTGGACGAGCTGGTCAATGAAGACATTGCGGCCATCGAAGAGCAGCTGTCCCGGCACGAACAACAGTTGCAGCCCAAGGCACCGGAAAAACGTCACCCCAAACGGGCGCCGTTGCCCCCTGAGTTGCCACGAACCACTATCAAGCATGAGCCGACGAACACGCAGTGCGACTGTGGTTGCCAGCTCAAACGTATTGGTGAGGACGTAAGCGAAAAGCTCGATTACATCCCCGGTACCTTTACGGTTGAGCGCCACGTTCGCGGCAAGTGGGTCTGTGACGCCTGCGAAACCTTAACTCAGGCACCCGTCCCTCCCCAGGTGATCGACAAAGGCATCCCCACTTCTGGTTTGCTGGCGCAGGTGTTGGTTGCCAAGTACAGCGACCATCTACCGCTGTATCGACAGGAAAAAATCTTTGCGCGGGCGGGTGTCGACATTGCTCGCTCTACACTGGCGGACTGGGTGGGCCGTTGTGGTGTGGCACTGCAGCCATTGGTGGATGCTATGCGCGGTGCGCTGCACCAACAACCGGTACTTCATGCGGATGAAACCCCGGTAGCGATGCTGGCCCCAGGGAAAAAGAAAACTCATAAAGCCTACGTCTGGGCGTATACCAGTACACCGTTCTCAACACTCAATGCAGTGGTCTACGACTTTGCTCCGAATCGCTCGGGAGAGCACGCCCGGAAGTTCCTGCAAACCTGGCAGGGCAAGCTGGTCTGTGACGACTACAGTGGCTATAAGGCCAGCTTCCGAGACAGCGTCACAGAAATTGGTTGCATGGCCCACGCCCGGCGCAAGTTCTTTGACTTGCACGCGGCCAATCAAAGTACCCTGGCGGAATATGCTCTGGAGCAGATAGCGCTTCTCTACCAGATAGAAAAACAGGTCAAGCAGCAGAGCAATAAAGAGCGTCAGCGCGTTCGGCAAGAACAATCACAGCCAATACTGGATGGTTTGCATCAGTGGATGATCTTACAGCGCAAGAAAGTACCCGATGGTTCGGGAATAGCCAGAGCTATCGATTACAGCCTTAAACGATGGGAAGCATTAACTCGCTATTGCGAAGATGGAGCAGTGCCTATCGACAACAATCGGGTGGAAAATCAGATCCGGCCTTGGGCGCTGGGTCGAAACAACTGGCTGTTCGCGGGTTCACTTCGCAGTGGCCAGCGTGCTGCCAATGTGATGAGTCTGATCCAGTCGGCCAAACTCAATGGCCATGATCCGTATGCGTATCTGAAAGATGTGTTGGAGAAACTGCCAACACAGAAGAGCAACCGGATTGAGGAATTGCTGCCGCATAATTGGAGTGAGTCGGTCAAGGGGTGATGACCGGACGCTTAC
>NZ_JATAAF010000047.1 GCF_030341905.1 Porticoccus sp. W117 | reverse complement strand
CATTATTGAGGTTACCGCTATACACCTCGTAGTCGTTGCTGCCAAATTCCACCGCACTGGCACTGCCAGCAAAAAAAGTGGTTGCCAGCAACCCCAAGCCAATAGCGCGTTTGATCCCCATCATGATTGCTTCCCGATTGTGTTATTTAGTTCCAATTCAAAGTTTTTCAGGCAATAGATGCTTGCCTGACTTCAAAATTTATTATTTAAGGCGCTTTTGCTCGTGCTTTTCTTAACACTCGCAAGCAACGTCTTTAGCAAAGAAGTTATAGCTATTAAGAATTTAGGGCTATTCACCGGACACTAATGATCCCCACCGTTGAAAAGTCATCGCCCTGAGTCCAATAGCGAATCCAGATGTTCTGCTTTGCCAATTTGGCTGCCAGTGCAGTGCTGTAGAGCGCATCTGCTGCTGGATTTCCCGCGTGGCCGATTTCCAGCCATTCTGGCACACCCTCAATTTTCATCAGCATTCGTCCAGCACTGTTGATATAGACTTCTACGATTTCAACATCAGATACATCGACCATTTCTGCCACACAGATGTTGGAAAAAATGATGGTCAATGCAAAAACAATGGCTTTCGCGGATATTGAATTTGGTAGCATAAAAACCTCTTTATTGACCTGAGTTAGCTGGCGCTTTTCGCATATCCATACTTAGTGCATCGCAATATTCACCTGGATCCTGCTTATCGATGACAATACTGACGGTTTGGCCGGTATGAAAAGCAGACAAAGCCATGCTGTATACAGCTTTTCCTTGCTCGTCACCAATCACCGAGCGTTTAAAGTAGGCGTACTTGTATTTACAGTCGTTCAAATCATCAGAATCGAATGTCACTATGAAACCATCATTACCATAGTGCCAAATTCTCGTTATCTTGCCTTAGTACCAAGCTGGGGCAGAGGTTGCTGTTCCTGCTATCGATAGAAAGCAACTGGCTAAAAGTAGTTTCTTCATACATTTCACTATTAGGGTAATCTGCAGACACATATCAAGGAGAATAAGGGGCAGCAAAAACTAACAAGCCCATAAGAACGGCACCCAAAGCGATAAATATCTTTGGTTTCAGCAAGATTGATAGGTTTGCCACAACAATAGCCTCAAGTGTGAGTTTGAGGACATTTCGGCAGAGAGAAGTTAGCACCGCACAACTACCTTCAGCTATAAATCTGAGGACGCTGCAATCGTGATGGTGTTTAGCTGAATGTTATTGAGAGCTTAATTTGCGCATGATTATTGATTCTAATAGCGCTTATCAGCTTGAAGCTGGCTCCGTTCAACCTTTCCCCTATTCGAAATGCCTTAGCATTGTTTCCATACGCCCCATCAATGGGACATTTGGTGGGCAGTTAACCAAAAGAAGGTGACAAACTCAAGTCATTTGGAGATAAGTTGAGGGGTTAAGCGAATAGCTGCTCAACGGTCTTCATGGAGAGGTAGAGCCTGGTGCGGCCCTGATGCTCGCAAAGCACTTGAAATCCATACTGTTTGTAGAATTCCTGCACGCCATCTTCCAGTGCATCTACGATAACGGCAAATGATGGCAGTAGTGCATTCACATCCAGGCAGTGGCGAAGTGAGCGGATTAGAGCGACTTTACCCAATCCTTGCCCCTGGCACTGGTTATGGACAGCCAGCTGGGCAATCAACATCACGGGAATAGGGTAATGTGGCAGCCTCTTGGCGGCACGCTCAGGCAGCGTTTCGCGCTTGATCTCAGAATGAGAGAGCGTGTAGTAACAGCAGATATCAGACTTCCCGGTTTCATCAACCTCTGCGGACGGCAATACCATTGTGCGACTAATGCCGGCAGCTCTGTGGCGTGCAGCGTATTGCTGGATAAAGCCATTAAGTTCAGCACTGCCACAATCAAAGGATTGGCGGCTATGCAGGGCTTTGTCCAGCTCAATGAAAAGGTCGGATGGGGTCACTGAATACCTTGCTGTTCTGCAAATTCACGGGCAGCACGCAATTTGGCATTGGGCGCTTCTGCGGCTTCGCAGGCGGCCATAAAGCGATCAAATACGTTGTTTTCAAGCGTAATGGCTTCATGCTCACGAATAACTCGTGTTGCATCTTCTTCAATCAGGCGCGTGACATACTCCGTCAAGCTGCGCCTGCCTGTAAGGGCTGCGGCCTTCTCGCCAAGCGCCTTGATGGCCTCATCAATTCGCATATCTATTCTTGAGGTCGCCATAATTTCTACCTTTCGATCAATAAAACCTCTCATCTATTACACTATCAAATATTTTTACTTTTGTACAGCACTTGTCCGTACAATATTTAATACTTCACTTTCAGTTGCATAGTAAGAAATTATTAACCTGCTGGTTGTAATATGGGAAATATAGCCGTGTCATAACAACAAAGCCTCCCCATGAAGATCAAGTTCAGCGGCGAACTCTCGATCTCGCATTTGGCTCAATACCCTTTATGAGCAACTGCATCAGATAAAATTCACTCAATAGCTGCGGAACAACAAGAAGAAATCTTTTAACTTAGTTATGGTATTTATAGGGTCAATGGCCTTAATGCCGAGATTTGGTGAATACTTTTCAGACTAAGGCTGCTCTATCTGCACTGAAGCACAAAAAAGAATACTCAGTCGACAATAAAGACATAATCAACAGACTCTCTATCTCCCCAAACATCGCAATTACTTTTACCTTCGACATGCACTCTCTTACCTTGAGCGTGAGCAGATAGTATTAGAGCCATAATGGCTTTTCCATGTTCAGTTTTCAGGTCGATGACCTTTCCCCCGCAATTAGCACCATGACCCCGGTGAGATTTCCAGTTAACCTACCGGGATGGAGAACTCACAATGAAGAAACGTTTTACCGAAGAACAAATCATCCGCGCCATCAAAGAGCATGA
>NZ_JATAAF010000046.1 GCF_030341905.1 Porticoccus sp. W117 | reverse complement strand
TGTCGTAGACGTTGGTGGTAGTGACTTTGTATTGGTGGCCACTGGTGTTCAAGCCGGTGGTGTTGTCCACGGTGGTGGCGATTTGCGTCAGTGGGTTGCCGTAGCCGTCTTCGGTGGTTTCCGTGGTGACGGTTTTGAGCAAACTGCCCTGGGTAGTGGTGGCGCCGCTGGCGTTGTCCACCAGGTCGTAGGTTCTTTGGACGGACTGCGCCAGGTAAGGACGGAAAATGCCCTGGCCATTGTTGAACAAGGTCAGCTGTTGGTACTTGCCGCTGCTAGTGCCCGCCACGCTCGACCAGTCGGTAAGGTGGCCAGTGTGCCCAAGGCTACCCACCGAACCGGGGTTGTTCCAATCCCACACTTTCAGTTTCCAGGTGTTCTCGGTCTCTGACAGCAGGTGGCCTTCTTTACTGCGCACTTCTACTTTTTTGGGGTGACCCTGGAACGGGAAGTCCTGGCGGTACCAGGTGGTGTTTTGAACGCCCGTTGTGGCGTCCACTTGGCGCATTCGGCCAAAGCCCAGAAAACCACGACCCATGGCCTGCAGTTTGGCGTCGGCGTAGTAGTATTCTGTGGTGTGTACGTTGTTGGCATCGGTGGCGATGGGCGCCGATTGGTCCACGCTGGTGACGACCGGTATCTGGCCATTGAGCGGCAAGACTGGCGCCAACATGTCATTGCTGTCTACGTCGCCATCACCGTCTGTATCGATCAGGCGACGGCCTATACCATCGGCACCGGCGTCAGTCTGCCAGTCCTGGTTGAGGGCGGTGTAAAAGCTCGCCACACTGCTGTGGTTGTATTCACCACCTGCATTGCTGACCCGAGGTTTTTCGTAGTGGCCACTGGTGGACAGGGTCTGGTAGGTGATGTTGGTTTCAGCGCCCAGGCCGTTGGTAATTTGAGTGATTTTGTTGGCCAATAGATTGATGGCCCCATTGGTAGAGAGGTAGTACTCCCAACGATCATCCGAGTTGCCTACAGCTTGCAGGTTTTTTTTACGGATATCCGGAGCACCATCGCCGTTAATATCGGCAAATAGGTGTCCATAGCCAGATTCCCAATCGCCGTCCAAGCCAAACTCCACCCCATCATCAAAGGTTTCGGTAGACGGGTTCCAAAAGCGAACCACGACCGCGTGACTAGTCAACGATTTTTGTTCTCCGAGCACCACCAGATCCATAAAGCCGTCTCGGTTCATATCAATCAGTGGGCCGTAAGGATTGGCACCCGACATCGCATAGCCCTCAGCCAGACGGTCAAACACCCCATTGCCGCGGTTGATAAAAACCTGTACTGACGTGTAAGTGTATGAGGCATAGGGGGGTGCATTTGGGTTTACAGCGAGATCCTCTGGACTGTACAAATCAACATTCAGTGAGCCTTGCAATACCAGATCACTGAGCCCATCACCATTGATATCAATTCCCGAAGCGCTCTCCAGTGAATGAGTGATATTCGATAAGGCATCCAGCCAGTGATCGATTCGATAGTCCACATTCGCGTAGAGTTGATAGTCTCCTTCCGTACGCACGAACACCTTTAGTGGCGCCGTCTCCCGCAATATCTCGCAATAACCCGCATCGTTATATTCAGCACAGGTGCTGGTGCTACCAAAGGAACCCCGTATTTTTTCTTCAGCCACCACCAGGTCGTTGCGGCCATCTCCATTGAAATCCGCGCCTTGGTTGTACATATAAAGCCAGCCATCCGTATCACCATACGCCACCGAGCTGGCGTCAAAATGATAGGCCGCTGAGGAGTTATCCGTTTTCGCTGGATTGCGCTTCAGTTTGTGGGCTTTGGGTAACCCGGTACCATACTCGCGGAAGACGATATCCCCCAATCCATCTGAGTCCAAATCAGCCTGCGATACCCTCAACCCAATGCCAGAAAACTCTGGCACTGCAGTGGCGGACAAAGACCACACACCGGCAGAAGACGGTGTTGACAACAATACTCGGTTCCCAGACTCACTGGTGATTAATACGTCTTGCACCCCATCCGCATTGTAGTCCAGCAGAGTCAACTCTGTGTTGGGTGGGCGAGTAGTCGTACTCGAGCCGTAAGGAATCTGTGTCGTCGTAACGATTCGGTCACCGACATAATAGGCACTGCTATTATCACTGAAAGTGGCTGGTATCTGAGTGCTACCATTAGACAGAGCGTAATACAACCATAGATTCTCACTACTATCTCGCTCGGTCCACACAATGTCGTCACGACCATCTCCATTGACGTCACCAACCCGCTGCACTACCTGCCGAGTCGAGTTACTGGCCGAACCGTTGGCGCCTGCCACTGCAGTGTCGCTGATATGTGGTAACACTGGCACCGACCAATCAAACTGAGTTGCAGGCAAACAGTGATTGCCGACACATTCCTGACTGCTTTCAAGGCGACTGATCTGATCCGCATCGACACTGGCACCACTCTCAGTGGTAAAACTGGGCTGGGCACGGTAAGTCAAGTTGTAACGACGCAATTCTGTAGAACCATTGTACGAGCGAATTCGATTAAGGCGTTGGGTTTGGTAGGTGCGATAACCGCCTACTACGTACCCATTGATAGGGTCGGTACGAGTTTCGTATTCAAACAACACATGAGCGTTGTAAAAGCTATGGCTATTGGCATCGCCATAGGCGTATTGCGCTTTATCCAGGCGGTGACCGTCCAGATCATTGTGGTAACTGTACACAATGCGGTTGTCCGCCACGTCCCGGAACTCTTTTAGCGCCCAGGTGAGCACATAACCACTGGTTGTACCATTGGCATTGTAAGGCTGTTGCTCCGAGTCACTGCTCCCGCCCCAACCGTAGGTGCTGATGGAACCATCTTTGCGCTTGACCTCCCAATAATCCGGATGGCCAGTGGTGCCACCTTTGGCCGTGATCTTGGCAAAGCTGTCAATCTCCGTACGATATTCGGAATCGGGATCGCCGTAGATGCCGGACACCAAAATCAGGCGCTGGCCGTCCAGGGCGAAGCGGTCATTTGCACCCCAGCTGATGGGTTTGGCGACACCGTCTTGTTGCAGGGTTTGTCGGCTACGGCTGATGCCGCTTAAACCACCGATGTTCCAGCCAAGGCCCGCTACCCCATTACCCCCACCACTGTTGTAATTGAGGGAAAGTTGCGGCGCCACACCAGCGGTGCCCTCTGCGGTGGCAATGGGAATGCTGTAAGTGGCACTGCCGGATTCGTCCACCCGAAAGCTGCCTGCTGTAGTGCCCACACTGTCTGTTTCCAGGACTTCGGCTGAGCTGGCGCTCGGGGTCGGTTCTACATGGACAGATGGTGCAGCCGCAACAAATTCACCAATGAAGCTAGGCGTGGAGCCACCGGCCAAAGTTAAGGCGGAATTGGATGAAGAAGCGGGAACTAAACGAACATCTTGAAAGCCATCGTTATTGAAATCACCACTGACATATTGATAAGCACCTGCTGTCAAGCTGGTCACATCAATGGTTTCATCCACCAGGACATTGGCATCGGGATATGTGCACTGATTATCAACTACCGAACTGAGAATCTTGTAGCTGCTGCCAGCCGGGGGAATCAGGATGGGGGTCGTAATATCGACGGTGATCAGTATCACACGCTCTTTGGCTTTGAGGTAGATGTCTTCGCAGCCGTCATTATTGAGGTTACCGCTATACACCTCGTAGTCGTTGCTGCCAAATTCCACCGCACTGGCACTGCCAGCAAAAAAAGTGGTTGCCAGCAACCCCAAGCCAATAGCGCGTTTGATCCCCATCATGAT
>NZ_JATAAF010000045.1 GCF_030341905.1 Porticoccus sp. W117 | reverse complement strand
AAGAGATTTACAGGCGCCGGCAGGAGACAGTTGAACGCAGCTTCGCTGATGCTAAACAACTACACGGTTATCGATATGCTCGCTACACCAGGCTTAATAGAGTGGCTGGTCAGTGTCTGATGGCTGCAACTGCCCAAAACATCAAGAAAATTGCTCAGATGGCGGCCTGAGCCTCTATTGAGCCCTCTCTACACTCCAAACCCCTTGCTTAGCCTCTGTAAATGCCCCAGTACGGTGTTTGCGAGGCTCAACCTAGATTCGAGAAACTCTCCGGCTTTTGGGTTAGCAATGCCCAGAAACAACAAACCCCAGCAAAAATGCCAGGGTTTGTCAGCGATCTGACGCGCCTCGAAGGGCGCGTTTTTTTGAGCGGTACAACAAACAGCTTAGTGGACGCCGTGCATCCCTTTTCGCATTAGCGGAGTAATCACAAACACAAACGCAGCAACGCCTACCGCAAGCCAACCCACATCAGCGTAAACGGCCAGCGTATTCGCTGTTGCCTGGGCAACATCGATTGCTTCACCACTTGATGTATCTGAACTTGTTAGGCTCGCAATTTGGCTGGCGATAAAATTAGCACCCGCCGAAGCCAGGAACCAGGTCCCCATCATCATACCAACCACTCTGGCAACACTCAGTTTGGTAATCATGGATAACCCAACAGGAGATAGGCAAAGCTCTCCTATAGTGTGCAGCAAGTAGATCATAACTACCCAAACCATGGCACTTTTACCACTTTCACCTGGGGCACCAAAATATGAAAGCACAAGGAAGCCCAGCCCCACAAAGAATAATCCAAAACCAAATTTGGCTGGTGTGGAAGGCTCTAGCCCCTTGGCAGCAAGGCGTATCCACAGAGCTGAGAACAGCGGGGCTAAAGCGATGATAAACAAGGCATTGAGGGACTGGAACTGCGACGCCTTAATCTCCCAACCAAATAACATTCTGTCTACTGATCGATCGGTATAAATATTCAGAGAAGAACCAGCTTGCTCAAAAAGAGCCCAAAACAAAACCGAGAAAGCAATGAGCCCAGAAGCTACCATCATACGGTCTCGCTCAACCGGATCACATTTGGTAAATGAAAACCAAAGAATAACTAAGACCATCAAAGCGCCGAAGCCACCCAACAGCTGGCCAACTAACTGCTGGTGTTGAACCAGTTGCCAGATCACCAAAACCGCTGCAAAGCCACCAATGTAAATTAACCTCTCTACAGAAATACCTGCAAAAACTGACTTTTTAAGTTGTTCAGGCTCAGGGGGTTCCGCATGGCCGTCTAAGGTATGTTGCCCACGAAGAAAAATAATTAAACCTAGCACCATGCCAATACCAGCAAGGCCAAAGCCATAGCCCCAGCCATAGGTTTCACCCAACCATCCGCACAACAGAGTGGCGATAAATGAGCCGAGATTAATACCCATATAAAAGATGGTAAAACCACCATCCCGCCGTGGATCATCTTCTTCGTAAAGTGAGCCAACTATTGTGGAAATATTCGCCTTTAGAAAACCAACCCCAGTGATAATCAGTGCTAACGATAGGTAAAAAATTTGTAAGTAAAGCGGATGTCGCTCTACACCATCGGCACCTTGAACAGCAGTCGGTCCTTCAAAAGCCATTCCAAAGTGGCCAAGTACCAATAGAATTGCACCAAAAGTTACGGCTTTGCGCGCCCCTAGATAACGGTCAGCCATAATCCCGCCAATTACCGGCATCAGATAAACCATAGAAGTGTAGGCACCATATATGGCGTAGGCTTTGTTATCTCCAAACAAAAAGTGCTTTGTAAGGTAAAAAATCAGCAGCGCCCTCATCCCATAGTAGGAAAAACGCTCCCACATCTCGGTCATAAAACACACGTAGAGGCCTTTGGGGTGACCAGTTTTTACTACTGAGTTCGAGGAGTCTTCAGACTGAATCGTATTCATAGTTATAAATTCACTCCATGCGCCCAAGCCTGAAAGGCGTAGCGCAATTATTGTTATTGAACCTACCAAATAGACCCGATGAGGGTATATGGGCCCCTGCCAACAAGCAAGCAAATCACTTTTCTAGTGAAGAATTGGTTAATTCTTCACCAAACTGTTCAACAATATGAACAGTTTTCTTCAAATTAGTTGAAATTTACTACTATCAATTACCCAATTAGACAGGCAGACTCACGGGCGCACCTGAGCGGCAATAATAAAGGTAGGTATATATTTTATGAGTTACGACTATAACAAAGAGAATCACTCCACCACGGTCAGTGATGTTAAGCAGCTGGGTACGTTCGCGGCATTGGCTAGCCTCAGCTATGTTTTCTGGATTGTCGGCGGAATGGAGATGGTGGAACGCTTGGCTTATTACGGGGTCAAGGCCGTTGCCGCACTTTACGCCACAGACTCTCAGGCAGATGGAGGCCTTGGGGTTACCGCATCGACTTTTGGTACGATTCTCGCCATATGGGCGCTGGTGCAAACTTTTGTACCGGTTGTTACCGGCGGCCTGTCTGACCGGCTTGGATATAAAGAAACCATTTTTATGTCCACGGTCTTTAAAATTATTGGTTATTTGATCATGGCCCTTTTCCCAACAGCCTGGGGCTTTGGCGTTGGTGCTGTGGTGTTGGCCTTCGGTACAGGTATTTTTAAACCAGGCATTCAAGGAACTCTAGTAAAAGCTACCAACCGCGAAAACAGCTCCATGGCATGGGGTGTTTTCTATCAAACTGTCAATATTGGTGGCTTCCTTGGCCCCATTGTCGCCGCAATGTTGCGTCAAATGGATTGGGCTTATGTGTTTTATGCCTGCGCAGCCATTATTTCTCTAAACTTTCTGCTGCTGCTCGCCTACAAAGAGCCCGGAAAGGAAGAACGTATTGCTTATTCTGCAAAAGTTAAAAGTGGTGAAATAAAACAAGAATCACTGTTTACTGATTCGTTGAGAGAACTAGCCAACCCTATTCTCATTTGGTACTTGGTACTGTTTTCTGCATTCTGGTTTATGTTCAATGCCCTGTTTGACGTTCTTCCCTTGCATTTGAGGGATTGGGTGGACACTTCTGCAATCGTCACCACCTTATTCGGAGAAGGTGGTACGCAAAATAGCTTCTTCATTCGCTTACTGGGAATGACCGATGATGGCAAGCTGATATTGCCCGAGGGTCTTCTCAACTGGAACGCAGGACTTATTATGCTCACCTGCTTCTTGTTTGCTGGCCTATCCGCCAGACTTAGAGCTGTTGATAGCATGATGATCGGTACTTTTCTGGCTTCTGCTGCCCTGTGTTGGCTGGGTAATGTGTCTTGGGGCTGGTACGCCGGTTTCGGGATACTGGTGTTCTCGGTAGGCGAAATGATGTCCAGCCCGAAAAGTAGTGAGTTTATCGGCAATATCGCCCCACCCCAGAAAAAAGCCATGTATCTGGGCTTCACACAATTGCCTATTGGTATTGGTTGGACGCTGGAAGCTAAAATTGGTCCCTGGATGTACGGTGAGTACGCATCCAAAGAAAAATTTTCCAGAGAGTTACTCGTAGAAAGAGGAATGGAGCCGTCTCAAGTGGAAGCCATTAAGAATGGTGAGGCTTTTGACACTCTGGTCAGCTACACGGGTGAGTCCGCTCAAGCTCTGACACAGTTGCTGCATAGCACGCACAATGTCGCTTTTATGTGGTATATCATGGCAGCAGTAGGTTTTGCTTCAGTAGTGGGGATGTTTTTCTATGGTCGTTGGTTAAAAACCAAGGCTAAAGAAGAAGCTCAAGAGATAGCCCAAACCAATCCTAGTTAAGTTTTTCTCGCTTAAAACAGGTTGAATTAAAAAAGCGGAGCTCTATGCTCCGCTCAGATCGCTGACAAACCCTGGCATTTTTGCTGGGGTTTGTTGTTTCTGGGCATTGCTAACCCAAAAGCCGGAGAGTTTCTCGAATCTAGGTTGAGCCTCGCAAACACCGTACTGGGGCATTTACAGAGGCTAAGCAAGGGGTTTGGAGTGTAGAGAGGGCTCAATAGAGGCTCAGGCCGCCATCTGAGCAATTTTCTTGATGTTTTGGGCAGTTGCAGCCATCAGACACTGACCAGCCACTCTATTAAGCCTGGTGTAGCGAGCATATCGATAACCGTGTAGTTGTTTAGCATCAGCGAAGCTGCGTTCAACTGTCTCCTGCCGGCGCCTGTAAATCTCTT
>NZ_JATAAF010000044.1 GCF_030341905.1 Porticoccus sp. W117 | reverse complement strand
CGCTCTTTACGGGTTTTCTTGCGATGTTTTTCAAAGCCATCGGTCAGGGATTGTTGGCGCATCGGTATCTCGGGTTTGTGGATATGCTGTTATTATCGCTTAATCGATGAATTAATCAGAGTTGCCTTAGGTGTAGGGATAAATAGTTACGTCCCCTTTTACGCGTGAGTCCACCGTATCAGGGTACCGGCGTAATCTACATAGATACACTCACCAGGGTAGTGGGCAATTCGCATGGAGAGCTCTTGGGTTTTCTTGAACGCCCTATATCGCTTGGTGAAAGTGGAGTACTTCATGCCATCTTCTTGGTGAGAAGCCGCATATTCCTCGTGCAATTGCTCCAGGGTTTGGTATTTGCTGGCATTCAATAACTTATCCACATAGTGCCAGTCCGGTTCTGGCTTATCAGATACGTGGGGTATTTGAGGTAAAAGGAGCAGCTTTATCTGGCTATCGGCCAGCTTTTCGATCTCCTGCCACGACATTCCCAGCTTTTGAAGGCGTTTACGGTATTTCCCGTAGGTATTGTGTGATCCGCCCAATCGTCGGGCGATCTCTCGATTCGAGCAGTCGGTGTTGAGAATCAAATTGCATGACTCTCTATAAATGTTTTGAAACATCAATATTCTCCTGTTCCAATTTGGCCGCACTGGCTCCTTGACACTGATAGCCATCAGCTCCAATGCAGTTTTTTAAGGACGAATTTGTCCGCAAGTCCAAATTTTTAAAAACGAACCTGTCTTGACAAACGGGATATAGGGAGAGATACTGAGAGTGTCGCCCACTTATGTCGACACTCTCAGCAGAGGCCTCGAAAACTGATACTTTTCGAGGCCTCTCTCCTTTCTATCTAATCAAAACATTAGTCACTCATTTTTCACCTCCTAATTTTTAGCTGGATACTCATTCGTTCGAAAATGTGTCAAATTATTTCCTGCACATTGACACGCTAACGAACATTTAAAAAATCATTAAATGCATAATAAGTTATTGATTTAGCAAACAATAATAAAGCCTTAAAACTCTTACACAGATACCTGGCATATTTCAATAGCAGGAAAGTAAAAAATCGATTTATCGGTTTCTTTTTTTAAAAAAATGCATATTTTTTAATTAGAAAACCAAACTCACTAAGAGATGAAAGAAAAAACCAAGATTTTTATCGCAGATTTTTTAAATGGAAATAGTTAGGTTTTTTAGAAGGAAAATATAGAATAGAATGATCGCAAAAGCTTACTTAATAATCATTGCGTGTATATTAATTAAAAGTGAAGCAGCGCCTCATAGAATATCTAAATAGCACACACTCTCATTACATCTACCTTCCAGCTGGATAGATGCTCCCCGCCGTCTTTAAATATCAGCCTCAAAACAAAATTCAGTCGCACAGAAATTACTCTCGCCCCCAAACGACGAAGGTATTCAGCATGAAAAGAGAATGAAAACCGAGAGAGTGGTCAGTTAGGAATATCGCGGTGGTCACGCCTTGATAGCACAAGTGGTCAGTGCCGCATAGCGAGGTTGGTCATTTTCCATAGCCCCCGCATCTGCACGCACTACGCCCATCTGCCCACAGCAATACGCACTATTGACCACCTGCACTAAGAAAGCGTGACCATTCTGCTATCTTGGGCTGACCAATGGTGCGAAGTTTGCGGCCAGTTTCAGCGGAAGGTGTTTCAATCTAATAATTTGAAATTTGTAGAGTTCCTTTTCGTAAGATGTAAATTACAAGTGCATGCAAAAAGTTGCCCATGCTATTGTTACGTAGATGCATCGGATAACTCGCCAACACTAGAATCACATATATCTTTATATCGTGCCATCACACGATTACTGTACCTTTTAACATCTAATGTCACTGGTGTTTTCTCCAGTTTGTTTATTTGCTCACCGAGTCGAAAAACCTCCCTACAAACTGCTTTTATCATTGCGCTATCACCACTACCTTTTAATTCTTGGTGATATGAATGAATATCCGAAATTATACCTATCTGGGCAATGGCAATTTGTTCATCGTAGTAATCTGTCAGCTCATTGGCTGAATACATAGAGCCCGCTGTCAAACCTAATATAAATGTGATAAGGAAGAATAAAGCTAATGTCGTTTTTTTCATTTCACACCTTTTATGTAATCTATTACTGAACCACCTGCCTTACTATCCATAGCCGAGTTTATAGTCCCAACACCTGATGGAGTAACATCATCGAACCCTTCTTCTAGCTCCTCAACAAAATCATGGACATCCGCCTCTCCCCACAAGCTAACAGCCGAAAAACGACCTCTAAATATTTTAGAAAGGTTGGGCTCGCGATCATCTGCGTCGGTGCCTAACAGGCCAATCTCTAAAGCCAAGTCCTTTTGCATTTCATTTAAGTCCTGTAAAGCATCAATATCACCACTTAATAAAGGCATATATGCTTTCATAACATCCTTAGCTTGGTTAGAAGTTAAACCTGGGAATTGCTCAACAAACCAATCAACTTTCATATTTACAGCATTTCTATGGAATTTATTTGCTCTATTTGACTTATCTATAATCCCGCTACCCAATGAGAATGACCGAAGGAAATGTCTGACAGAACCGTCTCCCAGGATCGATGTATCATTCTCCCTGAGCGACTCATACAGCTTATCTTTCCTTTTTCCTGATATTCCTAATCTGTCTGCCGTATTTTCAAACTGTTTAAATAGCATTTCATTCTGTTTAACTATGCGAACCGCAGCGCCTGCCAAACGCTGTAACTCTCGCGGATTTTGGTACTTTCCTGCAAGGTCATTAAAATCAGCTTGAGAAAGGTTTGCAACTTCGGCACTAAACGCAGCTGCTGACATCCCATCAGGCGTCAACCCTTTCATTCTCAAATCATTGATTGATATACAAGAGAAGCAATTTCTATCCGTAAATTCACCTAAAAAAGCATTGTAGTAACGCTCACCTTCAAAGCTGAATCGGCTATATCCACTGGGGTCTGTCCCGTTTAGCGGATTATTCCAGATATACGAGTATCTATTGAGACTCTGGGTATTCAGAGGGTCTTGGATTATTGGGTCAGCTTGAAGGAATCGGGCAATCTTCGCATCGTAAATCCGCCCGTTCATGTGAACGATGCCCACTTCGTCCAGCATCTCGTGCCCGGTAAAGCCTCGGGTGGTGATGCCATGGGCGCCTTTGCCACTAACTGTACTGTCAAAGAACCCGGCGAGTTCTGTCGCCGTCAGGTCGCTCCAGTTTACGCCGTTTCTGCGCTCCCCCCAAGGGTCGAAGCTCAGTTCTTCAACGATGCTGCCCACGGCGTCGGTGATCACGTCCAGGCTGCCCAGGTGGTCGTAGTGACGGTAGTGGGTGTCTGCGCCGGTCAGTTGTTCGCTGGCGTTCAGGGTCAGGGTGACGATGGCCGCATCGCCAACGTAGCGTTTGATCTCTGTGGTGTTGTCGGCGTTTTCGATGATTTCGACGCTGCCGATGTACCAGGTGGTTTTGTCGATGCCGTTGTTGTTGTCATCGTCGGTGCGTTTGTAGCGCATCCGGTCCGGGCCGTATTCAAAGGCGGTGGTGTGGCTGCTGCCTTTTTGAATGGTGACGGGTTTGTCGAAGGTGCTGTAGGTCAGCGTTCGTCCATCGCCACTGGTGTTGTTGCCGTTGGCGTCGTATTGGTAGGTTTGCCCGGCGATGGTGGTGGCCGCGTGGGGCCCGGCGCTGTTTTGGCCGTAGCTGTAGTTGCCCACGTCACTTTTGTGGGTGATGTTGCCCAGGGCGTCGTAGCTGACGGTTTTGGTGGCACCGCCCACGGTGTAGTGGGTCAGGCGGTTGAGGCCGTCGTACTGGAAGGTTTCGCTGAGGTTTTTGCTGCCCGATAGTTCGTTGCGGCGGGTGAGGTTACCCAGGGTGTCCCACTGGTAGTCCAGTTCCTGGATATTGCCAAGGCTGCCACCGGCACTGGTGCCGTCGATGTCGGTCAGGCGCCCGGTTTGCGGGTCGTAGAAGTGCGCGGTGCGCACGCCGTTGCCGTACAGTTCGGTGGTGATGTTGCCACGGGCGTCCATGGTTTCGACGGTCTGGTAGGCGGTGACTGGGTTGCCGGCGCTGTTGTTTTGCACGCTGCCCACGGACTGCAGGTAGCCGTTGTTGTTGTAGCGGTGTTGCAGGCCCTGATAGCCAGTGGCGCCGTTGGGGTCGTTGGCCGCATCGAAGGTTTGGAACACCCGGCCGTATTGGTCGTAGGTGATTTCTTCGATGTAGGCGCCGCCCACCCCGTTGGTTCCCAGGCTGGTGGCGGTGTTGATCACCCGCCCCAGAGGGTCGTAGCTAAGGATTTGAACGTAGTCGTTGGTGCCGGTGTTACCGTTGTCTTGCTGCACGTTGGCCAGTTGGCCCAGGCCGTTGGCCGCGGTGTCATAGACCCAGAGGGTGTCCGCTTCCACGCTGTTGTTGGCCCGATGATCGATACGGCTGGTCATGCGGCCCAGCAGGTCGTAGACCATGGCGCTGCTTTGGCCTTTGCCATCGGTCTGGCCGGTGAGTTCGCCAAATTTGTTGTAGGCGTAGGTCCAGTTGCCTTTGTCCGGGTCGTTCATGGCTGTTTTGCGACCCAGCAGGTCGTAACCGATGGTGGTGACGTTGCTGCCCGGATCGGTCATTTGGGTCATGTTGCCCTGGGCGTCGTAGCGGTAGTGGGTGCTGCCATTGAGGTGATCGGTGATCTGCACCGCTTCGCCCAAGGCGTTGCTGCGCTGGGTTTTGCTCTGGTTCAGGTCGTTGGTGAGTGTGGAGCTAAAGCCACTGTAGCTGTGGGTGGTGGTGCTGTTGTCCGGGTGGGTCACCTGCTTGGGCCGGCCCAGAATGTCGAAGCTGTTTTGCGTCCAGTAGCTGGTGTTACCTTGGCCTGTGGTGAAGTACGGTTCACTCTGCCGCGCGGTGCGCGCCACGGTGTCGTATTCAATATCAGAAGCGCTCCAGCGGCCGTCGAAAGCTTTCGCCAGGGTACGCACTTCACGGCCCAGTTTGTCGTAGCACACTCGGCTTTCGCCGCCACCGGCGGTTTGCACCAGGCTGACGTATTCCGCATTACTGGGACACTGGGCCATGTCTGCGCTGTTGTCGCTCAGAGTGGTTTTGCTGAACGCACCGCTGTCGCTGCGCTCGAAGTATTGTCGGCCAAAGGCGCTGTAGGCCATGTAAATACTGGCGCCGTTGATGTCTTCCACTTCGGTGGGCTGGCCGTAGGCGTTGCGGCTGATGACGTCGCTGGTTTTGTGGCCCAACGAGTTGTACATAGCTTCTTCGTAACGGCCCAGGGTATCGAACCGGGTTTCGCTGTAGCGGGTTTGACTGCCGTCCGTCACTTCAGAACGGGTGCGCTTGCCAAAGACGTTGTAGAGGTGGGTGGTGGTCAGGGTATAGGCGCTATTGTCCGGCTCCACAATCTCGTCTTTGAGCAGGCCTTTGACACCACCCTTGCTGTTGTAGGCCGTCGCTGTGGTGCTGGTGTAGTAGTTGTAGCCCAGTTTGCGGGTGACGGTGGTCTCGCCGGTGCGCTCGGTTTGTACGGTACTGCTGGTGAGCAGGCCGCGATACTCGCCGTAGTCACTGTCCTCGCCACTGTAGCTGTTGGCGCTGTCGTAGACGTTGGTGGTAGTGACTTTGTATTGGTGGCCACTGGTGTTCAAGCCGGTGGTGTTGTCCACGGTGGTGGCGATTTGCGTCAGTGGGTTGCCGTAGCCGTCTTCGGTGGTTTCCGTGGTGACGGTTTTGAGCAAACTGCCCTGGGTAGTGGTGGCGCCGCTGGCGTTGTCCACCAGGTCGTAGGTTCTTTGGACGGACTGCGCCAGGTAAGGACGAAAGATTCCCTGGCCGTTGTTGAACAAGGTCAGCTGTTGGTATTTACCACTGCTGTTGCTCGCCACACTGGACCAGTCGGTGAGATGACCGCTGTTGCCCAGAGTGCCCGGTGTCGCCGGGCTATTCCAATCCCAGACTTTGAGTTTCCAGATGTTGTCGGTTTCACTGAGCAAGTGGCCTTCTTTACTGCGCACTTCCACTTTGCGGGGGTGACCCTGGAACGGGAAGTCCTGGCGGTACCAGGTGGTGTTTTGAACGCCCGTTGTGGCGTCCACTTGGCGCATTCGGCCAAAGCCCAGAA
>NZ_JATAAF010000043.1 GCF_030341905.1 Porticoccus sp. W117 | reverse complement strand
TTCTGGGCTTTGGCCGAATGCGCCAAGTGGACGCCACAACGGGCGTTCAAAACACCACCTGGTACCGCCAGGACTTCCCGTTCCAGGGTCACCCCAAAAAAGTAGAAGTGCGCAGTAAAGAAGGCCACCTGCTGTCAGAGACCGAGAACACCTGGAAACTGAAAGTGTGGGATTGGAACAACCCCGGTTCGGTGGGTAGCCTTGGGCACACTGGCCACCTTACCGACTGGTCGAGCGTGGCGGGCACTAGCAGCGGCAAGTACCAACAGCTGACCTTGTTCAACAATGGCCAGGGCATTTTCCGTCCTTACCTGGCGCAGTCCGTCCAAAGAACCTACGACCTGGTGGACAACGCCAGCGGCGCCACCACTACCCAGGGCAGTTTGCTCAAAACCGTCACCACGGAAACCACCGAAGACGGCTACGGCAACCCACTGACGCAAATCGCCACCACCGTGGACAACACCACCGGCTTGAACACCAGTGGCCACCAATACAAAGTCACTACCACCAACGTCTACGACAACGCCAGCTACTCAGGCGAAGCCAGCAACTATGGTCAATACCGCGGCCTGCTCACCAGCAGTACCGTACAAACCGAGCGCACTGGCGAGACCACCGTCACCCGCAAATTGGGCTACAGCTACTACACCAGCACCACAGCGACGGCCTACAACAGCAAGCTGGGCGTCAAAGGCCTGCTCAAAGACGAGATTGTGGAGCCGGACAATAGCGCCTATACCCTGACCACCACCCACCTCTACAACGTCTTTGGCAAGCGCACCCGTTCTGAAGTGACGGATGGCAGTCAAACCCGCTACAGCGAAACCCGGTTCGATACGCTGGGTCGTTACGAAGACGCTATGTACAACTCGTTGGGCCACAAAACCAGCGACGTCATCAGCCGCAACGCCTACGGCCAGCCCACCGAAGTGGAAGACATCAACGGCGCCAGTATTTACATGGCCTACAGCGCCTTTGGCCGCAAATACTTCGAACGCTCAGACACGGGTGCCTTCAGCAAAACCTACTTGAGCGACAACAGCGCAGACATGGCCCAGTGTCCCAGTAATGCGGAATACGTCAGCCTGGTGCAAACTGCTGGTGGCGGCGAAAGCAGAGTGTGCTACGACAAACTGGGCCGTGAAGTGCGTACCCTGGCAAAAGCCTTTGATGGCCGCTGGAGCGCTTCTGACATCGAATACGACACCGTGGCGCGCACCGCGCGGCAGAGTGAACCGTACTTCACCTCCGGTGGGCAGAGCACCGCCTACTGGACGCAAAACAGCTTCGACATCCTGGGTCGGCCCAAGCAGGTGACCCACCCGGACAACAGCACCACCACCCACAGCTACAGTGGCTTTAGCTCCACACTCACCAACGACCTGAACCAGAGCAAAACCCAGCGCAGCAACGCCTTGGGCGAAGCGGTGCAAATCACCGATCACCTCAATGGCAGCACCCACTATCGCTACGACGCCCAGGGCAACATGACCCAAATGACCGATCCGGGCAGTCATATCACCACCATCGGTTATGACCTGCTGGGCCGCAAAACCGCCATGAACGACCCGGACAAAGGCAACTGGAGCTACGCCTACAACAAATTTGGCGAACTCACCGGCCAGACCGATGGCAAAGGCCAAAGCAGCGCCATGGTCTACGACCTGCTGGGCCGTATGACCAGCCGTATCGATCGTCGGGCCAACAACAGCGTGGAAGCGGACACCCTCTGGGTCTATGACACCGCGGCCAACGGCCTGGGCCAACTGGCCAACGTGCAGCAAGACAACGGCAACACTGGCACCAATGACTACGTTCAAATCCTTAGCTACGACCCACTGGGACGGGTGATCAACACCGCCACCAGCCTGGGAACCAACGGGGCGGGCGGCGCCTACATCGAAGAAATCACCTACGACCAATACGGCCGGGTGTTCCAAACCTTCGATGCGGCCAACGACCCCAACGGCGCCATCGGTTATCAGGGCCTGCAACACCGCTACAACAACAACGGCTACCTGCAGTCCGTGGGCAGCGTGCAAAACAACAGCGCCGGCAACCCAGTCACCGCCTACCAGACCGTCGAAACCATGGACGCCCGTGGCAACATCACCACCGAACTGTACGGCAACGGCGTACGCACCGCGCGCTTCTACGACCCGCAAACCGGGCGCCTGACCGACATCGACGGCACCAGTGCCGGTGGCAGCCTTGGCAATATCCAGGAACTGGACTACCAGTGGGACACCCTGGGTAATCTCACCAGCCGTAACGAACTGTCCGGCAGCAAAAACCTCAGCGAAACCTTCCAGTACGACGGCCTCAACCGCCTGACCCACTACACCGTGGGCGGAGCCACCAAAACCGTCAGCTACGACGCCCTGGGCAACATCACCCACAAAAGTGATGTGGGCAGCTACAGCTACGGCCAAAACAGCGCGGGGCCCCACGCGGCCACCACCATCGCTGGGCAAAGCTACTCCTACGACGCCAACGGCAACAACACCAGTGGCGATGGACGAACGCTGAGTTACAGCACCTTCGACAAACCCATCACCATTCAAAAAGGCAGCAGCCACACCACCGCCTTTGAATACGGGCCGGACCGGATGCGTTACAAACGCACCGACGATGACAACAACAACGGCATCGACAAAACCACCTGGTACATCGGCAGCGTCGAAATCATCGAAAACGCCGACAACACCACAGAGATCAAACGCTACATTGGCGATGCAGCCATCGTTACCCTGACCCTGAACGCCAGCGAACAACTGACCGGCACAGACACCCACTACCGTCACTACGACCACCTGGGCAGCCTGGACGTAATCACCAACGCCGTGGGCAGCATCGTTGAAGAACTGAGCTTCGACCCTTGGGGGGAGCGCAGAAACGGCGTAAACTGGAGCGACCTGACGGCGACAGAACTCGCCGGGTTCTTTGACAGCACAATCAGTGGCAAAGGCGCCCATGGCATCACCACCCGAGGCTTTACCGGGCACGAAATGCTGGACGAAGTGGGCATCATCCACATGAACGGGCGGATTTACGATGCAACAGCAGCTCGATTCCTTCAGGCTGACCCCATTATTCAGGATCCGCTCAATACTCAATCCCTTAACCGATACAGCTACGTCTGGAATAACCCTCTCAATGCGACAGATCCTAGTGGATATGTGACTATCACCTTGAGAGGTGGTGCGGCACGCAGCTTTTTTAGAGGGCTTCAGCGTGGGATTAATAGAGGCTTTGGCTCGCGCCTGGCGTTTGGGTCGCTATTTAAGCATATGGCGAATAATGGCTTTGCGGTAGCTGCGTTTACGGCAAATGCGTCTGTTGCACAGAATGAGAACAACTCCGGCAAACATGAGTTCAAGTTCCAAGGCGAAACCCTATTTGTCAAAGTAGGCGATGATTGGCGTCCTGCCGCATCGTTATTCCCAAATGGTGATCCTGCAAATGGTATTCAATTAGCTGGTAGAGGTGGCGGAGGTGACCTCGAAGGCTTGGGAATGGTAATAGATGCCTTAAGGATTCTCGAAGTTGATAAACAATTCTACAAAGACTTAGGGCAAGCAACTAACACGGAAGAGAGAATCAGCGCTGTAAATAGTGCAAAACGTTCTCTTTTACGGATAGGGTACAGTGAGCTTGGAGAGTCGTTTGAGAAGGATGAACTTGAAGGACGGAAGGTTACTGTTAGGAATTCGAGTACCATTCGCTTTACCCAGACAAGCGTAAAAGATACCTTTACAGATAAAGATAAAGGGTCGATTGATAATTTAACAAGGGCGCTTAAAACTAAAAAAGTAACTCCTGATCAGATTACTCCGATTCGAATATATAGGAGCCAAGACGGAAATATTTATAGCTTAGATAATAGGCGGTTACTGGCAGCTCAAAATGCTGGAGTTGAAATTAGAACAGTCTGGGCTGCAGATTCAGAAGTAAGAGCAGGATTTAGGCTAGGGAAAAGAGGGACATCTCGTAGGCCGAGAGTCAGAGGTCGTAAAAGGTAGCAGATCGGTGCTTTGGTTATGATTGATTTTGAAAAAATAGAGAAAATAAAATCTTCAAGTGATTTAAGTGGGTTCATTGAAGAGATGTTTCAGTTGATCTATTCAATTGAAAAAAAGGAAGATTTGGTTTTAGTTTATGAGTACTTTCTCGACAACTATGAGTACTTCTCTACAGAAATTGAAGATTCGAATATTGCATCTTATTGGGACTCAATAGTTGGTTTTGTTGAGGATTTTGATGGATATTTTGAGCTAAACGAAGTGCCTAAAAATAAGGTTTCAACTTGGACTACCCTTGGGGTTGTTATGATGGCCTCGGCAATGAGGGAGTAAGCAGCGAGCAAAGCGGGGATAGACCTCAATTGAATCCGGGTTTAGCTGTTTTTTACTGAGAACTCTACCCAACGCCCCGTCAGTAATCTGCCGGGGCGTTGTTTTTAGGCCTTGGTGACGACCAACCGCCCTTGCTCAACCTGAACGGTGACGGTGGAATCAATCTCAAATCCTGCCTTGGTAAGCCAGTGCCCCTTGAGATGAATCTCTCCAACCAGGGTTCTATCTTTGTAGAGCTGCTGGAGTTGATAGGAGTGGTAGGTCTGTCGCACCTTAAGGTGCCGCTGTTTGTGTTGGGGGAAAGTTGTCATTGTGACTCCCCCTGTTCCGCCCAAAAGCCATCGCGCAACAAATTGTCGAAACAGGTTTTAAGCTTGGGTTTTTTGCGCAGCAGGTGGTGGGTAAACATCTCCCAGCTCAGGTTTAGCGGCGTACGTTTACCGGCGGCCCGTTCTTGCTCCAGTGCGTCGATGACCTCGTAGACCACATGATTAAACACCATCATCCGCTGCCAGAGCGCTTCGGTGTCGTCCTGTGGATCGGCGGTTTGAATCGCCCCGGGTTGATCGGAGGCTAATTTTCTTGAGAGGATTAGCCAATGAACAAACGACCTGGATATTCACCCGAAGTGCGTGAGCGCGCAGTACGCTTGGTGCTGACAAGCGAACACGAACACTCCTCCCGATGGGCCGCGATAAAGTCCATTGCCACAAAGATTGGTTGCACTCCAGAGACCTTGCGATCATGGGTCAACAAGATGGAAGTTGATACCGGCGCAAAGCCTGGAGTCACCAGCGATCAGTCAAAACGCATGAAAGAGCTGGAGCGGGAAGTCCGCGAACTCAAGCGTGCCAATGAGATTTTGAAGAAGGCCGCCGCTTTTTTCGCCCAGGCGGAGCTCGACCGCAAACCCAGGTGATGGTGGATTTTATTGACCAGCACCGCGACGAACACGGTGTCGAGCCGATCTGCAAGGAGCTGCCGATTGCACCTTCCACTTACCGTCGCTGCAAAGCCCTGGAGCAGCAGCCAGAGAAGCGCAGTGAGCGTGTCCTGCGGGATGAGCAGCTTTGCCACGAGATTCAGCGTGTGTGGGAAGAGAGTGACCGGAACTACGGTGCCCGCAAGGTCTGGAAGCAGCTTGGTCGTGAGTCCATACCTGCGGCCCGCTGCACCGTTGAACGACTGATGAAACACCTTGGATTACAAGGCGTACGGCGCGGCAGACGCTGTATCACCACCATACCGGACGAGGCTGCCCACAAGCCGCTGGATCTGGTACAGCGTCAGTTCACTGCTGACCACCCCAATCAACTTTGGGTGGCTGACATCACCTATGTGCCCACTTGGTCCGGCTTTGTCTACGTGGCCTTTGTTGTAGATGTGTACTCTCGCTACATCGTCGGCTGGCGGGTGCTCAAGCATATGCAGACAGACTTAATCCTGGACGCCCTTGAGCAAGCAATGTGGTTACGCGGCAAACCGAAGGGCGTCATCCATCACAGCGACCGAGGCAGCCAGTACCTCTCTATCCGCTACACAGAGCGGCTGGCTGAGGCAGGCTTCAATGCCTCAGTTGGCAGCGTGGGCGACTCTTACGACAACGCCCTGGCTGAGACCATCAACGGGCTGTACAAGGCAGAAGTGATTCACAAAAACGGCCCCTGGAAGGGGCTCAGACTGCTGACAAAGTCCTCGCCCTCGTGCGGGGACTTTTTATAATGGGGCATGTTAAAAGACCGCCCCCAAACCCAGTCCACTATGGAGTTCGTCAGCATTGACGAGCTAGTTCCTGCCGACCA
>NZ_JATAAF010000042.1 GCF_030341905.1 Porticoccus sp. W117 | reverse complement strand
GGATCCGCCTGCAAGAACCTGGCAATCTTCGCATCGTAAATCCGCCCATTCATATGGATCACACCCACTTCATCCAGCATCTCGTGGCCCGTAAAGCCCCTTGTGGTGATGCTGCTGTCGAAGGTGGTGAGTTCACTTTGTGACAGCGCTGTCCAGTCGGTGGCGTCTCGTCTCTCGCCCCAGGCGTCAAAGCTCAGTTCCTGGACGATGGCACCGGTGTCGTCAGTGATAACGTCGATGCTGCCCAGGTGGTCGTGGTACTGGTAGTTCGTGTCTGTGCTTTGCAGTTGGTCGTTGCTGTTGAGTTTGATGGTGATTAACGCACCGCCCAGATGGCGTTTGATTTCTTTATCGCCGTTGGTTTGGGTGATCCATTCGGTGTTGCCCACGTACAGGGTGGTTTTGGTGCCTTGGGTACTGGTATCAGTCCGCTTGTACCTGGCTCGGTCCGGCCCGTATTCAAAGGCGGTGGTGTGGTTGCCTTTGCTGATGCTGGTGGGTTTGTCGAAGGTGCTGTAGACGATGGTGCGGCCGTCACCGGTGAGGTTGTTGCCGTTGTCGTCGTAGGTGTAGCTGGCCCCGTGCGGCGCGGTAATGTGGGTCACCGCATGAACACCGGCGTCCCCTGCCCCGTTATTGTTGCCAGTGCCGTAGGTGTAGGTGCCCACGTCGGATTTGTAGGTGATGTTGCCCAGGGCGTCGTATTGCACGGTTTTCGCGGCCTGGCCCACCACCTGGTAGCTGGTCAGGCGGTTGAGGCCGTCGTACAGGAAGTTTTCCCGCAAGTTTTTGTTGCCGGATTTTTCATCCCGCCATTGCAGGTTACCGATGGTGTCCCATTGGTATTCCAGGTCTTGTACTTCGGCGCCGGTGATGTGGTGGCTGGCATCGATGGTGTCGATGCGACCGGTTTGTGGGTCGTAGACACGGGTGATGTTGACGTTGTCGCCGCGGGTTTCGTGGGTGACGTTGCCCCGTGCGTCCATGGCGGTGATGGTGCGGTAGGTGGTGAGGGGCTGGCCGCTGCTGTCGTTGATGGCATCCCCGACCCAGTCCATGTAGCCGTATGGGTTGTAGTGGCTTTGGGTGCCTTGATAGCCGGTGGCACCGGTGGGGTTGGTGGCCGCGTCAAAGGTCTGGAAGGTGCGGCCAAACTGGTCGTAGGTCACTTGTTCGATGTAGCTGCCATCGCTTCCCCCGGCACCCAGGGCGGTGGCGGTGTGGGTAACTCGACCGAAGCTGTCGTAGGTGACGGTTTTGACGTAGTCGTTGGTGCCGTTGTCGTCGTTGTCTTGTTGGACGTTGTTGAGCAGACCCAGGCCCAGTCCGCTGGTGCCGTTGTTGTAGGTCCAGAGGGTATCGCTTTCGACGCTGTTGTTGGCACGGCGATCCACGCGGTGGACCAGCCGGCCCAGCACGTCGTAGGTGAGTGTGCTGGTCTGGCCATTGGCGTCGGTTTGGCTGGTGAGTTCGCCGTAGACGTTGTAGTGGTAGGTCCAGTCGCCTTTGTCCGGGTCGTCCATGCTGGTTTTGCGACCCAGCAAGTCGTACTGGATGGTGCTGACGTTGTTGGCCGAGTCGGTCATGGTCGTCATGTTGCCCTGGGCGTCGTAGGCGTAGGTGACGCTGGACGTCTCAACGGCACTGCCCAGTTCGTTGTCGGTGACGCTGACCACTTCCCCGAGGGCGTTTTTGGTTTCGACTTTGCGGCGGCCCAGGTCGTTGATGGTAACGGTGCTGTAGCCGTTGTATTGCACGGTGCCGGTGCTGTTGTCCGGCAAGGTGGTGGTGGTGGGACGACCGAGGATGTCGTAGTCGATGGTGGTCCAGTAGGCCGCACTGCCGGTAATGGCGCCGGCGTTGTTGGTGAGGAAGTAGGGTTCGCTCTGGCGTTTGGTTCTACCCAGGGTGTCGAACTCCACGTCACTGGCGATCCAGCGACCGTTAAAGCTTTGCGTCAGGCTCCTTGTGGCCCGGCCCAGTTGGTCGAAGCACTGTTGGCTCTGTCCGCCCCCGGCACTCTCACTGGTGGCTTTGTAGACGGTGCCGCTGGGGCACAGGTCGCCACTGGCCCCCAGGCCATTGTCGGTCAGGTAGGTTTTGCTAAAGCCGCCGGTGTCGCTGCGCTCAAAGTATTTGCGGCCCATGGGGCTGTAGGCGCTGTAGACGTCCAGGCCATTGAGGTCTCTGGCTTGGGTTACCTGGCCGTAGCTGTTGCGGGCAATCACTTGGCTGGTTTGTTGTTCCAGGCTGTTGTAGCTGCGTTCCACGTAACGGCCCAGTGAGTCGTATTCGCTGCGGCTGTAGCGGCTGGTGACGCCGGCACCACTGGTGGTGGCCCTGAGTTTGTTGCCAAAGGGGTCGTACAGGTAGGTGGTGGTGAGTCGGTAGGTGCTGTTGTCCGGCTCAATCACTTCGGTGCTCAACAGGCCTTGCAAGCTGCCACTGGTGATGTAGGTAAAGGCACTGGTGCGGGTGTCGGTATCGGAGACCGTGCCTGAACGGGTGCTCACCACACTGGTGCGACTCAGACGGCCCATCTCCCGTTCCCAGGTGCTGGTGCCGTAGGTGTTGGTGGTGGTTTTGACGAACTGGTCGCTGCCGGTCTCGTCGTCCGTGGTGACGGTAATGGTGGTGGGATTGCCGTAACCGTCGTAGACATTGTCGGTGGTCACCGTTTGCAGGTGGGTACCCTGATCCGCGCCGTTGTTGAGCAGGTCGTAGGTTTTTTCGATACTCTGGGCCAGGTACGGGGCGTAGAGTTTAGTGGAGGGCATGGAGGTGCCGTTCCACTCCACGTGGCTGCTGCCGTTCCAGTGTTTCAGTTTCCAGATGTTTTCCGATTCGCTCAGCAAGGGGCCGGGCAAGCCGCCCACCGCCGGGCCGTGCACTTCGGTTTTTAAGGGCGAACCGATAAACGGGAAGTCTTGCCGGTAGCTGGTGGTAGTAATGACACCGGTCTGGTCATCCACGGTGCGCAGGCGCTGGAAGCCCAAAAAGCCGCGACCCATGGCCTGCACTTTGGCTTCGCCGTAGTAGTAGCTGATGGAGCTGGTGGCGGTGTTGTCCACAGCACCGGGATTGGCCCCCGCTGCCGGAGCTGAGCTGGCTACGTTGGTGACCACGTACATGGGGCCATTGAGTTCCAGCACCGGGTCGCGAACACCGTCGTCGTTAACGTCTTTGCCCAGGGTATGAGCGCCGCTGTTGACGTCCCATTCACCGTTGAGCACGGAGTAGAAGTCGCCGGTATTGGCGGTGGTGTAGGTGTAACCGCAACTGCCCGGTGTGCTCGGCAGGCTGCCGTTGTAGGGGTCGTACACAAAGCACGGGCCATCGTAGGTGTGGGTAGTGGTGCCCACATTGATCCGCTGGTAGTGACCACTGGTGGCCAGGGTGCCGTAGCTGATGTCGGTTTCCGCACCCAGGCCGTTGGTGACTTTGGTGATACGGTTGGCGGAGACGTTTTGTTGGGTCGACAGGTAGATGTTCGAGGTGTTGGAGGCGCCGTATTCCAGGTCAAATTGCACCACATCGGTGATGCCGTCGGCGTTCACATCCATAAACTGGAAGCGTTGTTTTTTCTGGTCGTCGTTGCTGCCGCTGATGTATTTGATATTTTGCGCCGCATCAAAGCCATTGCCATTCCAGTAACGAACTTTCAGGTAGTTGGCTTCGTAGTCGAACCAGACAATGTCCTGATAGCCGTCGCGGTTGTAGTCCACCACCTGGATTTGCTGGGCGTTATTATTCGCGGTGCGCTGGTTAAAGTCAGTTTCGCTGGCGTTCTCCGCTGGATAAGGCACCACCAGGTTGTCGATAGTGACAAATTGCCCGCCATCGCCCATGCCGAGCCGCACACCCCGAGTGCCAGTTAAAATATCGATGGCACCATCGCCGTTAAAGTCGTAGTAGTCCCTGGCATTTGTCGAGGACACCGTGGTCGCTGTGAAGGCTTCGGTTTCAATTGTGTTGGTGGCGCTGTTGTACCCTCTGTTCAGCCAGATGTGGCGGTAGCTGATTTCGTCGCATTCAACATCGATCTCTTCATCGTTAATGTCCGTCTCGGTGCACCAGTTGTGGCCGTACACTCTACCGATAAAGTCCACGCGACCGTCGCCATCAAAGTCTGTTGGCGAGCCCTGGATTTCATGGGGATCCCAGTGATCGCGGGGCTGGTACCAGTAAGCCTGGCCCGATGCGTCGCGGGGGTAATCAATGGTGACCGCCGAACCAAAGCGGTAGTAGCGATTGGAGGTGGGCTGTTGGCTGGTATCGTGCCCCATCAGGTGCACGGTGTCGTCATGCACCGCATCCACCAGCCCATCGCTGTTCACATCCAAAAACGTCAATTCGTTGTTGGCGGGCAATCCAGTGGATATTCCTGTTGTCGCCAGCAACCAGCCACCACTGCCTTGTGGAGTGGACAGGTGCACGCGCCATTCGCTGTTATACCCCGGCTGGTGGTCGTTGTTGTCCCACAACAACACGTCCATACGGCCGTCGGCGTTGTAGTCGATTACTTCGATTTTGTACGCGTCCGGGCCACCGGCGGAACCGGCAAATTGAAAGTCTTCGTAGGCCTTGATCCGCGAACCCAGACCACCGGTGGTGTTTGCCAAGGCGTAGTACAGGGCATGGCGGTCAATGTTGCCGTTGTTGTTGGTGCTCGCTTCCAGCCACACCAGATCCATGCGGCCATCGCCATTGATGTCCGCCGGGCGGTAGTCGCCAATGTAGTCATCGCCACTTTGGGTGGGGCTGATGTTGGTGGTGCTGGTGGCATTACTCGCAATGCCCATGATGGGCAATGACCAATCAAAGGTGGTGGCGGGCAAACAGTTGTTGCCCACGCATTCTTCAATGCTGGTGAGGCGACTCAGATCATCCGTGGTCGGTTGAGTTTGACCGCTGTTGCCTTGATCCAGGTATTCCAGGTTGTAGGTTCGCAGCGCGGTTTCACCGCCGCTGGTGTTGTAGCTGGTGACACTGGTCAGCCGTTGACCGGTGGTAAATTCATAGCCCGCCACATAGCCACTGGTGACGTCATTTCTTGGGCCATAGCTAAAGACCACTCGGGCGTTGTAGCCACTGGGGCCACTGGCACTGCCAAAGGCGTATTTAACCTGGCTGATGCGGTGGCCATCGCTGTCGTTGTGGTATTCGAACCAGATGGGGTTGCCCACGCTGTCCTGGAACTTTTTCAGTGCCCAGGTCAGAGTTTGGCCGGCGCTGTTGTTTTGTTTGGCGTCGGTGTAAGCCCCCGCAGGCACATCCCCGTAGAAGGAGGTGGAGCCGTCTTTGCGTTTGACCTCCCAATAATCCGGATGGCCAGTGGTACCACCTATGGCGGTGATGGTGGCAAAGCTGTCAATCTCGGTGCGGTACTCGGAGTTGGGAGCACCGTAGGTGCCAGACACCAGGATCAGGCGTTGGCCATCCAGAGCGAAGCGATCATCCGGCCCCCAGGTGATGGGCATGGGGTCGCCGTCTTGTTGCAAGGTTTGACGACTGCGGCTGATGCCGCTCAAACCACCAATGTTCCAGCCCAGACCCGCCAGGCCATTACCGCCCTGGCTGGAGTAGTTGAGTGAGAGCTGCGGCGCCACACCCGCGGTACCCGCCGCCGTGGCAATGGGAATGTTGTAGGTGGCACTGCCGGATTCGTCCACCCGGAAGCTGCCCGCTATGGTGCCGATGCTGTCGGTTTCAACAACGGCGGCAGAGCTCGCGATTGGGGTGGGTTCTACATGGGCGGAGGGCGCCGCTGGCGGTGGTGTGTGGATAATGACCGTGGCGCTGTGCAGCGCGGTATAGCCCCCTGCCCCGGAGCTGTTCACCGCCCTCACCCGATAGTCATAGCTGCCTTCGGTCAGGTTACCGGTGGTGTGGGTACGGTCGGAACCGGCATCGATCACGCTCCAGCTACCGCTGTCTTTGCGTTGTTCCAGGCTGTAATTACTCACCGCTCCCAATGCACTGCCCCAGGTCAGGGTGATGGGAGAACCGTAGCTTTGCGTGGGGCCACTGATGGCACCGGGGGTGCCGGGGATGTGAGTCACGGCCACGGTGTCGGTGGCACTCCAGCCACTGCTGCCACTGCTGTTATTGGCTCTGACCCGATAGCTGTAGTTGCCGTCGCCTTTGCCGGTGATGGCGTGGCTGGTGCTGGCGGTGGTGGTGACATTTGCCCAGCTGCCGCCGTTGATTTGTTCTTGCAGCAAGTAATCCACCGTGGTGCCACTGCCCGCCGTCCAGCTGACGGTGTAACTGCCATCGGCATCGGTGCTGGGCACACTGGCGCTGCCCGGAGTGCCCGGAGGCAGTAAGACGGTTACTGCCGCTGCGGTGCGCCAGCCGGAACATTGGGTGTTGCTGCCCACGGTGTGACAGGCTCTGACCCGGTATTCGTAACTGCCGTTGCCCTGGCTGGTATAGGCTTTGGTGCGACTGGTGGTGTCTTGTTCGTGGATCCAGCTGCCGCCATTGATGCGGCGATCCATGTCGTATTTGGTAAGGGTGCCACTGGCGGTGCCCCAGCTGACCGTATGACTGCCATTGGTGCTGGTGGCCGGGCTGGCGCTGATGCTGGACGGCACACCCGGTGCAATGGCCACGTCGGTGGTCACGGCACTGCTGTACACGCTGCAGCCACTGACATTACAGGCCTGCACTTGATACTGGTAACTGCCGTTGCCCAGGCCGGATACCGCTGTGCTGGTGGCACTGCCGGAGTGGATGGTGCTCCAGGCACCACTGCCCAAACGCTGTTGCAGGTTGTAGGTGTTGGCACCGGTGGAGGCGTTCCAGCTGACGGTAAAACTGCCATTGCCATCTGTGCTTGGCGAAGTCAGGCCACTGGGCACCCCAGGGGTGGCCACCGAGCCCGCACTGGTGGTAGTGCGATAGCTGGAGCAGGCGGTGTAGCTGCCCTGGGTATTGCACGCCCTGACCCGGTAGTGATAACTGCCGGTCATCAGGTTGTTAACCACACGGCTGGTGGCACCGCCGGTGTATATCTCCAGCCAACCGCCGCCGTCCTTTTGTTGTTCCAGACGGTACATGGCCACGGTGCCGGTGGAGGCGCCCCAGCTCACCGTGTGGGTGCTGTTGGTGGTGTGTTGTGGCGAGATGCTGATGGAGGGCGATACCCCAGGGGCAATGGCCACGTTGGTGGCATCCACGGTGCTGTAACCGGAACAACCCACGGCACTACAGGCGCGCACTCGATACCCATAGGTGGCGGTGCCCAGGCCGGATTCGGCTTTGCTGGTGCCACTGGCGTTGTGGATGGTGCTCCAGCTGCCGCCGTTGGTTTGCCGTTGCAGTTGGTAGCTGGTGGCACCGGTGGTGCTGTTCCAGCTGACGCTGTAGGCGCCATCCGGATCACCGGAAGGCGCATTGGGGGTTCCCGGTGTCGCCGGGGTGGTGACGGTGAA
>NZ_JATAAF010000041.1 GCF_030341905.1 Porticoccus sp. W117 | reverse complement strand
ACAGTTTTAAATGACAATGTACCAGTAGCTACGGATGTGGATGGTGTAATCACAGGATACAGTTTAGCGTCCGGTGTTGGTGCTGGTAACGGCAATCTTGTATTTAACCTTGATGGTAGTTACACCTTCGACCCCGGCAGTGATTTTGATGATTTGGCCGTTGGTGAAAGTCGTGATGTGACTTTTAATTACACAGCGCTAGACAATGCCGGTGGAGAAAGTAGTGAGGCGACAGTAACAATAACGGTAACTGGTACCAATGATGCTCCGATTGCATCAAATGCTAATTCTGGAACAGCTGAAAATGCAGCTTTAAGTGGCAGTGTTCCAACTGCATCCGATGTGGATGGCACAATAGCCAGCTACGATTTGCGCACAGATGTCGGAGAGGGCTCACTGGTATTCAATCCCGATGGTACCTTCACATTTGATCCTGGTAGTGACTTTGATGACTTGGCTCCAGATGCGACGCGTGATGTAACCTTTACTTACGTTGCTATAGACAATAACGGAGCGGAGAGCAATGAAGCGAGTATAACCATTACCGTAACGGGTACGAACGATGCACCTGTAGCGTCTGATGACACATCTACGACTTCAGAGAACACAGTTTTAAATGACAATGTACCAGTAGCTACGGATGTGGATGGTGTAATCACAGGATACAGTTTAGCGTCCGGTGTTGGTGCTGGTAACGGCAATCTTGTATTTAACCTTGATGGTAGTTACACCTTCGACCCCGGCAGTGATTTTGATGATTTGGCCGTTGGTGAAAGTCGTGATGTGACTTTTAATTACACAGCGCTAGACAATGCCGGTGGAGAAAGTAGTGAGGCGACAGCAACAATAACAGTTACTGGTACCAATGACTCGGCCACCATCACCGTGACCGCAGCGGACACCGCGGTGACCGAAGACGACGCGGGCAACAACACCGCCAGTGGCACCGTCACCGTGGCGGACATCGACAACGGCGAAGGTACCCTGGCGAGCAGCACCGCCACCTACGGCACCGTGACCGTGGATGGGTCGGGCAATTGGACCTACACCCTGAACAACGGCAACGCCACGGTTCAGGCATTGGCGGCGGGCGAGACCCTGACCGACACCATTACTTTCACCAGTGACGACGGCACCACCCAGACCCAAGACATCACCATCACTGGCGCCAACGACGTTCCGGTAGCAAATAACGACACATTCACAATATCCGAGGATACAACGACATCTGCCTTGGATTTCTTAAGTGGCGATACAGATGCTGATGGCGATTCATTGACCCTCGAATCAATTGCAGGCGTTGATCTGACTCCCGGTACGGCGCAATCCATTGCTGTCACCAACGGTACCGTAAATGTCAGTGCTGCGGGTGAGGTGACCTTTACTCCGGCTAACAATTACAGTGGCCCGATTAGCTTCGACTATGAAGTTTCAGATGGTAATGGCGGAACAGATACAGGCACAGTTAATGGCACTGTCACTGCTGTGGCCGACGCACCGACGATTACTTTTAATTCTGATGTGATGACCGGCGGTGGTTCGGTGAATGAAATACCACCACCAGCATCTACCGGTTTGACCGTTCGTTTTTATGACAACTTGAATAATGGTGATCGTACAGGGGCCAATATCGAGGGCCAGAATGACCCCGCAACGGTAACGTCGCAAACACGTGAGATTAATGGTTTCGGCACACCAAAGATACAGACTTCCGGTGCAGTTCAAACTGATGGTTCTACCGTTGCAGTTGGGACGGGGGATGCCTTTTCAGTTACTGGCCTGATTTATCTTGAAGCGGGTTCGACTTACCAGTTTACTGGTTACCGTGACGATTCAATCCGCATCGAGTTGGGTGGGGAAACTCTGCTTTCTACAACCGGTGACTCTTTTGGTAATTATGGCGGCGACACACCACCCCCTGGTGGCGTTGGTTTCCATATAGAGGGTGGGACATTTACAGCGCCAGCCAGTGGCTATTACACAATTGAGGCTTATGTAAAAAATGTTTCTGGCCCCGGGCAGTTTTCACTGAACCTTTCTGTTGACGATGGTGCTCCGCAGCCGCTCAACGCCAGTAACTTCAATATCTACGGCAGCGTTGCTGAATTGACCGCCGCTGGTGGCCAGTTCTCCACTTTCGTAAGCAATGGTGCTGCTGGCCAAAACAGTGATGGAGGCTATTTCCCACAAGCAATTAACACAGGTGCCCAAGACAGCTTTATCGAGATATCGAATATTTCCACTGCACTGACGGATACTGATGGTTCTGAAGTAATCGATAGTGTAGAAATCAGCAATATTCCTGTTGGCGCACAGCTGACAGACAACGCAGGTAATAGCTTTACTGCTTCTGCAGGGTCTACCAGTGTTGATGTGCAAAGCTGGGATCTAAACAACATCCAGATTTTGCCGCCTTCGGGATTCACAGGGGATATAACACTAACTGTTACTGCTACCAGTCGCGAGACGAGCAATAACGATACTGCTTCAACCAGTGATGATATTACAGTGACGGTTGTGAGTAGCGGAGCAATTACATCTGGTGTGGACTCAGACTTGGTGGGAGACGTTCCTGTTATAGAGGGTACTTCCGGTGATGATACGTTGAGTACGCCGCTTGTTACTGCTCGAGTGGATACACCGTCTACATTCATCCCCCAAGGTGGCGTTGGTGCCTTCCAGTTTGATTTTTCAAGCGGCCCAAGCAGCTTGTCAATTGTAAGTATTGCGATCAACCTGGCTGCAGGTGGTGATGCCAATGCGCAATTTGATTCTGCCGGTGGTGGTAGCTTGGCACCGAATGTCGTCACGGATGTGGGAGGTGATGGTGGCACGATAAATGTTGTTGATAACTCAGCGCAATTAACAGCCACATTCACCCCAGGAGATTTCACTGTTGGAGACAGCTTCAGTTTTGATATCGACACCGACCAGGTGGGAGGTGATGGCGCTGATGACGGCGGAGACTTTGGCCAGGCAAATGTAACTTTTACCATCACATACAGTGATGGAAGCACACAAACTGGCACTTATGTTGAGATTGCTGGAAATGACGGTGATCTTTCACAGGGCGTATCGGCATCGGCTTCAGACCCAGTAATTCTGGTTGGCCAGAGCGGCAATGACACACTGGCTGGTGGTGCAGGAGAAGATGCTCTATTCGGAGGTGAAGGCAATGACATTCTTAACGGCAATGCTGGTAGTGATGCCCTCCAAGGTGGAGTCGGTAATGACATCCTCACCGGTGGTGCTGGCGATGACATTCTGGCGGGTGGGCTTGGTTCCGATACTTTCCGCTGGGTGGATGGTGATGAAGGCACTGGTGCTGCACCAGCTAACGACATCATCAGCGATTTCAACCAGGGACAAGGCGATGTTCTAAACTTGCAAGACCTGTTGCAAGGTGAAGAAAGTGGCGATCTCACAAACTACCTGTCTTTCTCGCTGGATGACGGTAACACGCGTATCGAAGTCAGCTCGGAAGGTAATGGCACGGTTGATCAGGTGATCATACTGGACGACGTTGACTTGACCGCTGGTGGCACCCTTGCGGATGCGGCCATCATCACCAACCTGATTAACAACAATAACCTGATCGTGGACTAATGTATCCAGTGTAAGATCAGGACGTTGTAACCCTGAAGCGCCTTGCGGTCATTGCAGTACGGATGGCTACAAGGCGCTTTCTTTTATGCGCCGGGTGAGGTCTGACCAGGCTTTGATTTGCTCGGAACTGCCGCTGTGTTGGGATTCATTGCGAGAACGACTGAGCCAAAGACTTTCGGCATTGAAACTGTATACGGGAATCAGGTCGGTGCGCTCTGATGCCGGTTTGATGCGCCGGTTGAGGTTATCGAGAATCAATGGCTGCGACGACGGGGTAGGGTAGTAAGCCAATACCATATGGGCCTGGTTGAGCCGGGTGGCAGTAACGTAGGTGATGCGCAGCTTTTCGCCAGGCACGCCCAACTCCCGCAGGGTAAAGTATTTGGCGATGGAGTAGTCTTCGCAGTCGCCGGCATCGCGGATCAGAAACTCCACTGGTGTGGCCCAGTAATCTTTCTGTTTCCACAACGCCATGTCACTGGTAAAGCGGGCATCATTAAAAAAGTCGTTGACTGCTTCCAGCTTGTCTTTTTCATCCAGTTGCTGGTTGTTTTGAATCAGGTTTTGCCAAAACAAAAGGCGGTTCTTTGCGGTGGTGCCGTGCTTTTCCTCCACTTTTTTCAGCAGGTTCTCACTGAGCTGGAACAGCGGTTTTTCCTGGCAATAGCTGACAATGCCCAGCAACAATAGCCCGGTGCAAGCGAGAGTCGTGAACGCTTTTGAAAACAGCCGCTTTGCCAACATTCTTCTTTTTGTTCCGTATCAGCGTCTGTTATCGACCGCATTCAAAAAATCATAACAGCTGGCTTAAAAATAGTTGTGCCGGACTCAACAAAACTGGAGCTGGGTATTTGCATTTTGTTTGCGCTCAAGCAAAACTGTATTTGGTCGAAAAATAATAAATAGCCAGTCAGGATCAGGAATACCCAGTGACTCTTTACCGCCAGTTGATCGCCGCCGTTACCTTGCTGTTTACGCTGCTCTATGGGGTGAGCATTGTGACTGGCGTATCCCAAACCAGGGATTTGCTGGATCAGCAAATGCAGGTGCACGCCCGCGATACCGCCACATCTGTTGCCCTTTCCATGACCCAAGCGGCTCAACAGCAAGATTTGGCCACCTTGGATACCATGTTCAATGCGGTTTCCGACAGCGGCTATTTCAGCCGCATGGTATACCGTGATCTGGAAGGGAAGGTGTTGCTTGAACGCTCGTTTGTCGTCAGTGCTGTGGGCGTACCCCAGTGGTTTATCGACAAAATACCGTTGTCTTCCCCCAAAGGCGTTGCTGAAGTCAGTTCCGGTTGGCTGCGATTGGGAACACTCACCGTCACCAGCCACCCAGGGGAAGCCTACAAAAAACTCTGGCATACCACCGAACAGCAATTAAGCATTTTTGCGCTGGTTACCTTTCTGGTTTGCCTGGTCGCCTTTTTCGCTCTGCGGGTACTATTGCGCCCTCTGAGTGATGTAGAAGCACAGGCAGAAGAAATCGCCAGCCAGCAGTTTGTTACCGTTAAAAAGCTACCTCGCACTCGTGAATTGCGGCGAGTGGTGGAAACCATGAATCGCATGTCGGAACAGCTGAAAAGTATTTTTGAGCAGCAACTCAGCCAGATCGAATACCTTCAGGAGCAATCCCTGCGCGACCCGGTCACGGGCCTGTCCAGTCGTATGGATTTCGATACTCGCAGCGCCAGCCTGCTGCGCGAAGAACGGGGCGAGCTGTCTGGCGCATTGATGATTCTTACCGTCAGTAACATGCAGCAGGTTAATGGCAAAGAGGGCCGGGCAGGGGGTAACAAAGTACTCAAAGCAATCGGTGAACAGTTGCAAGAGCTGCTGGTTTCTTATCCGCACTCCATTGCCAGTCGCCGCCAGGGGCCGGAAATTACGTTGTTTGTGCCTCATATCATCGAAGCGGAAGGCCGGGAGCTGGCGGATAAAGTGTTTGATACCACCCGCCAGATTCAGTGGCATCACTGGAGTGATGTTTCTCTGGTGATACATATGGGGTACAGCTACGCGAGAAGTATTGATGACATTGGCAATCTTCTCAGCGAAGCTGATATTGCTCTTTATCGAGCCAAGGAAAATACTGAGAGTTGCTGGAAGAGCCTGGATGAGGCCGAACAGGAGCAGGCTTTGCCGGTGCTGTCTGCCTCAACCGATGAATGGCGGAAAATTCTCAATCGAGCCATTGAAGAGCAATCCATCGTCTTGCATTACCAGCCCATTTATTCGGCAGACAGCAAATTGGTGGCTTATGAGTCCTACGCGCGCCTGCCCAGTGGCAATGAGCTGATCAGCGCCGGGGTGTTTATTCCCATGGCGGAACGCTTTGGTTTGGTGGCAGACTTTGATCGCCTTGTTCTGCAAACCTTGGCCCGTCAGAAAAAAGAGTTTCCAAAGGATGTGTACTTTTGTGCCAACCTGAGTCTGGCGTCCATTCAGGACGAGGGCTTCCGCGAATGGCTCGACCAGTTCCTTAAAGAGAACCATTCACTGAGCAAACGCCTGGTGGTGGAACTGTCCGAATACGCCATGCAGGTCAATGAGCAACACGTACGTGACTTCAGCGCGTTGCTGCTGCGCCACAACGCCAGCCTGGCTATTGACCACTTTGGTCTGGAGTCCTCGGCCTTTGGCTATCTGGGCAGCTTGCCCTTACACCACATCAAGATTCACCACAGCTTTGTGCACAATCTGGACAGCAATCAGGACAATCACTTCTACGTGCAATCCCTGGTGCAGGTGGCTCGCAGTCGCAACCTGCAGCTCATGGCAGAGGGTATCGAGCGCCAGGAGGAGTGGGATACCTTGCGCGAACTCGGCCTCGACGCCGGCCAGGGGTATCTGCTGGGTCGTCCTTCGGAAAAGCCGGTGGCCTAAGCCATCGGGCGCCCCTATAATACGACGCCTTTTCAACGGATAAATTCTTAGTACTCGCTATGACTGTTCGCACCCGTATTGCGCCTTCTCCCACGGGCGATCCCCACGTGGGCACTGCCTATGTAGCCCTGTTTAATCGCTGTTTTGCCCGCCAGCACGGCGGCCAGTTTATTTTGCGCATTGAAGACACTGACCAAACTCGCAGCACGCTAGAATCCGAACAGGCGATTCTCGACTCCCTGCGTTGGCTGGGCCTGGACTGGGACGAAGGCCCGGATGTGGGGGGCGACTACGGCCCTTATCGTCAGAGCGAGCGCATGGATTTATACGGCGATTACGCCAGACAGCTGGTGGAAAAAGGCCATGCTTTTTACTGCTTCGCGACGCCAGAAGAATTGGATCAGATGCGCCGCGAACAAGAAGCCGCAGGCGAGGCAGTGAAATACGACGGCCGTGGTCTCAAGTTGAGCGCCGAAGAAGTGCAAAGCAGGCTGGATGCCGGAGAGCCCCACGTGATTCGTATGAAGGTGCCAGAAGAGGGCACCTGCGTGGTTAACGACATGCTCCGCGGTGACATCGAAATCCCCTGGAAACAGGTGGACATGCAAATTTTGCTGAAAACCGATGGCATGCCCACTTACCACCTGGCCAATGTGGTTGACGACCACCTGATGAAAATTACTCACGTGGCTCGCGGTGAAGAGTGGATTAACTCCGCGCCCAAACACCAGCTTCTGTACGAATATTTTGGCTGGGAAATGCCCACTTTGTGCCATATGCCACTGCTGCGCAACCCGGACAAAAGTAAACTCAGCAAGCGCAAGAATCCCACCAGTATTACCTTCTACCGGGATATGGGCTATCTGCCGGAAGCACTGCTCAACTATCTGGGGCGCATGGGCTGGTCCATGCCCAATGAGGAGGAGAAGTTCACCCTGGCGGAAATGGAAGCGGCCTTTAATATTGAAACTGTTTCCTTGGGCGGCCCAGTGTTTGATGTGCAAAAACTGGACTGGCTCAATGGCCGCTGGATTCGCGAAGATCTGGACGAAGAACAATTTGTTGGGCGTGTAGCGGAGTGGGCCTTCAATCGCGACAACCTGAAGCGCATGGTGCCGTTGATTCAGGGCAGGGTGGAGAAGTTTACCGATATCGCTCCGCTGGCCAATTTTATGCTTTCCGGGCTGCCGCTCCTCGACGAAAGCAGCTTTGAGAACAAGCGTCTGGAAAAAGAAACCATCTGTAAAATTCTGCAGTTCAGTTCCTGGAAGCTGGATGCGCTTCAGGATTGGCAGCGGGATCGCTTGTACGAAGAACTGAACCAGCTTGCCCAGGCCATGGAGCTCAAGCTAAAGGACTTTTTGTTTCCGTTGTTTGTGGCTGTGGCGGGTTCGCCTTCGGCGCCGCCATTGTTTGATGCCATGGCCATATTGGGGCCGGATATGGTGCGTGCAAGAGTGCGTCATGCCCTTAATGCGGCTGGTGGCGTTTCCAAGAAGCAGGCGAAAAAACTTACCAAGGAATATCAATCAATTACTAAGTAAATTGCTGAAATTAATAGCAATATTATTCTGTCATATATTCACAAAAACGCCCTTGACAGCTTGGGGTGCCGCACCTAGAATGCGCACCTCTTTACGGGGCCTTAGCTCAGCTGGGAGAGCGCAACACTGGCAGTGTTGAGGTCAGCGGTTCGATCCCGCTAGGCTCCACCAAACAAACAACCCTACGCGTAAGCGTGGGGTTTTTTGTTTGTGGCTTATAAACTATCAAACCGCTACTAATGGGTTATATGGGTGTCCATCTGCCTCGCTGATTGGTAGAATGCATGCCGCTTGTAATATTCTGTTCAGGCACTATCGGGGGTACGAGGATAAATTATGAATAACAGTCGACCTGTAAACCTTGATTTGGGAACCGTATCGTTCCCGATTACGGCTATTGCATCTATTTTGCACCGCGTTTGCGCCGTTATTAGCTGGGTTGGAATGGGCTTTTTGCTGATGGCTCTGGCCCTGGCGTTGGGCTCCAAAGAGAGCTTTGAAGCACTGGTTACTCTGCTGAAAGAAAACCTGTTGGCGCAAATTGTGAGTTGGGGGCTGCTCACGGCCTTTGGTTACTACTGCATGGGCACCGTCAAACACATCATTCAGGACTTTGGCCTGTTTGAAGACTTTCAGGGCGGCAAGGCCATTTCCTGGGTTGCCATTGTAGGTGGTGTGATTATCAGCATTGCGGCGGGAGTAATGATATGGGCCTGATGAGCGGAAACGGTACTCGCCAGTGGTTGTTTCAGCGTTTGAGCAACGCTCTGGTCGTAGTGTTCGGTATTGTGATGATCAAGGTACTGGTCAGCAGTGAGTTGAGCCACGAATCCCTGTCGGCTTTGTTTGCTGGTCAGGTATTCCAGATTTACGCTGGTATCACACTGTTGTTTGCCTGCTTTAACTCCATATTGGCGGGCTGGCAAATCGAAGGGGACTACCAGAAAAAGCTGCACATCCCCAAAAATCTGCTGACAACCGTAGCGGTTGTAGTAAGCCTTACCTATCTGGTTTGCGGATTGATGTTGCTGTTTAGATAAAAGCAGCTCAATGCGTGTCTTGTCCTGATATAGGTTGACACTACTTCAGGTTAAAAACGCCCGATGGACTTCATCGGGCGTTTTGTATTTTAGAGCCATATGCGGCCGCCGTTTATTGTATAACTCAACAGATTCTTCCACCATGACGGTAGCCTGCTCAATATTTTCAGG
>NZ_JATAAF010000040.1 GCF_030341905.1 Porticoccus sp. W117 | reverse complement strand
TGGTCGGCAGGAACTAGCTCGTCAATGCTGACGAACTCCATAGTGGACTGGGTTTGGGGGCGGTCTTTTAACATGCCCCATTATAAAAAGTCCCCGCACGAGGGCGAGGACTTTGTCAGCAGTCTGACCGCGCTGTTTGCAGCGCGGTTTTTTTATGTGAATTATTAAATACAGTGTGCTTACAGTATTTGGATTTTTGGCAGGTAGCTCAGTAGTGTATTAATCTATCGCTATGATTTTTTCGATAATTCATTATGTCGCTTAGATCCAATTATCACGGTTTGAAAAGTGTTGATACTTCGCGAGTAACTCGATTTGATGGGTTGGTAACGGAGGCTGTGCTTTTTATTATCACTGGAACCATGACCTATATGGGGTATGTGTCCGGGTTTTTGCTACTGTTTGTTGTAAATTTAATTGCCAGTGTTGGTTTTTTAATGGCGATATTCGTAACTTTATATACAGTGATAAAAAATGGTGGACGTAGAAAGGGTAACGGGGCTCCCAAAGACGGATAAATATAAAAAAACCGCGCTGTGTTTAGCGCGGTTTTTTGTTTGCGTAAATTTCTTTGCTTCTTAAGCAGCTTGCAACCACTTTGCCATTTGCAGTCGGCTCCAACCCGTCACATCTATCCAGCGACTGTCTTTGCCCTTGGCCATGACTTTGCCGTTGTCCAGGCGATGGGGAATTTTGTATTGCTCGAGAATGGCGGTTAGCTCAAAAATACACATGCTATCTCTCCCGTTTCTCCGAAAAAACAATTGGTACTACTGCGGAGAACGCTATACCCACTATTTTGAGGGCTTTCTTTGCATTTCTTTACTGAAATTAGTGCAGAACCCATACCCTGAGGGTATGGGGTGCATGAGGGGAGTTTTTTACGAATTTTCTCTGGCGATAGCGCGGTAGGCGATGTCGGTGCGGCATTCCATGCCGTTCCAATCGATCTGTTTCACCAGCTCGTAAGCGCTGGCTTGCGCTTCCGATACGCTGTTGCCAAGGGCGGTGGCGCAAAGTACCCGCCCGCCGCTGGTGACCACGTTGTCGTCATCCATTTTGGTGCCAGCGTGGAAGACTTTTGTATCTAAGTGAGTGGCGTTTTCGGCGTCAGTTCTCGGCAGGCCAGAGATCACTTCGCCTTTGGCGTAACTGCCGGGGTATCCGCCAGCGGCCAATACCACACCAACGGCGGCGCGGTTGTCCCACTGGGTGGTTTTGTTGTTCAGTTGCCCGTCGATGGCGGCCTGACACAGTTCCACCAGGTCGGACTGCAGGCGCATCATAATGGGCTGGGTTTCCGGGTCACCAAAGCGGCAGTTGTATTCAATCACTTTGGGCTGACCGTTCGGGCTGATCATTAACCCGGCGTACAGGAAACCGGTGTAGCTGTTGCCTTCAGCTGCCATACCGCGCACGGTAGGCAGGATGACCTGTTCCATAATACGCTGGTCGATCTCCGGGGTAACCACCGGAGCAGGGGAGTAGGCGCCCATGCCGCCGGTATTTGGCCCTTTATCGCCATCGTAGGCGCGTTTGTGGTCCTGGCTGGTGGCCATGGGTAGTACGTTTTCACCGTCTACCAGAACAATAAAACTGGCTTCTTCTCCGGCCAGAAACTCCTCAATCACCACCCGGCAACCGGCATCGCCAAAGGCGTTGCCAGAGAGCATATCGCGCACGGCGTCCTCCGCTTGTTGCAGGGTTTCGGCAACGATCACGCCTTTACCAGCGGCAAGGCCATCGGCTTTCACTACAATGGGCGCGCCCATCTTGTGCAGGTAAGCGATGGCTTCGTCCACGTCGGTGAAATTACCGTAACCAGCGGTGGGGATATTGTGGCGAGCGAGAAAGTCTTTGGTGAATGCTTTAGAGCCTTCCAACTGTGCCGCACCCTGTGACGGGCCAAAACAGCGCAGACCTTTTTCGGCAAAAAAGTCGACTACCCCTTCCACTAGCGGTGCTTCCGGGCCAACGATGGTCAGGCCGCAGTTATTACTTTCAGCAAACTCTGCCAATGCAGCAAAGTCCATCACATCGATGGCGACATTCTCAAGCTTGGCTTCCAGTGCGGTACCGGCGTTGCCGGGAGCCACGTAAACGGTTTCTACGTTTGCTGATTGTGCGGCTTTCCACGCCAAGGCGTGTTCACGGCCACCGCTGCCGATTACGAGTACATTCATTGGAATACAGGAGAGGTTGCTGAGTTAAAAAGTGGGCGGATTGTAGCGGGTTGGCTGGAATGGGGCAAAGGTATGTCCTAGCTGAATATCCAGCGTAAACCCAATGTGTATGTAGTGTTGTTGTCTTTTAGGGAGGATACTGTTTCTGACTGACCGGGAGACATTGAGGTTTCTGACTCTCTGTTATCTCCATACTCAATGGCTGCTTTTAGGCCAAGTGTTGATGAGAGCTTAAAGAGTGTGTAGCCACTTAAACTGTAACGGTTATCTTTTAAAGAATTTTGTATATCAGGCTCGTTGAAGAGCACTATTGTGTTGTCCTCTTCAGGAGGAATATTTGCTGCCTGAGTTTGTGGTGATGAGCCACTGAGTGTTTCGTATAATGCTTGAACGCCAACTTCAAAGCGATCCGTAATATTTGAGCGTATACCAGCCTTTATATTCCAACCGTCAATGCTTCGAGACCTTTCAAAATTGTTTGAGATGTTGCTGATTTTTGAGCGCTTTTCAACGTAGTTAAGTGAGGTGTACCAATTAGATTGACTGAATAATTCGTTTTTATAACCGGCGCCAAAATTCCAGCGCCTAAGGTCGAAACGAAAAGAGCTTAGGTTAAATTCCGGCAGCCCATCGTTATTGTGACCGTCATAAAAAGCACCTTCAATAAACCAGTTAGATGATATTAAGTGGCTTGCCGCAATTGACGGGCCTTGGAAGTCAATAAAACGGCTACCGGTAGACTTTTGATAGCTGATGTCAGCATAGTTGTAGGAGGGGGACTTGGCTGTCGCTGTCAGGCTATAAGCCAGTGCGAAAAGGGTGAGAACAAGAGCAACTGTATGTTTTATCATGATTTATTCCCTGTCGGTATTGTGTTTTAGATGTTGTTGGTTTGGTGTCTCAGTCGATAACCAAATATTGTGCTTCCAGCATTACCGGTTTTGACGATTCTGTAGTGTGGTTAAAGCACAGTAATGTTTAACATGGATCCCCGCCTGCGCGGGGATGACGGTTTTATCTTAATCGAAGTGCTGAGGATGTGGATTTTTCGTTGTGGCAAGGCGCGCTCGTTATGAGTAGCGGAGCCTACTGTAGTAGGTGAGCAACGCAATAACGAGCAGCAACGCCGCCACGGCGGAAAAGATACATTCTCAGTGACGACTCTTAATGCCTAAAATGGCGCATTCTTGTGAATACCATCGCCATGCCGTGCTCATCCGCTGCAGCAATTACTTCGTCATCGCGCATGGAACCGCCTGGCTGAATCACTGCACTGATGCCAACGGCTGCGGCGTTGTCGATTCCATCGCGGAACGGGAAAAAGGCGTCGGACGCCATTACAGCTCCTTTCACTTCCAGGCCGGCATGCTCAGCCTTGATGGCGGCGATACGGGCGGAGTTGACGCGGCTCATCTGGCCGGCACCCACGCCGATGGTTTGGCCATCTTTGCCGTAGATGATGGCGTTGGATTTCACCATTTTGGCTACTTTCCAGGCAAACAACAGGTCGTCCATCTGCTCATCGCTGGGGGTGACTTTGGTAACCACTTTAAGGTCTTCTTTGTTGACCATGCCGTTGTCTTTTTCCTGGATCAGCAGGCCGCCGTTTACGCGTTTGTAATCGTATGCGGTTGGGCGTGTGTCGCTCCACTCGCCGCAGGCCAGCAGGCGAACGTTTTTCTTGGCGGAGACGGCAGCAACAGCGTCTTCAGAAACCGATGGCGCGATAATCACTTCCACAAATTGTTTTTCCACAATAGCGGCAGCGGTGTCTGCATCCAGCTCCCGGTTAAAGGCGATAATGCCGCCAAAGGCGGATTCCGGGTCAGTGGCGAAGGCCAGTTCGTAGGCGGTTTTTATGTCGCCTGAAACCGCCACGCCGCAGGGGTTGGCGTGTTTGACGATGACACAGGCGGGTTCGTCGAACAGCTTGACGGTTTCCAGCGCTGCGTCAGTATCGGCCACGTTGTTAAACGACAGCTCTTTGCCTTGCAGCTGGGTGGCGGTGGAAACCGAGGCTTCGGCGGGTTCTGCTTCCTTAAAGAAAGCCGCTTTCTGGTGCGGGTTTTCACCGTAGCGCATGTCCTGTGTTTTCAGGTATTGCACGTTGTAGGTGTCGGAGAAGTCGCGCTTCTCATTGTTGGTGTTTCGTGCGCCAAAGTGGTTGGCAATCATCCCGTCGTACATGGCGGTGTGCTCGAAGGCTTTTACCATCAGGCCGTAGCGGGTGTCGTAGCCCAGTGCGCCGTTGTTGGCTTGCATCTCGGCCAGCACAGCATCGTAGTCGCTGGCGTTAACTACAATGGCCACGTCTTTGTGGTTTTTGGCGGCGGAGCGCACCATGGTGGGGCCACCGATATCGATGTTTTCGATGGCGGTGGGCAGGTCGCAGTTGGGGTCGGCCACGGTGGCTTTGAACGGGTACAGGTTCACCACCACCATGTCGATGGGTTGGATACCTTGCTCGGCCATCACGCCGTCGTCTTTGCCACGACGGCCGAGAATGCCGCCGTGTACTTTCGGGTGCAGGGTTTTTACCCGGCCATCCATCATTTCCGGGAAGCCGGTGTACTCGGATACCTCAATGGCGGGGACGCCGTTTTCAGTCAGCAAGCGAAAGGTGCCGCCAGTGGAAAGAATTTCAACGCCCTGGGCAGTCAGCGCTTGGGCAAATTCAACAATACCGGTTTTGTCAGAAACGCTGATCAGGGCGCGTTTGACGGTGGTCAGTTGTGCGGTCATTAGGTGGTGATCCTGATTGGGATGTATTGGGTGGTTTGTTACTTTTTCGTCATTGCGAAGCGCCTGGCTGGAGATCGCCGCGCTGCGCTCGCGATGACGTGGTTTTCGTTACAGCAAATCGTACTGTTTGAGCTTTTTACGCAAAGTACCGCGATTAAGCCCCAGCAATTGCGCGGCCTTGCTTTGGTTGTTGCGGGTGTATGCCATTACGGTTTCCAGCAGCGGTTGCTCTACTTCGCTGATCACCAGGTCGTAGAGGCCGGTGGTCATTTGCCCATCCAGGCATTCAAAAAAATGTTGCAGGGCGTATTCCGTGCAGTAACGCAGAGACTCGTGCTCGTGAGGCTGGTTGTCGTCGATGGCCGCTTCGCTGTCGGCCTGTATGGTAAAGGTGTCGGGGGTCATGCAACTTGTTCCTGCATTGGTTCCATTTGAGAAAGCGGTTGAAAGAATAATTGGTTCAAAAATTCCAGCTGCTGCGGCGCCTCTGTCAGGCTGTTGAAGGTGGCGCGCAACGAGTTTTGTTGGGCTGTGTTATGGCAGTTTGTTGCCAGGTACCAGCCCACGTGTTTGCGCGCAATTCGCAGGCCCATATAGTCGCCATAGTGGCTGTACAGGCCGTTGATGTGCCGCAACAAAATGTCTTTTACTTCCTGTGGCTGTGGCCCTGACAGCTCGCGACCGGTGGCCAGGAAGTGGTTAATCTCACGGAATATCCACGGCTGCCCCTGGGCGCTGCGACCAATCATTACCGCCGCTGCGCCGGTGTGGTCGAGCACCTGGTGCGCCTTCTGGGGTGAGTCGATATCGCCATTGGCAATCACCGGTATTTGCACGCTGTCGACGATATCGGCGATGGTGTCGTACTCCGCGTTACCCATAAAACGGCAGGCGCGAGTGCGGCCGTGCACCGCCAGTGCGGCAATGCCGCATTGCTCTGCCAGCCTGGCGATGGTGGCGCCATTGCGCTGCTCCGGGTTGGTGCCGGTGCGGATTTTCAGCGTTACCGGCACATCCACGGCGGCAACCACCGCTCGGAGTATTTCCTCCACCAATGGTTCGTCTTGCAGCAGTGCTGAACCGGCGGCGCGCTTGCACACTTTCTTCGCTGGGCAACCCATATTGATATCGACGATTTGCGCGCCCAGTTCCACATTGGCTTTTGCGGCTTCGGCCATCATCGCCGGTTCTGCACCGGCAATCTGTACTGCGCGGGGCTCTGGTTCATCGCGGTGAATCAGCCGTTGCTGAGACTTGAGACTGTTCCACAGGCTGACGTCCGAGGTCACCATTTCCGCCACCACCAAGCCTGCACCCAGCTCACGACACAATTGCCGAAACGGCAGGTCTGTCACTCCCGCCATTGGGGCGAGAACGGTGGGGTTGGGGATGTTGTATGGGCCGATCTGCAGCACGGGTTGTTCACTGTTGGCAATGAAAATTGGTCAATAAGTGACCACCCTTCCGCGAGGGGCGCTAATGATACTCGCAATGACCAACAGTAATAAAGGAATATTGTTCGTTTTTTGAACGATTTCGGGTTGTCGCTTTGTGCTGTGAGCGTGGGCAGCTACTTAGTTACCAGTAGCTGGTAGTTGGTGGCATCTGGGCCGGGGTCTGCCAATTCCAGGCGAATGCGCACGGGCCGCTTGGGCGGGAACAGTTTTCGGGATTGCATCTCTCCCTGCAGATATTCACTTGGCTGGAAGTGACGCTGGGCCATGGTCTGGCCGTTGAGGTTGCTAAAGGTGAGCAGCAGCTGGGGCAGCGGCTGGGCAAAATCGGCGTGATTTTCGATCACCGCTTCTACCAGCAGGGCGTTGGCCTGGGAGGGATGGCTGCTCACCATCAGGCTGCTGGGTTTTATTTTACTGAGGTCTACCTGCGCCGGTACGGTGCAACCGGTTACCTGGCACAGTTGCTCCAGCCAAGGGCGATATTGTGGGTTTTTCGACAAAGTGGTTGCGTTGAAATGGGCGTACTGCAATGGCAACAGCGCGATGGCCAGCACGCAGGCGATTGCCCACAACGGGTTGCGTTTGGGTTTTGGTGCTGGGGTGCCAAAGGGGGAGTCGAAAGCCGCTTCTGCCTCAGGGAGGATTTCGTCGTCGAGCGGTTCGCTGATTTCGCCGTGGTATTCCTGTTCCGATTCCTCCTGGTCGCAACCCATTTCAATAACAGAGCCATCGCTGTCGCAGCCGAGGGGAATAACGGTTTTCTCTATTTCTTCCGGCAGTTCCTGAGGTTGGTAGGTGAGTTTTGGGTGATCCTCTGCGGGGGGCAGCGACAGTGGAGCCGGTTGTTCTGTTATTTCCGGGATTCCTGCCGCAGGCTCTTCGGGTTCGGGTTCGGGTTCGGGTTCGGGTTCGGGAATAGCCTGGCTTTCTACCGCTGGCTCAATCAGGGAGGTGTCCATCTGATCGTGAATCAGAAGATCGTCATCTATATCAGGGACAGTATCTGGCTGTGTCGCAAGTGGCAGCTCAAAGTAAGTGCGGGCGTCAAAGATGGTCAGGCAGGCACCACAGCGCACCTTGCCCGCCGCCAGTTGCAGCTGGTCGTCGCTCACTTGAAAGGCGATAGCGCAGGCGGGGCAGCGGGTGATGTGGTCCATAGACGGTAATTGTTATTAGAGTTTTTTCATTCTAGCGCTTTGTTGCGCTCAGGCGCAGCCACTCATCCTGATTTTCACTGGGGTGAAAGTCGAACTGGTTCACATAGGCAGCCATAACCTCCTGTTGCTGGCTGTCGATCAGGCCAGCCATACACAGCAGGCCGCCGCTGCGGGTGTGCCCGGAGATAGTTTCCGCCAGCTCGATCAGCGGGGCGGCGAGAATATTGGCAACCACAATATCTGCCTGCAGTTGTGGCTGCTCACCGGGCAGGTAAGTGGTCAGTCGGGCCGGATCAATGCCGTTACGCTGGCCGTTGTCGGCGGTAGCCAATAATGCCTGAGGGTCGTTATCGATAGCGATTACTTTGTCCGCTCCCAACAGCAGGGCGGCAATACCGAGAATGCCGGAGCCACAGCCGTAATCCACCACTGTTTTGCCCGCCAGGTCGAGGCCATCCAGCCACTTCAGACACAGGAAGGTAGTGGGGTGGGTGCCGGTGCCGAACGCCAGCCCTGGGTCGAGCATCAGGTTCACTGCATCCGCTTTTGGCGGCTGCAACCAGCTGGGGCATATCCACAAGCGCTGGCCGCACTGAATGGGTTGGTAGTTGTCCATCCAGGTGCGTTCCCAGTCTTTGTCTTCGAGAATTTCCCAGCGGTGTACGGGTAGGTCGGCGCCGTAGTGTGCGGTGGCCTGTACCGTTGCCAAGGCAGTATCGGTGTCGGCGGTAAATAACCCCATCAGGCGGATGTTGTCCCACAGGGGCGTCTCGCCAACGCCGGGTTCCAGAATGGGGTTATCTTCCAAATCCTGTAACGTGACCGACACGGCTCCCGCAGCCAACAGGGCGTCTTCAAGTGCTTCCACGGCGTTGCGCTCAGTGTCCAGTTTCAGTTGTAGCCAGCTCATAAAGCCTCGTGGGGTATGGTTGGCGGCCCCATGGAACTGCCGCAGCAAGTGTTGTGTCGAAAGTCGCAATATTATGGGAGATTGACTTTTGATGCGCACCCTTCAATTTAGTGTTCTTGTGTTTTTATTGGCATTGGCCGGTTGTGCTGTGCAAAAGGTCGAGGAGTCGAATTCTGGCGAAGTTCGCATTTCCGACTTTGCTTCCGGCGATTTGCAGCATTGGCAAAAGCAGAGCTTTAAAGGTGAAACGGATTACCGTGTTGTTCAGCTGGACGGCGTGCCGGTATTGCAGGCGGATACTCGTGGCACGGCTTCTGCGCTGTATAGAGAGCTGGATATCAACCTTGAACGCACGCCCTATCTGAATTGGCGTTGGCGGGTAGACAATGTCTATGACATCGATGATCCGCTGACGAAGTCGGGGGATGATTACCCGGCGCGCATCTATGTGGTGGTTAAGTTAAGTCCGTTCCCCTGGGATACCTTGGCACTCAATTATGTGTGGTGTAATCGGGAAACAGATTTGCCGCCCTGGAAAAACCCCTTCTCCAAAAATTCGGTGATGATTCCTGTGCGTTGTGGAGAGAAAGGTTTGGGGCAGTGGCACCAGCAGAGGGTGAATGTGGCGGCGGATTTTGAGCGTCATTTTGGCCGCAAGTTCGATACCGCTCACGGAGTGGCGATTATGTCCGATTCCGATAACGCCGGTGGTGCTGCACGGGCTTATTATCGGGATATTGTGTTTGGTCAATGATCTGCTGTAGAGCGCGCCGAATTTACGCAAATAAAAAAGCCGACCCGTAAAGGTCGGCTTTCAGACTGCTGACAAAGTCCTCGCCCTCGTGCGGGGACTTTTTATAATGGGGCATGTTAAAAGACCGCCCCCAAACCCAGTCCACTATGGAGTTCGTCAGCATTGACGAGCTAGTTCCTGCCGAC
>NZ_JATAAF010000004.1:5000-195363 GCF_030341905.1 Porticoccus sp. W117 | reverse complement strand
CCTGAAAATATTGAGCAGGCTACCGTCATGGTGGAAGAATCTGTTGAGTTATACAATAAACGGCGGCCGCATATGGCTCTAAAATACAAAACGCCCGATGAAGTCCATCGGGCGTTTTTAACCTGAAATAGTGTCAACCTATATCAGGACAAGACACCTCGAATTAATTAAAGTCGTAGGAAACCCCCAAGGAGTAGAAGGCACCATTAAAGCCAAAGGGTGCGGAACGGCGGGAGAATTGGAACACGCCGCGGCTATCAACAATCAGGTCACCGTTGGGGCCATCTTCAATAGCACCGGTACGTGAGTTACCAATCAGGTTGATATCCGGCGTTACATCAAAGATATTGTTGCCGTTAAAACTTACCGTCATGCCGTTCTCAAACTCGTAGGCAATACGCAAATCCGTAAGAATTTCCGCTCCGTAAGTTTGGCGGCCACCATCGGTTACGGTGTATTCGCCGTAGCGATTCAGCGACAGATTCACCGTCCAGGCATCGCGAGTCCAGTTGGCATTGGCGCTGATTCTGTCTTCAGGCTGCCACTCTTCGATAATGGAAATGTCCTGAGCGTTGAACACTACATCCGTGGATACCGTTTCCAGACCCGACCCAACCGGGGTAAACAAATCCACCACTTCGGTATCGGTAAAGTTGGCAGCAAAGGTTAAATCCAGGCTGCCCTCCGCCAATTCCAGGTCATTATAGGTGAGAACAATATCAACACCATCGGTTTCGGTATCGGCGCCATTCAGGAAGAACTGGCCAGCACCGGCACCAGCCTGGATCAGTGCGGCATCGAGTGCTGCCGACAAACCAGAGCCCAAGCGGTTACTGATCACAATGCGGTTGTCGATATCGATGGAATAGTAATCCACCGTCAGGCTCACACCATCACTAATGTTAGCCACAACACCCAGACTGAAGTTATCGGATTCCTCTTCTTCCAGAGCGGGAATACCAATGGCCTGTGCCAGGGAGCTGTCGTTGCGGAAAGTACCCACTTCCTGAGCGATCAGCTCAGTGGTATCACCGTCGTTGTCCACGTCGTCAACATCGGTAACAAACTGGGTGCTGACGTTGTTGAAAAACAACTGCTGCATGGAAGGCGCACGGAAACCAGTACTGACCGCACCGCGCAAACGTACGTTATCGGTGAGCCCAACATTACCCGCCAGTTTGAAGTTCACGGTACTGCCGAAGCCGTCGTAATCGTCGTAACGGGCAGCAGCACTTACCGTCGCCGCCTCGTCAAAGTCGTATTCAAAGTCCGCGTATACAGAGAATACATCGCGGCTTTCATCCACTGCCGACTGCGGGCCAATGCCCGGGAAGCCCTGAATACCGCCACTGCGATCTTCGGCAAACAGGCTGACGCCATCTACCGTATCGAAGTCGCGGAAGGCGTATTCTTCGCCAGGAATAATGCGGTATTCATCAGTACGGAATTCCGCACCCAGCGCCATAAACAAATTACCAAAGGCTTTGGTGTAATCCACATTGAACGTATCCAGGCTCAGCTCCAGACCATAGGCCATCGCTGAGCGCGGTACGGATGAGCGAATTTCATCGGAGCTCATGCCAGAGGTAAACCGCTGAGCATTGGCAAACGATGAATTCAGTGAGTTACTGGTGACATAGTCGATGGTATTTTCGCCTGTGGTATAGGAAACATCCAGGTTACTCTCATCGGAAAACTCAATGCGGTAGCCAATGTTGAACGACAGGTCATCAATTTCGGAGTTGATTTTTGGCAGGAAGCCTTCCGGAATAGTGGCATCGCCATCCGCCAGGGGCGCATTGCCACCTGTGTTGCCGTTGTGGCGGAAGAAGGCCGCTGATTCATTGTCCCGTGTGGAGTAGGTAACAAAACCATAGGCCTCACCACCACCGAGAGGGTGAGCCGCATTCAAAGTGAAGGCAAGCTGCTCTGACTCTGCATCGCCAATACGGAAGGTTTGCCGTGGAACGGTGACTTCCCTCGGGTCGCCAGGTTCTAAAATACCATCGCCGTCGGTATCTACACAGCCTGGGAACTGACAAGAACCGTGCAAGCCGGCACGGTTGGTGTAGCCGCGATCCCGGTAGTTAAAACTGAAATCCACAAAGCCGCCGTCACCAAAGGCAAAGCCCTTATTGAGATCGAAGTTGGTGGTATCACCGTCACCTTCTGTGTACTGCCCCTGGGAGATACTCACACTGCCTGCTTCGGGGTCATCGTTGAGCACAATGTTGATAACACCGGCAATGGCATCGGAACCGTACTGAGCGGCAGCGCCGTCGCGCAGTACCTCAATCCGCTTGATGGAAGCACCCGGTATGGCGTTCATATCGGTACCGGCAGTACCGCGACCAACCGATGTATTAATGTGTATCAGGCCCGCCTGGTGACGACGCTTGCCATTGATCAACACCAATGTTTGGTCGGGTCCCAAGCCCCGCAGGGTTGCAGGCCGCAAGGCATCAGTACCGTCACTGATACTGGAGCTGGGGAAATTGAATGACGGAGCCACAGCCTGAAGCATGCGCCCTACTTCGGTTTGTCCGGTCGCTTCTAACGTATCGGAATTAAGCACGTCCACCGGCACTGGCAGATCTTGAGCACTGCGGCCGGGGGCCCTTGAGCCAACCACCACCAGCTCTTCGTCGACTGCCGCCTTTTCCTCTGCAGTAGCACTTGCTGCTGTCACCCCCAGGGAACCGGCAACGGACAGAGAAATAACAGTTGGTAGTAGTTTTTTATTGATTGTTTTCATCTCTTTTCCACCCTCTTTTTGGTTTTTATCTGACGCAGCCCGGTAAACGATTCCCGTATTAGCCAGCAGAATGCGCAACCCTTCGCTGAGGGTATAGCGCCCCTGAAGGGGACCAACCTTCAGCTTTTTTATTTCCCTGACGGGAAACAAAAAAGTCACGTCTGCCTGACGTGCGAATCGCACCAAAGCCTTGTCGGCTCTGAGCCTTGGAATATCGAACACATAATCTTTTGTAGCGCTATCAGCCTGTAAGGAAGCGGCCACCGGCAGCGTAAAAAAGCCGCCAAAAACCGCTACACAGAGCGATAAAACCAGCAAAAAACGATGTGTTTTATTCAAGACTCAACCTATTAGAGGCGTTAAAGAGAAATTTCCGCCATCCCTGGGCAAGATTTTTTAGTCGTGATTTTCCTGAGTAGATGCGCCACTCACAGAGCACTATGGCGTCGTTTTTCGGCTTAACAACCAAGTATTGCCCTCAAGCTCGCTATGAATAGCAAAGTTTTCACCGAGCACAAATAAAAGCTGTTCAGTATCTCCTGCCTTGAAATACCCCCCTACTTCTATGTCCCTGATTTGATCATCAATAATTTTAAAATCTACAGCGGTATAGCGGCTGATCTCCGCCAGTGCTTGATGGAGGCTTTCCCCCTGAAAAACGATCATGCCCTGTTGCCAGGCCAAAGAGCTTTCCAGATCAAATTCCTCCACGGGCGTGACCGGCCCGTAGTCAACGCCATCCAGCTGTATTTTCTGGCCGCCGCTGAGGTATACCGCCTGCTCGACAGCAATCGCCACATGGGAGTCGGGGGTTTCAGTCATAGGGGGGTCAGTGATGGCCACTTTGCCTTCGGTTACCAGAACTTCTACCGATTGCTTGTCTCTCAGCTCGATATTAAATGCCGTACCCACTGCGGTAATGGCGCGGTCTCTGGCAATCACCACAAATGGCAATTGTGGGTTCTTCGCTACTTCAAAATAGGCCTCGCCCGAGATCAGCTCTACCTGCCTGGATTGATCGGAGAATGTCACCTTGAGCCGGGAGCCGGTGTTCAGCTTGAGGCGGCTTTGGTCGGGAAGTACCACTTCTGATTGCTCACCCACCTCGGTTTGATACACAGCGGTAAATAGCGGCTTCAACGCTGGGTCTGGAGTGCTGTTCTCCATAAACAACAGCACTGCTATCGCGAGTAATGACGCACAGGCGGCGGCAACAGGCCAACCAAACCACCGCCGTTTGCTTTCTTTGGCAGAGTTTACTGCCGCATCCAATGGCAGAAGCTCGCGAATCGGTGAAAGGATATCCATCAGATCCCATGCCGATGCGTAGTGAACCAGGGTTTCGCCATGTAACGGCGATTCCGACAACCAGTCCTGTAATGCCCCATTTTCACCATCGGAAAGCCCGCGATCCATAGCGGATATCCAGTCAGCGGCCTGCTTTTGCACAGCTTCCAAATTTGGAAAATTGATGGTGTTACTCATGATTTTTTACCAGAGGTTTTCCTGACTTCACCAGTGTCAGCTGTTCTCTTCTGAGCCTCACCGGACGGTGTCATACCGGTGGATAACTGACTGTCCATATAGTTAACGCTGTAACGGAGCCCCTTGGCGATATGCTTTTCTACCGTGCTTTCACTAAGACCCATATAGCTGGCTATCTCTTTTTGCGAGTAGCCATAAATCTTTCTGAGAATAAACGCCTTGCGACACCTCGGAGGCAGGCCGTTAATCGCTCGACACAACAACTGGAACTGCTCCAGGCTGATGCTGTGCTTTTCCGGGTTGTGCTCTGCAACAGAACCCCCATTAAGAAAACAGAGCTCCGACTCGGGAAAATCCTCTATCTCAGCTTCGGTTTGCAGGCGCATATTCTGCTGTTTTTGTTTATTGGCGAGACGCAAAGCGGTCTTTACCATAAACGCCTTGGGAAAACGGATTTCCCGTTTCAGTGCAGACTGATAGGTGCGCAGAAAGGTTTCCTGGAGGATATCCTCCACTTCTGGTGTGCCCATAGAGGTCAGCTTGCGCAGAAATCTGGCAATGACCTGGCGATATTCCAGAAACTCTTTGGTGATTTTGTTTTTGTCAGACATAGGAAGAACCGTGCAAAAACATCTTATGCAGTCTCCCAAAAAGTACATTTCAGGTCAATTTCACCTAGGGCCTATTCACACTAATTAAGTCGTCACTGTTGTGACTAAAAAAGTGCCAATCACCAACAGTAGGCGCTTTAGGCGAGGCGCGAGGAGGGTGGTTTGGTTATTCCCCTCTCCATAATGGGGAGTAGCGACGAGCAACGCTGAGTGGCGCTTTTTTAGCCCCAACCCGAAGGGCTGAGGCCATTTTTTCGCTCAACTGTGTTATCAGTCGCTTATGTAGAATGACTACACAGCACTCCTTCTGCCTTGCTGAGCAAAAAAATGGCGCCCAGCAGTGATAACTTAATTAGTGTGAACAGGCCCTAGATACTTGCTATCCCCGCATGGGTAAGCAAACTATCATCACGTCATCAAATTATTCCAGGCGCCGTTATCTTGTAAAGATTATGTGTGGAGACCACCTTTGAACGCATTCCGAAAGCTACTGCCATTGACATTGCTATGTTGTACGGCCCTTAGCCACGGGGCAGCAACCGGCGATGCCATTGAGCAATACCAGGAAGCCATCGATGAACTGGAAGCGCACTACGGCGCCTACGACATCGGCCTGGCGGAACCGCTTCGCGGCCTGGGTGAAGCGCTGCAGGCCAATGGTGAGCACCAGGATGCCATCGACATATTCAAACGGGGCCTGCACGTTCGCCGGGTTAACGACGGCATTTCCAGTATTTCTCAAGAGCCACTGTTGCGGTTGCTAAACTCCAGTTATCAAGCCGTGGGTAACGTCGGTGCCGTTGCCACCAATTACCAACGGCAGTTGGACCTTTACCGCAGCCACCATGGCAACAGCTCACCTAAATTGCTGCCACTGCAACTGGAAGCGGCTCGCTGGCATCGCGGCCAATACATACAAACGCGCAACAAAGAGGCCTTCGCCCACCTCACTGAAGCGATTCGACTGATCACCAACGCATCCGCTATCGACTCTCAGCAGAAAGACTCACTGACTATCGAACGGTTAAACAGCGAAATTGAAAATCACTACTATCTGATTGATCACTTCCAACGCTTTGCCCCGCGACCACCCGCCGATTATGTGCGCTTCCAAAGTAGAAATTTTCGCCCTCGTTACCGGGACGAAAGCCGCTTCGAATACCAGATCGCCTACGACAACCACTTGCGTCGGGAAACTGCCCGTCTGACCAAGCGCTACCAGCGCGAGCAGATCGACAGCGCCGTCAGTAAGGCTCTGGCCACCTATAACAGACTCAGCCGCCTTCACCAAAGCAATCAAGAGCCGTTGTTACAGGCCAACAGCCTAGTACAGCAAGGCGACTGGCTGATATTGTTTGGCAACAGTCCACAGCAAGCACACAGCCTCTATCGCAAGAGCTGGCAGTTATTGACGGACAACAACCAATTGGAGGAACGCACCAGCCTGTTTGGCGAACCTCACCTGCTGCCGGTTTTCGATACACCAGACCCGGCCAACTTCACAACAATTGCCAAGGTCAAGATGGATATCGACCTCAACGGCAAAGCCCGCAATATCACCGTGCTGGAAACTCAGCCCGATGAAAAGTCCGTAGCCCGCAAAGCCCAGCGGCAGCTGCGCGATGCCCGCTTTCGCAGCCGCCTGGACAATGGCGAACCCACCACCAGCGAAGGCTATGAATTAAGCCTGCTGATCGATTAACCCTTTTTTACACTCACGTCAGCAATTATTGGTTGCCGTTGCAGTCTATTACTGTGCTTGCGATCACGACGGTCACTGAGGTACAGCGCAGCTGAGAGTAGCCGCCGTGATCTGCAAGCACCAGTTTTCTCACTCTGCAGCTGTTCAACCCTATGTGGAAAGTAGTACTTGCTCTCTCCGTCACCCTCTCTGCCAGTGCCCAGCAACAGTCGGCACCAGTAAATAACGTCAGTTATAGCGAACAAATAGAACAGCAATCTGCCCTGTTAGGGCCTTTCGATGTCTCATTGGTGGAGCTGTATCAGCAACAGGGATTGGTATTTTTTCGTCAGGGTGATTTCCTGCAGGCCGCCACGGCGCTGCAGCTGGCACTGCAGATCAGCCGCGTTAATTTTGGCCCCAAGGCGCCTCAGCAGGAACCGGCATTGCGCGCCTTGATCGATGTAGCTGATGCCAGCGGCGAACAAGAACCCGCGCAGATGCTTCACCAGCGATTAGTGGATATCAACAACCATCAACTCAACAGCGCTTTAGGCATCGCGGATGTAGACGCCTTGATGCGCAGCAGCCAATGGCATTTGCAACGATACACTCGCTTGCCTACCAGCAGCCGCCTGGACAATTTACAGATGTCCCTGCGCCTGGCAAAACACAGTGAAAACATCATCAGCCGCCATCACAACGATGACCACTTGGCGTTGATTGCCCCCTTGGAACAGATTGCTCTGAGCAGTCACCACCTCACCGAATACAACCTGACTCTTTTACGCTTTTTTAGTGAGCAAGGCTCATTCCATCAACAGCTCACCGAGCAGGTATTCCAGCAGGGGCTTGAAGCGCGCCGACGGGTGGTGCGTATCCTGCGCCACAATCAGGCGTCAGCGGAGACACTGGCGCAAGCCCAAATTGATCTGGGGGATTACCTGCAACGGCTGCAACTGCCCAAAGCCTCACGAAAAGCCTATCAACAAGCCTGGAGCACCCTGCACAAAGCGCAACGTACCGAGCAACTCAGAGAATGGTTGGGGCAGCCCATGCCGCTGCTTTCAGATAACCAGAGCCATATCAGTGACTCTTCGTCACTAGCGCGCATCAAGGCGCATGTGGATACCGAGGGCAAAGTGGAGCATATCGAAGTACTGAAAACCTACCCTGCAGACAACAACCAGGTGAGCACTGCAGCACTGCAGGCAGCGCGACGCCTGCCCTACCGTGTCGCCGTAGTGGATGGCGAAGTGGTCGCGGGCAGCGTGGAATTCAACCTGCCTCTGGCTCTGTCTTTAACGGCAACACCTTAAAGGCGGTGTAGCCGTAAATGGCGCTGATAATTGGGCACAGCCAACAAAATATTGCCCAGGGTGCATAGGCAAACGCTCCCAAGCCAGAGCCCCAACCCCAGGCAGTTACCCCCAGCACACCGGCCATATAAATACCGCAGGTATTCCAGGGAATCAGTACTGAGGTGATAGTGCCCGCATCCTCTACAGCCCGGGACAAATTCAACGGGTGAAGGCCGCGCTGACGATAAGCGTCTTTGTACATTCGTGCCGGCATCACCACAGAAATATACTGGTCGGCACAGGTCACATTGACGCCAAAACTGGTCGCCAGGGTGGCACTGATCAGACCGCCGACAGTTTTTACCCGATTCAAAATGCCATCAACCGCCCGCTTGAGCAGCCCGGCGCGCTCAAAGGCACCGCCAAAAGTCAGCGCACAAATAATCAAAAAAACCGTCGACAGCATATTGCCCATGCCGCCCTTGGAAAGCAGGTCATCCACCATGGAATTACCACTTTCAATAGCAAAACCGTCCATCAAGGCAATGGCCACGCCTTTGATCATCACACCGTCACCTTCGCCCCCACCCAGTGACGTCACTTGAGGCGTCTGGAACAACAGCGCCACCAGCACACCAGCCACCATACCCGCCATCAGTGCGGGCAGTACCGGCTTGCGCAACAACGCCAGTGTAAGTACCACCAACAGTGGAACAAACACCGGCAGGCCCAGGTAGAACTGCTCACCCAGCAAGCGGTTTACAGCGACAATCTCGCCACCCAAATCACCATTCAATTCGCCGCCGCCACTGCCGACGACAACAAACACCAATAGAGAAATCACAAATGCAGGAATTGTGGTCCATCCCATATGGCGGATATGACGAAACAAGTCGTTGCCGGTGACACCGGCTGCCAGGTTGGTGGTGTCCGATAACGGTGACAATTTGTCGCCCATATAGGCTCCAGACAAAATCGCGCCAGCGGTTATGGCCGGTGATAGACCCATCACTGAGGCCACTCCCATCAGGCCCACACCCAAGGCACCAGCAACGGTCCAGGAACTGCCGATGCTCAACCCGGTTACCGCACAGATCAGCGCCGCAGCAGGATAAAACCATTGCGGCGATAGCAGTTGCGTACCCCAGTAGATCATCGCCGGTACAGTGCCCGCCAATATCCAGCTGCCCACCAGGCCACCCACCACCAGCAACACCAGGATGGCTTTCAGGCCAGAGGTGACCGAGTTGATCATGCCGTCTTCCAGCTCCGCCCAGGTAACCCGATTTTTTAAGCCCACCAGGCAGGCAGTAATGGCAGCGGCCACCAACGCTAACTGGGTGTATCCACCGGCATTATCGGAGAAACTGTTAAGCAGTAGCAGCAAACAGCCGATCAACACCAGTACTGGCAACAGCACATCTAAAGGGGTTGGCGTCTTCTCTCGAGAAGGTTCTGGGGAAGGCTCAGGAGAAGATTCAGGAGCGGAATTCATGCATACCTCAGACTATTATTATTTTGTACGACTAACTTAACGCGGCAATAAAAATACGACCTGTTAACAGCTCGGCACAAAACAAAGTTGTGCCTACGCCGACACAGTTGGCGTGAGATTGATAGCATAACGGAAAACTGTGGTGTGTTGACGATTTAAGCTGGTCAACCCGTCACCATTGGCGACGTTATCCATTACTCCCGGCGCCACCTTGGCAATGAGGCTTTTCATCCGTGGCAAAATGGGGTAGAACGAATCATATCGGAACCATACCATGGCTGGTGGTTCTAAGTGGTTAACTCCTACTTAGGCAATACCATTTATGCTACAGAAAACCGTTTGCGCATTAACCTTGGTAACCGCCTGCACCTTGCATCCTGCAGGGGCACAGTCAGACTCAACCTCAATTCCCAGCGACACCCCACCTGAAGAAACGCCAACTACAGACAATTCCATCCACTGGAAAGTGGATAAACTGCGTGCAGTCATTGAAGACCAGGAGGCAGAACAGGGCGCTTACGGCGAGGTAATGGCAGAGTCTTTACTGGGCCTTGGCCGTGCCCTGCAGCAAGCGGGCAAACACGAAGAGGCTGTCGGCACACTCAACCACTCCATGCACGTATCCAGGGTCAACCACGGCATATACAGCATTCAGCAGGAACCGGCCCTGCGTGCCCTGATCAACAGCTATGAGGCACAACAGGACCCGGTATCCATCAGTCGCGCCTACACCCGCCTGACCCGCCTCTATTCCAGCCATTACGGGCGCTCCGCTCCGGAGCTGTTGCCACTGCTGGAAGAAATGGCGGAATGGCACCGCCAGACCTATATCGACAATCGCAAACGGGATGCCATCGGATATCTCACTCTGTCCATCTCCATCAGCAACACCGCACTGGCCATCGCTGAGCAAGACCCAATGAAGTTTGCCAACAATATGGTCAGCCTGCTGCGTGGCTCGGCGCAAAGTTCCTGGCACGTTAACCAACACCTGCACACCTACAAAAATTTTGACCCTTCAGAAGTCACCACCTTCAACGCTGATCAGGAAGTCAGGCAACTGAACAAAGCCACCAAGCCCGCCAAAGCCGGTAAATACGTCAACCAAGAGCGTATCCTGTTCAACTCCTACGTAATCGGTCGCGACGCCTACCAGCGTATTATCGACATCCTCCACGACAGCGAAGCCGCCCCCAGAGACAAGGCCGAGGTAATGGTAGAGCTGGGCAACTGGTTCAACATATATAATCGCCCCAGCTCAGCCCGGGACAGCTACCAAAAAGCCTGGCACTTGCTCAATGACAATGGCGACCAGGAAGGCATTGAGAAGCTGCTGGGCAAACCGGACAGCCTGCCCAACTTTGTCACCGGTCACCGCAACAGTGGCACACTGGTGGAAGCCACCATGACCATCGACAAAGGCGGCCGTGCACGCCGCGTTAAAGTGGTTCGCACCTTTCCAGAAAACGATCGCAGAGCCGAACAAAACGCCATTCGCTCCATAAAAAAAACCCGCTTTCGGCCTCGCTACGAAAACGGCCAGCCAGTGGCTTACAGCGACTTCACTTACTTGTTGCGACTCAGCAAAAAATCCTCGGGTAAAACACAATGAACAAAGTTAACACCATCGCATTGACGCTACTGTTAGGCGCCACACTGGTCAGCTGCAAAAGCCAGAACCCACAGAGCAGTTCGCAATTGCCGCAGCCGCCCAGCAGTCCGTCGTCCGGTTCACCGAGCCCGTCGATACCCTCGCCATCGAGCCCTTCCAGCCCGTCGCGTCCGTCGTTGCCGTCATCTTCATCGAGCCCTTCCAGCCCGACGGCGCAACCGCCTTCTGGTCCCTCCCTGCCTGGTGGTGCTCCGCCGATTCCCAGCACCTCCAGCCGCTCTGGTCCGGAGTCGTCACAGCAAAGCCGGGATTCAAAACAGAAAGGCGAACAGGGCTCACCGCAAACCGCGGAAGAAATTTACGGCGCCCGCCCTGGTGCCGAAAGTCGTCAATCGGAAGATATTCCTGACCTGGACGCTCAACCCAGCGCCAGTGAAGCAGCTACTCACGAACAGCTGCTGGAAGTACTCGCTGATATAGACGGCGCGCTGGAAGAAGCCGCCAATGACCCCAACACCACTCCCGCGGAACAAGCCCGCATAGAGCAGTATCAGGATGTGCTGGGAGATATTCGCGTCAGCGTGGAAAATGGCCAGCTGGACCCTGCCGGCGAGCAGGCGCTGTTAGATATTCTCGCCGACCTGGAAGGCAGCATCGAAGCCAGTGAACGGGCCCAAGCCAATAACGGCAATGAAGATATTCCCGTCACCATTACCATTGAACAAGTTGCCATTCTGCAGGATCTGATTAACGTACTCGGTATTCCCGGTGCTACTCCCGGTATAGGCTTTCCCTCACTGCCCGGCTTCCCCACCGGCGGTAGCGCTTCACGCACTGGCGGTGAAACCCTGGGTGATCTGGATGCCGCACTGGAAGCCTCCATTGGCGTGTTCGATGGCATGATCCTGTCAGAGCGGGTCAACGCGCAAGGCAAGCCCGGTGAATTTGAAGGCAGCGAAGAATACACCGGCGGTGCTGAAGGTCTGTTTGAAGAAGGCGACCCGGCAGAAGCGGGAGCCGCAGGTGGCGGCCCACAGCAACAGGCGGAATCTCCGGAATTTCCAGGCAATGAAGAAAATGCTCCCCAAGGCGCACAAGGTGGCGGGGGCGGCATAGGCCAGGCGGGCCAGAATGCAGCCATACCCAATGACATCCCCGATGGCCGCGACGACGACATTGTTGCCCGTCAGATTCGCGAAGCGGCACAAAACGAAACCGACCCGGAACTGCGGGAAAAACTGTGGGATGAGTATCGCCGTTACAAAAATGGAAAGTAAAAATGGAAAGTAAGAATGGAAAGTAAAAACGGTAAGGTACGTAGCCTTATTATTAAGAACAGTAAAGAAATAGTGGTATTAAAACCAAACTTGCACTCGCTCACACCCACAAGGGTAGAGTGATAAAAACACCATGAGGTTATAGCGTGCAATTATTGAAAAGCATTCCTGTTTTGGCAGCCTTGGTATTGTTGGCTGGCTGCAACACCAACTTGGTGACCACCACCGCCTACACCCCGCTGGAGCAGCAAAATATCAGCGAGGAATCCAACCGCGAATTGCTGGATGTGGGCGTTATTCCCCTCGACCCCGGCCTCGATAAGGCAGAGGAAAACGAAACCCTGCTGCCAGAATTGCGTAAGGCGGAAGCCCAGTTTCTGGCCCATCAAATCGGCCTTACCGTACAAAACAGCGCCGCCTGGGGTGCCGTGCGAGTAATACCCGGCACCACTACCGTCACCGACGTTTATGTGGAAGGCACTATCCTGCAATCCAATGGCAAAACCCTGGAACTGGAAATTCGCGTCAGCGATTCAAGTGGCCGCCACTGGTACACGGAAACCTACACCGAAACCGTAGGCAAATACGCCTACGAACGCCGCCAGCGGGGCCGCGACCCTTTCCAGGGCGTGTTTAATCGCATCGCCAACGACTTGATGCGCTATCACGACAAACTGCCCGCCAGCCGCAGTGCCGAACTGCGCACCATATCGGAACTGCGCTTCGCCCAGGACTTTTCACCTCAGGCATTTGACCGCCATATCGAAACCGGCAAAAAGGGCGAGCTGAAAGTCGCCTCACTGCCCGCAGATAATGACACCATCTTGCAGCGAGTGCGCCCCATTCGCGAGCGCGACTACCTGTATATCGACACCATGCAGGAGCACTACCAGACATTCTCCAAACGCATGAACAAGCCCTACCAGGATTGGCGCGCCACCAGTTACGACGACATTATCGCCATCGAAAAGCTGCGCAAAAGCTCCGTCAATCGCGGCATTATTGGCGGCTTGGCAATCATCGGCGGCATACTCGCCGCCGGCAGTGACAACGGTTCCAGCCAACTGGGTGGCCTGGTGGCTGCAGGTGCCGGTGGTGTGTTGTTGAAAGACGCCCTCGGCAAACGCCAGGAAGCACAGACCCACGTGGACGCTCTGGTGGAACTGGGTTCCTCTTTGGAGGCCGATATTGAGCCTCAGGTTATCGATCTGGAAGATCGCACCATTACTCTTACCGGCAATGTGGAAGCCCAATACCAGGAGTGGAAACAGCTCCTGCAACAAATCTACGAACAAGAACGCGGACTGGAATGAGCCAACAATCACCTACTGACCCAAAGCAACCCGCTGACACCCCGGACAACCAGCCTCAAACCGTTATCGAACAAACCCCCAAACCCCGCACCAACCCTTGGGTGTTTGTCGGGCTGGGAGTGGCTGGCCTGCTGGCACTGGTGGTGATCTTTGTGTTACCCAACCTGGTAACACCGCCAGAGGTTGCCCCGGTCGCCGTTGAGGAAAATCAGCCCAGCGGTACAGGCACCGCTGCCAAACCGCTGGAATCCCCCTGGCAGGAAGCCCAGCTGGCCCAGGCCCGCCGCAACGCCCAGGACATTCTCGCCAAACTGCTGGAGGCACAGGAATTCCTGCAGGGCAAAGCGGTGATGCTGTGGGGTGCCGAGCGCTACCAACAAGCCGCTGACACGGCAGCAGAAGCGGATATCGCTTTCCGGGAGCGCCGTTTTAACGATGCCCTCAATGGTTATCAGGAAGCCCTGCAAACCCTGACAGAGCTGGAACAACAGGTGGAAAGCACCCTCGCCGATGCCCTGCAGCAAGGTATGCAGGCCATCGACAGCGGCGATGCCAGCAGTGCCCAAACACACTTTCAACTGGCGCAGGCCATCGACCCCAATAACAGCAGCGCCACCACCGGCCTGCAGCGTGCCGCTACTCTGGATGCAGTACTCGAAGCACTAGCCCAGGCACAACTGTCCCAGGACAACAACGAGCTGGAACAGGCCCTGGAACAGGTGAACAGCGCCCTGGCACTGGACGGCAAACACCGTGGCGCCCGGCAAACCCTGACGGACATTCAGCAGCAAATTGCCGAACGCAATTACATCCAGGCACTGAGCAGTGGCTACAGCCACCTGGAAAAAGGCCAATTGAGCAGTGCCAGTAAGGCTTTTAACGATGCTCTGACTCTGCGCCCCAGCAGCAGCGAAGCCCAACGCGGCCTCACCCAGGCGCAAAACCGCCAGACCCGGCAAACCCTGCAGCAGCAACTGGCGGTGGCCAGCCAACGGGAGCAAGAAGAAAACTGGCAGGCGGCAGAAACCCTCTACAACCAGGTACTCAACAAAGACAGCTCGGTAGTGGAAGCCCGCACTGGCCAGATTCGCAGCAGCGTGCGCGCTCAGCTGGATGAGAAACTGCAAAACCTGATCGACAACTCCATGCGCCTTACCAGCTCAAACGTCTATCAGGATGCTACCCAATATCTGCAGGAAGCCCGCGCCATCGACGAGCGTGGCCCGCGGCTCAACAAACAAATTGCCGCCTTGCAAACCGCCCTGATCAAAGCCGCCACTCCCTGGCCGGTGGAAATCCAGTCTGACAACGCCACCTTGGTGACCCTGTTTCGCGTGGGTGAACTGGGCAAATTCAGCAGCAAGCAAATCAAACTGAAACCGGGGCGCTATGTAGCCACTGGCAGCCGCAAAGGTTATCGGGATGTGCGCATAGAATTTACCATTACCGGCACTGCCCCCAGTGGCCCCATCATCATCAAGTGCAAGGACATCATCTGACGTGGCCGATAATTCACAGCCTTCAAAAGAGTCTCCACAAACCATCACGCCAGCGGACTTTGCCCCCCTCGACGGCCCCATTGTGCGCCGCAAGCGGGTACACCCGGTGGCCATTGCCATTGCCGTGGCGCTGCTGTTCGCTGCGACAGTTCTTTGGTTTTTGCTCACCGCCAAAGCGATCTTTTTTGACGCCGACCCGGCAGGTGCCTCGGTGGAGGTGGAAGGCGGTTTGGTGTTCCAGCTGTCCGACAGTTACCTGGTGCGCCCCGGCAATTATTCCATTCGCGCCAGCGCCGAGGGCTACCACACCCTGACTCAGCAAATCGATGTTAGCGAAGATGACAACCAGCGTTTTGAACTGATTCTTGAGAAAAAACCCGGCCACCTACAGCTGAGCAGCCAGCCCCAGGGAGCAGAGGTAACCCTTGATGGCGAAGTGGTGGGCCAGAGCCCGCTGCGCCTCAGCGACCTCAGCCCTGGCGAACACCAGTTGCAACTGGCAGCAGCGCGTCACTTTACACGCAGCCTCACTGTCGATATCACTGGTCTGGATCAGACTCAGGAGCTGGACGTCAGCCTTGACCCGGCCTGGGGCCAGTTGCAGTTAACCTCCAGCCCCGCCGGGGCCGATGTGTTTGTTTCCGGTGAAAAGCGCGGCGTCACACCACTCACTACCGAGTTGCTCACCTGGGGAGAAGAAGTCAAAGTCCAGTTGCCGGGGCATAAATCCTGGCATAAGAAATTGCAGGTGGGCGCCGGCGAATCCCTGTCCGTTGACGATATTGTGCTCGACAAAGTGGACGGCTTGCTGCGTCTCAGCAGTAACCCGGCAGGGGCTTCGGTCACCGTCAACGGCACCTTCCGCGGCCAGACACCTCTGGAACTGGAACTACAACCAGGTACCCAACACAACCTATCCCTGTTTCTGGAAGGCTATTTCACCAGCCGCCGCTCGGTCACCGTGCCGTCCGGCAACGAGCAACAGCTGGCAGTAAAACTGGCAGCGGAAACCGGCACCCTGCAGGTCACCACCACCCCCAGCGATGCACAGGTATTTATCAACGGCACATTGCGCGGCAATGGCGGCGACAGCTTCCCCCTGCCCGCCAAGCCCCACCGCATCGAAGTGCGCCGCAAGGGCTACGCCAGCCAGAGCCGCAACTTCACCCCGCGCCCCGGCATTGAGCAGCTGATGCAATTCAAACTGCTGACCGAAACCCAAGCCCGCTGGGCCGCCATTCCCAAGCAGATAAACACCGAATTGGGTCAGGGATTAAAGCTGTTCCGCCCGGAAGGCGTGTTCGCCATGGGAGCATCCCGCCGTGAGCCGGGCCGCCGTGCCAACGAGGTGCAGCGCCAGGTGATCCTTAAACGGCCCTTCTACCTGGCCACTCATGAAGTCACCAACAAGGACTTTATGGCGTTTGACAGCACTCACTTCTCTCGCCAGACCGGAGGCGTCACCCTGTCCAGCGCCAAGCAGCCTGTGGTCAATGTCAGCTGGGAGCAAGCGGCGTTGTACTGCAACTGGCTCAGCGCCCGCGAAGGCCTGCCGCTGTTCTACCAAACCAAAGACAACAAAGTGACCGGCATCAACGCCGACGCCACCGGTTACCGCCTGCCCACCGAGGCGGAGTGGGCCTGGGCGGCGCGTCACACCGGTAACTACCCACTGAAATACAGCTGGGGCAATACCTACCCCCCAACCAGCGGAGCCGGTAACTACGCCGATAATTCCGCGGCGAAAATCACCCCTAGTGTGGTCAAAGGCTACAACGACAGTCACCCAGTAACCGCGCCAGTAGGTAAATTTGCCGCCAACCACTACGGCATTCACGACCTCAGTGGCAACGCAGCGGAGTGGGTCAACGATTTTTACGGCATTGAAATCAGCCTGGGCGGCAAGAAGGTAGTAGACCCAACCGGCCCGGAAGATGGCGAATTCCACGTGATTCGCGGTTCCAGCTGGCGCCACAGCAGCATCACTGAATTGCGCTTGTCGTTCCGCGACTACGGCAAGGCACCCCGTGACGATGTCGGCTTTCGCATCGCCCGTTACGTTGAGTAGCAACGACTAAACAGGAATTGATCATGAAAAAGCGATTGGCATTTGTTACCGCTGCACTACTGACTCTCGCTGCCGTCGCGGCGGAGCAGCCGAAAGAACCAGAGAAGAAAGACGGCCAGGAGCAGTCCAAAGAGAACGATAAAAAGAAAGCTAAAAAGCCTGTCATTTTCAAACCCACGGAAGAGCTGTCGGAAGATTACTCCGTGCCCTTCCCTACCGATATTTAACAGGCCATCAAAGCTATGAGAGAACAAACATGAGTAAACAAGCATGAGACAGCAAGCCGCCTCGAGAGAGTTTTTCTTCCAGATCTTTGCCCTGATCCTGTCACTGATCATGGTGCACGCCATTTACGTGGCCCTGATCCGTCCCAACGCCAACGCCATCATGCAGGCCCAGCTGGAACGGGAGGCCGCCGGTGAAGTCGTCGTGGCAGAGCGCTCCCTCTACGTGGTGCTCAAGGACTACGAACAGGAAGCCTGTTTTATCCTGATGTTCTGGGCCATGGCGATCATGGGCTACAAGGCGCGCCGCTCCCTGAAAGAGCGCAGCCTGTTGCAACTAAAACTGATCCAGATCGACGAGGGCTCGCGTATCCTGCCGGAAGACTCACGACAGCTGGCGCGCCCCATCCAGGCCCTGCCGACAGAGCAGCAGGAATACCTGCTGCCGCGCATTCTCAGCGCCGCCCTGCAACGCTTTGCCACCACCCGCAATATCCAGGGAGTGTCGGAAGTGAGCAACGACACCTGCGAGAAAGAATCCGACCGCCTCGACTCGGAACTCTCCATGGTGCGCTACATCGCCTGGGCGATTCCCTCCATCGGCTTTATCGGCACTGTGCGCGGTATCGGTGAAGCCCTGGGGCAAGCAGACAAAGCGGTGCAGGGCGACATCGCCGGTGTCACCGCCGCACTGGGTGTGGCGTTTAACTCTACATTGATCGCTCTGGTAATCAGCATCGTGGTGATGTTCCTGGTGCACCAACTGCAACTGCTGCAGGAACGCCTGGTGCTGGACAGCCACAGCTATGTGGATAGCAAACTGTTAAGACACTTAAAGACTGACTAATCAACATGACCTTGAAGACAGTTGAAGCCCGAGCCACTGGAAAGCGGTCGCACGTCGCACGTCTGACGTCGCACGCTAAAAACCAATACCGCGTGCGACGTGCGACGTCAGACGTGCGACCAAGGTCTTTTTAATGTTGGCAGTATTCGACCTCAACGACAGCGCCATCGGCCACGGCAGCAGTGCCGACAACTGGCAACACAGCCCCGGTTTTGCCCGACTGGCGGATGGCGGTATTGTCACCGGTGAGGCCGCTCGCAGCCGTGCCTGGCTAAATCCGCAGCAAAGTTTCCAACAGTACTGGCAGCAGCTTAACCTCACTCCTCTGGCGGTTCATACCAACAGCGCCCGCCACCACGCCGACCTGGCCTACGCGCAACTGCAACAGCTTCACAAAGACAGCGGCGAGCCCGGACAAGTCATTCTCGCCGTGCCCGGCAGTTTTAACCGCGAACAACTGGGGTTGCTGTTGGGGTTGGCCAAGGCACTGCCTTTTGAAGCAGTGGGTTTGGTGGACAGTGCTCTGGCAGCAGTGAGCACACAGCCGCCAACTGGCACCGCACTGCACCTTGATATCCAACAGCATCAGTCGCTGATCACCCGCCTCGATAAGCGCGGTGAACTGTGCAGTGTTGACCATGAAGCGGTAAGCAACCTGGGCTTGAAACAACTGCTGGACCACTGGGCCCATCAGGTGGCCGACCAGTTTATTAGCCAGTACCGCTACGATCCACTGCACACCGCTGAGGGTGAGCAACAGCTCTACGACCAACTGCCCCACTGGCTCGCCAGCTTGCAGCGGGAACCACAGGTCGCAGTGTCACTGAAAAGCGGCAAAGGTAACTTTGAAATCAACCTGATGCGCGAACCGCTGTTGGCCAGCGCCGAGGCGCGTCTCAAGCAACTGCAACAGGCGGTGGAAGAATTGTGGCAAAACGGCGAAACCCTGTACCTGAGCCACCGGGCAGCGCAGATTCCCGGCCTGCGGCGACGTTTGGGAGAGCATCAGGTACTGGCAAGTGATGCCGTGCTACAAGGTTGCCTGGGTCACCAGCAACAGCTGTGTAGCGATCCCCAATCCCTGCATCTTATCAACGCTCTGCAAGTGGCTGCGCAAGCACCCGTCGCCGACACTACCCCTGCGCCACAAGCCAGCCACCTGCTGGTGGGCCATCGGGCACTGGCCATTGGCGAGCAACTGGCGTTGCGCGCTACAGGCAGCGATGTGGAACCCTGTGAGCCTGAACAGGCAGATTTGGTGTTGACCAATAACGGCTCCGGATTGGTGCTGCAAACACCCTCTGAAGTGGATGTGAGTGCTCCGTCACCGCTGCAGCCCGGCGCCATCATCCAACTGCAGCAACACCGTCTGCAACTGATTGTTGTGGATTAAGGGGCGCACAGGAGCATGGCAAAAAAACGTGGCTTCAGTCCCTTCAGCTTGTCGTTTCTCGACATCATGGCCTGTGGTTTTGGCGCCGTCACTCTGCTGTTTTTGATTCTCAAGCACGACCCCACCACCATCACCACCGCCGACCCCAATATCGCCGCCGAGGTAAAACTGCTGCAGGAAGATATTCGCGAAGGCCGTGAGGAGCTGGTGATTTTGCGCAACACCCTGGCGGATGTGGAGCAGAACAACGACGAAGCCCAGGGGCTTTCCGACCGCATTGTCGAGCGTATCCAACAGCTGGAACGGGAGCTGAGCGCCCAGACCGACCCGGAAGAAAAAGTCGCCACCTTGCGCAAGCAAGTGGAAGAGCTGGAAGAGGAAATTTCTACCCTGGAAGACCAGTCCCGCGCCAACGACACCCGCCGTTTTGTGGGCCAGGGGGATCGCCAATACCTCACTGGCATCAAGCTGGGAGGGCGTAACGTGCTGATTCTACTGGACGCCTCTGCCAGCATGTTAGCGGAAGACATCGTCAATACTGTGATCACCCGCAACCGCAGTGATGCAGAAAAAAAGCGCGCTGACAAATGGCAACGGGCACTGAAAACCGTGGAGTGGCTGGTATCGCAAATGCCCCCCTCCACCCAGGTGCAGGTAGTCACCTTTAACACCGACACCAACAAGGTGGTGGAGCTGGACCACAGCGACTACGCCAGCGTCGCCGACCCGGAGGAACTGGATCAACTGTTCGACAACCTGAACGATGTTGTGCCCGGAGAAGGCACCAGCCTGATCAACGCATTTGGCGCCATCAACCAGTTGCAGCCGCGCCCGGACAACCTGTTTTTGATTACTGACGGCCTGCCCACCCAGGGGCATCAACCGCCGCGCCGCGCCACCATTACCGGGCGTGACCGGGAACGTCTGTTCAGCCGCGCCCTGGAAGCGTTGCCCAACAACCTGCCAGTGAATGTAGTGCTGTTCCCCTTCGAGGGCGACCCCACGGCTGCGGCAGCATTCTGGCGCCTGGCGCTGGCCACCCAGGGGTCGTTTTTAAGCCCCTCCAGAGATTGGCCATAGGAGACGAACAATGAAAAAGAAACGCAGCTCCGTGGCCGAAATGAACATCTCCTTTCTGGACGTGATCAGCTGTGGTTTTGGCGCCATTGTGCTGTTGCTGCTGATCGCCAAAACTGTCGAAAGCACGGCATTTGAGGAGTCTACCGACCTGGATGGCTCTTTTAAGGACTTGCAAAAAGAGCTGTTTGATATCCGCGGCGAAACCACTGTTATCAACCGTCAGCTGCGTTCCAAAGAGGAGCAACTCTCCAACCTGCAGCTGAAAATCGCCCGTTTACAGGAACAATTGGCCAGTGTGGAAAAACAACGCAAGGCGGTCTCTCAGGTGGATACCACTGAGGAAGAAGAACTCACCCTGGCGCTACAGATTCTCACCGAGGAAATGGAGCGCCTGCTGGGCGCCGACCACAAACGTACAGACGACACCGTGGGCGGTATTCCGGTAGACAGCGAATACGTCATTTTTGTGGTGGACACCTCCGGCAGTATGCAAACCGCCTGGGCGCGAGTGCGCCGGGAAATGATCAATATCCTTGATATTTACCCCCAGGTAAAAGGCATTCAGGTAATGAACGACCAGGGCGGTTACATGTTTTCCAGCTACAAAAATCGCTGGATTGAAGATACCCCCACCCGACGCCGCGCCATTGTGCAACGGCTTAATACCTGGACACCGTTCAGTAATTCCAGCCCGGTCGAAGGTATTCAAAAAGCGATTCGCTCGTTTTACGACCGCGACAAGAAAATCAGCATTTACGTATTCGGCGACGACTATCAGGGCCAGTCGGTGCGCCGGGTATTGGACGTGGTGGATCGCCTCAACGCCCAGCGCAGCGGCCAGCGCCTGGTGCGCATCCACTGCGTGGGCTTTCCGGTACACATGATGGGTAATGGCGTACCGGCATCGGCAGTGCGTTTCGCCAATCTGATGCGGGAGATGAGCTACCGCAACGGCGGAACCTTTGTGGGGCTGAATGGCCTTAATTAAAGTCCTTGCCCATAAATGTAGGGTGGATTAGCGTAAGCGTAATCCACCAAAACAGGTCGGTGGATTACGCTAATCCACCCTACGGGAATAACAGTAATGGCAACAAAAACACATAAAAATTGGTTAGTGCCGCTATTTGCAGCCAGCGCGTTGCTGCTGTCCGCCTGTTCCACCAACGTCACCGTCACCGGCGATTACCCCAGCCCACTGGCCAAACCCATTCCCTACGACGTCGGCATTGTTTTTGACGACGCTTTCAAAGACTACGTGTTCACTCGCGACAATATTGAAATCAAGCTGGGAGACGCCCAGACCCGCATGTACAGCAACCTGTTTTCTGGCATGTTCGCCAACAGCACGTTGTTGGAATCTCGCGAGGCTGCCACCCCGGATATCGATCTGGTGATCGTACCCAATGTGGAAGAAATCCAGATTGCCACCCCCAAAGACAACCGCCTGAAAGTCTACGAAGTGTGGATCAAATACAACATGCAGGTGTACGACGGCGATGGCAGTTCCATCGCTGACTGGCTGATGACTTGTTACGGCAAAACCCCTACCGCCACCCTCAAATCCAGCGCCCGGTCGCTAAATCTGGCCAGTGTGGTCGCTCTGCGCGACGCCGGTGCCCGTATGACTACCGGATTTGTGCGAGTGCCGGAAGTGCAAGGCTGGCTGATACGCCAGGCCGCCCGCAAGCGGCAACAGCCAGCACCAGCAACCAGCGACACTCCAGCGGCCTCCGAGCCGCAAACCCAAACCACTGTGGAGGGCAATCATGAACGAGGATAAAGCCACTGGTACGGAGAAGGCCATGAGCATCAAATCAACCCTCTACGCGCTGGCCATGGCGGCAGCAACCCTGGCACTCGGTGCCTGCTCCACCACCACAACCATCGATGAATACCGCGACGCCGGGGTGCGCGACATTACCCTCAATGACAATGAATCCATGGTGATTCTGGGGCGCCGCCATCTGGGCGACCACGAAACCGAACCCGACTTGATCAGCTGCATCGGCAAACGCCTTAACCGCAAATTAGAAGTGGATGTTGTCAACGAACAAAACTTCCTCAACCAGCTTTACCCCTGGTTTGAACCGCGCACCGCGCCTTTGAAGTTGCGCCGCATGGAAAGGCTGATGAACGACCAGGCCATCGCCAACCAGATTGCCGCTATGGGCGTGCGCTACATGGTGTGGGTCGATGGCAATACCGAAACCACTGACAGTAGCGGCTCCCTGAGCTGCACCATCAGCCCGGCAGGCGGCGGCTGCTTCGGCTTTGCCAGCTGGGATCGCCTGTCTTCCTACGAGGCCATCATCTGGGACATTCAGGAAATGGAAGAAAAAGGCCGGGTGCGGGTGGATACCGAAGGCACCTCATACATGATTGCCGTGGTTGCCCCAGTGCCCTTTATCGCGCAGGTGCAATCAGAAGCCTGCGAAGGCATGGGCAATCAGTTGTCTACATTCTTTGATGGTGAGTAGCAGGTAACGTCGTGGGCAGAAAGAAAATCACTTCGAATCTGAATGGTCGCACGTCGCAGGTCGTACGTCGCACGCTAACTGCACTGCTCGCTATTGGTGCTCTGGCTGTTTCCGTTTCGGCTCACGCCTGGTCGAAAAAGGACGCGCGAATCGGTAAAGAGATTTACGACCAGACCATCGCCGAATCCGCCATTTACGAAGAACCCAGGCTGGTGGAGTACGTCAACAAAGTGGGCCACCGCATTGTTGCCGGCTCTGACCGCCCCGACGAAGAATACGTTTTTACGGTTATCGACAGCCCAGACATCAACGCCTTTGCCACCCCCGGCGGCTACGTTTACATCAACCGCGGCCTGATCAGCTACATGACCAGTGAAGCCCAACTGGCCGCGGTACTGGCCCATGAGGTGGGGCACATTACCGCCAAACACGCCGCGCGGCAGAACCGGGCCAACACCACCAGCAATATTGTTTCCGGCATTCTAGGCGTGCTCACTGGCAGCGGCGACGTGGCAGAAGCCAGCTCTCTGTGGGGCCAAACTGTGGTACGCGGTTACGGCCGCGATATGGAATTGGAGGCGGATCAGCTGGGGGCCAGGTTCTTGTTTAACTCTGGTTACCCACCCAGCGCCATGATCGAAGTGATTTCGCTGCTCAAAGACAACGAAAACCTGGAAAAACGTAAGGCACGGGAAACCGGTAGAAAAGTACAGTCCTACCACGGCCTGTTCGCCACTCACCCGCGCAATGACAAACGCCTGCTGGAAGTGGTGGCCGAAGCGGGCAAACTGTCAGAAGGGCTGGACGCAGACGCCAATGTCACCCCATTTCGTATCGCCACCAATGGCCTGCCCTGGGGCACCAATTTCCGCGCCCCACCGCCCCGTAAAAACCGTGTCAAAGACGAAAAACTCAAATTCCAGTTTGACCACCCGGATGGCTGGCAATTTATCGGCAAAGACAAAACCTATACCGGTAATGACGCCGACCAGCACTACCGCATGACCATCGACGTGCAAGCGCGCACCAGAGATACCCCGCGCATGTACATCAAAAACAAACTGGGCGAAACACTGAAAAAAGCCGAGGATTTCACCCAGGCCAAACTCAACGGCAGCCGTGGCTACGTGACTACCGCCGATGGCAAACAACAGCGCATCGCGGTGATCTATCACAGCCGCTACGCCGTTGTATTCCGCGGCGATGTACTGGAAGGTGGTGACGCCAAGCAGGGCGAAGAACACTTTGGCAAAGTCATCGGCAGCTTTCGGGCCATATCAACCCGCGCTCTGGCGGCGGGCAAGACCAAAACCATCAGCTACGTAAAAGCCAAGGAAGGAGTCACCTTCAGAAAACTGTCGCAGTTTTTAAAACTGGGGCAGTTTGGCGAACAGGAGCTACGCATTATCAACGGCTACCCTTCCCGAGGGGAACCAAAGCCCGGTGAGTGGATAAAGATTATTCGTTGAGTAACTTTTAACGGGTAGCACCAATCAGTTTTATCGACGATTTAGCATGCCGACGTAATTTTGCTGAACTCGCCTTATCTGCCACTTCAAGAAGGAAGTTTCGATACCCTTCTTCCTCTGTTCGACCAATGGTCTTGCAGAACCAGGAAAAAGCATCAACTAGATTGCGGTCTTTTGTGTGTATATCTCGGCGGATGCGATCAATAATTAAAGCGATTTTTTCCGGATCATTCTCTCTTGCCTCGTACATCTGGCGCGCCAGCACACGTAAATAATGCCCAGAGCCAGACTGAATATCCTTGGCAAACTCCCCTGCGCTTTTTTCAGCATGGCGCGACGGTTCCACGCGATGTACCAACCATTCACTCCGAAGCCAATTAAATACAACGCGGCCTCTATCCTCATATATCAATGTTAAAAATGGATGACGAATTGTCCCAACAAACGGTTTATGCTTACTTAGGAATGTGACTCCAACCCTGTCTGGAACACCCAATTTGCTCGCAACATCATTTACATGAGTATCCCGCTGAATATCACTCAACCTACCTGACTTTTCACCTCCTGATGACAAAACAAGGCTTTGGGCCATATCCCGCCATCCAGCACTGGCTACAAAAGCCGGATCGCTGCGTTTGAGCTTTCGTACTGCCTTGCGCGCGTACTTTTGGACCTTGCTTTCTTTGTGATCAACAGCCGATTGTATAAGCTGGGCATACCTCTTTGACCTGCTCTCACCAAGGGCACGAAGAATCAAAGCAAATGTATCCTTATGAAATACCCTGCCCCCAGTTTCGTATTCCGTAAAGATATGGGCAACAACATCTTGCAAAGACCTTCGATCAGCGTGGTTATATATAACATTTCTCAACCCAAGGCGCAGATTTTCTATATTGTCTGAAAGCAGTAATTTTAACGTTATCTGTTCATAATGAGTTAACCCGGAAGTTTCACTTTCATCTGAGAAAACAGAAAAAGAGAGAACGAAGCCAATCACAAAAACACCCAACTTCAAGTTCATAATTATTATCTCTAACAGCTTCCAATAATCTTTAAATATCAAAATAATATAGCAAGAACACAAACTGTATTATTGCCTTACTTCATAGCTTAATAGATTTATTCAGAAGAATGATGATTAATCAATATAGATATAATTTTTCGGCACTCATTATATGCCGAAAAAATAAATAGAATCATTTCTCAAGCGGCAAGCTCTGCGATTTCCAGGCTTTTATGCCTCCATCGAGATGAATAACTTTTTCAAAACCCAATTCCCTGAATAATTTTAAGGAGCGCCCACTGCGGCCACCGGAGCGGCAGTGCACAAGATAGGTTTTGCTTTTGTCCAGCTGTGACAGGTTTTGTTTAAAGTCATCGCTGTAGTAATCGATATTCAGCGCTCCGGCAATATGGCCTTCAGCGAATTCTTTCGGGGTGCGAATATCCAACACCAAGACTTCCGGGTGTTGTTCAACTACTTGGCCGGCCTGCTGGCCATCCAGATGGCGAATGCCATTTTTCAGTTGACCAACCTCGTCTGCAACGTCTGCCTGGACAACTGCACAGGCAAATATCATCGCCGCCAAAAACCATTGGATTGCTTTCTTCATCGTTATTTACCTTGGTAAAGAAATTGTTGTCATTGCCAGCGCAACAAAGCAATTTCATGACATTAATTATTCAGACGGTTAGTCATCCACATCAAAGCGAATGGCACTTTTATCCACAATCAACTGGCCCCAATAACGGTTGTAGGGGTGAATTGCCTGAATCATTTCGCCCTCATCGTTCACCAGTTCACGCCCCTGATTATGCCACTGGAACAGACCTCCGCTCAGATTATAGGCCTTGGTCGTTACCGACAGCCTTGGCGCCAAATCGGATATCAATGCTGAAGAACGCCGCCCTACCGAGCAGTAAAAGATCGCGGTTTTCCCCACCAGCTGATTGCCGTATTGATCCATAAACTCGTCAGCGGAAAGTCCTGGCTCCACCTGTAAAGCACCGTCCATATGGCTGACTAGGAACTCACTGTCCTCGCGCACATCAAAAATAACCAGTTCACCCGGTTCAAGGGCTTTTAACTGCTCTGCGGATATATGCTCAACGTTGCGGTAGTCCGCCAAAATCGTCTGATGAATGTCTTCCAATCGAGGCTTGTTTGCTAACAATACAGCGACAATCAAACCTGCGAATACCACAGCGATTATTGCTATCTGAGGCAAGCGCCGTTTATTCATTGCCAGTCACCCGCGACCGTCGAACAGGCTTGAACGGCAACAACAAACTCCACCACAAAGAAGCCGGGCGATTATCCTGGTAAACGGCAAGGCCAATAGTCATACCATCGTGACCATCGCGAGGCTCTTCCACATAGGTGCCAAACCAGCGATCCCAACACGACAGAAAAAAGCCGTAGTTACTGTCAGTCTCTCCCGCAATGACTGAGTGATGAACTCTATGCATATCCGGGGTAATAATGACTGAACGCAGCAACGCATCCAGCTTCTTCGGCAAACGCACGTTGGCGTGATTAAACATAGCGGAACCGTTCAGAATCACCTCAAATAAAATCACCGCTGCTGCTGCTGGCCCCACAAGCAACACACAGAGCATTTTGTAAACCATGGAAAAGAGAATTTCCAAAGGATGAAAACGGGCGCCCGTGGTGACGTCGATATCCCGATCCACATGGTGCACCTTATGCAGGCGCCACAGCAAAGGCACTTTGTGAGACAGCACATGCTGGGCGTAGATCAGCAAATCCAGAAGCACCACCGCCAGGGTTATTTCCAACCACAAAGGTAAAGCCAGAATATTGAATAACCCCCAGCCTTTTTGTGAGGCAATAACTGCTACACCCACAGCCAATATAGGAAAAACAACTCGTAAAGTCAGAGCATCGATAATGACCAAACCCCAGTTGGTCAGCCAGCGGCGAGTTCTGGGCAATACACGTTGCCTTCTGGGGAATATTGTTTCCAATAGAGCCATCAGTATAAATATGCTTGCGAAAACACAAATACGAACAGCTACTTCGTTAGTTTCAAAAAAAACCATAAACAACTAATGAGCTCGAGCCACAGAAACAATTTTATATTCATTATCAATATACTTGATTTCCTGTAACTCAATATGACCACTACCCATAGAAAACACATTGAGTATAAGCACTTCATCATTCATATTTTTTGCAACAAAAAAACTAGGATGAGCAGGCAAGCAACCCGTATACAAATACCCACTTTCAGCCAGTTTAAATACATATATTTGTTTGAGCCTATTGCCGGTTCCGCGAATCTCAAGTTTTTCACGCACACCATCCAAATCTACATCTCTGTAAATTGTTTTCGCTTCCCCTAAATCCCTATTTGGGTCACGCCCATTCACTGCCCTAAAACAGACATCTGCCCACTTGGAAGTATCCTCGATTACGGCCATATCTCCTTTCCTTGGACACTCTTTTGGAAAATTAATCTCCGCACAGGTCAAAATTGGCATCAAAATGAGAAAAACTATAAATGCGACCCTCATTCTTCCCCCGCCTCATCCGCCGCCACAACCTCAGTTTCCTCCGCCGCATCCGCCATCCACTGCTGAATATCCCGATCGTTCAGCACGTGCTGCATATACTGCCTGGAATCGTCACTGAGGTTTGCACCGTAGGTGTTAAAGCGCAGCACCACCGGCGCGTACATGGCATCGGCGATAGTGAATCCGCCAAACAACCAGGGGCCAATATGAGCGTGTTTTTGGCGGCACTCTGTCCAGATTTGGTCAATGCGGGCAATGTCTTTCTCCAATCCGTCGGTCATCGGCACTGTGCGCCCGGTAGCGCGGCAATTCATGGGCATAGCATTGCGCAGGTGGGGGAAGCCGGAGTGCATTTCCGCACTAATAGAACGAGCCCAGGCGCGCTCGGCGTAGTTGGGGGGCCACAGGTGGCCTTCGTCCATGTTTTCGCTGATGTATTCACAGATGGCCAGCGAGTCCCACACTGTGCGAGTGTCATCAACCAATACTGGTACTTTGCCAGTGGGTGAATAGTTGCCAATTTCCCTGGCAAATTCCTCAGTATCCAGAGGCAGCCGTTTAATCTCTACATGTACCCCCGCCTTGCGAATCGCCAGCCAAGGGCGCAGCGACCAGGAGGAGTAATTTTTATTGCCGATAACCAGAATAGGGTCGGTATAGATGCTCATTGCTTTGTTCCCTTTTTATCACTGTTAAGCAAAGCATAGAACAGAAAATCGAAAAATGTCCTGTGCTAGATCAAGCTAAAGATGCTTACTCATTAGCACCAGATTTCGGCATAGTATTAAATCGTACTCTTCAAAATCTTATTCAGTTGACGCTCCATAAGCAAAGCCAACTGTCCATCATCAGTTATCGGAGTACTTTCTCGTATTTTTAATTCTCTATGCACACTACCAGAGCTATTATCATCGACCCACCAAAAAGTGCTCAATAACATGTCACCGAAGTCATTAATATGTAAATCTAACTTAGCATGCTCTTCAACTGAAGGTTTAACGTAAAAGCTCCAGCAAGGCTGACCGTGATAATAACGTTTAATTCTGAGCTGATGGCTTTCTGCGAACTTTTCGAGCATCGAGGCATAGGGTGAAAACCTGTTATCTAACGGGTTCCATTTATCAGGATCAACAACCTTTCCTTCGGGCCAAGATCCTTGGTAATTACGCCATCTCGGATTAGGGTGATGTTGGTAAGACCCTATTGATAATTTTGACCAATTCTGAATTACTTCGTCGTCAATATCGAATTCTTTTAGGGGGCGCCCAGCTGAACTAGAGCGCAGCACTGTGGGATGATTGTCAACATCACCATCCCAAAAGCCATCTCCTTGTCCTGGGAACATATCTTTCATTTGCTCAACGCTATCAGCATAAATAAACATAGCTGTACCGCCTGTTCCATAATCATGCCCAGCAAGAAATTTTATCCGTTTTTTGGTAGCCATCCGTCCTCTCGCTTTCAGCTACACCAATAGGCCCACTTTTTGCGCCACCAGCCATGCCATGCCGCTCATAAACAAAATCACCAGCCACACAGCTAACAGCAGTCGCCAGAAACGAAACGGCTGGCGTTTTACAGAGTGAACGCCACTGGTGGTGACTTTGCGTACCCGCTCCAGGTCTTCCGGGTAGAGTTCGTCTTCGCTGCGCATCGATGTGTTCCTGTAGTAATCCGCTGCAGTCTAGCTGGCCGACAACAACGGCTCAATATCCAAATGATTTGCCGCCAGCTGTGGGTCAGGATTTTCCAGATGTGGCACCACCCCCAGCAAAGGCGCTGGCAGTAACGATTGCAGGGTGGCGAGATTTTCTTCAAAGCGGCTCATCTGTGCATCTACCCGATTGGCTACCCAACCCGCCAGAGGCAATCCATCGCGGCGAATGGCCTCGGCTGTCAGTAACGCATGATTGATACAGCCCAATTTCATCGCCACCACCAACACCACCGGCGTGTTTAGCTCTATGGCAATATCAGCGACGGTTTCCCGGCCATTGAGGGGCACACGCCAGCCACCAGCACCTTCAATCACGGTAAAGTCCGCCCCCTGCATCAACACCCCGCGACAAAAACCGGTGATGCGTGTCGCCTGCAAACGCTGCCCCGCTTCTTCCGCGGCAATATGAGGGGCAATGGCCGGTTGCAGTGCCACCGAGTTTATTTGCTGGTAGGACAGTTTCAGCGTCGCCGCTTCTTGCAACATCAGGGCATCGCTATTGCGCAATCCATCCTCGGTCTGCTCACACCCCGCCGCCACTGGTTTGATGGCTGCGGTGGTTAAACCTTTTGCACTGGCGGCGTAGAGCAAACCTGCAGCGACCAGTGTTTTGCCCACATCGGTGTCAGTGCCAGAGATAAAGAAGGTTTTTTTCGTCTCTCGTCTCACGTCTTACATCTCACGTCGAACCACCCCATACACCACTTCATAAGTGGCGGGCAGACGGCCCTGGCTGTCGCGGAACTGTTCGTAGGCATCCACCAGGGCACGCATACGCTGGCGGCCGGTGAGCGCACTAGGGCGCCCCTGATTGACGTTGTGGGCACCAATGGCCTTGAGGTCGCGCATCAGGGATTTCAAATCGTCGTAGCGGGGGCACAGGGTTTCGGTCGTCAGTTGGCACTGCAATCCGGCGGCTTGTAACTGTTGTTGCAGCCGCTCCAAGGGTACAAAGCGGTTAACGTGAACCTGATCGTCCACCGCCTGCCAGGCTTTTTGCAATTCCCCAAGAGTGCCAGGGCCAAAGGTGCTGAGCACTGCCACACCGCCGGGCTTGAGCACTCGCTGCAGTTCAGCGCCCCATCGCTGGGGGTGTTCACACCACTGGTAGGTCAGGCTGGAAACCACCAGATCAACACTGTTGTCTGGCAAGGGTAACGCCTCTGCATCGCCACAAAGCCAGCGGTCTGCCACCGGGCGATGGCTCTGCGCGTATTCCAGCATGCCGGGAGCCAAGTCGAGAGCAGTGAGCTGGGTGTGCGGGAACCGTTCGCGCACCCTTGCGTACAGATAACCGGTACCGCAGCCCACATCCAAAGTGGACTGTGGAGCTGTATTTTCAGGGACTAGTGCTGCCACACTATCCGCCACCTTGCGTTGCAGGTCGGCGGCGGCGTCGTAACTGCTGGCAGCGCGGCTGAAAGAATCCGCCACACGCTGTTTGCTCAAGCGGGAATCCGATAAAAACTGCTCTACGGCTTCGATTACTCGCTGTGGCACCGACAAATGCATGGCATGGCCCGCCCCCTCAATCACCATCACTTGTTGGCCTGAATTGAGCGCATCAATATCAGCAACGGCCGTCACGGGCACCAAGGCGTCATTCTCACCAAATAGATGCAGGCCCGGGATGGACAAAGCAGCCAGTGCATCGCGATTATCCAGTTGCCCCAACAGCGCCAGCGTTTGTTGCCAGTTGCTGTTGGTATCCACCTGAGCAAAAGGCCGCAACGTTTTTAAAAGCTGCCGTTGTTGGCTATCGCCCTGGGATTCCAGGCCAATAAACTGTTTCAGGCATGCCTGCGGAGACTGTTCAAAGAACTGGCAAAATTGCTGAAAAGTGCTGGCTTCCATGGCCTTGGGCCATTCGCTGCTGGCAACAAACCGCGCGTTGCTGGCCAGCGTCGCCAGCTTGCCCACCCGCTCCGGGAAACGGGCACAAAAAGCCGTTGCCACCATGCCTCCCAAAGACCAGCCCAGCATATGGCATTGCGGCGGCAATTGGCTCGCCAGTATTTCCAAAAGCTCATCAAGGCCCACCTGCAACCACTGTTGACTACCACCAAAACCTGGCAAGTCCACCAAAATAACCGGGCGTTGTTGAGCGAGACTTTGGGCAAACTCGGCAAAAATGCTGCTATCAGCCCCCCAGCCGTGGAGCATCACCAAGGGAATGCCGCTGGCTGTAGAAGGCAGGTGGCGCTGATGTAAGGTTGGAGTTGGAATCTGTAAAACTGCTTCTGTCATATCAAGTCCCTGGATCGCCACGCTGCGCTCGCGATGACGATGTATTTAAGATTTCATCCAGGTTTTGCAGCAGCCGATCTACCTGCTGCTCGTTGTGTTCAGCACTCAAGGTAATACGCAAACGACCAGTGCCTTTGGGTACAGTGGGTGGGCGAATAGCCCCCACCAGAATACCTTTTTCCCGCAATTGCTGCCCCACTTGAACAGTGAGAGCATCGTCGTTAAGCAGCACCGGCTGAATGGGGGTTTGAGAATGCACCAGCTGCAAGCCCAGCTGTTGGGCGCCGCTGCGAAAACGGGTAATCAGTTGTTGCAGCTTTTCCCGGCGCCAGTTCTCCGTTTGCAGGAGTCGCAAGCTGGTGCGTGTGGCTGCCGCTACGGCCGGTGGCAATGCGGTGGTAAAAATATAGGGGCGAGCAAATTGGATTAATGTTTCGATCAGCGCTTCGCTGCCCGCCACAAAAGCGCCAAAGGTACCGAAGCCTTTACCCAGAGTACCCACCAGAATGGGCAACTGTTCCGGGCTCAGGCCAAAGTGCTCAGCACAACCGCCGCCGTTTTGCCCCAGTACGCCAAAGCCGTGGGCGTCGTCTACCATCAGCCAGGCGTCGTGCTGCTGGCAAGTGGTCGCCAGCGCAGGCACGTCTGCCAGGTTGCCATCCATGCTGAATACACCATCGGTGACCACCAGTTTGCGACCGCTGTGTATTTTGCTCAGGCGTTTTTCCAAGTCACGGTTATCTCGATAGCGCTGAAAGTCGGCGCGACTCAACAAACCGCCATCCAACAGGGATGCGTGGTTAAGGCGATCTTCCAGCACCGTATCGCCACGATCAGCCAGCGCCGCGATAGTGCCCATATTGGCCATATAGCCGGTGGAAAACAGCAGCGCGCGGGGCCGCCCGGTAAAGGCGGCGAGTTCTTCTTCCAGGGCATGATGCTCGCGGGAGTGACCGTAAATCAGGTGAGAAGCACCACTGCCAACGCCGGACTCGGCAGCACTTTTTTGCAGCGCAACGACCACCTCCGGGTGATTGGCCAAGCCAAGATAGTCGTTGCTGCAAAAACCCAAACAGGCTTTCCCATCCACCACCACCTCCGGCCCGGCAGCGGATTCAAGCTGATAGCGCTGGCGGTAAAGGTGGGCCGCTTTGCGTTGTTGCAGGGCGGGGAGTAAGGCGCTGTCTATCGACATAGGGAGGCGCTGTAGGTTGAGAAGCGATATACAAAGGGTCGCACGTCAGACGTCGCACGTCGCACGCTTTGTTTTGGAGTTTGCGTCATTCCCGCGAAAGCGGGAATCCATCTAGCTACTTCGTCAGATCCATGGATCCCCGCTTTCGCGGGGATGACGAAGTGCGTGGTTTTAGCGTGCGACGTGCGACGTCTGACGTGCGGCGTCAAATCACTTCGCCGCATCGTAGAAAAACTTGTCATTCTCCGCATCGGTAATGGCCTGATGCAGCTGCGCGGCCTCTTGCTCGTTGTCGCGCTCTACCCGGTACTCTTCGGGCTTGATACCGAGTTTATCGAACAGCTCCATGTCTTTATTGGCTTTGGGGTTGGGGGTGGTGAGAAGTTTGTCGCAGTAGAAGATGGAGTTGGCACCGGCCATAAAGGCCAGGGACTGCATCTGTTCGTTCATGGCCTCCCGGCCGGCGGACAAGCGCACATGGGATTTGGGCATCATGATGCGGGCCACGGCAATGGTGCGCAGGAACTCGAAATCGTCCAGGTCTTCCTCATTTTCCATCGGCGTACCGGCCACTTTCACCAGCATATTGATGGGCACCGACTCCGGGTGCTGAGGCAGGTTCGCCAGTTGCATCAGTAACCCGGCGCGGTCTTTCTGGCCTTCACCCATACCGACGATACCACCAGCACACACTTTCATACCGGCGTCACGCACATTGGCGAGGGTGTCCAGACGATCCTGATAAGTGCGGGTTGTGATTATGTCGCCGTAGTATTCCGGCGAGGTGTCCAGGTTGTGGTTGTAGTAATCGAGGCCAGCATCCACCAGTTCTTTGGCTTGCTCATCGGTCAGCATACCCAACGTCATGCAGGTTTCCATACCCAGCGCCTTTACCCCTTTGACCATCTCCGTCACCACCCGCAGATCTTTGGCCTTGGGAGAGCGCCAGGCGGCCCCCATGCAGAAACGAGAGGCGCCGGACTCTTTAGCCAGCTTGGCCTGCTCCACCACCTTTTGAACTTCCATCAGCTTTTCCCGCTCCAGACCAGTGTCGTAACGCACGCTCTGGGGGCAGTATTTGCAATCTTCCGGACAGGCCCCGGTTTTGATAGAAAGCAGCGTACTGAGTTGCACTTCGTTGGGGTTAAAGTGAGCGCGATGCACCACTTGGGCCTGGAACATCAAGTCATTGAAAGGCAGTTTGAACAGTCCAAGAACCTGATCGCGGCTCCAGTCATGGCGGATGTTGGCGTTGTGGCTGGCACTCATAGGGCAATCTCGTGTTATGGTTGCCCGCAGGCAACAATTTACAGACGGCAATGGGTTTTCGACAGATTGCGCAATTATCTGTTAACCCAACTGACACTACAAGGTTAACAGCGGATGTTTGGCCTCCACCAAGTTTTACAAACCCTTCGGCGTACAACCCCCAATCGCTGCCTGCTGTGCCAATATCCGGTAACCAGCGCCCTGCCCCTGTGCCACCCCTGCCAGCTGGAATTGCCTTGGCTTAACACCCACTGCCAGCACTGCTCACTTCCGCTGGGCACTCAGGGCATCTGCGGTGAATGTCTGCATTCGCCACCACCCTGGCGTCAGTGCATCGCTGCCTTTGAGTACACAGCACCAGTAAAGCAGTTGATCATTCAATACAAGCAGAGCGCCAACCTGGCGGCTGGGCGCACCCTTGCGCACTTACTGGCCAAAGCGGTGCAACTAAATGCAGAACCGCCCCTGCCCCAGCTACTCCTGCCAGTACCCATGCACTGGCGAGGGCAGTTGGCCAGGGGTTTTAACCAAAGCTACGATCTGGCGCGCATGCTATCTACCCAGCTCGGTATCGCGGCCAGCTGCCGTCATCTGCGCAAGCGCCATCACACTCAGACACAGCACACATTGCCCCGCAAGCAGCGGCAACGGAACTTGCACGGTCAGTTTGAAATAAGAAAGTCTGTTAGTGGGAAACGCATTGCGTTAATTGATGATGTGATGACTACCGGCAGTACGGCCAGGGCTATTGCCGGGTTGTTAGTCAAAGAAGGGGCTGAACAGGTGGATATTTGGTGCGTGGCAAGAACTCCCAAAATTTAACGGCAACTTAAGCCTCACAAGAACCTTAGAACCTAAACATTTCAATAACTCTAGGGGTTTCTACAGGTACTCCATCAGAAAGCATAGGTATATAAAGCATTTTCTTTATAACCGACAGAAAAGCTTTATCGATACGTTTCTGTTCTTCTGTTGGCTCTTTTGGAGAGTCATAAACAACCTTTGGATTCAACACTTTACCTTCGGGAGATATTGAAAATTCCACAGAGACGAGCCCTCTGAGCCTCTTTCTCTTTCCCTTGTGAGGGGCACCACGCACTAAGCGATAGCTACCATCATGAGTAGCAGACAGATAGGTATGAACAACTGGAATCTGTGTTAAAGACCACTCATTTTTACTGTACCCTAAATCTGGACAAGCGTTGCTTTTCTTAAACAAATCATCTTCATCACCAGAGCGAACTAGCAGCCAGTATAAGTTCTGGCATGCGAGACGAACGCCATCAACATCTCCTCCCCGATTCCAATCATCGATTATCCGATTGAAAGATTTTATCGATGCTTTAACATCACCCCGCCACTCTCCCATACCAGCCCATCGAAAAAATCCCCGTCGAATAATCGCATTCGAACAACCTAGTGACTCCAAAGTGTCTACAGTATCATCCACCTGATCGTTCTCAAGATACACCACTACTGCCTCACTGCATGCCTGATCTCTCTCCTTGAGAAGATTGCTTTCATTCCATTTTTTGATATTTTTCAAATAGGCGTCAGCGGCAGAATTATCTTTTCCGAAAAAAACTACCTTTGTACGATTAACTCTAACAGCGTATTTTTCTACTGACTTAAGATAATCAATTCCCGACATTGATCTTGCGCCATAAAAGACACCTTTGACTAGATCATCATTAGAGCACAGCCCCAACACCTCATCATTGCCTGATTCACCAGTCCGTAAAAGCGAACCAGAATAAATTTGGCAAATCTCAGATAAGTCCTCAAACACACTGACAGAATTCCATTTCGGGATCAGAAATTCCGAAAGAGCTACTCGACCTTTTGCAGAGTTAATCCAAGCTAAAGTCAAGAACTCATCACGAATCAATGAACTTGGACAGATATCAGTTTTTTGTTCGTATTTATCTAACTGATTAGAGTCAACCAGCAAACCGAATAAGCCTTTACACGCCTGAAAATATGATTCGGTGTATTCCTTAGAATGCCAATTTTTTATTAAAGGCCGGTACAACTTCTCTGCTTTATCGTACATTCTATTTCTTCTTAGGGATTCGGCAATCTCTAGCAGCTCAGTACGTACTCTAATATCGTGGTGTTTATACTTTCCATCGGCACCCTTTAGCTCTACTGAATCACCCCAGCAAGGCGAAATAGCTACTGTAAATAACAAAACAAATATCTTCTGCACTTTTGTTTCTCCTATCAACTAGACCTCGTTTCCTACTCATCTCCAAAACTTCGCATAACTGACACTAAGAATAGGCCAAAATAGCCCGATTTATGAAATAATGCCCGCCCCAATTACCTGCATCGACCACCACCATGCCCCTGCTACAACTCACCGATATCTCCCTCGCCTTTGGCAACCACGTGTTACTGGATCAGGCTGACCTGACCATTCACAAAGGCCAGCGCATCGGCATTTTGGGGCGCAACGGCGCGGGTAAATCCACCTTTATGAAGTTGCTGGATCGCCAGATTGTCGCCGACAGCGGCGAGCTGTGGCTGCGGCCCGGCACAGTGGTGAGTTACCTCAATCAGGAGCTGCCCGCCGCCGACAGCGCCACCGTGTACGATGTGGTGGCGTCCGGGCTAGCAGAGCTGGGGGATTTACTGGCGAGGTTTCACCACCTTTCCAGTGATGCTCACGACGAAGCCAGCCTGAAAAAACTGGCGCGGGTGCAAGAGCAGATTGAAGCTCAGGACGGCTGGCTGTTTGGCCAGCGAATCGACACCGTGCTCGGCAACCTGGAGTTGCCTGCAGATACACCCATGAAAGCACTCTCCGGCGGTTGGCGCCGCCGGGTGGCACTGGCAAGAGCGCTGGTGAGCGAGCCGGACATTTTGCTGCTGGATGAGCCCACCAACCACCTGGACATTCCCACCATCCAGTGGCTGGAAAAGCAGCTGGAAGGCTTTCGCGGCGCGCTGTTGGTGATTACCCACGACCGCGCCTTTTTGCAGCGCATGGCCACGTCCATTATCGAAATCGACCGCGGTCAACTGCGTTGCTGGGAAGGCGATTACCAGGGCTTTTTGAAATTCCAGGAACAGCAATTGGCCGCCGAACAACGAGCCAATGAGCTGTTCGACAAAAAACTGGCCCAGGAAGAAGTATGGATTCGCCAGGGTATTAAAGCCCGCCGCACCCGCAATGAAGGCCGGGTGCGCGACCTTGAAAAAATGCGTACTGAGCGGGCCGAACGCCGAGATCGCCAAGGCAACGCCAGCTTTGGTATGGAGAGCGCTGGGCAATCCGGCAAAGTGGTGGCGGAAGCCAAGGGCCTGAGCAAAAGCTACGATGGCCAGGCCATTGCCAATAACTTTTCCCTGAAAATTTTGCGTGGCGATCGCATCGGCTTTATCGGCGCCAACGGTATGGGTAAAACCACGCTGCTACGCATGTTGCTGGGCGAAGAAACGCCAGATACAGGCTCAGTAAAGCTCGGCACCAAACTGGAGATCGCCTATTTCGACCAGTTGCGCAATCAGCTGAACGGCGAAAAAACCGTGATCGACAATCTCGCAGAAGGCCGCGAATTTATCACCATTAATGGCAAAGACAGCCATGTCATCAGCTATCTGCAGGACTTTCTGTTTACCCCGGATCGCTGCCGCCAGCCGGTAAAATCCCTGTCAGGCGGCGAACAAAACCGGCTGATTCTCGCCCGCCTGTTCAGTAAACCCGCCAATGTATTGGTGCTGGACGAACCCACCAACGACCTGGATATGGAAACTCTGGAACTGCTGGAAGAAATTCTGCTGCAGTTCGACGGCACCATTTTGCTGGTCAGCCACGACCGGGAATTTCTCGATAACGTGGTTACCAGCTGCCTGGTTTTTGAAGGCAATGGCATCGTTAACGAATACGTGGGCGGCTACCAACACTGGAGCAAGCGCGGCAAATCCCTGCCCTCTCTAAACAAAAAGGCCGCTGTTGAATCAGCGCCAGCGCTAGCCCCAAAAGCGGCACCAGCCCCTGAAAAAGCACCCTCTAATAAAGCCCCGAAAAAGAAAAAACTGTCTTACAAATACCAGTTAGAGTTAGATCAGTTGCCGGAAAAAATCGAAGCACTGGAAACGCGGGTAGAGGCACTCACCGAACAAACATCCAGCGCCGACTTTTACAACCAGCCCCACGATATCACTCAACCTGTATTGAATGATTTGGCCAATACCCAGGCAGACCTGGAAGCCGCTATTGAACGCTGGGCCGAGTTGGAAGAAATGACAGAGTAAACCAATCGCCAACTCAACAGTTTTCTCTACCATCATTTTTCAGCACAAGGACTGCACCATGTACCGCATCATCACCATCCTGAGTATCGCCCTGATTACGCTTTTGGCCACCGCCTGTGGCAGCCAGCAAAACAGCGAACAAAGTTACACCCTGTGGGTCAACAGTCACACCACCCCCTGCCAGGGTGTGGCGCCGATGGATTGCCTGCAAACACACAAAGGCAAGGCTGAGCCGCAAGACAGTGAATGGCAATTGTTTTACAGCACAATTGAAGGCTTTACCTTCGAGCCCGGTTATCGCTACCAGCTATCCGTGACAGAGCGCCAACTGGCCCCGAAAGACGTACAGGCAGATGCCTCATCCAGCACTTACCACTTGGTCGAAGTGCTGCAAAAAATTGCCGACGCCAGCAACCAACTGACCGACATCTGGGCGCTGCAAGCGTTGAATGGAGAGGAAATCAGCACCTCTGAAAACACCATCAATCAGCACCCCGTACTGGAACTGGATATTGGCAACAAACGCTTTAGTGGCAACGACAGCTGCAATCAAATCTTTGGCGGCATCGAAACTCTGACAGACGAAAAAATCACCTTTGGCCCTGCAGCCAGCACCAAAATGGCGTGCCCGGATATGACACTGGCCGACAGTTTTTACAATGCTCTGGAAGCCACATCCAGTTATAAGCGCGAAGGTCTGCTACTCTACTTTTACAACCAGCAAGGCAAAGAAGTACTGCGCTTTCGAAAAGTGGACTAAACGGCAACGCTGCTGGAAAAACCAAATGTATGGATTGGCTATCACTTGATGTGACCGTGGCCAGCAGGGAAGCTGGCCTCGAGCCCCCATGGATGGGTTTACGGCGTGTCACAGCAAGTGATAGCTAATCCTTGCTGTGCGCCAAGTTACCAAGCAATTTCACAGCAGGTTATTGAATTGGGCAAATCGATATGAGCGAACTCTCCCTCTCCTGCCAGTGCGGCGAAGTCAAAGGCACAGCCCGTAACGTATCAGCCAAAACCGGCAATCACCTGGTGTGTTATTGCAGTGATTGCCAGCGTTTTATGAAGGAGCTGGGGCAGGAAAGTCTATTGGATGACAACGGCGGTTCATTTATTTTTCAGCTGCCGCCCTGCAACCTGGTGATTCATCAGGGCCACGACCAGCTGCGCTGTCTGAAGCTCACCCAGAAAGGGCCGCTGCGCTGGCACACCGCCTGCTGCAATTCCCCTGTGGCAAACACGTTTGCCGCTGGCATGCCCCTGGTGGGCATGGTCACCAGCTTTATTGCCAACGAAACGGATCGTTCCAATCTGGGCGAAGTGCGCTTTTATATTCAAGGCCAACACGCCATTGGCACACCACCACAGCCGGTGGTACACCCCAAATTCCCCGGCAAACTGATTCGCCGCATTATGCGGCAGATGGTGTGTGGCAAAATATTGGGGCGGCAGAAGCCGAATCCGTTTTTTACCGAACAGGGAAAGCCGACATCCAAACCCGAAAAACGCTACCCGACAGATTGATACTACACACGCTTACCCAACATCCGCCGCAATGTGCCATCCTTATCCACCACATGGTGTTTGATAGCGCCCACCACGTGCAATACCAGAGCGCCGATAATGCAGTAACCCGCTATCCAGTGCAGTGAATGAGCAGTGCCAGCAATACCCGCATTGATGGGCAGCACTTTGCCGGGGTTTTCCGGGTCCGGGTTGTGATGAAACAGCTCCCAGCCAAACACCGCCACGCCGTGGCCGCCCATGGCGGACATTAGAAAGCCGGAAATGGGCATCACCAAAGTACCGATAATCAACAGCCAGTGCACCAGACTGGCCAGGAAGGTTTCGATGGCCGTGTAATTGCCCACGTGTTGCGGCCAACCCTGCTTGATGCGCCACAGTATTCTCACCACCACAAACACGGCGATAATGACGCCGAAAGATTTGTGCCAGGGATAAAGCCCATAAGCACTCGTCTGCTCCATATAAATTCCGGTGGCCAGCAGGCCTATCATTAACAGAGCCACTATCCAGTGCAGTGATATGGTGGTGGAGCTGAGTTTTTCTCGGGTATCGCCGCTCATCATTTACTCCGTTGATTTGAATAATTCACCATTCTTACATAAACCCTGATTAACCGGGCCTATGATATCCTCACGCCGCTGCGCGGCTCAGGATGACGAGGCAGAGTTGAGATTAAAAGCCCAGTCAACGGACACGCTGTTGTAAAGACTCATAAATAGCCACCGACAGGATTATGGCTCCTCCGGCAATAACCCAACCGCTAACGCTTTCCCCCAGTAACAGCCAGGCCAAAACAGCCCCCAGCACCGGCTGCGAACAGCCGATAATAGACACGGTTTTTGCCGGTAGCCGCTTCAGGCACACAGCCAACAAAGTGTGCGCCCCTGCTGTGGTGACCAGGCCCAGCAACAACAGCAACAACCATTGGTCACTGTTCATTTGAGCTACCTGGCCGCCATCCACAAACAGCGCCAGCATCAGCGCCACCGCCAGTATCTGGTGGAGAATCATTTTGCCACTGGGCACATCGCTGTAGTGATGCTTCAACACCAAATTGCGTACCGCAAACAGCAGCGCCGACAACACCCCCCACAGACAACCGGCGACAATGGGGCTGCCCTGGGACAATTGCAGTTGGTCCCACACCATCACCACCAGACCCACCAACACCAACAGCCCGGCCATGACATCGCCAAAACGCAGGCGGTACTTGCCACGGCCAGAACGAAAAAGTGGCTCCAGCAAAATAGTGAGTACCGGATAACTGAACAACGCCAACATGCCCACCGCCACCGTGGACACCTGCATGGCGTGGAAGTAGGTAATCCAATGCAAACCCAAAAACACCCCCAGGCCGTAAACGCCCAATGCCTGGCGCCAATCCCGCAAGCGCCAACTCACCCCCTGCAACCAACAGAACAGCAAAAGGCCCAACACAGCGATCACACTGCGCAGCTGCGACATGGTTGTGGCATCCAGGGGAATGGCTTTGGCGAACAAGCCATTGAGGGAGAGCAGCAATATCTTGCTGTACAACGCCAGCCAGCCTTGATGATTCTGTGTCATAGACAACCCCCAAAGGGACAATTTACTATCCGCTTATGGCAAAAATTCTGGTGTTCCAGCACGTACCTTACGAGCCCCTGGGGTTACTCGACCCCATGCTGCGCCGCCACAAACACCGCATCCGCTACGTGAATTTTGGCCGCGACGACGCCACCGTACCCGCCCTGGACAACTACGCCGCACTGATCGTATTGGGTGGCCCCATGAACATTGGTCAGGAAGCGGAATTCCCCCACCTGGAACTGGAAAAGCGTGCCATTTTACAGGCTATGGAGCTGCAAATCCCGATTCTGGGCATCTGCCTGGGAGCGCAGCTGGTTGCCAGCGCTTTGGGGGCAAAAGTCTACCCGGCGGAATCCATAGAAATTGGCTGGCACCCGGTAAATACCACTGATCAGGCAGCCGCTGACCCGCTAGCAAAACATTTTTCAGAAAGCGAACAGATTTTTCAGTGGCACGGCCACACCTTCGACCTGCCACCGGGCGCCACCCCGCTGATTAGCGGCGAATTGTGTGCAAATCAGGCCTTTCGAATGGGCAACAGCACCTATGGCCTGCAATTTCATCTGGAAGCCTGCGAATCCGTGATCGAGCGCTGGCTCACCGTACCCCAACACGAAGACGACCTGGCGAAGCTGGCACCGGGAGCTGCGGAGAGCATCCGCCAGCAAAACCACAGCGCCCTGCCGCGCTCAAAACAACTGGCAGAAAAAGTGTTCGGGGAGTTTATTGGCTTACTGCCTGCGGTGAGGAAGCAGCATCGGTTGAGGTCGAGGTAAAACACAGCTGCGGGCAACGGGTTTCGGGCGGCGAGCAAATCGAGCGAGATTGTCCTTATAAATGGCATTGAACTCAAAAGAATCGTCATCCCCGCGCAGGCGGGGATCCATGTTCAATATGGCACTAAAGCCTTTAAATACCGAGGTTTTTGGATTCCCGCCTGCGCGGGAATGACGGGTTTGAAAGTTTTACCGGAGACAATATTGCTCCCTAGCATTACGGAGTGGAATCGCCCGTAGCCCGCTGCTCGCAGCAAAATCACGACCCATCAATCATCCGACCTACACTACCCAGCACCGACCCTTCACCCTTATCGGAACCGCCATGACTGGGCGCACTTTCGATAATGCGATCCGCCAAACGAGAGAACGGCAGGCTTTGCACCCACACGCTACCCGTACCGCTGAGTGTTGCCAAAAACAAACCTTCACCGCCAAAAATCATTGACTTGAGGTTGCCAGCACGCTCAATGCTGTACTCAATGCCTTGGGAAAATGCCACCAGACAGCCGGTATCCACACGCAGGGTTTCGCCATTCAGTTGCTTGCGCACCAGGGTGCCGCCCGCATGCACAAAGGCCATGCCATCGCCTTCAATTTTCTGCAGGATGAAGCCTTCGCCGCCGAAGAAACCCGCTCCCAGTTTTTTGTTGAAGGTGATGCTGATTTTGGTACCCAGAGCCGCCGCCAGAAAAGCGTCTTTTTGGCAGATAATCTTGCCGCCCTCTTTTTCCATATCCAGAGCGACAATCGTGCCAGGGTAAGGGGCAGAAAACGCCACCCGCTTTTTACCGGCACCATTGTTGGTAAAGTGAGTGGTAAAAATGGATTCCCCGGTGAGCATGCGCTTGCCAGCACTGAACAACTTGCCCATTAACCCTTGATCCGGGTCGGAGCCATCCCCCATTTTGGTCTGAAAGTCGATGCTTTCTTCCATGTAGGTCATGGCTCCTGCTTCGGCGATTACGGTTTCGCCAGGGTCCAGTTCCACCTCCACCAACTGAATATCATGGCCCTTAATTTCATAATCCACTTCGTGACAATGTTGCGGCATTTCTACGCTCCCTCTGATTCACTAAAGCAGGCAATGTAGCCTGTCTTTGATCATAAAAAAAGCCACCTGTGAACGCATAACACCTAATCAGAAAGCTTCGAAACAGGCTAAACGAAACTTTATTCCAACAAAAAACACATTATCAGGATAAATTTCTTTTGGTTTGTAAATTTATGTATTTTGCAGCCGCTTAAAATGAATTTTTTTAGCAAAAACACTACAATTACCACCACTTGAAATGCCGATCACCAACCGTGTAATCGGCATCTGTGGCCAGCGATAAAAAACTGGCTAACTTGCTAAATCAACAATCTTGTAGAAGCCATACTTGAAAAATATTTTTTGGAGAAAGGTAATGAAAAAACTACTCGCAACAGTGTTACTAGCACTGGCTTCCACCCACACTTGGGCAGAGGAGTACAAGATTACTATTGAGTTTACCCCAGGCGTCACTAACGCCACTGAAGTTGAGTTATCCATTAATGGAGAAACCACTAAAGCTGACATCGTTGATAACCGAGCTACATTCACCGGAAAGATTGAAGACATGGCTTTTGCCAAACTATCCACTAAAAGCCGTTATCACAACATTATTCTGGAAAACGCAGAATACGATATTCGATGGCAGCCATACGGCACCACTTCAACCGGTGGTGATTTACATAACCTGATATATGGCTACTTTCAAAATCCTGAATACATCGCCGCAACAAAAGCCCATCATCAGGTAACACTAAAACGCTCCAACATTGATGACATGGACAGGGAAGCAATGGCTGCCTGGATGGCAGAATTGCGAGCTGCTGGCGCGCCAAGAAACAAAATCAAGAACGATTACTTGCATAATATCCTACAAGGTGATTATTCGGCTCTGGAAAAATTTTTAGCGCTAAAAGGCAACTATGACTGGAACCGTTACGACTTACAGAAAAAGCTGGAAATGGCCCAATCTTACCAAAAGCAACTGCCTGAAAATAACGACATTGCAGCTTATATCGAGAGCATAAAACGTGGCATAGCCAGAAGCAAAGTTCGAGACAACCTGGCAGAGGGCAGCATCTACAAACCTGTGACTGCCAAAACAGTAGACGGCGAAATGCTTGAACTGGAATCCGTACTTAAAGAAAATAAACTGGTACTACTGGAATTCTGGGCATCCTGGTGCGGCCCCTGCCGCGGTGCATTTCCACATCTGAAACGTGTCTACGACGAATATCACGATAAGGGCTTTGAAATTTACGCCATCTCCCTGGACGAAGACCACGACGACTGGCTGCAAGCACTGGAAGAAGAAGACGCACCATGGATAAACCTGATAGACGAAGACGCCTTCGATGCCAAATCAGCTCTTGATTATGCAGTGACCGGAATACCGGCCAGTTTTTTGATTACCTCTGACGGAAAAATGCTCGGCTCTGACTTTCGGGACTGGAAGCTGGATGATGCGCTTAAAGAATTCTTTGATAAATAAAATTGTTTAGAAAATCAAAGTTAGTATCAAGAGCCCTGCCATTGGCGGGGCTTTTTTGTTGTAGCGTTGATGCCATAGCAAAGGTGGATTCCCGCCTGCGCGCACTACTGTCTGGGACAATCTTCTACCGTCATGCCAGCGACAAATCTTTGATTTGGGCAGTCACAGGACTGAGGCGCAAGCCGTACAATGCGAGCATCCATAGACCACCGTATTTTCTGACTTTAGTGCCATATTCATAATGGATCTCCGCCTTCGCGGAGATGACGAAATTTTTAAGTATCTCTTCCATCGATTTGGCAATAGAGCTTACGCAACAAGGCTTTACAGTAAGGCCTTTAATTTATCCAGGACAGTAGTGCGCGAAAGCGGGAATCCAGAAACCACCATACTTGAAAACCACAACCCCATAGCGAATATGGATCTCCGCCTGCGCGGAGATGACGACCTATTAAGACATGGGTCTTACCGGACAGACCAAAAAAAACGGCGCCAACCGGCGCCGTTTAAATTGATACCCTTTTTCAAGCAAAGGGAGTATTTATTTCCAACCCTGAGAATTAAATTTCAAAATCCTTTGTCAGGTTCAGATATACCACCCGACCGCTAGTGGACACGCGACTGGCAGAATAGCCCAGGCGATTATCCACAAAGGTGGGATCCGGGTTAAAGATATTCTGGGCACCCAGTTTTATTTTAACCCCTTGCATCAAACCAGATACCGCCGGAGAGTCATAGCCCACTTGCAGGTTAGTGGTCATATAAGAACCAGCCCTGGTTTGCGGGTTAGGATTAACTGGCAGCTCATCCAGTGGACGGAAACGCTGTCCATCAAAGGTAACGAAGGTACTGGATGGGACAACCACATCGTGACCACTGTGGTAACGGGTTTCCACTGCAGCGTTGTAGTTACCATTAATCCAGCTTATCCGCAGAGTGCTGCCCCAATCACTGGTACCACTTTCGGTACCGGCCGTATCTACGGAGGGCAGGAAAGGGGCAAACTGGCGGCTGGTTTCCAGGGTACGTACCGCATTCAGGTCAAACACAAACTGGCCGATATCGGTATCCATGGCGTAATTGACCAGAAAATCAACCGTGCGGGAATCAAAGGTGGATAGATTTTTCTGACGTTGATCCAGGAACAGAGTGTCGGTATCGCCAAGAATAAACAGCCCCGGCAGGTCCTGGAAGTTATCCACCAACGTCGCAAACAGCGCACTATCAACAGAGCCAACCCTGTCGATATAATTATCGTAGGAGGCATCCTGATAGACGACCGTCATATTCAGACCCGGAACACCCGAGGGCGTAAACTCCAGCGACACAGTTCGAGTGTCGGCAGTTTGCGGCTCCAAAAGCGGGTTGGCACCACTCAAAGCAAACAAATTGGTATAGGGCTGCAGTTGAGTCTGAAAATCTCTCAAGGGGAACGCACTGGGGAACACAAAAATGCCGCCAAACAATTGATTGGACAGTGGCGTCAGGAACGACTCCCCCCAGGTGGCACTCAGTTTCAAGTCGTCGTTGACACGCCAGATCATACCCACGGACGGCGAGGTATTGCTGTAGTCGCCACTCAAAGGAATTCCACGTTGGGTAGGTCCGGGAGGGGTATTGGCAGCAGCCTCACCAACCAAATCTGCCAGGTTGATGCCGTCTACCAGCTGACCATCGTTGCCAAGCCCCCCGAAATTGCCCAAGTCGACAAAACCGGCACGATCGTGTTTTTCGTAACGGGCTGACAGCAGCAGGCTCAACTCCTGCATAGCGGGCAAGTCTTTAAACAGGGGCACGGAGAACTGGGTAAACAACGACTCTACCGACTCCTCATTGGGACCAACAATAAATGGGTCTCGATCTGTTCTCACTCCTGATTCCGCATCAAAGTCTAGAGTCACGGAACTGTACTCACTTTCCCGCACCTCAACGCCCAGCGCCATTTTCACTTCGCCGGCGGGCAAATTGAACAATGTACCGTCAACCTTAAAGGTAAACTGGTGGGTTTCGTTGGAGCCAACTCTTTCACTTCTTACGAAGGTATCCAACAGAAGTGCAGCGTTGTTGGCGGCCGCCTCCGGGGTTCCAGAGAATGGGTCAAATTGTTCGGCAATTGCATCCAAAGCCGTACAGTTAACACGACAGAAAGGAACGCTGAAGTTCAGATTATCACTGTCTTCACTGCTGGTGCTTAAATCCAGTTGGTAACTCCAACCATCCAGGAACGCCAGGTCACCGGCCAGGCCAATGCCCGCTGAATAGCTTTCCAGCTCCGTACCCACAGGGTACTGTCGAGCACCGACCAGCGCCGACTCCAGAGCGAAATCGTAGCCTACCGCAACAGGTCGAGCACCGTAGCGACTGATTACATGGGGGTTAGTATCTGACAGCAAGAGGAACTGAGTAACACCATTGAGCCGCTGACTGAAAAAGCTGGGCTGGCCAGGTATGGGAATACTAATATCACCCAGAACGCCCGTCGGGTTCAGGTTGTTAAAGCTCAGCTGGTTGGTGTCGATGGTGTTCTCGTCTTCCGAATTATTGTAGCTGGCGTCAAAGGTCAGGGTGTGAGAGCCACCGAGCTCCTGTTTGCCGCGAAAGCTAATGGAAAAGCGCTTTTCTTCCGGCCCATAGGCACGTTGCTTGAATATAGATGGCACACCAGCTTCCCGCGGCCCGGTGATATCACCAGTGACCGGGTCTCTTTGGAAAAAGGGGTTGGGGCCATCAATAATTTCCCCTGTTGAGGTAGCTCTGAAGCCCGGAATATACCCCAATACCGTGCCTTCTCCTGGGCCGCCAATGCCATAGAGGCGGTTGTCAACACCACCCATGCCAGTGAGATCGCCGGGGCCATTGGGGCCGCTGGGAGTCAGGGCATTGGGGTCATTGGGTTTGGTTTGCTCGGCACTGACGGTAGTGGTTAACTGGCCGCCGTCCCAGCTAAAGGTGTAGCCTACGTCCAGGCGATCACGGGAGGCGTCGTTAGAAGCACTTTCGGTGCGCAGGGCCAGATTCAGGCCCTCATAGTCCTTGCGCAGAATAATATTGACCACACCGGCTACCGCATCGGCGCCGTAAATGGCGGACGCGCCATCGGTAATAATTTCAATGCGCTCAACGTGAGAAATGGGGATACTGGATATATCCGTCAGTTGATCGCCCGATCCCTGGGAAGAGCGCGCCCGGCGGCGGCCATTAACCAACACCAGAGTGGAGCGAGCACCCAGGCCACGCAGGTTTACACCGCTGGTACCCAGAGTGGACATAGGAGGAAAACCGTTGGTATTGTCGCCCTGAAAAGACCCATTGGCTACCGGGTTAACATTGCTGAGGTTTTGCGGCAAGCTGCGGAACACTTCTTCCAGGCTGGCATAACCGCCACGGGCGAGTTTTTCACGGTCGATGGTCACCCGCGGGGATGCCGGCTCAACGTTTTTCAAGTGGGTGCCGGTGATCGTGATTTCTTCATCCACTTCAATATCATCATCGCTGGCGTCGCTGCCCGCTTCGGCGTCGTCTGCGGCCTTGATAATAACGGAATCATCGGAAAGGAATTCGTATTGCAGGCCACTGTCTTTGGTCAACATGTCCAGCGCCTGAGCCAAGGAATATTCGCCACTCAGGGACGGCGCCTGATGGCTGCTGCCCAGTTCGCTGGGCATAACGATCTGTACACCAGCGTCTTTTGCCAGCTCTCGTACAGCCGCGCCAACGCTCTGGCTGGCAATATCAATTTGGTATGTTGCGGACGGATCCGCCACGGCACCTGTGGAAACGGTCAGGGCCAGTGCTGAAGTAACGCCCAGTGCAAGAGCATTGCGTTTGAATACGTTGGTACGTTTCATTTATCCCACCTCTAATGGTTGTTGGTACGCCGCCTGAGGCCTGTATTTTTGTTATTCAGCCCGCAAGCAACACAGATGACACGTATAAATCCGCACACCCCCTAAATTTTTTTAAAAATTATCAAAATTTGTAAATATGACCCCAAAGCCGAGATTAGCCTACGGGTAAAATCGAGGGCACTAAGTCGTCATCGTGATCATATCTCTACTGTCATCCCCAACAAAAAGCCCCCCAATGTTACCAGTGGGAGGCTTTAGAGAGTATCTGCGGCGTGTTAAGGCTTAAAACCCGGATTCGCTTCCAGCAAGGACAATCCGGTCAAAGTGGTGAGTAACCTCAATGGGAAATACCCGCTCCAAACCCTGGAAGGCCCGGCTGATGTTATCTACCTGCACCACGCCGGTTACCTTTAGCCCCAGGATGCTGGCATCTTCAATAAGAATTTTTTTACCGCTGTAGCGGTTGAGTTCACGCACCACGTCCATCAAGGGCACATTGTCAAAGTCCAGCACACCGGTGCGCCACAGGGAGAGCTCGCGCATACTGTCCGGCGCGTAGGTCTGCAGTTGCCCTTTATTGGCGTTTACTTCCGCCACCCAACCGGCAGAGACCCGGTACTGCCCAACGGGCAGAGCTGTGGGCTCCGTGCCATTGCGACCGGCAGACATCAGGGGAGCGTCTGCATTCAACACCTGCTCAGTGGCGTGCAGTGCAACCATACCTTCGTTCACCGCTAGCTGCATTTTGCCCGGCTCTTTGCGAATATTGAATTCCGTCCCCAGCACAGTGACGGAGTTTTCTCCCACCTCAACAACAAAAGGCTTGTCCGGGTTGTGGGCGACATCGAAATAGGCTTCACCGCGTCGCAAAATCACTTTGCGCTCGTCGCCCTCTACGGAAACCAGCAACTCGGAGCCGGTATTCATGGCGATCACACTGCCATCACCCAGCGGAACTGTTCTCTGCTCGCCGATACGGGTGACATAGCGGTCCATACTGACAATCGACTCCACCGCTTGTTGGCCCTGCAGTAATAAACCGGCCCCTATTGCAATCATCAGGCTGGCGGCAGCAGCGAACACCGGCTTCATATAACGGCGCTCGCTGACGGGAACACGCGTTTCGCTGTATCTCAACGCCAACAACTCACGGTCATTCTCCAGGTCGTTCATATCTGCCAATAGATGGCTGACGGAGAGAAAACCCCGTTGATACTCGGCACTTTCCTCCACCCAATTCAGCGGGTGGTGAGTGTCAGCATCCAAATGCAGACGAGCAGCATCCTGCGCCGCTCGTTGCTGTTGTGTTGATTCCATTTTACTTACCATCACTTTTTCCTCGCAGTGATACACGGCGGCCGTACACCGCCTTGCGTAACTCCATTAACGCGTTGGTTATGTATTTTTCCACTTGCTTGACGCCAACACCCATTTCCTCAGATATTTCACGGTAGGTCATATTGTGAAAACGGCTCATGGTAAAAGCACGGCGCCAAGTGGGCTTGAGCTTCATAATTGCCGTTTTCAGCAACGACAGTTCTTCATTGGCCACGACCTCAACCTCTGGGCTCAATTCATACACCAGGTAACCGGATTGGTTGCGCTGTTCGTCCTGATAGCTGCGCCGGGTGGCCCGTTTGCGCTCCATATCCACCACCAGGTTATTGGCAATGGTGATCAGAAAGTTGCGGTTTTTGCCCTGGGAGATACGCTGATCCAAATCCGGCATACGCGCCAGTTTGGCGAACACCTCTTGGGCCACATCCTCTACTTCGGCTTCATTACGCAGACGTTTAAACAGGTAACCGCGCAAAATACGACCATCCTCCTGAAACAGTTTTTCCAGGGAACGGCGGCGGCTATCCTTCCGCTGATTCAGGTCGATGACTTTGCTTTTGGTTTGGGCCATAAACGCCAGCTTTTTCTCCGTTAGAGAGGGCCACTTAGAGAGTAGACACGTATTAAGCGGCAATTCCCCTACAAAAGGAAGCCAGATTTTATTCGGAAGTAGCTATGGCTGGCCGGGATGGAGGAATCCCGGCCTGATCGATAGTGCAGTACAGCGTTGAGTTATTCGCTCAATCCCAAGGCGATATTGGCGGGCACCGCAATGTCAATCAATTTGGGGTTGGGCAGGTTGAGGTTGTCCATAATATCCGCGTAGGCCTGGGCATCGGCCACCTGCAGGCGGGGGTTAAAGCGCTTTTCCTCGCCGATGGTGCTAACCGTCATACCGTTATAGTCGTGGCCGGGGTATACCAGAGTGTCCTCAGGCAGAGTGAGCAGCTTGTTAAAGATGCTGTCGTAGTGAGCACGGGAATCGCCGTGCTGGAAGTCGGTACGGCCGGTGCCGCGAATAAACAGGGTATCACCGGTAAACAGGTAGTTCTGGCCGCCTTGCTGCAACAAGAAACAGTACGAGTCGTCGGTGTGGCCGGGGGTGTAGAGTACTTTCAATTGCAGGTCGCCAACCTCAACCACGTCACCGTCATGCACTGTGCGGTCTACGCCTTTGGCGGCGGACTTCTGGCCCTGAATAACCGTGCAACCTGTCATTTCCCGCAGCTTGCCAGCGGCAGTTACGTGGTCTGCATGGACGTGGGTTTCCAGGGTACTTTCCAGAGTGAGGTCGAGCTGCTGTAACAGGCGCAGGTATTGATCGATGTTTTCCAGTACCGGGTCGATCAACAGTGCCTTGCCACCATCGCCAATCAGGTAGGTGTATGTGTAAGAGGAATAATCGAAAAGTTGGCGAAGTATCATAACGACTGTCTACCTTGGGTATTTTGTATTAAATAAATTCTCTCACCAGCGTCACTGACACCAGGCCAACAACGCAGGCGGCAAATATCTCTTGCAGGTTGCCACTGGAAATACGGCGCACCAGAAAGGTTCCCACTGCCATGCCGGCAACCGCACCAATGGCCAGTGGCAGCAAACCATGCCAATCCTGGGCCGGTTGCAACCACAGGTGGGACAGAAAGCCCGCCGCACTGATCACACTGATCACCAGCAACGATGTGGCAATGGAGCGCTTGATATCCAGCCCCACCACTAACGTCAAAACCGGCACAATCAAAAACCCGCCGCCAACACCAAAAATCCCGGAAAGCAGGCCGGTGGCTGCACCACAGAGTGGCAATAACCAAAAGCGGCCAGGGCTTTGCCGTTGAGCATCTGATGGCTGCTCGGCGTCCTGCTCCAAAGCCTGTTGCTGTTTTGTGGCGCGCGCTTTTTTCACCATGTTAATGGCCACATAAAGCGCCAGCAGGGAAAAACTCACGGTGATCAGACGTTCGTTCAGCTGGGCGGCCAACCAGCGGCCAACGGGGGCAAACAGGGCTCCGCCAACCACCATCACTCCGGCACTGCGCCAGCAAATTACCTTGTGGCGCAAGCGGCCCAGTACACCAATCAGCGCACTGAAACCCACCACCCCCAGAGAAATACCGGCGGCGTAGCTGGGGCTGTAATTCAACAGCAGCATAAACAGCGGCACGGCAAAAATGGCCCCGCCCGCTCCGGTCAGACCCAGTACCAGGCCGACGACACTGCCGACTAACGCTTCCACCTGGCAGCCCGACTTAGTTAGGGCCTGTTGACACTAATTGAACCATCACTGCTGGGAGCCATTTTTTTGCCCAACAAGGCAGAAGGAGTGCTGTGTAGTCATTCTACATAAGCGACTGATAACGCAGCTGGGCGAGAAAATGGCCCCAGCCCTTCGGGTTGCGGCTAAAAAAGCGCCACTCGGTGTTGCTCGTCGCTCATTTGGAATGACCAAACTACTCTCCTCGCGCCTTGATTGGCGATTTTTTAGCCACAACAGTGGCGATTCAATTAGTGTCAACAGGCCCTAAGCCGTGGCCGCTTCAAGCTCATCCTGGGGCAGAGCAAACCAGCGCAACTTTTCCGCGCTCTCTGGCAGCTCCAGCGTGTAGGTTTCACCGTCCCGGGCAACTTTCTGCAGCTCTTGCTCTGCCATGGAGAGGAAGTGCCCCAGTGGCTCCTCCTCTTTGCCAAGGGGATTTGCAGCAATAGAAAACTCACCGCTCTGGTAGCTGATGTCTTCCAGGCTAACGGAAATTGGCATGCGGCGATTCTGGTACAACCACACGCCATGGCTTTCATCAAAGCGGTAGTACGGCATCAATTTGTAGCCGTGCTCTGCCACCAGTTCCACAGCACGCACCAGGTATTCGAAGGTTTCTTCGTCAATAAAGTAATTGAAGTTCATGCGAACCCAGCCGGGGCGAATCACCATCAAGCCTTTATTCATTTCTGCTTCCAGCGCCTTGCTGTACTCCATATCCATACCCAGCAGCTCGTGGCCGTAAGGGCCGGCGCAGGAGCAACCACCGCGGGACTGGATACCAAACAGGTCGTTAAGCAGTGCCACCACAAAACCATAATGCAGGTATTTGCCGTTGCGGGTGAGCTGCAGGGAAATAATGGACAGCCGATCCGCATCCTCACAACCGAGAATGTCAATATTGGGATGGTTGCGCCAGCGAGCGATGGCGCGGGTGACAAAATCGTGCTCGCGACGTTCGATTTCATCGGTGCCCACTGCGGCCTGCAGCTGAAATACCAGCCCGGCACGAATGGATTCCACCACTGCCGGGGTGCCACCCTCTTCACGACGCTCCAAGTCGTCTGTGTAGAGGTGGTCTTCCGGGGTCACGTATTTCACCGTACCGCCACCAACAATGGCGGGCACACGGTTGGAGATAATCGACTTTTTCACCACCAGAATGCCCGGCGTGCCGGGGCCACCGATAAACTTGTGAGGGGAAATAAATACCGCATCTTTGTGGGCACCGTCGTCCACATTCATGTCGATGCCAACGTAGGGAGAAGCCGCCGCATAATCCCAGAAGGACAAGGCACCGTGCTTATGCAGCAGGCGGGCTACTCCGTCAACATCGGTTTTCAGGCCGGTGACGTTGGAGGCGGCAGAAAAGCTGCCAATCTTCAGGGGACGATCACTGTACTCTTGCAGGGCGCTATCCAGAGCATCCAGATCCATGGCGCCGCTACCTTTCAGAGGGATAGTCACTACGTCAGCGATGGTCTCGCGCCAGGGCAACTCGTTGGAGTGGTGCTCGTAGGGGCCGATAAATACCACCGGGCGCTGTTCCTGGGGAATCTGTGCCAGCAGCTGGTGCTTGTCGTTGAGATCGGCGGGCAGGCGCATATTGAGAATATCGATCAGCTTGTTCACCGCTGCGGTGGCGCCGGGGCCGGAAAAAATCACCAGGTCATCATCGGTGCCGTTCAAACAATCCCGGATAATGGTGCGCGCCTGCTCGCGCAGCAGAGTAGTCTGCATGCCGGTGTAGGACGTTTCCGTATGGGTATTGGCGTAATAGGGCAACACTCGTTGCTGGATAAAATTCTCAATAAAATCCAGTGAACGACCAGAGGCTGTGTAATCGGCGTAAACCAGAGGCTTGGTTCCGAAAGAGGTTTCAATCTGTTGGCGTTCGCCAATAACCGCCTGGTTAATTGATTCGATCAGCTGTTGCATGTGCCAGTATCCCAAAAGTAGAAAACGAACAGGAAAAATGAGTTAAACGATTTTAGTGCAACAAACCTGAAATTTCGTTGCCAATTACCGCAACCAGCGTAATTTATTAGAATAATATGCTATATTTTTTTCATTAAAAGAAAATAATATTTCATAGTGGATATTTGAAGAAAAATCCTCCCAAAAGGTAAGGGTTTTTGAGGACAGAAAACCGCCATCAAATTCAGAGTGATTTGCACGGGGTTTTCAGGCAGAATATGCAACCCTGTTTCAATAAAACCGGTTTTATTAAAAACAAATTCACCCTCCCCCGAAAGCGGGCCACTGACTATGGACAAGTTTGACAAAGCTATTCTGGAAACTCTGCAGCGGGACGCCACCCTGTCTGTAGCAGAAATTGCCGATCGTATCTCCCTGTCGAAAACCGCCTGTTGGCGACGCATTCAAAAGCTGGAAAGTGAAGGAGTTGTGAAGTCCCGAGTCGCCCTGCTCGACCAGGAAAAGCTCAACTTGTCCCTTTCGGTGTTTATCTCTGTGCGTACCAATCAGCACAATCAGGAGTGGCTGCAGGAATTTCGCCGCGTGGTCAGCGGCATCGCCGAAGTCCTTGAGGTGTACCGCATGAGCGGCGAGCTGGATTACCTGGTGCGCGCCGTGGTCACGGATATGGCGGGCTTTGACAACCTCTATCAAGAACTGATCAAGGCCGACCTGTTCGACGTCAGTTCCAGCTTTGTGATGGAAACTATTAAACACACTACCGAGCTGCCGTTGAATCATTTGTAAGCCTCGGGCGGCGGGCTACTGGCTGCGAGCAGTCCGAGCCAAATCGTCATCCTGAGCGAAGGATCCCGTACTGCATCTTGGCACTGAGATTCTTCGCTGCGCTCAGAATGACAAAATTCTGCCAAACTGCTCGTAGCCAATAATAACTTCACACATTTTTACTTTGGGCGGAGCAAATTCGTCCGCTGGTTGTCATACACTGGATTTCTACTTTGAGGGAGCACTTTTATGAAACGGTTTAGCGCTTTATTGATTTCCACTCTGTTATTTGCCACACAAGGCATGGCGGCTTCGGTTGCCGAATCATCCGCCCAGATCAATCCGCTGTCAGTGGGGGCAGCTATTCCCGCGGCCACCCTGAGCAATCTGGACGGCGAGCCGGTTACGGTCACTGCACTGGCAGACAAACCCACCATTGCAGTTTTCTACCGCGGCGGCTGGTGCCCCTACTGCAACCGCCATTTGAAGGAGTTGCAGGGTATTCAGCAGGAGTTGTTGGATATGGGCTACCAGATTGTCGGCATCAGCCCGGACAAAGCGGAAGGCTTGAAGAAGACCACAGAGGGAGAGGAACTCAAATATCAACTGCTGTCTGACAGCAAAGGCGACGCCGCCCGCGCTTTCGGCATTGCCTTTAATGCCGCCAAAGAATACGCCAGCCGCGGCCCGCGGATCGTCACCATGCTGGAAAACGCCTCCGGCGAAAAGCACCACCAACTGCCAGTGCCAGCGGTGTTTATTCTTAAAAACGGCAAAGTGGCATACAGCTACGTCAATGCGGACTACCGTACCCGGCTGTCGGCGGAGGAGTTGATTAAAGCGGCGAAGAGCAGCCGCTAGCTTCGGGCTACGAGCATCGTGCAGCCCGAGCGAATTTGTCATCCTGAGCGCAGCGAAGGATCTCTGTGCTTCACCAAAGTACGAGATTCTTCGCTGCGCTCAGAATGACGACAAACCAAAAAAACCGAGTCTTGCAACAAGGCTCGGTTTTTTATTTGGCACAAGCTGCTCGCAGCCAGTAGCCCGACGCCCGCAGCTTATATATGAATCGCATGCCCCAGCGTCGCCAGCGCTGCCTCAAAAGACCCTTCAGTCAGAGTTGGGTGAACATGGATGGTGCCGGCGATATCTTCCAGGCGCGCGCCCATTTCCAACGCCAAGGCAAACTCGCCAGACAGCTCGGATACATGGGCACCCACAGCGTGAATGCCGACAATCACATGGTTGTCTTTGCGCGCAGTAACGCGCACAAAACCGCCATCGCTGCCGGCATCCATGGCCAAGGCGCGGCCACTGGCAGCAAAGGGGAATTTGCCGGTAATAACATCAATACCTTCGGCTTTGGCTTCATCTGGTGTTAAACCAACACCGCAAATTTCCGGTTCGGTAAAACACACCGCCGGAATCGCCACCGGGTCGAACACCCGGCGCTGGCCAGCGATCAATTCCGTCACCATTTCCCCCTGAGCAGAGGCTTTGTGAGCCAACAGTGGCTCGCCCACCAGATCACCAATAGCCCACACATGAGCCATGGACGTGCGGCACTGGTTGTCCACTTTCACAAAAGGGCCGTCCATGTCCACGCACATATTTTCCAAACCCCAGCCCTGGGTATTGGGTTTGCGGCCCACGGTGACCAGAACTTTGTTGGCGAGAATTTCCTGGTCGTTGCCGTCTTTATCGACGTATTGCAGCCAGGTGCTGCCGTCTTTTTCAACCACGCCTTTGGCTTTCGCCTGCAGGTTCACAACCACCTTGTGCTTTTTCAGCCACATTTCGATGGGGCGGGTCATCTCCTTGTCGTAGATGGGCAGAATGCGATCCAGCGCTTCCACAAAGGTTACGTTGGCGCCCAGCTTGCGCATGGCCATGCCCATTTCCAAGCCGATATAGCCAGCGCCGACCACCACCAGGTTTTCTGGCACTTCGGTCAGTTGCAGCGCTTCAGTAGAAGAAATCACATTGCCGCCGTAGGGCATAAAGGGCAGTTCTGTGGATGTGGAGCCGTTGGCCAGAATCACATGTTCGGCAGAAATGGTGATCACGCCGTCTGCAGTCTCGACGTCACAGGTTTTGCCATCGCGGAATTTTGCCCAGCCCTGAACCCGCTCCACCTTGGCTTTTTTCAGCAACTGACCGATGCCATTGGTGAGTTTGCTGACAATACCGTCTTTCCATTCCACCACGCCAGCCATATCCAGCTGCGGCTGGCTGGCGATGGAAATGCCCATATGGGCGCCGTCTGCGTGCTTGCTGAGTTCTTCAAAGCGAGTGGCGGCATGAATCATTGCCTTGGAGGGAATGCAGCCCACATTCAGGCAAGTGCCGCCTGGGTTGCCCGATTCCACAATAATGGTGTCCAGCCCCAACTGACCGGCGCGAATGGCGGCCACATAACCGCCGGGGCCAGCGCCGATAACCAGGACTTTGCAGTGTTTTTTCATTTCTTTCTAACCTTGATTACTGTGACGGGTTTTAAAGGTCGACCTACAGCATTGCCGTCATCCTGAGCGGCGCAGCCGCGTGAGGATCTCACAACTTTCAAGCTCTGAGATCCTCACGTCGCTACGCTCCTCAGGATGACGTATAGAAGAGCTTTTCGCGTCAGACGTCCGACATCCGGCCAGGTAGGGCCGAAGGCCCACCATCAAATAAACAACGTGGCAGGATGCTCAAGCAACTGTTTCACCCGCTGAATCATCTGCGCCGCGTCGTAGCCATCGATCACACGATGGTCGAACGAGGAGGAGATGTTCATCATCTTGCGCACCACAATCTCACCATCTTTAACCACTGGGCGTTCCACCATGTTGTTGGTGCCGATAATGGCCACTTCCGGATAGTTGATTACCGGGGTATGTACCAGGCCGCCCAACGGGCCGAGGCTGGTAATGGTGATGGTGCCGCCGGTGAGTTCGTCTTTGGTAGCGGCGTTGTTTTTCGCCGCTAGTGCCACACGGGACATCTCGTTGGCCAAGCCCCACACATCCAGCGCTTCGGCGTGTTTCACCACCGGCACTTTCAGACCATCATCCGTCTGTGCGGCAATACCCAGATGTACACCCTGGTAGCGGGTGATGATGTTATTGGTGTCGTCAAAGGTGGCATTAAATTGCGGGAATTCCGCCATGACTTTGGTGACCGCCTGCATTATGTACGCCAGCAAGGTGAGCTTGGGCTGGTCGTCCCGGCGGGTGGCGTTCATGTGTTGGCGCAACGCTTCCAGCTCGGTGACATCCATCTCCTCTACATAGGTGAAATGAGGAATCTGGCGCTTGGATTGCTGCATTTTCTGGGCAATCAGGCGGCGTAAGCCGCGCACCGGAATTTCCGTGGTGGCGTTTTTCTTCACCCGCACCATCGCCGAACCGGAATTACCGCCGGTGGCGATAAAGTTATCCAGGTCATTGTGCTCAACGCGGCCAGCGGGGCCACTGCCCGGCACATCCGCCAGATCAATATCTGCATCCAGAGCACGGCGGCGCACCGCTGGAGAGGCCAAAACGTCTTTGGAAGTCGCTGCGGCGGTTGGAACCTTAGGAGAAACGGCAGCAGCAGGAGCCGCCGGCTTCGGTGCCGGCGCAGGTGCCGCTGGTTTCGGTACTGGTATAGGCGTAGGCTCAGCAACCACAGGCGCCACCGCTTCCACAGAGGGCGCATTGCCATCGCCATCTACCGCAAAGGTAATCAATTCCGAACCCACTGCCACAACATCGCCGGCAGCACCAGCCAGGGAAACCACTGTGCCAGAAACCGGTGCGGTCAACTCCACAGTGGCCTTGTCGGTCATCACATCGGCGATTACCTGGTCTTGTTTGACGCTGTCGCCAACCGCCACATGCCACTCGGCAATTTCCGATTCAACAGTACCTTCGCCCAAGTCTGGCAGTTTGAATACAAAGCGCCCACTGGCAGCCGCAGGTTCGGCAGGCTGTTCTGCTATCGGTGCAACGGGCTCCTCAGCCACCGGCGCAGGCGCCTCGCTGACGGACTCGGCATTGCCCTCGCCTTCCACATCAAAGCGAATCAACTCCGACCCCACGGCAATCACATCGCCAGCGGCACCGGCCAGGGAGGCCACTACGCCGGCTACCGGAGCAGTGAGTTCCACCGTGGCTTTGTCGGTCATCACATCGGCAATGTGCTGATCCTGCACCACCACCTCACCGGGCTGAACATGCCACTCGACAATTTCCGACTCGACAGTGCCTTCCCCAAGGTCTGGCAGTTTGAATACGTATTGGCCCACCTGTTATCCCCCCTGGAGTGTTTTATTGACGGCATCGAGAATGCGCTGCTGGCCGGGGAAGTAATCCCACTCCATGGCGTGGGGATACGGTGTATCCCAGCCGGTGACCCGCTCGATGGGTGCCTCCAATCGCCAAAAGCACGATTCCTGAATCTGCGCGGAAAGCTCGGCACCAAAACCGCTGGTGCGGGTGGCTTCGTGTACCACGACACAGCGGCCGGTTTTGTTCACGGATTCGGCAATGGTGTCGATGTCCAATGGCAACAGGGTGCGCAAATCGATGATTTCCGCATCAATGCCCGCTGCTTTTACAGCAGCTTCCGCCACATGCACCATGGTGCCGTAAGTAACAATGGTCAATGCATTGCCCGGGCGAACCACTTCAGCTTTGCCAATTTCCAGACTGTAATAATCTTCCGGCACCTCACCTTTGGGGTGCGTGTTCCAGCCGATTGCGGCCTGGTGTGGGTCGCCATCGAAAGGGCCGTTGTAGAGGCGTTTGGGTTCAAAGAACACAACCGGATCGTCGTCTTCAATAGCGGCAATCAACAAGCCTTTGGCGTCGTAAGGGTTGGAAGGCATGACCACCTTCAGGCCCGCAACGTGAGTAAAGATGGCCTCCGGGCTTTGCGAGTGGGTCTGACCGCCGCGAATACCGCCACCGCATGGAGTGCGTATGGTCACCGGCGCCGAGAACATGCCGTTGCTGCGGTAGCGTAACTTGGCCAGTTCCGAGGCAATCTGGTCAAAGGCGGGATAGATGTAATCGGAGAACTGAATTTCCACCACCGGGCGCAAGCCATTCACCCCCATACCCAAAGCGGTGGCGATAATGCCACCCTCAGAAATGGGGGAGTCAAACACCCGCTGCTTGCCGTACTTTTCCTGCAAGCCAGCGGTTACCCGGAAGACGCCGCCAAAGTAGCCCACATCCTCACCAAAAATAATGACGTTGGGGTCTTTCGCCAGCAGATTATCCTGGGCGGAGTTGAGCGCCTGAATCATATTCATTTGAGCCATATCGACACCTTCTTACTCATAATAAAGTCCTATCGGCCCAGTTGCTGGCGCTGTTTGCGAAGGTGCGGCGGCATCTCTTTGTACACCTGCTCAAACAGGGCGGCAGAGTGAATATGCGCGTATTCCGGGTCATTGATATTGCCCATGGCATCTACCTTCTTCCAGCATTCGGTAACGTAGTCTTCCAGCTCTTGCGCCAGCTCATCGTGCTGTTGCTGGCTCCATTCACCCAGCTGGATCAAGTGATCCTTTAGCCGTTCAATGGGGTCGCCCAGCGGCCAGAACTCCGGCTCGTTACGCGGGCGATAGCCGGTGGGGTCATCACTGGTAGAGTGGCCTTCCACCCGGTAGGTGTAAAGCTCAATCAGAGTTGATCCCAAACCGGCACGGGCGCGCTCGGCGGCCCATTGTGTGGCGGCGTACACTGCCAGAAAGTCGTTGCCGTCCACCCGCAGCGCGGGCAAACCATAGCCAATGCCACGGGCGGCAAAGGTGGTGTTTTCACCACCGGCGATGGTCTGCGGTGAGGAAATGGCCCATTGGTTATTCACCACGGTGAGGATGCAAGGCGCCCGGTAAGTAGCGGCAAACTGCAAGGCGTAGTGGAAGTCCCCTTCCGCAGTAGAGCCATCGCCGGTCCAGGCCAGGGCAATATCATCCTCCCCTTTATAGGCAGCAGCCATGGCCCAGCCTACCGCTTGTGGGAAGTGGGTGGTCAACGGCCCGGAGATGGAGAAAAAGCCTTTTTCAGCGGAGGAATATTTAATGGGCAGTTGCTTGCCCTGCATGGGGTCCAGTTCGTTGTTCATCACCTGGCACATCATTTCCTGAAACAGGTCAGCGCCGCGGGCAATAAAGGCACCCTGCTGACGGTAGGTGGGGAACAGCATATCCGCCGGTTGCAGTGCCATGGTAGAGGCCACTGCCACCGCTTCCTCACCGGTGCATTTCAGGTAAAACGACATCTTCGCCTGGCGCTGCATGCGAAACATGCGCTCGTCGTATTTGCGAGTGAGCAGCATGGTGCGCAGCCCTTCGCGCAAAACGTCGGGGTTCAAATTGGGGTTCCAGTCCCCATGCGCCACGCCGTCGTCATCCAGCACCCGCACCAGGTTATAGGCCAGGTCGCGGATTTCCATGGGTTTACTGTTGCAGGGGGGGCGTTCTACGGAACCGGCGACGCCGATATCCAGGTGGGAAAAGTCCGGTTTATCGCCCGGACGAAAAGGCGCGTCCGGAATATGAAGTCGGTTTTTGGTGCGGTTACCCATAGGAGCAGTCCTGTCTGGTTGGCACAATCGGCTTGGCTGCTACGGGTGATTAATCACCGTTATTGGAGTGTCGCGTCGTCCTTTTGCCTGCGTCCTTTTATCTGTTTGTCGCACACAGCCAGCTCAAATCAGGGGACACATTATTCTCCTCCGAGCACCCCTGAGTAAACCGTTTAATTGAGTAAAAAACAGACAGATGCATGTAATTCTAGCCATATTTTTGGCTATACCAGACAAAAATTGAAGTATTGAAGTGAAACGTAGGGTGGATTAGCGTCAGCGTAATCCACCAAAGACCTCGCCAATCCGGTGGGTTGCGCTGACGCTAATCCACCCTGTTCAAACTGCGATTAAAACAAGTCTTTCAGCTTTTCCGCCGCCTTGTCTTTCAAATCCTGCTTCTTGTCCTCCAGCTTTTCTTTCGCCTGGGCTTTCAGCTCTCCCAGCTTGCCGGATTCCAGCACAGCGGTTTTGGCACGGCTGGTGAGTTCGCCGAGCAGTATTTCCGTCACCTCGGCGGCGGTGGCACCGTTACTTTTTTCGCCGATACCGGTGAGGTGAATATTGGGCAGCTGCACATCCAGAGATTCTTCACCCAGCAGTTGGCTGGTAACCGAAATCAGACCATCGGTTACCTTGAAATCGCGAATAATCAGCTTCTTGGCACTTTCGGAATCGCTGGACGAGTCGCTGGTTGGCCCTACCGCTTTTTCAATATTGCGCTGCAGAGTCTGCAGGTTGGTGCCCGCTGCAGTTTGTTCAAAGAACACCGCCGGTGCCACTACTTCAATGCTATTCACAATAATGGTATCGGTGGTCACACTGTTGAGGTCCACATCCACAGCGATTTCACCCAGAGTAAATGCATTAGGCTGGGTAAAGCCCGTCGGGTTGCCCACATTCAAATCCGCCAGCGCCATATCGCCGGACAACAATGAAAGGTTCACACCACCCAGAGTCACCTGAGATTGAGTGTACTCCGGTGCTACCGTTTCTACTGTTTCAGTCACCAGGGTGTCTACCTTGCTGACCACCACAAAACCGGCAACAACAACCAGCAGCACCAAAACGATCAAAATGCGAAAAATCCACTTCATGACTTAATCTCCATTACAATTCGCGTTCGCGCACGACTCTAAATTGAAAACTTGTTCACTCTATACTCTTAAACCACTATTTAACACCGGACTCTGTAAAACTATGGTTACCAACGCCATCGGCTCCACCCTTTCCGGCCCCGGCTATCTGATGAAAGGGCTCAAACTGCTGAGCCACAAACGCATTCGACTTTTTGCCATTGTGCCCGTGCTGATTAACATCCTGTTGTTTGTGTGGCTCACCACTCTGGCGGTAAACGGCTTTGATTCTGCCATGGCCTGGATGGACGGCTGGCTCAACGGTTGGCCCGCCTGGATTCAGTGGTTTTTCGATTTTCTCAGTTGGTTGTTGTGGGCAGCTTTTGTCGTACTGCTGCTGATTGTGTACGCCTACACCTTTACCCTGTTCAGTAACCTGATTGGCACCCCGTTTTACGGCCTGCTGGCGGAACGGGTGCAAGAAGTACTGACCGGCCGCGTGGACGAACGCGGCATGACCTTCAAACGCGCCACAGAAATTGCCATTAGCGCCATCAAACGCACCTTTACCATGCTCGCCTACACTTTGCCCCGCACCATCGGCATTGGCCTGGCGGCACTGGTGCTGCTGTTTACCCCGCTGGGTTTTGTGGGCTCCATTATCAGCTTTTTGTGGGGTGCCTGGTCACTGTCACTGGAATACCTGGATTACACCTCCGACAATAACGAACAGAGTTTTCCCGCTTTACTGGAAGAATGCCGCCAACAGCGCAACCGTTGTTTGGGTTTTGGCGCTTCAGCACTGGCGGCAACGTCGATACCGGTTTTGAATATTGTGGTGGCGCCCGCGGCGGTGGCGGCTGGGACGGCGATGTGGGTTGATAATTTTGGCAGCGAGCAACGGGAATAATAGCTGCGGGCAACGGGCTTCGTGCGGCGGGCAGTAAGGCGGTTGCGGGTTGCGGGTTGCGGGAAACGTAGGAGGAAGTATGAGAATACAAAGCTACTTTAAACATCGAGCAATCAAGAAATTCATGGAAGCATTGTCTCCAGAATTAAAGTCTCGTTACGGCAGCCCTGAAAATTATACGCTCAACCAAGTCCAGAAAACGATTGATGCTCTTAAACTCAACAAAAAATATGCCGACTTTGCAATTTTTGTGTTCTGTGATCCGCAAGAATACAAAAAAGTGGCTTTCATCTAGACAAAATCAACAAATACGAAAGCTATGTAGACAAAATTTTCTATGGTGCTTGCGGCGCCGGTAACTGTGGTTCCTCTATCAGCAGCGAAGGCTCATATGGTGGAGGGAGCGATTAGCTGCACCAACAACTTCACACTGCTCGCAACCCGAAATCCATCCCAAAACGGCCATCTTAGTGATGACCGTTTTTTTTTGCCCTAGTAGTAGCGGGTTTTCCAATCTGGCGTGTTATCTGTTTGGAGCAGTTCCAAAACAGCTACACTTGCAGGTACTAGCCCTTTGCCAGATCAACGACCGGACATGCCTCTGCTACCGCCGAAAAAGCAGCGTGCACGCAGCGCTACCAGTTCGTCGCAACAGCGACTGAGCGAGGCATTTCTGCGCTACCAGTCCGCCCTTAAGACCTATCTGGGCAAATTCCTCAAAAATCAGGACGATGTGGACGACATCCTCCAGGACACGTTTTTCAAGAGCTTTCGCGCCGCCAAAGGCAAGCTTATCGACAGCCCCGGCGCCTTCCTGTTTCGCACTGCCCACAATCTGGCGCTTAACGACATTCGCAACAAGGTCACCCGAGCCACGGATTTAGTGGAGGACTTTGACAACCTGGGTGTCACTAACAATGAGCCCACTCTGGAACAACGGGTAATGGCCAGCGAGGAGTTTGCCCTGCTGTGTGAAGCAGTGGATGCACTGCCGCCTCAATGCAAGCGGGTTTTTGTGCTGCGTAAGGTGTATGGCCTCAGCCACAAAGAGATTGCCAGCGAGCTGGGCATCGCCGTCAGCACCATCGAAAAGCACATTGCCAAAGGGGTGCTGGCTAGCCGAGATTTTCTGGCAGAGCGGAACAAGATCAACAGTAAAAATGAGCCATCGGCTCACTTGCACACATTCAGGAAGAAATAGTTATGACTGACAATGTATTCGACATGTCAGAACAAAACCGCATTCGCGAACAGGCCAGTCTCTGGTTGGCGCGCCTGGACGGAGAAGACACAAACCACAGCCTGCACCGGGAGTTTGAACAGTGGCTGCAGGAAGACCGTCGCCACCGCTCGGTGTTCAAGGAGCTTAGCGGTGTGTGGAGTGAAATGGATATTCTGGCTTTATTTCAGCCACTACTGGAACCGGATGAAAGTGTTCAGCCGTCAGTGGAACAAACTTCACCTCGCACCAGCAAGCGGGCTTGGTTCAGCATGGCCGCGGCAGCCACCTTGCTGATCACAGCGGTCATTTTGGCGTACCCTTTGTGGCAAAGCCAAGCCGCCCCCGAGATGTACGCCACCGCCATTGGCGAACAGACCGATGTGGAATTAAGCGACGGTTCCAAGTTATCCCTAAACACCAACAGCGTTGTGGAGGTGTCGTACAACGACAACATCCGCCAACTGCGCTTGGTGCGAGGCGAGGTGTTCTTCGATGTCGCCCACCAAAAGAGCCGCCCGTTTGTGGTGCGGGCGGGCAGCGGTGAAGTGCAAGCCGTAGGCACCGCCTTTGTGATTCAGCTGGACAGAAGCAATGTGGAAGTTGCGGTTACCGAGGGCAGAGTGAAAGTCACTCCATTATCTCCTTCTGGCAAGCCTGACCGTTCCAGCGAAAAACCACTGGCCTACGCCGAAGCCGGACAGATTGTGGTGTACGATCAAAGCATCCATTCCATAGACACCGCGTCAGCAGAAACACTGCAAAATCTGCTGTCCTGGCGCCAGGGCTTACTGAGGTTTCAGGGTGAAACACTGGATGATGCGATTTCTGAATTCAGCCGCTACAGCGATATTCGCGTGGTTGTGTCAGACCCGGATCTGCGCACCTTGCGCATTGGCGGTGTTTTTAAAACCGATGATATAGAGAGCTTCTTGTCGGTGCTGGATGAAGGCTTCGATATCAAAGTACAGCGCCATAGCCCCAAGTTGATTTACCTGAGCAAGAAATAACTTTCTCAAAGAACATTTTCCTCAAAAAACACTTTTCGCAAGCAACGACTAGCGGTTTTTCACCACCTGCGGGTTATTAGTCTCAACCGGTGCACAGATCACCAGTTAAGACTAAAATCATTCAAGAGGGTAAATACGTGAAAAACACGAACAGCAAGGCGCAACAACGCCATCTCCAAACCACAGGCCTCGCCAGGGGGCTGTGCAGCGCTTTGGCCCTATCGGCGTCACTGGCACTGGCCGAGAGTCAGACCGTTGCCTTCGACATACAACAACAATCTGCCACCAGCGCCCTGAACACCTTCGCCGAACAGGCCAACATCCAGATCATGTTTTCCTTCGACGAAGCCAAAGATATTAACGCCAACGCCCTGAAAGGCACTTACAGCACCGAAGCAGCCCTCAACCAATTATTGAAGAACACCGGCCTGAAATTCCAACTCACTTCCAGCGGTTCTTATGTGGTGCGAGAGGAAGAAGAAGTTGCCGAACCAGAAACAGCGCCAGTGGATCACAAAAAAAAAGAAGTCGATGAAGAGGTAGTTATCACCGGCACCCTGTTGCGCGATGTTAACCCCGCATCGCCGATGATCACTTTGAACAGCACCGATTTTGAACGCCTGGGCGTCAACAGCGCCGAAGACATTATTCGCTCTCTGCCCCAGAACAAAGCGAGCCTGAATCAGTCCAGCAGTTTAACCGACACGCTGCTTTCATCAGGTCGGGAAGGCGGATTTTCAGACTTGCAGGGCAACGCGGCTGCCAACCTGCGCGGCATTGGCGTGCAAAATACCCTGGTGTTGGTGAACGGCCGCCGCACGGCAGGCTCACCAATTTTTGAAGGCAATTTTGTCAACCTGTCCAACATTCCCTTCGGCGCCATTGAGCGTGTGGAAGTTCTGTTGGACGGCGCCTCCTCAATTTACGGCGCTGATGCGGTGGGCGGTGTAATCAACTTTATTTTGAAAAAAGGCTGGACAGGCAGTGAAACCTCTGCCCGTTATGAAAATTCCGACAATGGTGGCCACAGCTATTCTTTGACCCAGAACTTCGGCACGTCCTGGGGCAGCGGTGATCTGACAGCGTCTATTGGTTATACACAAAACACCCGCACCAGATCACAGGACGCGGGCTGGACCACCATCGATCAAACCTCCATCGGCGGCACCGACTTTCGGTTTGCCGGTAACGGTTCCCCCGGCATTATTTCAATACCGGGGTTGCCCCCGGTATCACTGCCTGACAGCTTCGATGGCACCGAGGACTGGACAATCGCCGATCTGGCCAACAGCAATATCAGCCTGGACAGTGGTGTGCCGGAGTTCCTGACCCCGGAATCAAAAAATAAAAGCCTCAGCCTGACCATCAATCAAGACATCAGCGACGGCATCAGCGCATTTGCGGACTTGCAGTACGCGATCAATGACACCGACAGCAGTCGGCAATTTTTAACCACCAATGTTACGACCATGGCTGGTCACCCATTCAATGGGCTGGATCGCCTGCAAGCAGTTGGCTATCAGTTAATCAACGAAACCAGCAGCGGTTTGGCACCTCGCGCTCAAAACGAAACTTCACAGACGCAAAAATCCCTGACTACCGGTTTGGAATTTGAACTGCCAGAAGGCTGGCGGCTGCGCACAGAGGGCAGCTGGAGCGAGTCTTCCAGTGAATCCGCCATCACCAGTTTTGGGGCGGCTTCCGATTCATTGGAAGATCAACTGGAATTTGCCGAGTTTGTCGGCGGTGTGCGCATGATGGAAAACCCGCTGCTCAATCAATTTCCCCCGGCCTGTGGATCATTCCAACTGTTTCGCGCACGATTTGTACCCGTGGCTGCCGACGGCTCGATAGCATGTACCGCAGCAGAGCAACAGGCACTACCTGTGGATCAGGTGTTCAACCCCTTTGGCAACGGCAGCGCCCAAAGCGAACGCCTGAGGGATTTTATTCGGCTAACAGATAATGGCTCACCGGTATCCACCACCCAGTCATTCAAAGCCATTTCCGATGGTGAATTGTTCGACCTTGCTGCCGGCACCGTGCGCGCGGCCGTAGGACTGGAATATCGCCAGGACAAAGTGGACTACACCAACAACACTCAGCGCACCATCAGCTCGCCATTTGTCGCCGATACTGCCGGCGATACCAACGAGCCAGAGCGCACGATTAAATCGGTGTTTACGGATTTATCCATTCCATTAATCAGTCACGATCAGGAAATCCCAGGGGTTCACTCCCTGGAGCTGCAACTGTCCGCACGTTGGGATGAATACACCGTAGACGCCAATCGTCTTAACCCAACCAACAACGACCCCTTGTTGCCAGACAGTGCCACCTTTTCCAACACATCCCCCAAGGCGGGCATTGTCTGGTACCCGATAGAAAGCCTGAAAATTCGCGGCACCTGGTCCGATGTTTTTCGCGCACCGGATTATTCCGAACTGTTGAGAGGCAATAATGTCGAGAGAAACGCCCAGGTTCTGGATCAGTTGATTACCGACCCCAACAGCGGTGAACTGGTGGAAACCGATGCATTTGAAAGTGTCTATTACGAATCCACCGCTGACAGCTTTCGCCGGGAATTCGACCCGACAACATTTCAACTGTTAACACCGCTGCCAAACAGCGTCCGCCCTGATTCTGTGATTGGCGGCAACGCCAACCTGGAGCCAGAAACCGGCGACCTGATCACCTTGGGGTTTGACTGGACGCCTTCATTCCTGGAAGGGTTTGCAGTATCTGCCACCTACACCAAATCGGAGTTGGAAAACCAAATCGACACCATTGGCAATGACTTTATGCCCGCTGCCAGCACTCTGCGAAACGGCGACGTTTACGTGCGGGGTAACCGACCAGGGTTTGGCATATACCGATTCGTGCCTGACACTGCCAACAATCCGTTCGGCATAAACGGCACTTTCGAACGCATCAGCTCGGCGGAGAATTCAATCCTGTCTATCCAGAGAACGCCGGTAAATACTGGTGGCCTTACCACTGAAACTGTGGACTTTAATATCAGCTATCAATTTGATACCGATTGGGCAACCTGGAATACAGAGCTTTACGGCACTTATGCAAAAACTCTGGTGAAAAAGCCACTGCCGGTATCACCGGAAATCGAAGAAGTCGGAGTCATTAATGGCGTTGACCAGTGGGTGGGTACCTTGCGGTTCGGGTTTACTCGCCAAAACTACGGTGGTTCCTTGCTGGTTAACTACAGCAGCAGTTACCTGAATACCCGCAATAACTCGTTCTTCAACTTATTGCAGGGCTCTGGCAATCAGGAATTTCCCAAAGTGGAACACTACTCCACCATTGACCTGACTGGGCACTACAGTATGGAAAACGATGGTTGGCGCTTCCTCTTTGGCGCACGCAACCTGCTCAACCAGCACTTCCCCAGGTTGACCAATGTAGGCCGCCCCTTCGACAGCTCAAGGGTGGATGTACGTGGACGGGTTATCTATCTGGAAGCCAAGAAGACGTTTGATATTTAATTAAACCACCCCCTCGAATACCGGCCGATCTGGTGACAGATCGGCCGGTAATTTTTGCCTGTGGTAGTAACAAAGTATTTGACAAAGGATGGCAGCGAAACGATCCGCTGATTTATAAATCATCGCGTTTATAAACAACGCCGCTTTTCAGAGTCAATAAAACTGATTCCAGATTGCGAATGGATTCCAAAGGATTGTTAGCGAGCACCACCAAATCCGCGCGCATGCCTTCTTCGATCGTTCCCCGGTCGTGGTCGACCCCCGTCGCTGCAGCGCCATTTAGGGTGGCCGCCTGCAAGGCTTGCCAAGGGCTGTAGCCTGCCTTTTCAACGAAAAAATAAATTTCATCAAAAAGTCCTGGCCAATCTTTATTGAGAAGGCCATGCATATCAGTACCAGAACAGACTTTAACGTTGTGCGCTTTGGCCATTTTTAGAAAAGCTATTACCTGTTTTTCATTATTGATATTTTCAGCAATAACAGCGGTAGCATCGATAATAGCCCCCGCTTGAGCCATTTTTTTCAACAGTGCGCTTATATCAGGAACTGACTTTCTAAATTCCAGCGAATAGTTTTTATTGTTTTCCAGAAAGCTGGCGCTCAAGTCATCAGCCGCTTCCCATACCAGCAGGTTGATGTGCGAAAAAACCTCCAGTCCGGCATCCACCAGTTCGCTTGGCTTGGCAGGCATCAATGCAGCGTGGCCCCACACCCGCAACCCTTGCCGTTTGGCCTCTGCACTCAACCTGGCCGCTGTTTCACGATCGAGGCCGGCATACATTTTAATGCCGCTGGAGCCAATCCCCTTTATCTCCGCAATGGCCTGCACCAAGTCCGTATCCGCTTCAATTTTTGTTTGCCACGGAGAATTTTCCTGAGGCCAGGCGCGAAACATTCCCTCTACCCGATCCGGGGTTTCAGCAAAATATTGAGGCCCGGCTACCAGTGATGAATAGTAAATATCCGGAGAGGGAATTTCATGCAGCGCTGCCGCTCGTTTGAGCTCCATAACCAGGCGCAAATCACCCCCCATATCCCGCACGCTGGTTACACCCCCATAAAGGTTCAGGCGCAAAAAATCTTCTGTTTGCTGGGTGCGAACAGTCCGTGGTTTATTTTTGAAGCTGTCCAAATGCACATGGCTGTCAATCAGCCCGGGAATAACATACTGGCCGCTGATATCGATAACCTCAGCACCTTCGGGAATATCTGATTCCGGCGAAAGAATCCGCCGAATCTTTCCACCCTCGATCACCAGATTTTTGGGCTCTGGCAGTTTGTCGGCAGTCATATCGATAATGTATCCGCCGTAAAGTACCCGGACTGGCTCTAAAGTGGAGTTAGAGGTTTCCTGAGTATGTTGATGGGCAATAGCGAAGCAGGAAAACAGAGGTAGGCAGATAAACAACAAAGATTTCGCTGCTCGGGAAAAGTGTTCTATTCGCATAGTAGTGACCATTTGTAAGGGCGGGTTTGTATTTCAGAGTGTTCACTACATAACACCTGGAACAGGCAAACCCACCAGTACATAACACCACTGCAACAGCCCTATGTATCCCCCACCATTGCCCGTATAATTGCCGGCTTACTTTTTAACCGGCCCGTCGGGCAGAACACAGAACACGAGCGATGCAAGAGCAATACACCCCCGAATCCATTGAACAGGCCGTCCAACAATATTGGGCCGACAACAAGAGCTTTGAAGTTACCGAAGACCCGGATCGCGAGAAATTTTATTGTCTTGCCATGTTCCCCTACCCCAGTGGCCGCCTGCATATGGGCCACGTGCGCAACTACACCATCACCGATGTGATTTCCCGCTACCAGCGCATGCAAGGCAAGAATGTGTTGCATCCCATGGGCTGGGACGCCTTCGGCTTACCAGCGGAAAACGCCGCCATCGCCAACAACACCGCTCCCGCCAAGTGGACGTACAGCAACATCGGCCATATGAAGGGGCAGTTGCAGGCGCTGGGTTTTGGCTTTGACTGGACCCGCGAACTGGCTACCTGTGCGCCGGATTACTACAAGTGGGAACAGTGGTTCTTTACCCGCCTGTACGAAAAAGGTTTGGTGTACAAGAAGATGGCCACGGTGAACTGGGACCCGGTGGACCAGACAGTACTGGCCAACGAGCAGGTCATCGACGGCCGCGGTTGGCGCTCCGGTGCACTGGTAGAACGCAAGGAAATTCCTCAGTGGTTTATCAAGATCACCGACTATGCGGAACAGCTGCTCAACGACTTGGACAAGCTGGAAAGCTGGCCAGAGCAGGTCAAAACCATGCAACGCAACTGGATCGGCAAAAGTCGCGGTGTGGAAATGACTTTTGCCCTGAACACCGAAGTGGCAGGCATCGCCTCTTTTGATGTGTACACCACTCGCCCGGATACGCTGATGGGTGTGACTTATGTGTCCATCGCCGCCGAGCATCCAATCAGTTTGGCGCTGGCTGAAGACAACGCCGAGTTGGCCGCCTTTATTAAAGAGTGCAAATCCCAATCCGTGGCCGAAGCCGATATGGCCGCCATGGAAAAGAAAGGCATGGATTTGGGCTTGAAAGCCATTCACCCCATCACAGGCTGCGAAGTACCGGTGCTGGTGGCCAACTACGTGCTAATGGATTACGGCACCGGCGCGGTGATGGCGGTACCCGCCCACGACCAGCGGGACTGGGAATTTGCTACCAAAATGGACTTGCCCATTGAGCAAGTGATTGCCCCAGCTGGCGACGAGCAGGTTGACCTCAGTAAAGAAGCCTTTACCGAAAAAGGTGTGCTTGTGAACTCGGGCGACTTTAACGGACTGGAATTCGACGCCGCTTTCGATGCCATCTCCGCCAAACTGGTAGAACTGGGCAAAGGCAAGGTCACCACCAACTACCGTCTGCGCGACTGGGGCGTATCACGCCAGCGTTACTGGGGCTCACCGATCCCTATGTTCAATCTGCCTGACGGTGGAGAGATTCCTGTACCGCTGGAAAAGCTGCCGGTACTGCTGCCGGAAGATGTGGAAATGGATGGCGTTCATTCCCCTATAAAACAGGATGCAGAGTGGCGTAAGGCGGAACTTAACGGCCAGCCGGTGGAACACGAAACCGACACCTTCGACACCTTTATGGAGTCCAGCTGGTACTACGCCCGCTACACCTGCCCCAATTACGAAGAGGCGATGCTGAACCCGGACGCTGCCAATTACTGGCTGCCAGTGGACCAGTACGTGGGCGGTATCGAGCACGCCATTTTGCACCTGCTGTACGCCCGCTTCTTCCACAAGCTGATGCGCGACGAAGGTTTGGTGAACAGTGACGAACCCTTTAAACGCCTGCTGTGCCAGGGCATGGTGCTGGCGGAATCGTTTTACAAAGAGAACAGCGACGGCAGCAAAACCTGGGTAAACCCGGTAGACGTAACGCTGGAGAAAGACGACAAAGGCGCCACCATCAAAGCGATAGAAACCGCTACCGGTGATGAGCTGCGAGTGGGCGGCACCATCAAGATGTCCAAGTCAAAGAACAATGGCATCGACCCGCAGACTGCCGTGGATCAATACGGCGCCGACACCGTGCGCCTGTTTACCATGTTCGCCGCACCCCCAGAGCAAACCTTGGAGTGGCACGACTCCGGTGTGGAAGGCGCCAGCCGCTTTTTGCGCCGTTTGTGGAAAAATGCCCAGGAACACCTGACGAAGGGTGAAGCTGCAGCGCTTAACGTTGACGCACTCACCGACGCGCAAAAAGACCTGCGCCGCAAAACCCACGAAACCATCGCCAAAGTCAGCGACGACTACGGCCGTCGCCAAACCTTTAATACCGCCATCGCCGCGGTGATGGAATTGATGAATGAAGTAGGCAGGTTCAGCGACGATTCCGAACAAGGCCTGGCGGTAGAGCGGGAAGCCCTGGAAGCCTCAGTGCTGCTGCTGGCCCCGGTAGCCCCGCATATCAGCCATATGCTGTGGAACGCCTTGGGCAATGACGGCGCCGTGATCGACGCCCCCTGGCCCAGCCACGACGAAGCTGCCCTGGTACGCAGCAGCATCGAAATGGTGGTGCAGGTAAACGGCAAAGTACGCGCCAAACTGTGTGTGGCCGCCGACGCCGATCAAGATAGCATTATCGATCTGGCCAAAGCCGACGCCAACGTGCAGAAATTCCTGGAAGGCAAAGAGATCAAGATGTGCAAAGTGATTCCGGGTAAACTGGTGACGTTTGGGGTTAAGTAACGGGAGATGAGAGACGGGAGATGAGAGATGAGAGACAGTTACTCCGCACTTACAATCGGAGTCACACGTCTCCCATCTCCCATCTCCCATCTCACAAAAACAATGAAGAAACTGCTCAATTACGCAATAACACTCATCTTGCTAACTACCACCGCATGCGGCTGGCACCTGCGCGGCGGCTTGGACGCCAGTGAGCTGGAAAGCATTTATGTGCGTTCCGCCATGCCTCACAGCGGCTTTGCCAAGCTACTAAAAAATGACCTGGCCAGCCAGGGCATTCGTATTCCGGAGCAGGCGGAAGATGCCCAATACCAGGTTGTGGTGATCCGCGAGAACAGCGACAGTCGCACCGCCAGTATTACCAGCAGCGCACGGGCAGCAGAGCAAACAGTGGTGGAAGAAATTACCGTCGCCGTACTGGATCGCAATGGCGACACCCTGCTCGACAACACCGTATTGCGCGCCGAGCGCTCACTGGATTTTGACGAAAACCAGATTATCGGCAAAGCAGACGAGCTGGAGCTGGTGCAACAGGAACTGCTGTCCGACCTGGTGCGCCAACTCACCCGACGCCTGCAAGCGCTGTCGAAAAACCCGTAATATGAAAATCAAACCAGAACAGCTCTCTCGCCACCTGCAACAGCTGGCGCCGGTGTATCTGGTTTATGGCGAAGAACCGCTGTTGGTGCAAGAAGCCTGCGACGCCATTCGCACCGCCGCCCGCGCCCAGGGTTTTAACGAGCGCGAATTGTTCCACGGCGAGGCGGGTTTCGACTGGAACCAGCTGCTCACCGAAGCCAACAGCCTGTCATTATTTGCCGACAAAAAAATTCTTGAGCTGCGCATCCCCACCGGTAAGCCCGGCGACAAGGGCAGCAAAGCCATTCAGGAATACTGCCAAAACGCCAGCCCCGATAATTTGTTGCTGGTGATCGCCCCTAAACTGGACGCTGCTACCCAACGAGGCAAATGGTTCAAAGCGCTGGAAAGCACCGGCGTTGCCGTACAAACCTGGCCAGTGCCCGCTAACCAACTGCCCCGCTGGATTGGTCAACGACTGCAGCAGGCGGGTATCAAAGCCAACAACCAGGCCATTGAAATTCTCGCCGACCGGGTAGAAGGCAACCTGCTGGCGGCGGTGCAGGAAATTGAAAAGCTCAAACTGCTGGTCAGCGATGCCGAAGTGGACGCCACCACCATGTCCACTGTGGTGGCGGACAGCGCCCGCTACAACGTGTTTACCCTGGTGGACAAAATCCTGCTGGGGGACGCCCAAAGCACTGCCCGCACCCTGCGTGGTTTGCGTGAGGAAGGCTCTGAGCCACCGGTGATTCTCTGGGCTCTAAGCCGGGAAATCCGCATTCTGCTGAAAGCCAGCGACGCCCACCGCAATGGCGAGCCCCTGGAGCGCGCCCTGAAAAACGCCGGAGTCTGGGACAAACGCCAACCGCTCTACAAACAAGCCCTGCGCCGCCTGCAGGGGCCACAACTGCGTGCCATGCTGCGCCTGTGCCGCAATACCGACCAAGCCATCAAAGGGCTAGGCCGCGATGACCCCTGGCAAAACCTTACCGAGCTGGTGCTTAACCTTTCTGGCACCCCCGCCTTGACAGGTGCCACTATCAAACTAGCGGTTACTCCATAACCACCTTTGTCATCCTGAGCGCAGCGAAGGATCTCGCACTTCAATGCTACAAAGAGATTCTTCGCTACGCTCAGAATGACAGCGGGCGCGGTTCAGAATGACGTAATGTCGGGAACCCCCACCGCTTTACAGGTACTAAGGTGTCACTACCCGGAGACACTGAATGCACTTGAAATCCATCCTTGCCTGCCTGGTGCTTGCCACCACACTCAGCCACGCCGACAGCTACCAAAGCGGTCAACACCAGGTACAACTGCTGGAACTGTATACCTCGGAAGGTTGCAGCAGCTGCCCACCGGCGGACCACTGGCTGTCCCGCCAGCAGCAACACCCTGGTCTGTGGAAGCAATTTGTACCAGTGGCTTTCCACGTGGCCTATTGGGACTGGATTGGCTGGCAAGACCCTTACGCCAGTGAAAAGTACGACAAACGCCAGCGCACTTACGCCAGCACCGGAGCCGTTGGTAATGTTTACACACCGGGCTTTCTACTCAACGGCCGCGAATGGCGCGGCTTTTTTCAACATGAGCGCACACTGCCCAAAGCACTGAAAAGGGACGTAGGTAATTTGCAGCTGACAATTGATGGCAAGCAGTTTGAAGCCAGTTTTAATGGTGAAAAAGCCCAGCAATTGCACATTGCCATCTTGGGAATGGAGCTAACCAGCCAGGTGACCAAAGGGGAAAATCGCAACAAAACTCTGAAACACGACTTTGTGGTGATTGGTTTTGGCAGCTATCCGATGTCCGCGGGAAAATGGCATGGCAGGCTGCCGATGCTGATGCACGAAAGCGAACGCTACGGGATTGCCGCCTGGGTAACCGATGGCAAATCTCAGCAACCTATTCAGGCTTTGGGTGGGGGATACGCGCCTTAATCGTTATTACCAAAAGCCAGCCAATGCCAATACCGGCAATATTGGCCAACAAATCCAACCACTCCATGGATCGGTAACCACCCACTCCCTGCAACAGCTCAATCGCAATCCCATCCGCCAATAACAGCAAGGCGAGATGCCACTGAAAGCGAGCCAAAAACCACGCCCACCAACCGACAACAAACAGGTAAACATAGGTAACCCCATGGCTTACCTTATCCTGATGGGGGAACAGCGTTTGCCCATCGGGCATAGGCATTAGCGACAGCACGGTAATCAGCAACAGTGAGCCTATAAACACCAGGCGACAAAAGAGACTTCCGGGAGCGAACAGGCGTTTCACTGGGTTTATGCGTCCCTGTTGAACTGCTTTTTGCTGAGTTGAGAGTCCAGCACCTGTAAACGCTCCACGGTACCAATATCAAACCAGCGGCCGTTGTACTGCTGGCCACTTACCGCCCCGACAGTCATGGCCGGGCGCAACACATCCCACAGGGGAAAAGCAGCCTGTTGTGGTTTGTGATTGGAAAAATTCTGTGGCCGCTGCAGGCTAATACCACTGAAAGTAGATGTGCTTTGACCAAGCGATTGTGGGTAGGTAATCCGCTGGCGACTATCCATCACAAAATCCCCCTGCGGATGTTGGGGTGGGTTAGGCACCAGTACCAGATGAGCCTGCTCATCGTCTGCCAAGCCCCGTTCTGCCAATTGTCGAAACGGGAAATCTGTCCAGATATCGCCATTCACTACCAGGAATGGCTGCTCACCCTGTTGATCATCCAAAAGAAAGGACAATGCCGCGTAGATACCGCCCCCGGTTTCCAGCGGTTCCGCCTCTGGCGACCACTGTACCTGCACCCCGTAGCGGCTGCCATCACCCACATAATCCTGAATCTGCTGCCCCAGCCAGGCGGTATTGATCACCAGATCCGTAATGCCCGCTGCCGCCAAGCTCTCGATATGATATTCAATCAACGGCTTGCCACCCGCCAACAACAGGGGTTTAGGGGTGGTTTCCGTGAGCGGCCGCATGCGTTTGCCATAGCCTGCCGCCAAAATCATTGCCTTCATAAGCGCTATTCCCCAGCTGTTTGCCAATCCTTGTACCAAGGATGCTGAGGCAGTGCTGGTAACACCCGTTCATGGAACCACTGGTTGAACCCCGCCAACTCCGGATAACGCGCGGCAACGTCCAGGGTGTAACGAATCACCAATGGCAGATCATTGAGGTAACCGTGCTTGCCATCTCGCAACGACAGGCGGGAAAAAATGCCCAGCACTTTAATATGGCGCTGCAGGCCCATCCAATCAAACCAGCGCAAAAACTGCTCGTCGCTGACACCTTGCAACTGCCCCTGATTGCGAAGCTGTCTGGCATAGGCCAACGCCTGCTGTTCTATCCACTCCTTCTGCTGCAATTGATAACAGTCCTTGAGAATAGAAACCAGATCGTAGGTCACCGCTCCGATCACCGCATCCTGAAAATCAATGACGCCAACCTGACTAGAATTGAGGATCATCAGGTTGCGGCAGTGATAATCCCGGTGCACCACCACCTGAGGCTGTTCAAGAGCGCTGGCAATCAACAATTGTTCCACCTGCTGAATCAACTCCCGCTCATCCGGGCGCAATTCAAGATGCAGCAATTCCCCCAAAAACCACTGGGGGAACAACCCCAACTCATCCGCCAGTAAACGCTTGTCGTATTTGGGGAATACCTTCGCTTGGGGTGTCATCGTTTGTATCTGCTGCAAAGTTTGCAGCGCGGCGGCGTAACGGGATTCGGTCAAATCCTGTGCGTAAAGCTGGTCGCCAAAATCTTCTATCAGCAAATAACCGTTGTGGTAATCCACAGCATATACCTGCGGCGTATGAATGCCGCCATCCTGAAACGCCAACGCCTTGCTGACAAACGCCGGGCTGTCCTCCCATTGCGGTGGTGCCCACACTGCCATCAACGACGGCTGAGTATTGAGCCGAAAATAGCGCCGGAACCCGGCATCCCCATTGAGGGGCGACAAGGTCAACTCCCCTTCCAGCAGAACTGATGCGGGAAGGTAATCGAGCAGCCAGCTTTGCAGGGCTTTTGTATCGGGTTGTTCGGACATTGAAACTTCAGGTATTCAAAAGGAAACAGATTCTACTCTCTACAGATAAAAAGTCACCACACCCAAATGTAAAGAGCTGGTTCGGGTGGTGCCTTTCAGGGCCATATGCGACAGGGATGTCGCATCCGAGCCTACATGGATGTACTTGCGGCGTGCCCTGAAAGGCGCCACCCGAACCAGCTCGCCACCCAAACTAAATTGTCTACTAACTCCCCCCTGTTACGTTACAATGACCGTTTGCCGTACCAATAACAAAATAGCACCCATGCCCCCAGCCAATTCCCGCATTCGACGTCACCGCCGCACACCTCTGCATATTGCATTAAACCGCTATCGTTTAGGCCTGCTGGCGGCTTCCGTTATGGCGTTGCCAGCGGCTGCACAACAGGCGGTGGAATGGGACTGCCAACCCAACGAAAAAGGCGATGGCTGGGACTGCAAACAAGTCACCAAAAAAGCAAGCACCAAAGAAGGTGGCGCCAGCCAACTGCCAGCCCATGTAGCCGCGGGGCTGGCCCCATTAACCACCGCAGGAACCCCACTGGCCCAGCGCTTGGGCTGGGTGGAAAAAGAACAACTCAGCGAAAATCAAAAAGCGGAGGTTGCCACCGGTTGTTGTGGCATGTACGTCGCTCCCGGCGATCCGGAAAAGCGCGACCAGAACCCTGAGATTGCCCCGGTAAACGTCAAGGCAGACTGGCAGCAGGAAGCACACAAGCTAATCAGCCTGAAAGGCAATGTGGAAATTACCCAGGGTAATCGCAATCTGACCAGCGACAATGGCGTGATCGACGCCCCCAACAACACCGCCGATTTCCACGGCAATATTCGCATCGGCGAACCCAACCTGTTGCTGATGGGCGATAGCGCCAAACTCAACCTGGAGTCCGGCGCGGTAACGGTGGATAACGCCTCTTTCGTGTTTCCACAGGCCCAGGTGCGAGGCACCGCCGACAAACTGATTCGCGATGCCGAGGAAGATCTCCGCATTGAAGGCGTCACCTACACCAGCTGCCCACCGGACAGCAACGCCTGGCAACTGGTTACCGGCTCGGTGGATGTGGATACCGAAAAAAATACCGCCACCGCCCGCAACGTGCGTATTGAAGTCAAAGACATTCCCATTGTTTACCTGCCCTGGATACGCTTCCCGCTGGGAGACGAGAGCCAAACCGGCGTGCTGTTCCCCAACCTGGGAGTCGGCGGCCGCAATGGGCTGGACTTCTCCCTGCCCTACTACATCAGCCTGGCAGATAACTACGACTTAACCCTGACCCCGCGCTATATCCAGGAGCGCGGCAATATGATTGAAGCGCAATTTCGCCACCTGTCCAGTTGGGGGCGCACCGAACTCAATGCCTCCTGGCTAGGGGAAGACCAAGGCGGCGAAGCGACTAACGACCAGGAAACCGTTGTTGTTGGTGAGAATCGTTGGTGGCGCAATTTACAGCATGACGGCGCCTTCGCATTGGGCGACGGCACCTTTACCACCGAAGTGGATTACACCAAAGTCAGCGACAACCTCTACATTCGCGACTTAGGGATCAACTCGCTGGACGAGGACGAAAGCACCACACACCTTCGCCAGAAACTGGAGCTGGGTTACAACACCGATCACTGGGAGATCAGCTTTAAAAGTGAACAGTTCCAAACCATCTTTACCGACCCTAACCAGCCCTTGAGTGAACCCTACAAACAGCTGCCGCGCCTGGACGCCAACGGCACCTACAACCTGTGGGGTGGCCTCAACCTTACTCTGAGGCAGCACGTAGTGGCCTTTGAACACAGTGATGAAACCCGCTTCCAGACCGGCGACCGCGCTCGCCTGGATTGGGGCCTGGAATGGGCCAACCAGTGGCAGTGGGGCTTTTTTACCCCCGGTGTAGAATTCCGCCATATCAGCTACAACCTGGATGAAAATCTTGGGTCATTGGCGGACAAATCACCATCTGTAACAGCTCCCCTCGCCTATTTAAACGCTGGCCTGTTTTTTGAGCGCAACAGCAACGACTACACCCAAACGCTGGAACCACGCCTATTCCTGCTGTACGCCGAGCAAGAAGACCAGGACTTGTTGCCAAACCAAGGCGGGTTACCCAATTTCGACACCAGTGAACAAACCTTCGGCTTTAGCTCCTTGTGGCGCAAAGACCGCTTTAGCGGCGGCGACCGCCTTGGGGACGCCAAACAAGCGAGCTTTGGCCTGACCTCCCGCTTTATCGATAACAATGGAAAAGAATGGCTGAGTGCCAGTATTGGCAAGATTTTTTACTTTGAAGACCGTCGCACCACGCTCAACTCGGTGCTGACCAGCGCGGTACTCGATAACCCAGTGCAAGAGCTGGATACCAACGGCAACGGTGTGGTTGATGAGGGCGATGCCCGTGTTAATGAGCGGACACTCGTTGACCTTAACAACCTGACCCGCAACAGCTCACCCATTGCCGCCGAACTCAACTGGCGTATCAGCGACCGCTGGCAATTCCTCGGTGACACCACCTGGGATACCGATCTGGATCGCATCGATCGGGGAAGCGTTGGCCTGCGCTTTAACGACGGCAACAACGGGGTTTTCAACCTCGGTTACCGCTATACTCGCAACACCGCCCGGGTGGTTCGCAACCCTACCGACCCAGGGTTTACGTTCCTGCAAGACCAGAATATCAAACAGGGGGACATCTCCACCATCTACCCCCTGCGGGGCAACTTTAGTCTGATCGCCCGCTGGAATTATGACTTTACCAACAGCCGCAACCTTGAAACCTTCGCCGGAGTGGAATACAACAGTTGCTGCTGGCGCACCAGTGTCGTGGCGCGACGCTGGATTCGCCGCGACGACCTGCGCTTGTTGCCCAGTAGCAACCTGGACGAAGACGAAGGCATCTTTTTCCAGATACAGCTGAAAGGGCTGGCGGGAACCAGCACCAAAGTGGACGATCTACTGGAAGAAGGCATTTACGGCTACCAACCCGAACAGCAATGACAGAAAGAACACCACTATGAAAACTCTGATCAATAAGCACGCCCTGAAGGCGCTGGCACTCTCTACCTCTCTCGGCGTAGCGACTATGGCCAACGCCGAGCAGGTATTCCTGGATCGCACCGTGGCCATCGTTGGCGACAACGTAGTCATGCAAAGCGAGTTGGAGAGCCGTGTTAAAGACGTGATGCAACGCCTGCAACAACAACCCAACATCACTCTGCCACCGGAAGCGGAACTGAAGAAACAGGTGCTGGAGCAACTGGTGGACGAACGTCTGATTCTCAACTTCGCTGAGCGCAGCGGTGTACGAATCAGCGACCAGCAGATCAACCAGCATTTGCAAACTCTGGCGTCTCGTCAGAATCTGACTCTGGATCAGCTAGTGGAGCTGGTACACCAAAACGGCGACAGTCTCGCCGATCTACGCCGCAACATTCACGATCAGCTGGTTATCCAGATGATTGACGAGCAGGCCATCAAAGCCAATATTCCAGTGTCCCTGCAGGAAATTGAGCAACTGATGGCATCGGAAGAAGGTCAGGCAACCACTGCCGCCAGCTATCAAATAGGCCATATTCTGCTGCCACTGGCTTCAGCCGCCAGCAAAGACGAATTGGCCACAGCCATGGAAAACGCAAACAACCTGGTGGGGCAACTGCGCGAGGGCGGCAACTTCCAGCAATTTGCTGTCAACTATTCCAAGGGCCCCAATGCCCTTAAAGGTGGTGACCTGGGCTGGAAAAAGCCGATTCAACTGCCGGAGAAATTCCGCCCAGTGGTGAAAGAAATGGAAGTTGGTGGTGTCTCTGACCCCATCCGCAGCGATGCCGGCTTGCACATCCTCAAAGTACACGATCGCAAAGGTGGCGAGCCAAAAATGATGTTGCAGCAACACAAAGTGCGCCACATTCTGGTCAAAACCAATGCCATTCGCGACGACGAAGCCGCTTACAACCAACTTAATGAACTGCGCCAACGTGTCACCGATGGAGAAGCGTTCGCCGACCTGGCTAAAGAGTTCTCTGAAGACCCCGGTTCCAAGCAACAAGGGGGCGATGTGGGCTGGAATACTGTCGAAGAAGGCAGGCTGGTGCCAGAATTTCTGCAGATGATGGCATCTGTTGAACTCAACGAAGTGAGCTACCCTTTCCGCAGTGAGTTCGGCTGGCATATCCTGGAAGTGACCGAGCGCAGGGAAAAGGATTTTGGCAAGGTGGCCATGCAAAACCGCTTTTTGGAAGCCATTCAAAACAGCAAATTCGATGAAGAAAAGGCCATTTGGCTGCAGGAAATGCGCAGCGATTTCTATATCGAATTAAAACTATGACGCTTCGCCTGGCACTAACCCCCGGCGAACCCGCCGGGATTGGGCCAGACCTGGCAATACAGCTGGCCCAACAAGGGTCGCCTCACGAATTGGTGGCCTTTGCCGATCCAGAGTTTCTACAGCAAAGGGCCCAAGCTCTGGGCCTACCACTGACTTTGCGGCAGCCCGGCAGCCAACCACAACCATTGAAGCCTGGCGAGCTGGCAGTATCCCCTGTGCCGCTAAATGCCCCTTGCACACCCGGACACCTAAATACGGCCAACGCCTCTTATGTGCTTGCCACCCTAAAACAGGCAATTACCCAGTGCAGCCAGGGTAACTGCCATGCATTGATTACCGGCCCTGTGCACAAGGGCGTCATTAACGACGCAGGCATCCCCTTCTCCGGCCACACAGAATTTTTGGCCAAACACACAAACACCGAAAAAGTGGTGATGATGCTTGCCACTGACGGCTTGCGGGTGGCGTTAGCCACGACACACTTGCCGTTGAAAGACATCTCCAATGCCATTACCAGCGAGATGCTTGACCAGGCAATAACTATTCTGCACACAGATTTGCAGCAAAAATTCGGCATCGCGGAACCCACTATTCTGGTATGCGGCCTTAACCCCCACGCTGGCGAAGGCGGCCATTTGGGGCGGGAAGAAATAGAAATCATCGAGCCAGCCTTGGAAGCCCTGAGGCATAAAGGAATGAACCTGATTGGCCCTCTACCCGCCGATACCCTGTTCACCCCCAAATATCTGGAATCCGCCGATGCGGTACTGGCTATGTACCATGACCAAGGTCTGCCGGTACTGAAATACAAAGGCTTTGGCGCCGCAGTAAACATCACCCTGGGCTTGCCGATTATTCGCACCTCGGTAGATCATGGCACTGCCCTGGACTTGGCAGGCACAGGCAAGGCCGACTGCGGCAGCCTGCAGACTGCGATAGAATATGCAGCAGAGATTGCCAATCCAACCCCTACCCAGCAAGGCTGAATCCAGTTTTGGCAGCCATATCAGGTTATTGCGGGTACTGTTTTTCAGAACCGCCGACAGCATGGATGCTGTCGACGAGCTTACACGGACGTACTTGCAGCGTGTTCTGAAAAACAGTACCCGCAATAACCAGCAAACAACACAAAACAGGACTTCCCTTGCCCAAACCCCGCCACGCCGACCTTACCGACCACAAAGCCCGCAAACGCTTTGGCCAGAACTTTCTGGTGGACGATAATATCATCGACAAAATTGTTGCCGCCATTCACCCCAAAGACGGCGATAACCTGATCGAAATTGGCCCCGGCCAAGGGGCATTGACACGGCCACTGCTGGAACACTGTCCACAACTGCAAGTGGTGGAGCTGGACCGCGATTTGGCTGCACTGCTCACCGACAAATTTCACAGCTATGCGGATTTTAAGCTCCATCAGGGCGATGCCCTGAAAACCGACTTCCTGCAATTCAAACGCGGTGAAGCGCCCCTGCGTATTGTCGGCAACCTGCCCTACAACATCTCCACGCCACTTATCTTCCACCTGTTGAATTACGCTGGGAACGTCAGCGATATGCACTTTATGCTGCAAAAGGAAGTGGTGGATCGCCTGGCCGCCGCCCCCGGCGATAAAACCTATGGCCGCCTCACCGTGATGGCGCAATACCACTGCCAGGTGGAACCACTGTTTATTGTGCCACCGGGCTCATTTCATCCGACCCCGAAAGTCCAATCCGCCATTGTTCGCCTGCTGCCCTACAAGCAACCACCCTATGCGGCAACCGATCCAAAACTATTGCACAAACTGGTCAGTGCCTGCTTTCAGCAGCGCCGCAAGACATTGCGCAACAGCCTCAAACACTTTGCCACGGCAGAACAACTGGCTACACTGGAAATTGACTTGAGCCTGAGGCCAGAAGTGCTGACGGTAAAAGACTTTGTTGAACTCAGTAACCAACTGGCAATGCACCCATTATAAAAACCATGGAATGCCCGATTAGAGTCACCGTTAAGACAGAATACCTGGCCAACCAATCCCAGCCAGAACAAAACCGTTACGCCTTTGCTTATCACATAACCATCGCCAACCTTGGCGAACAGACAGTGCAACTGATATCCCGCCACTGGCACATCACCGACGGCAACAACCAGCGCCAGGAGGTTCAGGGAATCGGCGTAGTGGGTGAACAACCTCATATCAGCCCGGCCACCAGTTACCACTACACCAGCGGCGTGATTCTCGAAACCCCGGTGGGCACCATGGCCGGCAGTTACCAAATGAGTTCACCGGACGGAGACACCTTTGATGCCGCCATTCCATTGTTTGTGCTGGCCGCACCGGGGGCGGTGCACTAGTGGCCATCTACGTAGTCGGCGACCTCCAAGGCTGCCTGAAGCCGCTCAAAAAGCTGCTTAAAAAAGTCGATTTCGATCCCAAGCATGACCAGCTCTGGTCTGCTGGCGATGTGGTCAACCGCGGCCCTAAATCGTTAAAAACCCTGCGCTACTTATACAAGATGGGCGACGCCTTTCGCATGGTGCTGGGTAACCATGACCTCCATCTGCTGGCGGTGGCATCCGGCGCAGCCACCCTGCGTCCCAAAGACACCCTGCAGGAAATCCTCGACGCACCAGACCGGGAACAACTTATACACTGGCTGCAGCAACAACCTTTGCTGATACACGACCAAGGCTATTGCCTGGTACACGCAGGAATCCCCCCCAGGTGGAGCATCAAAAAAGCCAAACGCCTGGCGGCAGAGGTAGAAGCTGTATTGCGGGGGCCAAACCCAAAATCCTATTTTGATGCCATGTATGGCAATACCCCGGATAAATGGTCAAAACACCTGCAAGGCACTGACCGCCTGCGGGTTATCACCAACTACCTGACTCGTATGCGCTTCTGCACTGCCAAGGGCAAGCTGGAACTCACTCAAAAACTCGGCCCCAAACAGGCTCCCAAAGGCTACGCACCCTGGTTCTTCCACGAAGACCGCAAAGCCGCTCACGATAAAATCCTTTTCGGCCACTGGGCCGCCCTGGAAGGCCAGGATTGCGGCACCAACCTCTACCCGCTGGACACCGGCTGCGTGTGGGGAGGCAAATTGCGCATGATGCGGTTGGAAGACGAAGCGCTGTTTGAGGTGACCTGCGAAAGCTGCAGCTGAGGAGTGTTGGAGGTATATTGGCAATCGTCGTCACAGAGTAATGGAAATCTACAATGACTGAACAGAGCAAGTCCCAACAGGAGCAATGGCAACAGGCGGCCGCAAGAGAGCTGCGCTCCGATTCTGAGGATGATCAGTCAACAGCTACCCCGGAAGGTATTACCGTAAAGCCGCTCTACACCGCCGCTGATTTGCAGGGTATTGAACATCTGGACAGTTACCCCGGCTCGCCCCCCTACCTGCGCGGCCCCCGCGCTACCATGTACCGTGGCCGCCCCTGGACCATTCGACAATACGCCGGGTTTTCCACCGCCGAAGAATCCAACGCCTTCTATCGACGCAATCTGGCGGCGGGCCAACAGGGCATTTCGGTGGCTTTTGACCTGCCCACCCACCGCGGCTACGACTCCGACCACGAACGAGTCACTGGTGATGTTGGCAAAGCCGGGGTGGCTATCGACAGTGTCGAAGACATGAAGATCCTGTTCGACGATATTCCACTGGATAAAGTCTCGGTATCCATGACCATGAATGGCGCGGTGTTGCCAATTATGGCCAGTTATATTGTTGCTGCCGAAGAACAAGGTGTCGAAGCCGCTCAGCTTTCCGGCACTCTGCAAAACGACATCCTCAAAGAATTTATGGTGCGTAACACCTATATTTACCCACCTCAGCCTTCCATGCGCATCGTTTCCGACATCATCGCCTATACCGCTGAAAAGATGCCCAGATTCAATTCGGTTTCCATCTCCGGCTACCACATGCACGAAGCAGGCGCGACTGCGGCTCAGGAGCTGGCCTTTACCATTGCCGATGGTATTGAGTACGTGCGCACCGCCGTTAACAGTGGCCTGGATGTGGACAGCTTTGCGCCGCGCCTGTCGTTTTTCTTTGCCATTGGCATGAACTTCTTTATGGAAGCGGCCAAGCTACGCGCCGCCAGGGTATTGTGGTCAAAATTAATGGCGGAAAATTTCAATCCGCAAAACCCCAAGTCGCTGATGCTACGCACCCACTGCCAGACATCCGGCGTCAGCCTGACCAGCAAAGACCCCTACAACAATATTGTGCGCACCACCGTAGAAGCCATGTCTGCAGTGCTCGGTGGCACCCAGTCACTGCACACCAATGCGTTTGATGAGGCACTGGCACTGCCTACGGATTTTTCTGCCCGTATTGCCCGCAATACCCAGTTAATACTGCAGGAAGAAACCGGCTTGACTAACGTGGTCGATCCGCTGGCAGGCTCTTACTATGTAGAATCGCTGACCGATTCCCTGGTGAGCGAAGCACTAACAATCATTGAAGAAGTGGAACAGTTGGGCGGCATGACCAAGGCCGTTGAGTCAGGCATGCCCAAGCTGCGTATTGAACAAGCCGCCGCCCTCAAACAGGGGCGCATCGACCGTGGCGACGATGTGGTCATTGGCGTCAATAAATACCAGCTCGAGCAAGAACCGGACGTAGATTTGCTGGATATTGATAACACGTCGGTGAGGGAATCCCAGATAACGCGCCTCAATCAGATCCGCGAGTGGCGGGATGAAGCTGCCTGCCAGAAGACGCTGCAAAAACTCACCGAGGCCGCAGAGAGTGGCAGCGGCAATTTACTGGCACTGTCGGTAGGTGCCATGCGCGCCCTGGCAACCGTGGGGGAAGTTTCCCTGGCACTGGAAAAAGTATGGGGCAGACACAAAGCAGATATACAATCCATCAGTGGCGTTTACAGCTCCGATTTTCAGGAGGGCAGCGAGGTGCATCAAGCACAACAACTGGTGGCAAAATTCGCCGCACAAACTGGCCGCCGACCGCGCATGCTGGTGGCCAAACTGGGGCAGGATGGCCACGACCGCGGTGCCAAGATTATCGCCACCGCTTTTGCGGACATGGGCTTTGATATCGATATCGGCCCGCTATTCCAAACCCCGGAAGAAGCCGCACGCATGGCCATCGAAAACGATGTGCATATCGTTGGAATCTCCTCCCAGGCAGCTGGCCACAAAACGCTGGTGCCGCAGTTAATTAGCGCCCTTAAAGAGTTGGATGCTGAAGATATTGTGGTCATTTGCGGAGGCGTTATTCCCCCGCAAGATCACGATGAACTCCGCAGCCATGGGGTAGCCGCGATCTACGGCCCCGGCACTCATATTCCCACCGCCGCGCAGGAAATCGTCGCCCTGCTCAGCAAGCGTCAGGCATCTTGATGGCCGCCCAGGCCACATTGGCTCAACGGCTTCTCAGCGGAGAACGCCGCGCCTTGGCACAGGCCATTACCCTGGTGGAATCCACCCTGGCAAGTCATCGTCAGCAAGCTCTGGAATTGCTGGAAGTTTTAACGCCTCACACGGGCAACAGCCTGCGAATTGGCATTTCCGGCGCCCCCGGCGTGGGCAAGTCCACCTTTATCGAAGCCCTTGGCAATCATCTGGTTGAGAATAATCACAAAGTCGCGGTTCTGGCGGTAGACCCATCATCCACCCTCAATGGCGGCTCTATTCTGGGGGACAAAACCCGAATGGAAAAGCTGGCGCTGCAAGCCAACGCCTACATCCGCCCCTCGCCAGCCGGCAATACTCTGGGCGGCGTGGCGCGGCGCACAAGGGAGAGCCTGCTGCTCTGCGAAGCGGCTGGTTTCGATATTATCCTTATTGAAACCGTCGGCGTCGGTCAGTCGGAAGTGGCCGTCGCCAATATGACGGATATGTTTGTACTGATGCTACAGCCGGGAAGCGGTGATGATCTACAAGGCATTAAACGCGGCGTGATAGAGCTGGCGGATTTAATTCTGGTAAACAAGGCAGACGGCGCATCCGCTAAATTGGCGGAGAAAACTGCCCATGACTATCAATCTGTGTTGGGATTATTGCAACCAAAAAGTGAATATTGGGCGCCTCAAGTGGCTTCTATATCTGCTTTTAGCAACAAGCATATTGAAGGCGTTTGGCATACCGTTGAGGGTTATTTTTCCAAGCTGGAAAAGAACATCTCAGATTTACGCAATACGCAAAATATCGAATGGCTGTGGAGTGAAACCGCTGAGCGACTGATGGCTGAACTGCGCGCTGATTCCGCCGTAAAATCTGCTGCCGAAGCGCTTGAGCAAGCCGTAAAACAGAGCGATATACCTCCCACCATGGCAGCAGAAAAGCTGCTGAGTATTTTCAGAGAGAACAAACCATGATTGGCAAACTGAACCATGTGGCCATTGCAGTCACCGACATTACTGCCGCCAGTAACATTTATCGGGATGTTTTGGGGGCTCAAATTTCAGAACCTATGGAATTACCTGAACACGGCGTCACCACCGTTTTTGTTAACCTGCCTAACACCAAAATAGAACTGATCTCGCCATTGGGAGACGACTCGCCCATCAGCAAATTTCTGCAAAAAAATACCCAGGGAGGGATGCACCATCTCTGTTACGAAGTGGACGACATACTGGCATCCCGGGATAAGCTGGTGGCCGAAGGCGCCACCGTTTTAGGGGATGGAAACCCCAAAAAAGGCGCCCATGGCAAGCCGGTACTATTTCTGCATCCAAAAGATTTTTGCGGAACGTTAATCGAACTTGAACAGGTATAGCTCTAGCTACTCGTCACCAGCACGGCCGTAGTGGTCTTCAAAGCGAACAATATCGTCTTCACCCAGATAAGAGCCCGACTGCACCTCAATTAACTCTAAAGGAATCTCACCGGGGTTTTTCAGCCGGTGTCTGGTACCCAGTGGGATATAAGTGGACTGGTTTTCCGTCACCAAAAACTCTTCCTCGCCTTTGGTCACCAGTGCAGTTCCCTGCACAACAATCCAGTGCTCAGCACGGTGGTGGTGCATCTGTAAGCTCAATTCGGCACCGGGATTCACGACAATACGCTTCACCTGAAAGCGTTCGCCCTCGTCTACCGAATCGTAGTTACCCCAAGGCCGATAAACCTTACGATGATTCTGCAAAAGTTTACTGCTTGACTCCTTCAATTGTTGCACAACGGCCTTAACATCCTGAGCGCTATCTTTAGCGGCTACCAAAGTCGCATCCACTGTATCCACAACAATAACGTCATCAAGACCAACAGTGGCCACCAGTTTATCTGCAGAGCGAACCAAGCAGTTATTGCTGTTGTGGAATATAGTATTACCTGAAGATGAGTTACCCTGTGAATCTTTATCAGCAATCTCCCAAAGTGCCGACCAGGCACCCAGATCGCTCCAACCACAATCCAATGGCAGCATACGAATATCCTGAGCATTTTCCATCACTGCATAGTCAATAGAGTCGCTAGGAGAGCTAAGAAAAGCATTACGCTCAACACGTATAAAATCCAAATCTTTGTCCGTATTCGCCATAGCCTCCTGACAAGCACGATATATCTCTGGGCGATGCTGTTGCAGCTCCTCCAGGTACCGCTTTGCCCGAAACAGGAACATGCCGCTATTCCAGTAATAATCGCCACTATCCAGATACTGTTGAGCCGTTTTTTGATCTGGTTTCTCTACAAAATTTGATACTTCAAAAGCCAAGTTCTTTTGCTTGCCTGCACGAATATAGCCATAACCTGTTTCTGGGCTCTGAGGCACGATACCAAAGGTAACCAAGCTGCCTGCTTGGGCTACATTTGTTGCTTCTTCAATCGCTGCCTGGAAACCAGCTTTATCCAAAATAACGTGGTCTGCTGGCAACACCAGAAGCATAGAGTCTTCGTTTTGCTCGATAGCATGCAGTGCTGCCAGGGCAATGGCTGGAGCAGTATTGCGGCCCTCTGGTTCCAATAAAATACCATTGTGCCTGGAACCAAGCGCACGAACTTGTTCAGCGACCAAAAAACGGTGTTCTTCACCACAAATCATTATTGGCTCATCAACATGCTCACCCAACCGCAGAATGGTCTCCTGCAACATGGTATGGTTTCCTTGCAAATTCAGAAACTGTTTTGGGTAGCCATCACGCGACCACGGCCACAATCGGCTACCGGAGCCTCCACAAAGAACTACTGGAATTACTTTTTTATTTTCCACGTTCTGACAACTCCTTTATAAAAATGGGGAATATTCGTAATCCATCCACAAAATAGCGGCGCCACAAGCGCCTGGGATTTTGCAAAAACCGATAAAACCATTCAAAGTTCAATGCCTGAACCCATTTAGGCGCGCGACTCTCCGTGCCGACTAAAAAGTCGATTGAAGCACCAATACAAAAGCCAATACCTGTAGCCTTTCCTCGGGATTTCAGCTCATAAGCCAGAATTTCTTGTCGAGGAGAGCCTACTGCAAAAAACAGATACTTAAACGGCTTACTCTCCGCGAGCAAAAGGCACTTTTCCACCTCATCTCTGTTATTCATAAAACCCATTGGTGGATTGTAATGAGTCACATTATCCAGATTCAAATCAGATAAAAGCCTCGCGACTAGTTCATCACTCGCACCTATTATTAGCACTGAATCATCGCTTTGCACTCTTCCTAAAAATAACTCGCTGGTCAAATCGCTGCCCGGGATAACTTCTGGAAAACGAACACCACAAAGCCGCGCTAGCTTTTGCAAAATCCGACTGTCACAAACGCTGATGAATGCATTCTCATACAACGAGAGATACTCGGCCTTCTTATTTCCTCTAACAACATGGTCAACATTTGGCGTGACGCAATACTCAAAGCCAGTACTCTCTGACCAACATTGTTCAAGCCGCATTAGCATCTGCTGTTTTGTTAAAAGGTCGAAGGGGAAATTAAAAATATGCCGCCTTTTATTATCCAACACTGCTTCTCCCGACTGCGAACAACGAACTCTTTGCAGGCATAATACCGTAAACAAGCAAATACAGCGCATTCAAAAAAATGGCCATAATACCGGACAGCTCCAGTAACCAGTTAACTTTAATTCCATACCATGAGCTGGATATCAACACATCCATTCCATGAAAAGAAGACGCTCTCACTAATATAAAAACAAGCAAAAAGGTAAATCCCAATAATGCACCACTCAGGAATCTGAAATAACTTTTATACAGCATAAATATTAATAAAAACCCCAAAGCACCCAGCGATGCAATCACTACAATAAAGCTCTTTTGTATTAAGTGCTTTTTATCTACCCAATCGTTTATAACGACTATTTGACGCCCTATATCAGTTAGCAATGATTGCAAATCCAGTTGCTTATTCACCGACAAAAACAGCAAAAGTATTCCAGAGCACAGCCAAAAATATCGGTAACGTTTTGGCGAGGAAACAGATTTGCAATATACCGACACACAAGCAGAGCAGGCGAAGATGTAGGCCAAAACCGTTAACCAGCCTACTAAAGTCGGATCACCAATCTCTGGTTCCCAGGTTATTGCACTCCAAACATCTTCCAGAAGTGACATATCTTTCTCACCCATGGCAAATCAATCCAACCAGCAAACAACACCGCAACTTAAGGAAAATAACACAACAGAAGCACAAAAAAAGCCCCGACCAACCGGCCGGGGCTTTTTTTAGTGTACAAAGCCAAAGGCTAGAACACTATTACTCTTCGTCGCCCTCAACTTCTTCAACCACTTCCACTTGCGGACGATCCACCAGTTCAACATACGCCATAGGCGCATTGTCACCGGGGCGGAAGCCGCACTTGAGGATGCGGATATAGCCGCCGGGGCGCTCTTCGTAGCGCGGGCCCAGTTCGCCGAACAGCTTGCCAACAGTTTCTTTATTGCGCAGGCGGTCGAACGCCAGGCGACGGTTGGCAACGCTGTCTTGCTTGGCCAGAGTGATCAACGGCTCGGCGTAGCGACGCAGTTCTTTGGCTTTGGGCAGAGTGGTTTTAATCAGTTCATGCTCGACCAACGACGCAGTCATGTTGCGAAACATGGCCCGGCGATGCGAGCTGTTGCGGTTCAGTTGGCGGCCACTTTGACGATGACGCATGGTTAGTATTCCTTAAATTGGGCCACCGCTCAGCGAGCAGCGGCCAATTACAATTAGAGTTCTTCTTGCTTGATGCTGGCAGGCGGCCAGTTTTCAAGGCGCATTCCCAGGGACAGGCCGCGGGAGGCGAGAACGTCTTTGATTTCGGTAAGAGATTTCTTGCCCAGGTTCGGGGTTTTCAGCAACTCTACTTCGGTGCGCTGAATCAGATCACCAATGTAGTAGATGCTTTCCGCTTTCAGGCAGTTGGCCGAGCGAACAGTCAGTTCCAGATCATCTACCGGACGCAGCAGAATCGGATCGATTTCCTCTTCCTTCTCTTCCGGCTCGGATTGGGCTTCACTCTCCAGGTCAACAAATACTGCCAGCTGCTGTTGCAGGATGGTGGCAGCGCGACGGATGGCCTCTTCCGGATCCAGAGTACCGTTGGTCTCCAGATCGATAATCAGCTTGTCCAGGTCTGTGCGTTGCTCAACACGGGCGCTGTCTACTACGTAGGCAACACGGCGAACCGGGCTGTAGGATGCGTCCAGTTGCAGGCGGCCAATGGCGCGGGTTTCTTCCTGATCGCTGTTGCGAGCGTCGGCGGGCTGGTAGCCACGACCGCGCTGTACACGCAGGCGCATGCTCAGCTCAGTGTTGCCGGTGATGTTGGCAATCACCAGATCCGGGTTCATGATTTCGACGTTGCTGTCCACTTGAATGTCGCCAGCAGTCACAGCACCCTTGCCTTTCTTACTCAGGGTCAGCTCAACTTCGTCTTTACCGTGCAGAACCACGGCAACCTCTTTCAGGTTGAGCAGGATTTCGATCACGTCTTCCTGCACGCCTTCGATGCTGCTGTATTCGTGCAGTACGCCGTCGATCTCTACCTCAACCACGGCGCAGCCGGGCATGGAGGAAAGCAGAATGCGGCGCAGGGCGTTACCCAGAGTATGGCCAAAGCCGCGCTCCAGAGGCTCAAGAACCACTTTGGCGTGGGTTGGGCCCAGCTCGGTAACGTCGATGGTGCGCGGAGTCAGAAGTTCTGTCGCAGATGTTTGCATATCCGTACCTGTCAGTATTCAGTTAAACCAGATGTGTGTTCATTTACTCCAAATTAATTATTTGGAGTACAGCTCAACAATCAGGTTTTCGTTGATGTCGGAAGGCAGTTCACTGCGATCAGGAACGCGCTTGAAAGTACCGGCCATTTTGTTGGCGTCTACTTCAATCCACTCAATTTCACCACGCTGGGCAGCCAGTGCCAGAGCGCTGGAAATACGCAGCTGAGTTTTGGACTTCTCACGGATGCTCACTTCGTCGCCAGCCTGTACTTGGTAAGAAGCGATGTTCACTTTCTTGCCATTCACCAGAATGGAGTTGTGAGATACCAGCTGACGGGATTCGGCACGGGTGGCACCAAAGCCCATGCGATAAACCACGTTATCCAGACGCTGTTCCAGCAGGGTCAACAAGTTTTCACCGGTTGCACCGCGCAGACGGGCAGCTTCTTTGTAGTAGTTGCGGAATTGCTTTTCCAGAACGCCATAAGTGCGACGAACTTTTTGCTTTTCACGCAGCTGAACACCGTAGTCAGACAGACGGCCACGACGCTGACCATGCTGGCCAGGGGCGCTCTCTGCGCGACATTTGGAGTCCAGGGGACGAACGCCACTTTTCAGGAACAGGTCGGTTCCTTCGCGGCGGGACAGTTTACAAGTCGGTCCAATATATCTTGCCATGATTAAGCCCTGCCTTATACGCGACGTTTCTTCGGCGGACGGCACCCGTTGTGGGGGATCGGCGTCACGTCGGTGATGTTGGTGATTTTGAATCCAGCGTTGTTCAGTGCACGAACTGCGGATTCACGGCCGGGGCCAGGGCCCTTTACTTCCACTTCCAGGTTTTTCATACCGTATTCTTGTGCGGCAACACCGGCGCGCTCGGCAGCAACCTGAGCGGCGAAGGGAGTGGATTTACGAGAACCGCGGAAACCGGAACCACCTGCAGTGGCCCAGCTCAGGGCGTTGCCCTGGCGGTCAGTAATAGTAACGATGGTGTTGTTGAAGGACGCGTGAATGTGCGCGATGCCGTCAACAACGGTCTTTTTGACCTTCTTGCGAGCGGTCTTTTGTCCAGGTTTTGCCATGATCAGTTACGTCCTATCAATTAGCGCTTGATGGGTTTGCGCGGACCCTTACGGGTACGGGCATTGGTCTTGGTACGCTGGCCGCGCAGCGGCAAGCTGCGACGGTGGCGCAGGCCACGGTAGCAACCAAGGTCCATCAAACGTTTGATATTCATACTGATTTCCCGACGCAAATCACCCTCTACCGTGTGCTTGGCTACCGCCTCACGAAGGGTGTCCATCTGCGCGTCGGAGAGATCAGCTATCTTTACATCTTCCGCGATACCGACTTCAGCGCAGATTGCTTTAGCGGTTGGGCGGCCGATCCCGAATACATAGGTGAGAGAGATCACCGCATGCTTGTTATCGGGGATATTGACACCGGAAATACGGGCCATTGAGTTTCTCCACAGTGTTTACGAATAAAAAGTTGTAAAAAATACAAATAAAAGCACTATCCAACACGCCTTGGCTGGATAGCCATAAAAAAGGCGCGAAAGGATAGCTTTGGTTGCACTAAAAAGCAAGTGCCTGGCTGTTCAGCTACGAATCAACCCTGACGTTGCTTATGGCGCGGTTCCGCGCTGCAGATTACCCGCACAACACCATTGCGACGGATCACTTTGCAGTTGCGGCACATTTTTTTAACCGATGCACGAACTTTCATTACTCTTACCTCAGTTTCTACAGCAAACGGCGGAAATTACCGCTTGCCCTTCAAATTGGATTTTTTCATCAACGAGTCGTACTGGGACGACATCAAATGCGACTGAACCTGGGCCATAAAGTCCATGGTCACCACCACCGCAATCAACAGCGAAGTGCCACCCAGGTAAAACGGCACATTAAATTGCACCTGCAGCACTTCCGGCAACATACACACACCGGCCATATAAATACCGCCAACCACAGTCAGGCGGGTCATTACTGTGTCGATGTACTTGGACGTCTGCTCACCGGGGCGAATGCCGGGCAAGTAGGCGCCACCGCGCTTCAGGTTATCTGCCATTTCCTTGGTGTTGTACATCAACGCCGTGTAGAAGAAGCAGAAGAAAATAATCAAACCGGCAAACAGCAGGTAGTACAACGGCTGACCGCGGCCAATCAACAGGCCAACCTGGCTCACCCACTCCGGCGCATTGCTGCCCTCACCAAACCAGGTGGTAATGGTGTTGGGGAACAGCAGGATACTGCTGGCAAAAATCGCCGGGATTACACCGGCCATATTCACCTTCAGCGGCAGATGGCTGGTTTGGGCGTTGTATGCCTTGCGACCTTGCTGACGCTGAGCGTAGTTCACAGTAATGCGGCGTTGGCCGCGCTCCATAAACACCACAAAGTAAATCAGCGCGATAGCCAAAATCAGGATAAACAGCAGTGCCACACCGTGGATCTCGCCCTGACGCGCCATCTCAATGGAGCCGCCAATGGCACTGGGCAAACCCGCCACAATACCGGCGAAGATCAACATGGAAATGCCGTTACCCACGCCGCGCTCGGTGATCTGCTCACCCAGCCACATCATAAATACAGCGCCGGTTACCAGAGACACCACCGCGCCGGTGTAAAACACCGGGCCGGGATCCAGGGCAAAGCCCTGACTGCCAAGGCCAACCGCAATACCGGTACCCTGTACCAACGCCAGCAACACCGTGCCGTAGCGAGTGTACTGATTGATCTTACGGCGTCCGGAATCGCCCTCTTTCTTCAGCTGCTCCAGGCTCGGCACCACCGCAGCCATCAGCTGCATGATGATCGACGCCGAGATATAAGGCATCACGTTGAGCGTGAGAATACTCATATTCGCCAGTGCGCCACCGGAGAACATGTTGAACACGTCGAGGATGGTGCCCTGGTTGCTGTTGAAGAATTCGGCAACCTTTTCCGGGTTAATGCCCGGAACGGGAATATGAACACCGATGCGGTAAACCACAATTGCCAGGAACAAAAAGCGAAGGCGAGCTAACAGCTCGCCCATGCCTTTTTGGCTTCCCATCGGCATATTACCGGCTTTGGCCATGATTATCCTTTAACCTAATTCGTTCACAACGACGAGTAATTTCTTACTCGGCCTCTACCTTGCCACCAGCCGCTTCAATAGCAGCAATAGCACCTTTGGTAGCAGTAATACCCTTCAGAGTCACAGCCTTGGTGATTTCACCAGACAGGAACACTTTGGCGCGCTTGATATTGGCGTTAACCAAACCGGCTTTGCGCAGCTCTTCCAGGGTAATTACGTCAGCATCAACCTTGTTCAGCTCTGCCAGACGAATCTCTTCGCTAACGCGAGAGATACGCGAGGTAAAACCGTACTTGGGCAAACGCTTCTGCAGGGGCATTTGACCGCCCTCGAAGCCGGGCTTCACAGAACCGCCAGAACGGGACTTTTGACCCTTGTGGCCACGACCACAGGTTTTGCCCAAGCCGCTGCCAATACCACGGCCAACACGCTTGCCTTCTTTTACTCGCCCGGGAGCGGGACTCAATTCATTCAGTCGCACGATTATTCTCCCTCAACCTTAACCAGGTAGTTCACTTTGTTGACCATGCCGCGAGTAGACGCAGTGTCTTCAACCTCAACGGTGTGGCCAATGCGACGCAGGCCGAGGCCAGCAACGCACGCTTTGTGAGCAGCCAGACGTCCGTGAACGGATTTGGTCTGGGTCACTTTCATCATTTTCTTTGCTTTAGCCATGATTCTTTCTCACTGTGCATTTCGTCACCCCCGACTGTGCGGGGGCAACAAAGAATCAAACAATCTCTTCAGCCGCTTTGCCGCGCTTGGCCGCCACTTCGTCCGGAGAGCGCATGTTTTGCAGCGCTTTAAACGTAGCACGAACCACGTTTACCGGGTTGGTAGAGCCGTAACACTTGGCCAGTACGTTCTGTACACCAGCGATTTCCAACACGGAGCGCATGGCACCGCCAGCAATTACACCGGTACCCGCAGAAGCCGGCTGCATGTACACCTTGGAGGCGCCATGGTTGGCTTTGGTGGGGTACTGAATGGTGTCGCCGTCCAGGTGAACCTGAATCATATTGCGGCGCGCGGATTCCATCGCTTTCTGGATTGCCTGGGGCACTTCGCGGGCCTTGCCGCGACCGAAGCCAACCTTGCCATTGCCGTCGCCAACCACAGTCAGCGCAGTAAAGGCAAAGATACGACCGCCTTTTACGGTTTTGGCAACGCGGTTAACCTGAACCAGCTTCTCTTGCAGGCCGTCGCTTTCCTGTTGACCTTTTTGATCTCGTTCTCTAGCCATCTCAATAACCCTTAGAATTCCAGTCCGGCTTCGCGGGCAGCATCTGCCAGCGCTTTAACGCGACCGTGGTATTTGAATCCGGCACGATCGAAGGCAACGCGGGTAACACCGGCAGCCTTGGCACGCTCAGCCACCAGCTTGCCAACGGAGCTTGCCGCTTCGATGTTGCCAGTAGCGCCAGAGCGCAATTCCTTGTCCAGCGTGGAAGCGCTGGCCAATACACGATCGCCTTCCGGCGCGATTACTTGTGCGTACATGTGGCGCGGGGTGCGGTGAATGCACAGGCGGTTCTCGCCCAGCTCGCGGATTTTCATCCGGGAGCGGCGCGCACGACGCAAACGGGAGTCTTTTTTGTCGCTCATAATCAAACCTATTTCTTCTTCGCTTCTTTACGGCGCACATGCTCATCGGCGTAACGAACACCTTTGCCCTTGTAGGGCTCTGGCGGACGGTATGCGCGAATCTCTGCGGCAACTTGGCCCAGCAGCTGCTTGTTGGCAGAGCTCAGCACAATATCGGTCTGGCTGGTGCACTCAGCTTTCACACCTTCCGGCAGTTCGTACTCAACCGGGTGGGAAAAACCCAGGGTCAGGTTGAGCTTCTTGCCTTGCAGGGCAGCACGATAACCAACGCCTTGCAGCTGCAGCTTTTTCTCAAAGCCATTGCTGACGCCGGTGACCATATTGTTCACCAGGGCGCGGGTGGTGCCAGCCAGAGCGTTGGCTGATTTACCGCCACTTTTGGGGGCGAAAGTCAGCACGTTGTCGTCCTGCTTCACTTCCACGTCGCCGTGGATATTGTGGCTCAGCTCGCCTTTGCCACCCTTGACGGAAATTGCGCCGTCTTTCAGGGTAACGGTAACGCCGCCAGGGATTTCAATCGGGGCTTTTGCTATACGTGACATGTCGGCAACTCCTTAGAAAACCGTGCAGAGCACTTCGCCGCCGATGCCCGCTTCGCGCGCTGCGCGGTCGCTCATAACACCTTTGGAGGTGGAGATGATAGCGACACCCAGGCCACCGCGAACTTTGGGCAGCTCACCGGAACCGGCGTATTTACGCAGGCCGGGACGGCTGATACGGGCAATCTCTTCGATTACCGGCTTGCCTTCAAAATATTTCAGGTCAACGGTCAGCTCAGGCTTGGTACCTTCACTCACGCTGTAACCCGTGATGTAACCTTCACTTTCCAATACCTTGGCCACAGAGACCTTGAGCTTGGAACAGGGCATGCTTACTGCAATCTTGCTACGCTGGTGGGCGTTGCGAATGCGAGTCAGCATGTCTGACAATGGATCTTGCATACTCATCGTATTCGCTCCTTACCAACTGGCTTTAACAAGGCCCGGCACATCGCCGCGCATGGCTGCTTCACGCAGCTTGTTGCGGCACAGGCCAAACTTGCGGTACACCGCGTGCGGGCGACCGGTAACACGGCAGCGGCGTTGCTGGCGAGCCGGGCTGGCATCGCGAGGCAGTTTTTGCAGCTGCTGTTGCGCATCCCAAATCTCTTCGTCGGAAGAGTTGGCGTTTTTAATGATCGCTTTCAGTTCGGCGCGCTTGGCGGCGTACTGAGCAACGATCTTGGCGCGTTTGGTTTCGCGCGCAATCATGGATTTCTTAGCCATCTAACCTGCCCTCAGTTCTTCAGCGGGAAGTTGAATGCGCGCAGCAGAGCGCGGCCTTCATCGTTGGTGCGAGCAGTGGTGGTGATGGTGATATCCAGCCCACGCAGCGTGTCGACCTTGTCGTAATCGATTTCCGGGAAAATGATCTGCTCGGATACACCCATGGCAAAGTTCCCACGACCGTCGAACGACTTGGGGCTGATGCCACGGAAGTCGCGAATACGGGGAATCGCAATGCTGATCAGGCGCTCCAGGAACTCATACATGCGATCTGAACGCAGAGTTACCTTACAGCCGATCGGCCAACCTTCGCGGACTTTAAAGCCGGCGATGGATTTGCGTGCACGGGTTACCACGACCTTTTGACCGGAGATCTTCTCCAGATCAGCAACGGCGTTTTCCAGGATCTTCTTGTCACCCAGAGCTTCACCAACACCCATGTTCAGGGTGATTTTGCTGATGCGAGGTACTTCCATTACATTCGCCAAACCCAGCTCTTCTTTCAGCTTGGGGGCGAGTTCGTTTTTGTAAATTTCTTTCAACTTTGCCATCTCGATACTCTCCGGTTAGGCGTCAACAGCTTCGCCGGTGGATTTGAAGATACGGACTTTTTTATCGCCCTCTACCTTGAATCCCACACGATCAGCTTTGTTGGTTGCGCCATTGAAAATCGCGACGTTGGAAACCTGAATAGGGGCTTCTTTTTCCACGATACCACCGGCAATACCCTGTTGCGGGTTGGGCTTCTGGTGCTTTTTCACCAGTTGCACACCGCTGACGATCAGGCGCTGCTCGTCCAGCACACGCAGCACTTTGCCGCGCTTGCCTTTGTCGCGCCCGGCGATCACGATTACTTCGTCATCACGCTTGATCTTACGCATAGCCATTTTCCTCTTTGCTTTCCGCTTTCCAGTTTCCCGTAAACTAAACTAAGCTAAACTCAGCGTTACAGTACTTCTGGAGCCAGAGAGACAATTTTCATAAATTTTTCGCTGCGCAGCTCGCGAGTTACCGGCCCAAAAATACGGGTGCCGATGGGGGCGTGAGATGCGTTCAGCATTACTGCAGCGTTGTCGTCGAACTTGATCAGGCTGCCATCCTGACGACGAACACCTTTTTTGGTGCGTACAACCACGGCGTCGAGCACCTGGCCTTTCTTCACCTTGCCGCGGGGAATGGCTTCCTTCACGGTCACCTTGATGATGTCGCCAACGCCGGCGTAGCGACGGTGGGAACCGCCCAACACCTTGATGCACATCACGCGACGGGCACCGGAGTTATCGGCAACATCCAGGTAGCTTTGTGTTTGAATCATGTTATTGCTCCAGCATGAACGGCCGCGAAGTTACACTTCGGTAGCGCGCTCCACAATTTCGACCAGTTTCCAGGATTTGGACTTGGCCAAGGGACGAGTTTCGGCGATTTCTACAACATCACCGATTTTGCACTCGTTGTTTTCGTCGTGTGCCTTGATCTTGCTGGACTTGCTCACGATCTTGCCGTACATCCCGTGTTTTACGCGACGTTCGATCAGAACCGTGATGGTTTTGTCCATTTTGTCACTGACAACTTTACCTGCCAGAGTGCGTGCTTTTTCTGTCTGGGCCATTATCAGTTACCTGCTTTCTCTGTTAACAGAGTCTTAATGCGCGCGATATCGCGACGCACTTCTTTCAGTTTGTGGCTCTGTTGAAGCTGGCCAGTAGAGTGCTGCATACGCAGCTTGAACTGGGCTTCCAACTGAGCGTTGAGCTCAGTGTTCAGCTCGTCAACAGACTTTTCACGAAGTTCGTTAGCTTTCATCACATCACCGACCGTTTCACAAAGGCGGTTTGCACCGGCAGTTTGGCAGCAGCAAGGGCAAATGCCTCACGCGCCAGCTCTTCCGACACACCTTCCATTTCATAGAGAACCTTGCCCGGCTGGATCTGGGCTACCCAGTATTCAACGTTACCCTTACCTTTACCCATACGAACTTCCAGGGGTTTGTTGGTAATCGGCTTGTCCGGGAATACACGGATCCAGATTTTACCGCCACGCTTAACGTGACGAGTCATGGCACGACGGGCGGCTTCGATCTGGCGAGCGGTGATACGACCGCGGCCAGTGGCCTTGAGGCCGAATTCACCGAAGCTCACTTTGCTGCCGCGCAGTGCCAGGCCGCGGTTGCGACCCTTCATCATTTTCCGGAACTTGGTACGCTTGGGCTGTAACATTGTGCGTACTCCTTATTTATCCGCTGCTTTCTTAGGCTTTCTGGTCTTTTTCGGAGCCGGTGCTTCCACCTGCTCTTCGCCGCCCAGAATTTCGCCTTTGAAAATCCACACTTTTACGCCAATGATGCCGTAAGTGGTGGAGGCTTCGTAAGTTGCGTAGTCGATGTCCGCACGCAGGGTGTGCAGCGGCACGCGACCTTCGCGGTACCATTCAGAGCGAGCGATTTCAGCGCCGCCAAGACGGCCGCCCACTTGAATCTTGATGCCCTTGGCGCCTTGGCGCATGGCGTTTTGCACAGCGCGTTTCATGGCGCGACGGAACATAACGCGACGCTCCAGCTGCTGGGCAACGCTCTGGGCAACCAGTTTGGCGTCCAGGTCTGGCTTGCGGATCTCTTCGATGTTGATGTGCACAGGCACATCCATCATGCGAGCCACTTCGTTGCGCAGTTTTTCTACGTCTTCACCTTTCTTACCGATAACCACGCCAGGGCGTGCGGTGTGAATGGTGATGCGTGCAGTTTGCGCCGGACGCTCAATTTCTACTTTGCTGACAGAGGCGTTATCGAGTTTTTTCTCGATGTATTCGCGCACTTTCAGATCGCTGTTGAGGTTGTCTGCATAATTCTTGGAGTTGGCGTACCAAACCGAATTGTGCTTTTTAACAACACCCAAACGAATGCCGACGGGATGTACTTTCTGACCCATTATTCGTCTCCTAAACCGCTACTTTGACGGTGATGTGGCAAGTGCGCTTCAGGATGCGGTCAGCACGGCCCTTGGCGCGCGGCATGATGCGCTTCATGGTCATGCCTTCGTCGACGAAGATGGTAGACACCTTCAGCTCGTCGATATCCGCCCCATCGTTGTGTTCGGCGTTTGCAATCGCAGACTCCAACACTTTTTGGATCAGGTCAGCGCCTTTTTTAGGGCTGAACTTCAGGATATCCAGAGCGTCTTCAACGGACTTACCGCGAATCTGGTCAGCTACAAGACGTGCTTTCTGGGCAGAAAGCCTTGCGCCGCGCAGTTTTGCTGTAGTTTCCACAGTAACTTTCCTCTCTTAGCGCTTGGCTTTCTTGTCCACCACGTGCCCGCGATAGGTACGTGTTGGTGCGAATTCGCCCAGCTTGTGACCAACCATCTCTTCACTCACAACCACCGGTACGTGCTGGCGGCCGTTGTGAACGGCGATGGTCAGACCAACCATTTCAGGCAGGATCATAGAGCGACGAGACCAGGTCTTGATGGGACGACGGTCTTTGCTCTCTACGGCCTTCTCCACCTTGTTGAGCAGGTGAAGATCGATAAACGGGCCTTTTCTTAAAGAACGTGGCACTGTTATTTCCTCTCAATCAGTGTGGATTATTTGCCGCGACGACGTACGATGAGCTTATCGGTACGCTTGTTCTTGCGGGTCTTGTAACCTTTGGCCGGTGTACCCCAGGGTGATACCGGGTGACGACCACCAGAGGTACGACCTTCACCACCACCGTGCGGGTGATCTACCGGGTTCATGGCAACACCACGAACGGTCGGACGAACACCGCGCCAGCGGGAGGCACCAGCCTTACCCAGGGAGCGCAGGTTGTGCTCACTGTTGGACACTTCACCCAAAGTAGCGCGGCACTCAACCAGCACCTTGCGCATTTCACCGCTGCGCAGACGCAGGGTGGCGTGCTTGCCTTCGCGGGCAACCAGCTGAGCAGATGCACCAGCGGAGCGAGCGATTTGCGCGCCTTTGCCAGGCTTCAGTTCCACACAGTGAACGGTGCTACCTACAGGCACATTACGCAGCGGCAAGGTGTTGCCCACAGCGATGTCGGCGTCGGCACCAGAGCTGATCACGTCCCCAGCCTTAAGGCCTTTGGGGGCGATGATGTAGCGGCGCTCACCGTCGTTGTAGCACACCAATGCAATATAGGCTGTGCGGTTGGGATCGTATTCCAGGCGCTCTACGCGGGCTGGAATGCCATCTTTATTGCGCTTGAAGTCGATGATGCGGTAGTGCTGCTTGTGACCACCACCGATGTGACGGGTGGTGATACGACCGGCATTGTTACGGCCACCGCTTTTGGACTTCTTCTCCAACAAAGGCGCGTAAGGGGCACCTTTGTGCAGATCCGGGTTAACCACGCTAACAACGTGGCGGCGACCCGGAGATGTCGGTTTTCTCTTGATTACTGGCATCGCAACAATCCCCTTATTCCGCTACCGCAAAGTCAATTTCTTGACCTTCGGCCAGCCGAACGTACGCTTTTTTCCAGTCAGAGCGCTTGCCCATACCGTAACGGGTACGCTTGGCTTTGCCCTTGGTGACTACAGTGCGAACATCCAGCACGTCTACTTTGAAAAGCTGCTCAACAGCGGCTTTCACTTCGCGCTTGGTGGCCGTTTTGGCAACCTTGAAGATCACCTGATTGCTGCCTTCGGCAACAACGGCGGCTTTCTCAGAAACGTGAGGCCCAAGCAGGGTCTTAAAGACAATTTCCTGATTCATCCCAGCATCTCCTCAATCTTTTTCAGCGCAGACACTGTGACAACCACTTTGTCGAACTTGATCAGGCTAACCGGGTCAAGTGCACTGGTGTCGCGAACATCAACCTTGTGCAGGTTGCGAGACGCCAGGTAGAGGTTTTCATTCACCTCGTCAGACACGATCAGCGCTTCCTGCAGGCCCAGGCCAGACAGCTTGGCCACCAGACCTTTGGTCTTGGGGGCGTCGAGGTCAAAAGACTCAACCACCACCAGACGCTCCTGGCGAGCCAGCTCAGACAGGATGGAACGCAGCGCACCGCGATACATCTTGCGGTTCAGCTTTTGGCTGTGATCCTGAGGCTGAGCGGCGAAAGTTACGCCACCAGTACGCCACAGCGGGCTGCGAATGGTACCAGCACGGGCGCGGCCAGTGCCTTTTTGACGCCAGGGCTTCTTGCCGCCGCCAGAAACCGCAGAACGGTTCTTCTGGGCGCGGGTGCCTTGACGGGCGCCTGCCAAGTAAGCAGTTACCGCCTGGTGCACCAGATCCTGGTTGTATTCGTTGCCGAACGCTTGCTCAGACACTTTCACAGTGCCCGCAGCCTTGCCTTCAGCAGATGCAATATTCAATTCCATGGACGTTCCCCTCAAGCCTTCACTGCAGGACGAACAATCACGTCGCCACCGGGAGCGCCAGGTACGGCACCCTTGATGAGCAGCAAATTGCGCTCGGCGTCGACACGAACCACTTCCAGGCTCTGCACGGTGACACGCTCAGCACCCATATGACCCGCCATCTTCTTGCCTTTAAAGACACGACCGGGAGTCTGGCACTGACCGATAGAACCGGGAGCACGGTGAGAAATGGAGTTACCGTGAGTGGCATCCTGCATGCGGAAGTTCCAGCGCTTAACGCCGCCCTGGAAGCCTTTACCTTTGGAGGTGCCGGTAACATCAACTTTTTGGCCAGCTTCAAAGCCTTCAACGGTGATGGAATCACCGGCTTTCAACTCGCCTGCTTCGTCCACACGGAATTCCCACAGACCGCGGCCGGCTTCAACGCCCGCTTTAGCCAGGTGGCCCGCTTGAGACTTGCTTACTCGGGATTTGCGACGGGTACCGGTAGTTACCTGAACGGCAGTGTATCCGTCGACGTCGTCAGATTTGACCTGCGTAATGCGGTTGGGCTCTACCTCAACCACGGTCACTGGAACGGACTCGCCGTTTTCAGTGAATACGCGGGTCATGCCGCATTTGCGGCCGACAATACCTATAGTCATTTTATAACCTCTTGTGTACGGGGCTATTACCCGCTACGGCCACCCATTTCAGAGTGTTACACAGCCCATAAGGGCGTTTCGGTTTAACTTACGTTTTACTACTTATTAACCCAGGCTGATTTGTACTTCTACACCAGCGGCCAGGTCCAACTTCATCAGAGCGTCGACAGTCTTGTCGGTGGGCTCCACGATATCCAGCAGACGCTTGTGCGTGCGGATTTCGTACTGGTCACGCGCGTCTTTGTTCACGTGAGGCGAGATCAGAACCGTGTAGCGCTCTTTGCGAGTCGGCAGCGGGATGGGACCACGGATTTGGGCACCGGTGCGCTTGGCCGTCTCGACAATCTCTTGCGTCGAAGCGTCAATCAGCTTGTGATCAAACGCCTTGAGACGAATTCGAATTCGTTGATTCATGGAATCAAAATCCTGTATATAAAGAATAAAGAACCCAAGAAGCCTGCTTGAGACTTCCGAAACTATCTACTGCTTCCATTTTTTTTAGGCGATTTAGGCACACAAGGAGCCCCACCGGGAAAAATGGAGGCGCAATGGTAGTGATGTAGAAGGACTATGTCAAGCATACGAACGATCAAAAATATTTAGGGCGTGGAGCATACATTTGACCTGGACCCACACAAGCGTAGCGCAACAACCTAGACCTCAAGCACACCACCAAATCACGGCTCATTTCGCCACGTTCCTGTACGCCCGTGATCGCAAAAATACTTGCTATGCCTAACTACCACCTCCCCCCTTCTGGACTGCACAACATCGGTTGTGACTTCAGGGCCAGTGGTAGTCAACACACCCAAATCGTCTATATCTTGACCAGCAAAGAGATTACAACGCCTTAATGCCTCATCCAGACATGCCCGAATAACAGCATGCCCTGACACAGAGCCAAATAGATAGTTGCATATTTTTTCCGGGTGCTTTTCAGGTATTTGCTGCCGCATATGGTGCTGACTGCGCCAATCAATCCACTTTTGCGCCAACACTTCTTCAATAAAGTACACAGCTTCTGCTTCTTTCTTCTTCTGCAAAAAATTCAACAAAGAGAAATGAATAGGCCCTGCATCACAGTCCATATAGAAACCTCCGTGCTCCCACACAATGAGATACCTGGCTATATCTGCTCGCTGAACATCCCTTGGCACCTGTCTATATACGGCCTCCACTTCTGGGTACTTGGCAATCAACGCCTCAACCTCACTGCGCCCCCACAGCTTGGCCTCCCAACCCTGCCGCTGCCACCGGTCAATTGTTTGCTGAAACTCCGGCGGCAATGGGTCGTCACTCCACAACCCAAAAATGAAATGGGCACGTTGAGGAATTTTTGTCGCAACTCTTTTTGCAGGTGGCTTAAGAGGAATTCGGTTACACGTAGAAAGAAGAATCAGCTTTCTTATTAACTTTTTAATAAAGTTCATTTCAAAGTCTTATCCTGAAAATAACGATTTACAACACAATAGATCATGCCCGGCAAGCTCCACAAGACCTACATAAAAATATAGCCACACAATGTGTGGCTATATTTTGTCACTCTTAAATCTCATCGAGTCACTGCAAGCAACCACCTCCGAGCCAGACATAAAACTCCAAGCACAAATAGCAAGATACTCCCTACATTACCACCACCCCCAGAGCTACCAGACTCTGGCTGAGGTGCCGGCACCGTAGTTACAGGCGGCTCAGGTGTAGGTGTAGGTGTAGGTGTAGGTGTAGGTGTAGGTGTAGGTGTAGGTGTAGGTGTAACAACAGGCTCACGCTCACCTATAACGATTACATCACTGTCTGCCGGCGCCTCTTGACGATCAATCTGGCGAATATAAGCCATCAAATCCGCAAACTCTGCACTAGACACCGTACGAGCAACCGTATGAGCAGATGCCGCTTCAACAGCATCAAAGCTACTAACCGTGATGTCATCCACCATAACCGACGCGCCAGACCGAAGAGTAATGACAACCGTATTTCCAGTACCTGCATTTAGCGGAATTTCAAGAACAGCGGACTCAGCCATTGCCGCCTGCCCTCCATTAATCAATGCTGCCGCAGGAGTATCAACCGCACCGATATTCGTACCATTCACTGACACACCTAAAGAGCTACCAGTGGACTCAGCCATTGCTCGCAAGTACAAAAGACCTTGACCTCCGGCCGCACCACCATCTACATCGTTAAGAACAATCTGATCTGACTGGCTTGCCAGACGAGCAGCCCTTTCGCCTCTCAGGTTCGAATAAACACCATTATTCACCACCAGACCCGCATCTACAGCATCTTCCGCCTGATACACCACACCGCCTGAAAGCTCAAATACATCTTCTAACGTTGCCGCACGCCCATCGTGAAGATAAGGAGCGGATGCAAAAGCACCCAGCAACGAGGGGGTACGGATTTCAGTTAGCTCACCACCGAGGCGCCGACCAGAATAACTCCTGAGGCTACCCACATCATGAGAAACACCATCAGTAAATGCCCTATCAGCGTGGCACTGGGCACAACCTAACTGGCTAAATACATTCCTGCCACGCTCCCCAGCAGCAGTCATAGAACCATTACTGTTCCGATGTGGGCTGCGAGGCAAAGAATCTTGTCCTAAAGAGGAAACGTAAGCAGCAAGGTTATCCAAATCCTGACTACTTCCCGCCTTGGTGGGCCCAAGAGGCGTATCAGCTTGATCGAAGTCACCATCTGACATAAAGCCACGGCCTCTAAAAGCATTCCTTATGTCGTGCTCGAAGTCCTGGACCTCGTCAAAATTTCCAGACCAATGAATCCGGCCAAAACGGGCACCACCCCTGCCCACCAGAGAAGTTGTATTGCGCAAGCCCTCACCACGGCCAGTAAAGTCCCAAGTGCGACCGTCATGGCCACCATCGGCGTGGCAAGACGCACAGCTAATATAGCCCTCTGCACTCATGCGATCATCGCTAGCGTGATAAAAAATTTGCTTACCGGCCAATACCTCTGGGGTCAGCGCCTCATTAGTCACAGTAGAGAACACTTCAATAGGTGGATTTAAGGTTCCCTGAGAAAGAAAGGCAGTTAAGTCAACTTTCGATACATCGCGACTTAGGAAGTTTTTCACATATAGCGCGTTATTTGTCGCATCCATGCACAAGCCTTGAGGCGCAGATCCAACAGCAAAGAAACCGGTAAATTCAGCCACATTGCCCTGACCATTCAACTCTAAGGCCATCACCTCATTGTTTCCCTGCAAAGCAGCAAACAGATAGCGCTCATCCGCAGAAAACGTTAAAGCGAAAGGAGCCTCACGGTTATCTAGGTCTACCCTGCTGTCGTATTCTTCACTCGAAGACACCAGGTTAATCTTGCCAATCAGAGGGCGGACACTGTTGTCATCATCCAGATCAGAGGTACCAGTTAGCAGCCCTCTATCCGTATTATCTTTTTTACCTGTGTAGTAGGCGTAATCACCAGAAGGTGCAATAACAATAGACGACAGGTAATTTGGCACACCAAGGCCATTGATAATGGTATCTGGCTCATCACTTTTAACCAGGCGAATGGTATTGCGAAGGCTGAACGTTGCCAGGTCAATTTCCCAAATTTCACCCCAGTTTTCTGGTGATATAAAGCGGGTCACATACAAACGACGATCGTCTCTTGTAATGGCCATTGCCTTCGGTGTCGGCCCAACGGCAATCCGGTCAGCAACCGCACGAGTGGCAACATTAATTCTCGCTATTTCGCCGCTACCATAAAGAGCAACATATATATCGGCACCGTTATGACTTGCCACCAAACCGGATGGCGCGGAGCCATAGCCAGTATTAATTGTTGCAATCAGCCCACCATTGCTACTGTATGCACGAACACTGTCAGAGCCTTTTGACGCCACCCAAACAGTACCATCAGCACCCTGATATACACTTCTAGGATCATCAACACCCGAGATAGTATCGATAATGCCACCACCCTGCGCCGAAAGACTTACTACCGAGTCGTTATCTGGATTTACAACCCAAATTAGTTGATCTTCCACAGAGCAGTGTAGTGGAGAACTGGCATTAGCAAAATCAACGCCATCACTTGGAGGAGGGGAAACATTAGCCACGGATATCACACGGCTTGTGCTCACAATGCTACCGGAGTCATCACGGACTTCTACTCGAGCGGTGTAGTTTCCCGCAGCCGAATAAGATATTCCATGGCTACTGGAACCAATCCAGCCAGAAGTATAAGAGCCGTCACCAGACGTAAAGCGATAGGTAAGTGAGTCACCATCAGGATCCGCGGCACTTACAGTCAATACCACAGTCTCACCAACATCGACGCTGCTTCCCGGTGACAGGCTAACACCATCAATAACCGGCGGACGATTTGTTGGCTCTGGATCAGGATTGGGGCCAGGATCAACAACACCACTGCCCGTGGAGAACGCAAAGCTGTATGAAGGCATTGCATTGCCCATATAGTCTTCGATGCCCACCAAAGTCACTTGATAGGTAGTATTCGCCGTCAGTTCACCGTCTGGGTCAATGGTTAACATCCCAGCGTGACTGAGGCGGTAATCAAGCCCAAGAGGCTGCCCAAGATTACCCTGGGAATCTACTTGGCGAATAATGATATTTTGCCCTGGAACCAGAGTGCGGCCACGCAATGTCTCTGGAATTGAAACGCTGATCGGCGCAAAAGTAGGGTAGTTGGTTTGTCCATCCCTTGGCACATGGTAAGCTACAGATGGCGGGCGAGTATCTGGTGCCGACTGGTGAACCCACACAGACATACCTTGCTCATCGACACTCTCATTAGAGGTATCACGGGTGATGCCTCCGGCAATCAGTATATTACCTAACGGCAAGGCAAACTGACTCATCTCAGCATCATGAGCACCCTCATCAAACTCAACAGCCACCTCACAGGTTTCAATATTCACCTTGTAACGATCAACAAAAGCGTATTCATCCTGAAAGTTGACGTACATTGGGTCGTTATCCAGCTCGATGTAACAAGACACTTCCAGGTTAGTTGGATCCGAAAAGTCCACAACAATAATACCGCCACGCAGCACGCTGACATCATTAGCACGTGACGCAATAACCACATGGTGACCGTGCACTTCTTGCCAGTACCCGCCGATGGGGCGAGAGCGTGTAATTTGACCTTGGTTCTGAGCAGTAACAACAGTACCAACGTTAGTAGCACCCTCAGAATTATTCGGATTGATAACACCAACATTATCTTGCAAGAGGTCAAGCAGAACAGGGTTTGATGGATCAGAGACATCGTAAGCTGCCACACCTCGGTTCGCCTGATCACTCACATAAATCATCAGGTTGCCCATGAAGTTAGGCATACCAATCAAGTTGCCCGTTATACCCCAGTGATCCCAGGTAGCCGTGCGCTGACCCTCAAAATAGAGCTCACCAAGACTTTGGATGGGTTCATAAAAACCCCAAGTGGTCGCTGTCCATGGATAGTGGAGTGCCGACTTATTTGCACCTTGAGGGCCAGTACTTGGGCCACGCCATACACTAGTGCTCAGCTGCCCGTCTGTTCCCAGGGTTGCACCAACCTGATTGCCCAGATCTACCTGAACCTGCCCTGTCGACAAATCGTACCTTTTTACTGTGCCATGCGCTTGATATGGCATTGAGGTCTGGCCAAAGTCAGCCTCAATCAAAACAGGGTTCGACAAATTAGAAAAATCCCACACCTGATTTCTAAGATTACTGCCAGCACTACTGCCCGGACCTTCAGGAATCGATACGATATAGCCTCCCAAAGACTCCATAATGGCTAAACGCCCCTGCTGGGACAGCTCAGGATGAGTGCTCGGGCCAGCCAAGAAAGTTCCAGGCTGCCCCTGCTGCACATTAGGAACATCAGCAAACGAAGCACCCACAAAAATGGTTGCCAAAAAAGCTGAATACTTAAGTGCTGAAAAATGTTTAACGTTCATAAGATGTCTAGAAGTCAGTTCGCTCTTATCAAGAAACCTGGGCACAGCCAAGCTCTGCAATTCGCTGCCAAACGGTAGAACTTTACTACCCAGTAGCTAGGCGGAATTGTTATCTATCAAATAGTGAAATACCACGAAGGAACTACATTGTTGTGACGACTGTATCGTTCACGGGAGAATAATTTGAACCGCCTCACAAAACCCAAGAGCTTCACATACTTAGAGGCCTTCAAACAACGCCACAAAATTGGCACTGCAACCCCTTAAAACCCCCAAATGCAAAATTCCCGCCAAAAATGAGATCAAGCCAAACAAAAAGGCGCAAGCATATAGCAGCGCCTGCGCCTTTTAACCAAATACCCTTTGAAATCAAATAGCTACAGAAGGATCAATCAAAAACTCGACTATTACCATCCGCATCATTAAAGTTTTGCAGCTCGGTCCACATAAGCCTAACGATATCTGCGTAGTTATCCCTTACAAGAGGGTGAATAGTTGACGGAACCTGAAAGCTTGCCGGAGCCTCCACTTCATAAATCGCCATGTAAGTAACCAAACTAGCCAAGAAATAGATGGTTGGACGACCATGTGGTGCACTATCTTCATACAACTCTGCCACGGGAACTCCCTGCAGCGCTGAATTGCTCAATGCCGTCGTAATAACTGGGCCAACCGGTATCATCTTGACATTTGTATCGGGGCGGGCCTCCAAAACCGCATCATGGTAATCAATCCACCAAGTACTAAACCCCCCCACTACGTATGCGTTGTAATTCTCAAACTCTTGATTGGTCGGGGGGAAACTGGCCGCATAAGGCCCCATATCCGGCCAGTTCTCGTAGATGTATATATCAATGCTAGGCTCTTGCTGACGCACCCAGTCAACAATTTTCAGGGTTTCCAAAACTGGGGTAGTACCTGAAGGATTGCTGCCCTCGTAAGGGCTCGTCGGAGAACGATGCTGAATAAAATTCCCAGCCGTTAACAAAATGGTTGTGAAATCCGCATCCGCAAAAGACGCCCCAGTGGTATCCGGATCCCAAGCTGTAGGCACGATATCAAAACCCCAGTCTGCAACCGGCGGCAAGTTAGAGTGCTCTCTCAAGAAGCCGTATTGGCCAGAAACACTGTATCTTTGACTGGCCTCTTGGGCAAGAAGATACACCCAATGGGGCACCGATGCTTCATTACTATTAACTGGCTGAACAGGTACCGTGAAATTAATCAGACTATGCCCAAAAATATAGTTCCGAATCTGGCGACCACTGGTGGGCTGAGAAGATGCGATAGTGAAACTATCACTCGCGGAGCCCCCATTACCATCATTGGCCGTGATAGTTACTGTGGTAGTTCCCGCTCCCTGAGGCGTACCTGTCACTTGGCCCGCATTACTGGAAAAACCATTGGCACTGGGGCTCAGCACCACCGTGTAAGTTAGCGCATCACCGTCAGGGTCAGTAAAGGTAGCGCCACCTTGAGTAGCATCATAAGTAAAAGCCTGCCCTACGGTTGCCGCCTGATTGGCATTTGATGACGAGAGCACCGGAGTACGATTCACCGGAGGGGCAACAGCTGAAGAAGTAATGGTGAAAGCATCACTTGCCGTTCCACCATTGCCGTCATTAGCGGTTATTGTAACAGTCGTGGCCTCCGCAGCTTGCGGCGTACCACTAATCGCACCTGCACTCGCCACAAAGCCGTTATCTGAGGGACTAAACGCTATGCTATATGTCAAACTATCGCCATCTGCATCACGAAATACTGTACCTCCCCGTGTTGCATCATAACTAAATGCACTGCCGACGGTTGCCACTTGATCTGCGTTTGCTGAAGACACCTCTGGAGCCCGATTTGCCGGTGCCGGTTGGCCACCACCGCCACCGCCACCGCCACCGCCACCGCCACCGCCACCGCCACCGCCACCGCCACCGCAAGATGAAACAATAAGTGAGGTCACCAGTAAAACACCAGCTTTCAACTGCTTGAGTCGCATTTTACATCCTGAAGATATGTCACAAAGTCTGCGCGATTATAGAGAATACGCACCAATCTTGTCAGTGCCACAAGTCGCCAACTGCCCAGCACACTCACAGAATGAGAACTGCAACACAAGCCTTGATATTGGCACTTACATCTTAATCATCTTCAATTTAGAGCGGCACTCGCATAATTAATCCGCCATATCGACCACTAACTCTTCTGCGCAGTAACTCGGTGTCACACTTCTCGAGCCACTGGTACAATTCAACAGCGCAAAGCGCTCGCCCTTAAATGCCTAAATATTGAGCCACTGACCAAACAAACATGTCACACTCACAGACCTCAGCCCCCATATTCGTTGATATGGATGGCACACTTATAAAGGGCGATATTGCTCTGGAGTTGGCTGCGCGCAGCTTGAAACATTTAAACCGGTTTGCCGCACTGCTGAAGGCCTTATTCAAAGGACGCTCGGACTTCAAGAGATACCTAGCCGACCATTACACCTTTTCAGCCAAGCACCTCCCTTATAACTCGGAGGTTGTGGAATACCTAAAGACACAAAAGGCTTTGGGGAGAAAGGTTATTCTGGCAACAGCATCGGATGAAACCATTGCAGAACAGGTTGCCAACCACTTAGGCATTTTCGATGCAGTGATTGCATCTTCTCCCGGGCAAAACCTAAAAGGTGGTGCCAAACTAGCAAAAATTCAGGAAATGGCAGGGGTGGGAGAATTTGAGTACATTGGGGACTCCAAAGCCGACCTCCCAATATGGGAAGCCGCCAGTTACCGTGGGTTTGTTAACCTGTCAGCCAACATTAGCCAGCTTACGCAAGATCAGAGCAAAACAACTGTTGACGTTAGAAACAAACCCCCTTTGCTAAAAATAATTTGCAAAGCAGCCAGGCCTCACCAATGGGCCAAAAATTGTCTAATATTCGTTCCGCTTATTTTCTCCCACCAATATTCGGATATTGCCTCTGTCGGCCTTTCTGTTGTCGCTTTCTTCGCGTTCTCTTTTTGTGCATCTGGAATCTATATCGTAAATGACCTTCTCGATATTGAGTCTGATAGAACACACCCGGAAAAGAAAAACAGGCCTTTCGCTTCGGGCAACCTTTCGATCAGAGCTGGCCTCGTTAGCAGTGCTGCTCTGATTGTATTTGCCTTCGTAGCGTGCGGCCTACTGCTGAACACAAAAACTATCGTTGTACTTTCAATTTACTTTTTAATTACGAACCTTTATTCGTTCTACTTAAAGCACTATTCAACCATTGATGTCATTTCGTTAACTTGCCTGTACACCATCCGCATTGTTGCTGGAAGCACCGTCATAGCAGCCCCCCTATCTCTTTGGCTGCTCAACTTCTCGGTTTTCTTCTTCCTTAGCCTTGCCTACATGAAGCGCTACATAGAAGTATCTTCACTGTCCGACCAAGAAAAGGTGAATGGCCGCAATTACAAGAAAGATGAGATTGACGTAATTATGACAACAGGCATTGTCAATGGCGGCTTGGCAACGTTGACATTAAGCCTTTACCTAAACAGTGAGTATGTAGTGGAGTCCTATGCGTCGCCTCAAATTTTATGGCTAATTTGCCCACTCCTTCTATTCTGGATATATCGAGCTTGGTTATGGGCAAAGCGCGGAAAAATAAGCATGGACCCCGTGGTTTTCGCCCTGAAAGATAAAATCAGCTTGGTATCTGTACTGTTAGCGGGTATCGCTGTAATTACCGCCAAATTGATCCCCGTGAGTTTTTAAATTATGAGTATGAGCAATTTATGGGTCATTCTTAGCAGCGTCACTTTGTCTGCCATCGCACAGGTTTCTTTTAAGTATGGTGTATCTACCATAACTCATATGCACGATGACAGTACTATTGTTCGCGCCTTCCACCTATTGACCTCTCCATTCGTTCTAATTGGTCTTGCATTGTATGGAGTAGGAACTGTGTTATGGCTTTTTGCCTTAAAAAATACAGAACTATCCCTCGCTTACCCATTTGTCGGAATCAGCTTTATTATGGTTCTTTTTATAGGCGTTGGATTACTTGGCGAAACAGTGAGCGTCAACAAGATAGCAGGAACCCTTATCATTGTTGCCGGGCTATTTCTGCTGACACGCTAAAAACACCGCATATCTAAGAGAAAAAGCGAATGCTCAGTCGTTATTTCCAACACATTGCCGACGCGCCACCAAAAAGAATCTTCTTATTCCTCTTTATACTGGCCTTTGCGCTTCGTCTTATCGGAGTGAACTACGGTTACTGGCACGGGGACGAGCGAGTCAATGAAGCAGCAAAGGTTCTAACTGGGCAGCTGATACCTGGTCAGCACTTTTACCCTCCTTTACTAAACTACATAAATGCAGTTTTTCTTGGCATTCTTTATGCTATTGGCCGAATCATCCCTATTTGGCACAGCACCGCAGAATTTCGCGCACAATACTTTTCGGACCCAACAGCCTTTTATTTAACAGCTCGCACAGTTACTGCTGCCATGGGGGCAATTATCGCTCCTTTGTTTTATATTTTCGCGAAGTCGTTACGATTACCTTCAAAGAGCTGTCTTACTATCGGAATTCTCGGATTGCTAATTCCAGCAATGATATTTCTATGTCATATATCCAAGAGCGACATTCCTTTATCCGTTTGCTCAGTGCTGGTTTTCATTGCCATTCTGAAAAAAAACGATAATCCTCATAGCCTAAAATATGACTTCTTCCTGGGTGTAAGCATCGCCCTAGCAGTTAGCTTTAAACATTCTTACGTTATTATGGCCGCACCACTTATGCTTGGCCATTTAATACTCTTCTCTCTCCGATATGGTGCTCAGCTGGGCATTAAAACAATTCTTATTTCGTCCGCATTCATGCTACCAATATGGTGCGTGTTAAATATCGGAATTTTATTAGACATACAAAATTTTATTGACTATCAAAAAATTCAAGCGCAAATGTCCGTCAGAAGTGAGGAAGGGCTAGTAAGCAGCTTTTCCGCATGGGCATACTGGGCCGGACACCCATCCTATGGCATCAATTGGATAGCTACAGCCCTGTTCCTGATTACACCTTTTTATATAAACTCAAAGTATTGCGCGATAGGTTCGAAGAGCTTAATTAATTTATTTTGGACGGCCACATTTATCTCGATGATTGTTGTTATTGTGATTTCTGGATCGCGACAACACTCAGGCCTTTGGATACCTTACTTCACGTGTATGCAGCTTTTTGCTGCTCTAGTGATTACAGATGCGATATTTCACAAAGATCGGCCCAAGCGAACAAAGCTGGCATGCGGTTTGACATTAGCGGCTTTTTTGTCTGTTTCTTTACTTGGCTCACTAGAGATATGGCGACAAGCACTTGCAAAGCCGATCGCTGATGAAGTAGCAGATTTCATTAATGCTAACTATAAAGATAGAAAAATTTTAACTTCATTTGAAATCCGCTTGCCCAAGCAAAAAATAGCGCAAACCGATGAGCGAAGGAGACATCAAAACCTTGCCGACAAATATGGCATCACGCTACCCGAACAAGCTCAAGAGCGCTTAATCGAATCGTCTGACCCCGATGCGGTTTATTATTATGGGTTGCCTGGAGTAATGTTTGGCTTGGAAAAGGCGGACGACGACAGCCTGGAAGGCGCAGCAAAACCTTTCGCATGGCCCCTTCAGGATGAAGAGTGGCATTTAGAGTACTGGACATCGAAAGGGTTCAGCATCTTGGTCGTATCAAATTATGAGTATTTTTTGAATGAGAGTGGTGTACCACAGTTTTTTAACTTTTACAGCGAACTGGAAAAAAGCTGCTCCAAAGCAGTATCATTCGATGCCAGAAAGCCGTTCTTTCTAGAGCCTAACGTTACTGTATTTGACTGCACGGACCGCACAGACCTTTCAGTGCTGAAAGAAGGCCAAAAATGACTTCGTTAAATGCCATTAAAATACCTGATAGAGAACCTATCAACCTTGCCCCAGGTGGCATCAACATCGGAATAGTCAGCCCTTGTTATGGACTCGAAAAAGTTAGCTATGCGCTGAAACCAGATAACTATAATTTTTATAAGCTGAGAACAGTACCCTGGGAAGGGATCTCATCCCGCCATAATTTTTATGAAAACAACCGCATTTTACTTCCAACCAGAACTGACCTTATCCACACTTTTAACAAGGTTCCGATGAATGGGCCACCCTTTGTCGTCTCATTTGAGCTTGAGTTTCCCCGGCATTTTGGCCCAGTAAAAAACTGGCAAACCGAATTGACCAGAAAGGCATTGCGCTCTGATCGCTGTACAGCATTATTGGGCTTATCAGACAGTGCCGCAAAGCTTGCCATTCAAGGTTTTGAGGCAGCAGGTGAATATGAAATTGCAAAGAAGATACGTGTTTTTCGAGGAGGCATCAGCAGCTCAACAATAATTGATACCCCACCAAAGCCACCTGTTTCAAATAGGCCACTGCAGCTGCTTTTTGTTGGCAATGATTACCTTCGGAAAGGATTATTGGCTTGTATACTAGCCGTGGAAAATTTACAGGAAAAAGGGGCAGATATCGAGTTATCTGTCATTTCCAGCTTGGATAAGCACACATACTGTGGCGAGGAGTCGGAAGAGTCGAAAAAAATCATGCAGCGCGCCCAGAGTAATCCTTGGATAAAGTTACTTGGGGCTCAACCCAATGCTACTGTGAAAGAATTCATGAAAAGTACAGATATGCTGCTTTTCCCCACTCTGGATGAATCTTTAGGTTGGGTTCCCATAGAAGCGGGCATGGAAGGAACTGCCAGCGTTTGTACGGATATTTTCGCCATACCTGAATCTATCGAACATGAACAATCAGGCTTACTATTAAACGTTCCATTAAACTCCAACACAAATCGCTGGGAAGGAATAAATCGCCCTGATATGAACTCGCTATTTATGCCAATGCAATACAACCTTGCAGAACAATTAAGTAACTCCCTTGAAAAACTTTTAAACGAGCCTGACTACTGCCAGAAATTGGGCAAAGCAGCAAAACTCCGCATGGAAGAACGTTACTCCACAAAATTTGCATCTGAAAAATTGAGCTCTATCTACGAATCTTGTTTGGCATAGTTCTATTTCTTCCCAAACCTTTGAACCCATCGGCTAATCGGCGCAGAGAAAATATATTTAAATCCTATCTTTTTCACTACTGCAGAAAACACTATAGGCAGCAGCAACCCGAAAACCATTCCTAAGGCAAGGTGAACCCAAAAATTGTTTATGGAAAGCAATGACTGCAATAAAATTCTTACACCACTTCCAGATAAAATGTGAATAAGATAAATCGCCATTGAAGAAACACCCAGTGTAAGGAGCCATGCCAACCCCTTATCTGGCAACCTATGACAAAGCGAAACAATCAGAGTAATAGAGACTAGGGCCAGCAACAACGTGTTGACACCCCGGTCGCCGTAGTGCCCTCCCCAAGTTATATGAAATACATACTGACTAAGAGAAAAACCGACTATTGAAATATAAAGCAGCCACTTCTTGCGCCAAAAATCGTGGCAACTGAAGCGAGAAAAAGCGATGCCAGCTATAAAAAATACAAGATTCTGCGAAATATGAATGGATGCTGTTGATTCAGGCAATATTGACGGCCATAAATAAATAACCAAAGACGATAGCAAGGCAACGTATATAGCAGCCCCTTTAAAAGCCCAGAATATTACGCAACATAAGGAAAAAATTAAAAACAACGCATACAAAAACCAAAAGTGCGCTCTCGGATCCCAAAGCCGCAAAACCTCCGAAGCACTAACATCACCGTTAGTGTATTGAGCTAAAAAAACCTCTATAAAGCCTTGAAGCAAAGACCAGATAATATAGGGATATACAATAACATCCACTTTTTTTAAAACGCTTCTGCCTGCTTTGTATTTATTGTAAGTACTTAGGAAGAAAAGCCCGGATAGAAAAAAGAACAGCGGCATATGGAAACTATATATAACGCTATCAGATATTTGGTAGAAGCGTTCTGAAATAGGGATTCCAGCACTATATAAACCTCGCACAACATGGCCATAAACAACCAAGATGATCCCTATGCCTTTGGCATAATCTACCCAATTTTGCCGTTCTGTATTCTCTTGTAATTCGTTATTAAGTTGCGCACACACGGCCCATCTATGCTCCCCATTAGCTAGTTTGACGAACGCCATCAAATATTGCTTTTGCACTAACCTTTGAGCTAAAGCGCTGCAAGACAGTCAAACGCCCTTGTTTGCCGAGACTCTCAATAGCATCAGGGGCCTCTAGCAAGTTTTCTATTGTTTCTGCAAATTCAGTAGGGGAACGAGGCTCAACCAAAACCCCATTTTTGCCACTCTCTATCAGGTCCAACACTCCAGGGCTTCGAGTAACGATAACGGGCATTTCCATAGCCATGGCTTCCATAGTTGCCACACCCAAAGGCTCTTTCAAACTTGCAAGACAGAAGAAGTGTGCGTTTTCCAACTCTTCTTTTACTCGTTCTTCAGAAATAGACCCTAACAAATCTACGGAACACTCTACACCAAGCTCAGCAATTAACGATTCGAGGCTATCTACATAGCCAGTTCCATCTGTAGCACTTTGAGAGTCAGCAGCACCACATATTCTCAGGTGCGCCTTGACACCCTTGTCACGCAAAAGAGCAACAACGCGCACTAAATCGTCATGAGCTTTCACAAAATTTAAACGGCCGCAGGACACCAAATGGACTTGTTGATCCCGCTGAGGGGGAAGGTATGTTGAAGAGCGTCGAAATGAGTCTGTATTCACGCCCATGGGAGCCAGATGTATAGGGGGAAGTGAGCAGGCTGGCAACTTATTTTTGACCTCTCCAACAAGCTCCTTAGTAATGATGATAGCAAAACTCGCATGGCGCCACTTTTCAGCCTGATTACCACCATAATCTTGCATGGGGCCATGCAGAGTTATGCTGTAAGACGGCCCACCCAACAAACGAGCAAACATAGCGACATGGGCCGAATTAGCACAACTGTGGACATGGATATGCTCTACACCTGTTCTCTGTGCCCACTGTTTTAAATTGCTTCCGATGAGCAGTAAGCCTGGGAGCTGTAAACGCTCCTTAAAGGTCAACTCTGAACTCGATAAAATTGACTTTACCGACCGCCACCAAGCAGCTGGGCCAGACATCAGAATATAGAAAAACGCCTTTGCAATACTTTTAACGCCTATTGGAAACAAATAGTGTGTATCCTTTGCTGCCTCACTTGCCCAAGAGTGCTGAGCCATCCCCTCTCCTTCCACAGGCCTCTGAGTAGAGATCAATTCTGTATGAACACCCAGATTGGCCAATTCTGCACGCTCTCTCATAAAGAATGCATGGGTTTGGCCTGGAAACTCTGGAATAAGGAAACCAATAGACGTCATATTTGCTTCACAATTATTAGTTATACGGTGAACTCGCCCAAGATACCCGTAGCATAGATTGCTACGAACGCATAAAGTCTACATAGTAGACTCTGTGTTTCCACATAAGCATGCATTTTCGCCTAAAGGGAATAATCCTATGTATGTGTGGTATATATCTGAAGCAGCAAATGTATAATCCTCTAATCCCTGAGTCCAGAGCTTTACTTTATAAACAACGGAAATCATTCGCCATGAAATCTCAAAAGACCTTCCTCATTCCTCTTATATGCAGCTTTTTATGCCTAGTATCCTGCAAAGCGGACTCAACTGGCGCCATATCAAAAGACCACGAAGCAACAGTCAACTCAGTAGATAGCCAACCTGAGCTTGATGGAGGCGAAACATCGTCAAATACACCCACTCTAAAAATTAAACGTCAATCTAGTATCAAGAACTATTTGTTCGGGCACAGTTTAATTAACCATGTTTCCCCTGAAGCACCCGCCGGGAACAACGAAACATCTGTACCACATTGGTTACAAAAACTCGCCAAGGCAGCAGGGAACAAATATTACACTGCCGGCCAATACGGTTTTTTACGAAACCATGCTGAGTTACCACCAAAATCTCAGTGGGGGTTCAGCGAAGTTCCTACTGCTTGGGACCCTGACTTGAATGGAGAAAGCTTCTCTGATGTAGGCTTTACGAGCGTTATACTGACAGCAGCCAACTTTATTCAATACCAGTCACCAAATACCCCCTTTGATGGCGATAATCCAACAAGAAGCACCCCCTTAACGTCGACACTGGAGATCATTGACTGGATAAGCCTCCACTCCCCATCGAGCGATATTTATATCTACGAAAATTGGCCAGATATGGCTCAGTACATCTCGAGCTTTCCGCCTTCTAAGCGGGAATTCTCGCGATATCACGCCAAAACGCTTGGTGAATTCCATGAGTGGTGGATTCAGTATCAAGATCAGATTCGCGAAGCTCGACCCCAGAAACAGGTAAAAATGTTACCAGTTGGGCCAGTTATAGCCAGCGTACTTCAGCTAGATCCTTTGAATACGATACCTGCCACCGAGTTATATGAGGATGATGCCCCTCATGGCAAACCGACTATTTATTTTCTTGCCGCCTTGGTCACTTACATGGGAATCTATGGGGAACAAAGCCCTGACAACCTGAAGATTCCTTCGAGCATACACCCACTTGTAAAAGAGCATTACCAGAACATATCTCAACACATATGGAACCAGCTGTCTCTATACACCTTCAAGGATGGTCAGAGCCGAGTCTGGTTTGAAGAGAAGTAACCCCCCGAAAAGCTCCTGAAGTCAGGGGCTATATCAACAGAAGATGCGTTAGCTTTTTAAGCGTTCTAGAACTAAGGCTCGCATTCGCGAGCCCCAAGCATCCCAGTTAAGAAAATCCTTGTAATACTCTCTGGATGCCTGCCTTAACTTTAGGTAGTCATCGATATTGTTCTTGTAATAAAGCACTTTATCGACAAAGCTCTCACTCCCTGCATCAATAGGCAAACGAAACCCATTGACGCCCTGCTCGACGGGTACTCCCCCAACATCTATGCACAAAATCGGCAACCCGTAAGCACTGGCTTCGCAAAAAGCAAAACCGTAGGACTCATAGGAAGGCATCACGAAAAAGTGAGACCTGGAAAACAAACGTTGAAAAATCGCTAATTGCTCAGGGGCAGTCTTATCAAGGTATGGGTGGATTGTTACATTTTCATGATTAAGTAGTTCCGGAGGGTTGCAGCCCACAATTGTTAAATGAGCGTCGTGCTCTCTTTCGAGCAGTAAATTCAACACCTCAATCACAAGGGGGCCACCTTTATGAAACCAGTCCCTGCCAACAAATAGTAGATTGACCTGCTCGCTGATGTCAGCCGCCTCTGGAAATACTGGCTGACCAGGATCCTCAACATTTGCTCCCCAAGGCAGCATATAAGAGTGACTATTCGAAAGGCCATACAATTTATCTGCGTTATTCTTTAGCCATGCAGATGGCCAAAGTGCCAAATCCACATTTTGATATACCCTCTTCTCCAACTTGTATATATAAGAATCGAACTTACGCGATAATGAAAGATACGATCCAAAAACAGCACCAATCTCCGAGTTTTTATATACTGTATATGTTGCGTCAGATGAAAAAACCAGAAGCGAAGAGTGTGGAAGCCTCAAGTTTGCAAGACAATAAAAACTGTACGTACAAAATACGACATCATAATTACCTTTTCGTAATTCTGACGCTGTTCTTCGAGAAATAAACCGAGACAATAATAAATGCACTCGAAATCGAAGCCTCATAGATATTTTCAGAGGTAGCTTATCTATTAAAACCTTAGCCCACTGAAAGAACCCCCAGTGATATTCGATGTAGGTTGTATCACCAAGGTGTTTATCTATCGTCCGAAACAAGCGCTGATTGCCACCGGAATGCGCCCAGGCATGTACAGGATCAGTCTCACACAAATAGGCAACTTTTAAACGTCTCTCATCCATATGCTTCTATTTAAACAAAACATTAATAACGCTTGAATCCATGAGCCACCATAGCGCAATACAGATCAAGACTGAAAAGACAATTAATGACATATCTGACAAAAAGCACCGATAGCCATGGCGGTTTGCATAAGCGATCATGACAGGATGAGCAAGCAGCGAAGATATTGTAATTGCAACCACAATACCTACCGTACCCGCAAGATACCCACCCAGAAGAAGTGAGGCGATAAGAATTACCGCATTTGCTGTACTAAATTTCATTTGGCTAAAAGAATCGCCACTGGCAATCATAAAAGGCATCAAAGTTCCTGTTAACGCTCTGCCTACTTGGCCAACAGCTAATATTTGCAACATCCAACCTGCATCGCTGTACCGATCATCGTACAAAAAGTAAATTAAATGATCCCCGACGGCTGCCAAAACAATACAGATACCGACATAAAGAACATTCAGTAAATTGCGAACCCTGTAAATTTTCCCATAGTCAGAATGGTTATCAATAGCTTTTTTGAAATAGGGGTGCAACACTCTTGTTGAGATATTCACAGAGAATAACGATGTAATAGCCGCCCAAGTTGCTGCAACCGAATATTTACCAAGCTCTCCCATAGACAAGAAGGCACCTAGAATCAATCGATCACCTTGCACAGCCAAGTACGAAATAATCGACGACAATAATATCCATTTCCCGAAATTAAATAATTTTTTAACAACTTCTTTATCCCAGGCGAAGCGACTGTGATGCCCAGAAAACAAATAGTAACTGGTTATAACTTCAAGAACGGATGAAACTACTTGCCCCGCGACCAGGGCCCAAAGCGTTGGAGAAATGTACGCCCAGACGATAACTACCGCTAAACCTAAAACCTGAATCCCCAAATCTACTAACATCTGGGTTTTTAAATCCAATCTTTTGTCGTAGGCCAATGGCGCAATCGATTTAAAGCCCGTAATCAATGCAGAAAGTGCAATCCAGATTAGTACCGGAGCAATTATTGATGCGTCATAAAAACTTGCTATTGGGTACGCGATAGCAATACCCAGCAAACCAATAAACCCAGCCCTTACAATTTGTAGGGTCCATGCGGTCTGCATGAAACGAGGGTCATTAACGCGATCACTGTTTACAACCCCCTGACGAAGCCCGACATCCGACAACTGCCCTAAGCCAATCATCACCGCAGTAACGATAGCCATAACACCAAAAACTTCAGGGAAAAGTAATCGTGTAAGAACAAGATTGCCCAGCAAGCGTATTACCTGATAGCCCCCGCTTCCTACAAACACCCAAAAAGCACTATTTGCTAAAGAAGTTGAGGCAAGAGAAGATGCTCTTCGATAAATATCGGAAAGAGCTCTTCTATTTGTATTCAAGACATCTTTCACAAAGCGAACCAGCAATTTGAAGTGCAATCACACATAGATACTTCCTGATTTTTTTACTTCCAAAAAAGCAGTTTATCTAGCACGCGTCGTTTTAACGACTTTGGGGGCACCCAGAGTTCAGCCCCATCGAATATGGAACTTTCTGATTGTGTGCTGTGATTTTCTACCATGTTCACAGCCCAACGTGCCGACTCTCTTGGGTCTATACCGGTGAAATCGCTCATTCTTGTGTTCAAGTGCCCAGGTATCCATTCATGAACCTGAACATCTTTACCTCGAGTTAAAATATCCACACCTATGGCCTTTGTGAGCGCCCTTACACAACCCTTCGATGCAGAGTAGACGGCACTGTTTTCTATTGGCCCCATGTGAGCCCAACTACCAACATTAAATATGCGCCCATAATTTCTTTCCAACATAGATGGCAATACAGTTTTACAGCAATTGACAACGCCATTCACATTTACCGCAAGAGCTTCGGCCCAATCGTTACTACTTTCATCTAAAAAATTTATCTTTGGATATACCGCTGCGCTATTGAATAGCACGTCAACGTGCTTATGAACCGACAAAATTTCTTCAAAAGCATGCTCTACCTGCTCCGCACGAGAAACATCTGCCACATGACAAGTTATTGACTTGTTAGAGTTCATCAGGTCACTTAACGCTTCCTGTGATTCCGAGGTTCGAACGACAGCTGCAACTGAATAGCCGTTAGCAGAAAATTCTTGAACCAGCTCTTTCCCAAGGCCCCTAGCAGCACCTGTGATAACAACAACTTTGCTATTAGCCATAACAAAACCTCTTTAAATTCATCATTTATACGATCATCATTGGTTATTACAACTTGCTCGCCACCCTCAGGGCATTAGCAGCAATGGTCAGACTTGGGTTTGTTCCACCACTAGTAGGCATAAAAGAAGCATCTAGAACATAAAGGTTATTCAGCCCATGTACCCTGCAATCTTCATCGAGAACGCTAGAGCTGGGATCAGAACCCATTCGGCAGGTGCCACATGGATGTCCAAAATTCAGGGGAACACCCGAGCTAAGTACCATGCTTCTTTTGACACCGACTGAATGCCTGACTTTCTCTCTCATATATTTGAGTCTATGCTTCAACTCATCGTGAATAGAGTACTCAACAAAAAATCCTGATTTTTCCTCCTTGCAGTCCACCACTCTGTTCTCTTTATAAGGAAAGTCCTCAAGAATGGTTGCAAAAACCGTAGCGCCACCAAACAATTTTGAGCCAAGATACGCGGGAATTCTAAGCAACTGTTTGAATAGCTTTATTTTTGAAAATTTGCTTTGCTCAAATTTCATTATGAGTGAATACAAGATATTTCCATAATCTGCATCCAAGCCTGAAGATTGAAGTTCACCAAGTTTAAGATCGCCATGCTGATAGAAGTCTCTAATAGCGATTGTTTTTCTCGCACCGCTTTTCGATTTTTTCGACCCGCTCCAAATAGCAATAAAATCAGAAACGTGAAACATTAAATTTCGACCAACCAGATCATGATCATTCCCAATACCACTGGGCCAGCTTTTATTTTTGGAGCGCCTCAGAATGACCGGTGACATGTAGGCCCCACAGGATAGAATTATATTTTTCGAATGAATCTTAAATAATTTTCCATTCTGAACAACATCAAGACTCTCGGCAGACTTTGCATTTGCGGAAACAGTAGACACTTCACACTCTGTCGCCAACCATAGGTTGCCGGTATTCATCGCAGGCTCTATACAACTATTGTATGAATTTTTCTTGCAGTCTTTTAAACAAACTTTTCCACCACATTCGAAGCACTGATCTTTATAATCAATCCCAACATGCAGTCTGTAAGGGTTTAATCCTTTTTCCCTGAACATCTGGAAAAAGCAACTATCTACCTCAGACATAGCTTGAGGGTCATTAAGATCATAAGATTCATCAGGACTGAGGGGGTTTTTGGTACCACTAACGGAGAAAAGAGCTTCAGCCTGCTGGTAATAAGGCTCTATATCTGAATACCCAAAGGGCCATAATAATGCCTTTCCGTCACGGCAAGTTTGTTTAAAATCAACCGCTTCAAATCGCTGCAAAGCAGCCGCATATAGCTGACTTGTTCCTCCGACTCCACATCCTAGCGGCGGCCAAGTATGGCTTTCTGAACCATCAATAATACTCTTGATTTGATAAGGCCATTTTCCATGCTTGACCCTTTCGTTGGGACTCTCTTGCTCTTTTGAGACATCGCCGCTTAATAAGTTAAAGCACCCCTTTTCCAGCATAAGCACACGAAAACCTTTTTTCGTTAACGCATAGGCTGCTGCCCCACCCCCTATACCAGAGCCGGCTATCACAAAATCCCATTGTTTCTCTACACACTCATCAAGAGTAACGATCTTCGCATCAACATGATTCATTCTTGACTTACCGCTCTATGATGCTTGGCTGCGTCTATCGCTGGTTGAAATACAAAGCTCACTTTTTTGGATGCTTCAGTCGACAAATGATTATTGTCGGCATAAGCAGGAACTCCACGATAAAACGCCGAACAATTTTTTGTATCGCAAAAGATGGTGTGAGTTTTTAGAATACGAAAGTCATCATGATCTAATAGCGATTCGAAAGAATCCTGAACAAAACGTTGGCGCAGTTCAACATCCCGATAGTCTTCTATAGATTCATTACTCTCTATCTCTAACAACTCTCTCTGATTATTGAGCAGAGATATGGCAGCTCTTTTCGAATGGTAATTTTTATACTCTGGAAATTGCTCCAGAAGATAAATGGGCACACTCAGCTCTTTTAAGAATTTCGCTGTATCAAGCATAGCGTTTCTAAGCACTATACTCTGGGGCTCTCTATCATAGCTTCCATCTTCAGGCCAAACCTGTATCGTATTTTTTCTATCTATGCCATAGCCCTCTCCAGAGAAGTAATAACTCCATCTGGCAATCCACATAAAGCTTGATATCCGGTGTTTATTATTACTCAGGTATTCCTTAACACTCTCTATATGTTTACGGCAGTTTTCGGTATCAGAAAACCCATAAGAGTTTTCCTCCTTCAACACGCCAAATACCGGTGGGCAGCCAGCTTCCCACAATATAACTGCGTTTACACCTTGCTCCTCTATGGCAGAAACCAGTCCTCTTTGCAGTGCAGCAGCATGAGAGTCACCCCAAACAACCATGATATTATCGCTGACATATGGGTCGCCTGCTGTACAGTGTCGAATACCATTCAGGATGCTATTGTTTTTATCATGGCAGTTTCCGTCCCACCCAATAAAATCGTTGGCCACACTCGCAAATGTTGCAACATTGTCATCTAGCCGATCTGGCATCCCATTCGTACGATGCAGGTTGTAACCAAAAAGTATACAAACAACTGATAAAGCTGATGTCGCAACAAAAACTGCGCTCTTCTTTTTAACAAGAGGCAGATTTACTTCCCGAATCGGCTGCTCAACATAACGCCACGACAGGATAGAAAGACCCACTGTAATCAACAAAATGAAAACTTTCGTCCATCCATTGGGCAGTTCATGAAAAGAGTAGCTGTAAAATGCCAGAAGTGGCCAATGCCACAAGTATAGCGAATAAGATATTTTCCCTAAGAAGACAAAAGGCTTTAGTGACAGAAATTTCTGAACATAGCAATCTCTTGTCGCCAACTGACCGGCATACAGCAAGAGCACCGTACCAAAACATGGAACCAGTGCAGAAGCGCCTGGAAAGTCGGTGGACTGCTCATAAAAAATCGCCGAGAAGAGAATCATCAGCAAGCCCAGTACAGAAAGTGTATTTATAGTCGATGGGCTCTCTGACTGCGGGGCAATTCTCATTGCAAGAATAACACCTATAAATAATTCCCAGGCACGAAATGGATAAAGGAAGAATGCTGCACTTGTATCATGTTTCATCATTAGGACAGCCCCTATAAATGACAGGACTGTCAGCGTGAAAAAGCTGCCTATAACTATTTTTTTACCGAATTTATAACAAATCCAAGCAATGGCAGGGAAGAATAAATAGAATTGCTCTTCTACAGATAATGACCACGTATGAAGTAAAGGCTTTGTGTGGGAAGCTGTATCAAAATATCCTGCTTCTATATAGAAAAGCATGTTTGAAACATACAGTGTTGATGATGCTAAACTTTGCCCAAAATCCTTTAAATCCGAAGGCAGCAGTAAGTAGTATGCACCAATTGCTGCCACCAACATGACGACAAAATACGCAGGAAACAAACGTCTCACACGGCGCATATAGAATTCCGAGAAAGAAAATCTATTCTTCTCTAACTGTGAAAAAACGATCCCGCCTATCAAATATCCTGACAATGTAAAAAATACATCGACACCTATATATCCGCCAGAAAATCCACTGATCTCATAGTGAAAAAAAACGACCAGCAAAACAGCCAAGGCTCTCAAACCATCGATGTCTAACCTATATTTCATATTCGCTAAAGTCTGCACTTGTTATTGATATCACTTTACCGACACAATGGCTTTTCTGACCTATTGCCCAGAACCCAATCGTATATTTCTGCTGTTTTTTCCGCCTTATAAGACCAACGATAGTGCCCTTCAGCAAACTCACGCGCTTTGATGCCTCTACGTTTTATCTCATCTGGATTTAAGATCAGATACTCCAAGCTCTTAATAAACCCTTCAACCAAATTCTCCTGCTCTCCCATAGGAACCCTCATGCCGCAAGAATCTGGAACCCTAAAAGACGGCCCACCATATTCAACAACGACACTCGGCATAGATGCCATCGAAGCCATAGTTAGAACACCACCACCCTGCTCTCGTATTGACGGAAATGCAAAGATATCGGACTCATACATCAAACTAACAACTTCTTGATGGGGAATCCGACCTGTTAGCTTTATACAGTGCTCCATATTCAAGCCTTTAACCAACGACTTTAGGCGCTCTGCATCTGGGCCATCCCCCACAATAATCAGTTGATGCTTCTGCAACAGATCACTTTCGGCGAAAGCTTGAATGAGCACTTCTGGCTGTTTGAAGGGTACTAATCGACCCACAAAAAGCACCTTTTTCGTTTCATTTTCGACAAAGCGGCGCACTGGGTAGTCTGACTTGTGGATTCCGCCTTCGCTAAAATCAATAATTTTTTCAGCATCAGCACAGGGCAAGTCACTTATAGTGTGCTCGTAGGCCGCCAAAACTGCTGATGCTTTTTTATAGGTCGACCGATAGTAGGGCATCCAGCGATGCAGCCATCGGAAAAAATTCATCCACTCTCCTTCACGCAGCATTTCTCGACGAAAAGCTTTAGGCCAGGGCAAACCACCTAAGATTGGACCAATAACAAATGGTACCGGCAAGCGCTTTGCTATATAACTTGGCAACGTAGGCGACATCGGACTTGCACGATGAACCAGGCTGTACTCACCGGATCGAATGGCCTTGCCAAATTTTTTCCATACTAGATGCTCAAAATATATATAACCCGGATAACCCATAGCTACTTGCAACGTCATCGATTTATTTTCTTCACCGCTAAGAGCCATTGATAACTTGTGAAGGGGCTTGGAAATCACCTCTGTATCTATATATGTCACACAAGCATTTTTAGGCAGGCAAGGTTGCAAGTGTTCTTTATTACGAATATGTGTAACGAGTGTAATATCTACTAACTTATTGAGGGCACAGTAATATTCATATATTAGGGCTGGTAACGAGTGCCATTGAGGGTTGCACTCAGCAGCGAGCATTAGAACTTTCATTTTATTATTAACTTTTCCATACCGATCAAAAACCAAACATCAACCATTTGATTTCTCTAGAATTCCTTCTAAGGAAGAATATATTGCATCGTCAGAAAGCGTCGCCATTTGAGGGTGGCATGGAATATTCAGTATACGCTCGTATATAGAAGAGGCGACTGGCGTATTTTCCAATGGTTGATAATAGCGAGCTGTCGGCAATACCGGGTGTTCTATATCACCTAAAGGTGCCTGCGATATAAAGGGAACATTCGAAGGTATGCCTGGGTGCTGAACATTACCACCTAAGACCTGCAGACCAAGATCCGTTCCAATAGCTTTGATCCTTTCATATTCAGCTTGGTAAAGTGGCGAAAGCACTTCCATCTGCCTTAACCTGGCTAGTATATATGCGCAAGAAACATCTGATATTTTGCCATTGCCAGCATGGCGGCTCAGGGATGACTCCAAGCCGGATCCGAAGTTAATCAACGAGCGAAACAGTTTTTCGTCATCGGCCAGAACAATCGCGCAGCCACCCTCTCCAAATCCCCACGGCTTTGTATGGTGAAAACTTATACATTCATTCGCTACGTGCTTATGTGAACCAAAGGCCAGTGCAGAATCTATCAATAAAAATTTATTATTATCATTAGCGTATTTATGATATTTTTCAATATCTCTATGCGCACCAAACATATTAGTCATGATGAGAGCGTCAACGGAATCTGCTCCCACCATATTCAAATCAAGAAGGCCCGCCTCATCACAATCATAAACGACTGCTTTCTGAAGTGGCCCTTGAATGCAGCTGTAAAAACCAAACGAAGATACCCCCCATCGCTGGCTACTCCCTTGCTTAACTTCCTCTAAGGTCACCAAAGCGTGCATAGCAGCTGTTGCATTAGCGCACATAACAACTTTCAAACCACTTTCTAGCCCGAGTAACTCAGCGATGTATTCTTCCAACAGCAGGGAGACCGGGCCAAAGTTAGACCAGTGGTTATGCTCGCAGCTAATCTCTAGATAACCTTTGACTGCTTCTATATCAACACGCTTACTCTCTACATAACGTAGATCCTTACCAGCCAACCCATCATTACTCATTGTTTTTAAAGCAGGTTTTTTATTACATACCGGCGCGCGTACAACACCAACACCCTTGTCAGCCATATCTAATTATTCCCCATAAAAGCTAACTAGTGTGATTTAAAGATAAACCACACTGAATCTCCCGCCGTTATCACCCGGAAGATTGGATAAGAACTTAATGATAAATAGCAGCTATATGCTTATCTGGACACCATGAAGCACCATGTGATCTTGGCTGCTCTCTTATTTTAACTATTTCCCAGACCATAAGCGTGAGGCAACACCACTTCAGCACTGAAAAATGCGGCTAGAAGTATAGCCCACTTTAAGGCTATCAGGACATAGACAACTACGCGGTTTAAGGTGCTTCAGTAAGCACACTTTTCTGCTTTGAAAACCAGGCGGGAACCCTATGTCGTAAAAAATTATTCATTGGTTTTTCAAAAAAGTAAAATACACAAATGGATACTCCTGTTAACAATAAAAAGAAGACGCTAAAGCTTATCCATTCATTCGTCAAAATCTCTCTCGGCATGTATTTTTCGTACAGTATGTGCACTGGCTTTTGTAAAATATAAAACGCATAACTGGCCTCCCCCAGAAGCACCAAAGGGTAGCTTCTAAAAAGAGCAATTAGCCTTGAATCACACCAAGCGATTAAAACAATAAAGAGCAAAAATAGTGGTGACAGAAGACTCGATCCAAAAGCCAAGCTTAGGCCAAAATATTCCTCTATAGGTCGCTTATTATTCAATATGACAACAATAGAAAAACACACCACTACAACAGCTATTGTTAACCATGAATTTTTATTGACCGTACTTTTCTGTTCATAAATCCAAATAGCACCAGCAATTCCCAAGATAAAGCTACACAGGTGAGTGGGCGGAAAATAGTAAATCATGTCATGAGAAAAGGATGGGTAGCCTTCATACCCGTCACTCGATAAAACATAGGTTGTCGCCAAATGCACAGCCACCCAAAAACCCAATCCAATCCCAAGAACCGCCTTTGAAGTGAGAGATAACTGTTTAATGCAAATCAAAATTAAGGGAAAGGCACAATAGAAAAACGCCTCAACCGACAAAGACCAACCAGGCCCATTCAATGAAAGAGGAAAAGGCGAAACCCAAGACTGTAGAAAAGTAACGTTAAGCAATAGTGCGATAGGGTTAATGCTTTGATGAGATAGCACCATTGATGCCAAAACAAGCCCAAGGGCTAAGAAATATACTGGTGTAATACGAGAAAACCGAGCCCACAAATACTTCGTAGCAACCACCGGCTTATTGAAATAAGATATCCCCATAACAAAACCAGAAAGCACGAAGAAAAAGGTCACCATCTCTGGGCCTGATCTTAAAAAACCAGGTATACCCTCCAAGTCTTTCCCAAAATGAAAGATAACTACGATAGAAGCTGCCAGAAATCTAAAAAAAGTTAACTCTTCAATTCTCATTATTTATTCCCAGACCACCCCTATCACTCATTACCCGACTATTTATTCTCTACGCAGTGATCCCACCAGCAAGGCTGAGCGTTCATATTTAGTAGGGCCTCCCACTTAGGTGATGTAGGCTGGGTGACGTATTCTAAAGCTCCCCAACTGCCATATTGGCCTGGCACCGAAACATCAACAAAATGGAAAAACAGCCCTCCACCAGCATCTCTCCAACTCTTAAAATTTCTCTCATAAAGACGACGCATCCGTTCATCTCTATTTAAACCGATATGGAGTGCAATAAAGCGCTGATCTGTCTGTGTTTCTTCAAAATTACCAGTGATGTGTTGCCCCCCCTCATAAGCTAGTACTTGCAACCCACGACTCCTGGCAACACCAACATGGTAGGCATATACTTTCTCCATCTCTGCAGCACTGAACTCACAGGGAAAATGACGGCTATCAAACGCTTGTTCAAATGCCTTTTGCAAGCCACCATCGCTTTCATTGAGCCACTCCTCTACTTTGCGTTGACCCAAGTCATTCTCATAAGTATTGATACAACCCGTGAAATATGCAGCTATCGCGACAGAATCTATACCATGATCTTGGCAAGAGCCTTTATTTTCCTTCCACAAAGGGCAATCCAAAGAGGATGTTTCAAGACCAGGCCATGTAGCATGTGCACCTAAGACACAATTGACTCGATGCTTTTCCTCTAGAAATACTTCGTTTTTCCAGATCTTGCATATGTTTGCTGTTTTCATACCATGCCACTGCATGTAGGCATCACCTTCTTTATCCCAAAGCTCCCTAGATGCCTTTAATGCGTATTGAGACTGGGGAAATAACCAATTCCAAACCTCATTTGAGTATTCGACATAAGCCGTCAGATTTTTATCTAGGCTATTTTGAACAACTTCGGCAAAATTTTTGATGTACTGGTCAGTAGCCAAATGCGGCATGTTGAACCATGGATCTGAACCAAGTTCGTTAGCTAATCGCACCATATATTCAATCGGAACACCTTTTTGCGCAAAGCTCCTGTGTTTAGGTGTCGGCCTGTCGGACCACAGGTTCTGAGTAGAGCCATTCGTGATCATCCAGTCCATAAAACGCAATGCGCGAAATCTTCCAATATTTGCCAGAAAATCAGGGTTGAAAACCTCGCCTCTGTCATAGTTTTCTATAAATTTTGCTGGAACAACCTCTATCTCTCTAATCGGGTCTGAAGGATCAAAGCTTGAAACACGAATCAGGCAGCTATCTTCTCTAGTTTCAATAACATCTCCACCATTCGACTCCCCTACTTTCTTTGCACACCAGTCATACTCTATACCTCCAGCACCTTTCCAGCGAACAATGTATCTGTCATAAACAATTGGGTGCTCTTCTATATTTGTTAAAAAAACAACAGCCGGCCGAACCCCTGCTTCTACACTAACCAACTCACCATACTCGTCTACAACAATCCCTTCAGGGCTATTCCTATCCCAGTCATACCACTCTCTAGAGGATCGCATAATATTCAGAAAAGGAAACTGTGTTGACCAATCTGCAATCCCGCTCAACCCCATCCCTATCGAACTCTGATCTTTGAGCGAGGGGTTTGCTGCAGACTGCATAGCAAAAAGCCCCATTGCAGAAACAAGCAACAATAGGGCCCTAAACAATCTCTCAGCAGCAGATTTCACTTTGCACCTCTTAATTTTGGAAGCACCCCAACACCAACCATCATCGCAAGTATCATGTAAGACAATGGTTTGATATGCCCAAGATCCTTAACCGTTCCCATAATAAAAAGGTGGGAAATTGACAACCCTATGAGCACTGAAGAAACCAAAAAAGTTCTATCATCAGAATTTTTTCTCACACGGTTAACTGCGATCATCAAAGATAAAAACAAAAGCACGTAGGGAAGGAACCCGAAAAGCCCATAATCCAAAAGAAGAGCTATGTAATTGTTGACAATATCGATAATGCCTTCCCCCTGAATCAGCGCCAACATTTCGGGTTCATTTAAGTATTTCCCACTTGATTGCCCCAGAAGTGGATTCCTGTAAAAGACCTCTAACCCATTCTCAATAAGCTTGGATCGATATGAATCCACACCTTCCTTACCAATAAACGGGAGCAACTCTAAAAAACGCTCTTTCTGTCCCAAAAGAATCAGGCCAAATACAGAAACCAGACCAAACACACCTAAATAAGCTAAGTTTCTGAACCTATTCTTACCAAGAAATACAGTGACTACAACAAAGAACAATGCCGCCCCAACCCAGGGACCTCGAGAAGAGGTACAGTACAAGCCTGCTAATAGTAAAAAGAGCGTTCCGTATTTGAATAAGAAACTGGGCGAGAATCGTTTGGCACAAAAGTACCAAGCACCCAGTGAAACCACCATAAAATAGCCATTAACAATGGAATGAACAAACAAGGAAGATGCTCTTAAATACCCTCCCCGGTACATGAAAGTTGACTCTGTAATTGATGAAGATCCAACAATAAAGCTTGTTCCTCGATACAGCTGCCATCCTCTTAGAAACTCAAAGACATTTACTAGAGCCCCAAACAACCCTGTTAAAAGGATCACAACGAATACAGAGTCCAGAATTTTTTTATCAATAGACAATCTACTGATAACAGCGTACGGAACAATAACTTCAAAAAATGCGACAAGCGCCAGCTTCACAGAACCTGTGACACTGGCATTATCTCTAAACCCTTGAAAAATAACCAAGAGATATAATATGACGATGCATTTATCTTGAAATAGCTGGCCGAATGGGTTTTTTGACTTATCGTTCTTGAACTCCAAGAACTTCGGAAATAAGAAACAAAGAGAGACTATCGATAGATAACTAACCCCTAGTAGATACTCAATTCCGGCAAAACCTGGTATATGAGCCTCATAAAGTGGCATGATTAGCAGGAAGAATACAAACCACAAAACATCATTATCTGGGTTTTTTCTTAAGGAAAGCGAAGCAACAATTACACCAATGTATAACAACCAAATACTTTGCAAAACAAAGACACAAGCCGTAATTGACAGCCAAACAATTATTATCTTTTTAGTGTTGACACCAAAGAATCCCAACTCATCCAGATCTTTTCCATGAAAGAATCGATTAAGAGTTGATGCAATAACAAAAAACCCGGAAAGAACAACAAAAGCTTTTATATACACCAACATTTAGAGACTCATACCGTTTCCGTTACAACCGACTTATACACATCAGCTACAAACCTAGACTTTTTATTCCATGACTGATCTTCAGCATAACGCATCGCCTCACGAGACATCGACAGCCTCATTTCAGCGTCTCTAACTAATACCTCTATAGAAGCTGCTGTTTCACTAATCACATACTCCCTCGACTTAGGCTCTACCTTAAAGCCTACTTTTTCGTTAACAAACTCTCCGATACCCCCGTTATTTACAACAATGCAAGGAAGAGCATTCGCCATTGCCTCTAACACAACTGCGCCGCCAAATTCTCGAACAGAGGGGAAACAAAAAATATCCGACCTTCGGTAGTAATCCAGCGTCTGGCTTTGTGATACCCAACCACACAGCTCAACAAGTTCTTCAAGACCTAGCTCCCTAACCATTTCACGCAGTTTCGGCATCTCTGGCCCATCACCCACAATCAGTAAGTTAATCTTTTCTTTAACTGCTGAATCTAACTGACCGACCGCTTCTAGCAGCATATCTGCACCTTTATATGGCACTAGGCGGCCAACAAATATTAAGGTAACCTTTTCGGGGTTCAAGCTTCTCTCAGATAAATTCTTCCTCCCTTGCGACAAGAACTCTTCCGTTACACCATTTTCAAAAAACAGCCCAACCTTCTTTGGGTTTAAATCGAAGGTCCTCTCAACCAATCCTTTGGTATAACTAGACCCGGAAAGCACATAACGAGCTTTTTTATAGGTTCTCTTATATCCGGGAATCAGAAATCGGCCAAAAATACGAATAAAATTAAAATAGGCAAATTCTTGACTCGCTACTTTTTTGAATCCTTTAGGGAAGGGAACGCCGCCATTTACTGGGCCAATAACAAATGGTGTTTCATCGCACACTTTCGCTATTTTCACTGGGTAGCGAGGCATCACTGGAGTTAATGAATGAACAACGTCATACTTGCCTTTTTCGATATCACGCTTAAAGGTGCGATACACTTTATTGTCGAAATCACCGTATATAAAATAACCAAAGGAGTTGTAAATCGGCCATATAATTCGATCCCTTATTGTACTAATACGCTTAACAATTCGTTCGTAAGCACTAATTAGTCGACTTTCCTTAATAAAAAAAACATTCGCATCTGGACATGCTTTCTCAAGCGCTTCTCGATTCCTTTCATGGGTCACCAAGGTTACATCAACATGCTGCCTAATCGACTCATAAAGCCGATAGCCAACGAGTGGAGCTGAAAACCAATCAGGGTTACACTGCTCCACAATTAGTAAGACTTTTAGTCGTGCTTCAGCCACATTTTTTCCTTATTTCTTACAATGAGAAGATAATTCACTTTCAGGGCGATACAGCACGCCATCCCGCCCTGAATATTGAAGCGCAAGCGCGACTTCATTCACGTGAAGAGCAAACTGACTATCGGCCTTACTTTTCTCGCCTAAAACGGTTTTTCTCAGGCCGTCAACGCCCAACAAAAAATCCATTTTAGTTTTCCCGCCAGACGTGGTCGGCATTTTCTCTCCGCACACACTCTTCAGTTTTTTGCGAATCGGAGAAAGAAATGTTTTTCGACGAATAGTTATTAGGCGCCTAAAATAGACTGATCCATTATTATTCCAGCAATCATCCACCTCCAGAACTCCTTTTTCACCAATCACCTGCAGAGAACGCTTGCTAGGAGCAACAATTGTAGTGCTCAATCGAGCAACAACGCCCTCAGAAAACACCAGAGTTGCTAGCGATGTATCTGCCGTGTATTTGGGAGTTAATTCTTGGTCATGCACTTTTTCTTTTATGAGGCAATCTGAAAAGGCAATAACTTTTTCGACACGGCCAAACATAGCAACCAACCATGCCAGGTAGTACCCTGCATGCTCAAGGGTGCAACCCACCTCAAATTCATCTTTATAAGGCCAGGGAGCACCACTTTTGCTAACCCACATTTTATAAGGCTGCTTGTGGATCATTCCGTCATCTAACTCAGCATAAACCAAGCGAATATCACCACAAACCTTTCCAGACACCGCAGATTTCAGCGTCTGTGCCAAATTACCAAACAAACTACAGGGAGCAGAATGTATATGAAGCCCTTTTTTTTCTGCCAAACAAACAAGCTCTTTGGCATCCTCATAGGACATAGCCAGGGGTTTTTCACTGTATACATTTTTACCTTTTTCTAAGCATTGCTTAGACACTTCGTAGTGAGATCGAGGATCTGTCAAGTTTAAAACAATATTGATATTCGAATTAGCGAGAATGGCTTCAAAGCTTTCATAAGCATCTAGCTGGTAAAAATCACAGAACGTCTTCAAACGCTTGGCATCAATATCAAACACGCCCGCTATATTGATGTGTGGATAATGTTCAATGGTTGCCATATAGTAGTCAGCCACAAAACCACAACCAACAATAGCTACTGACATTTCTTCAGAATTATTCATACTTTTTAAATAGCGCAGCCAATTTATCTACTTGCTTATCTATATCAAATTTTTCACAGACTACTCGTCTGGCGTTGCTTGCTACGTGTAGGCAAAGCTCATCATCATCCAGATAGCTGGCAATTGCCTCTGACAGGCCAGAAACATCTGATGGCGATACAACAAGACCTGTTTCTCGGTCTCTCACAAGTTCAATCACTCCGCCTACGTATGTAGCAATCACCGGAGTTCCACAGGCCATTGCCTCCATAAGAGCAACCGGTATCCCTTCTGCAAAACTGGGTAGCACAAAAATATCCGCCATGGACAGCCACTCTCTCACCTGCGATCGATTGGCAAAGCCATGAAATATAACCCTTTCCGACAAGCCCAACTCAATCGCCAAAGTCTCAAGACCTGCACGCTCCTCACCATCGCCAAGAATATGCAGTTCAAAGTCGCGCCCCGACTTCAGCAGAGAAACCATACTCTCGAAAAGAATTGGCAGTCCCTTCTCAGAAGAAAGCCGTCCGACATACAACATCTTTTTAGCACTGGTCTCTGGAGGCAAAAAAGGAAATTCTGCCGGGCGTATACCACAGCGAACTATCTTTAGTTTATTCCAAGAATCTTCCTGCGTATAAAGCATCATTTGGCTCTTGCAAAAATGCCCTATACAAGAAACAAATTCTGAATTAGCTAATTTTTCAGCCAAAGCCCAATGAAGAGCATCAAAAAAAATGTGCGGGCCGTGAATACTGATGCTGTATGGTATTCCGGTCATTTTTGATGCCAGTAGCGTTACTGTTCCACTATTATCACCCAAATGATTATGCAGGTGCTCTATGCCGCCTTTTCGGAGTTCGCAAGCCAACAGAACAGCTTCTTGAAAGTAAAAAACTTGCAACAAAAAACCTTTCGCCCCTGGTCGAGCGGTTTTCAGGCCTAACAATATTGTTGATAAGTAACGCACTGGAGAACAAACCAACAGCTTAATATTTTTTAATAATAAAAATAAATAATTAGTAGGGAATAAATAGTGTGTATTGGATTTTTCTTTGACAACTTCTTCATCCACATCGTGGGCCAGCCCCACCTTATGGACAGAGAATGTGCTTACAGAAAAGCCCCTTTCACGCAGACCAACAACTTCTCGACGAATAAATGTGTCGGTTGCTCTTGGGTAACTATTGGTAAAATACGCTAGACGCACTAAGCCACCTTCACTTTATAAAAACTTTAAATTCTTGATCAAGAATTAATATTTGTATTACTGCAACCGAAACCATCCAAAAATTATGCCTCTTTCTGGGAAGAAAACTGCAATGGTTTATAACGACCACTAACGCTATTCCCACAAAAACTATCGGGTAATTTTTTGCGCCCAGAAAAGCCTAAAGCACACCTAACAAATGCACAAAATGTAGAGAATAGCCACCATGGTAAAGGTATTATGAAGCGAGATAGCAAACCTCTTTTCTTGAGTTCATAGAGATATTGCTTCTGGTTCGGCAGTTCATCATCCAAGACGTGCAAAGCTTCACACTGTGTCACTCTTGTGTTTTCTGCAGCAGCGATTGTTACGGAGGCTAACCTCTCAACATTTATCAGCGGAACCTGCCCTTTATGAGAAACGACTATTCCAAGTCTACCGGCTAACAGACCAGCATGAGCTGTGGATAAATTCTCTGCGTCATAAACCAACCCAGCCCGAAGTACCGTTACGCGTTTATCGCCACTCACCCACTTTTTTACAGTCAACTCTTCGTTACGCTTCATCAAAGCGTAATCTCCTAAATTCTCATCAGTTTCACATATGGGAATATTCTCATCGACCGTAAAAAGCACTGGCAACTTTTTGTAATCCAGGACAGAGAGGCTTCCCATTAGCACTAATTTTTTTAGGTCAGCCTTATCCATGGAAGCCAATATATTTTTAGTGATTGCAGAGTTTACAACATCACTCTGTTCCTGGTTGCTGGACAGGTCAGCAGCCAAGTGGATAACAACATCCAGGTTCTTGCCCGAAACATCCAACAACTCCGTTTTTAGATCAGCGTTTATCCACTGCAAATTTCCATGCTGGGGAAGTTGAGACACATCCCTTCGGCTCACACCAATAACACCATGGCCAGCATTCAATGCCTTTCTCACCACTCTCTGACCTATAAAGCCTGCTGCACCGGTTATAAGTATATTCACGAAGCAAATACTCGAAGCATTACTGCTTTTTCAGAAAACATATTGAGACAAGGAATACTTACGACCACTGTTTTTCACCGTATTGCTGAGACAAAGGCTCTTCAATTCCTTTACGAATCAGCTCTTCACGACGGCTTTCGGGCTGCCAATTCAAATCTTGGCGAGCATTGCTGGTATCAAAGTGAGCGTATTGGCCACGACATTGCCAATCATGTAGTGAAGGCGTTCGTTCACCATCCGGATGACCCACCAAACGCTTAACGGCCCATCTGATCATATCTTGGGTATACAACAACCAAGCCCGACTGGATTTAGCATCAATGCGGCTCTTCAGCATTACCTCTACTTGTTGAACATAATCACGCGCACTGAGGCTTGGCTCTGCAGACAAATTGTAGCTTTTCCCCACTACTCCTTCCGCATGGAGGGTTGCAGCGATGGCATTCGCCACATCATCAACCAAAACAAAGGGAAGAAGATTTTCGCCTTTACCCCAGTAACGACAAACGCCGAGGCCAAACCAATTCGCAACACCCAAGTGTGTTATCGCTCCACCTTCGCCAATAACTATTGCAGGCCGAACTACCACTGCGGGAAACCCTTCATCACGGTACTTCTTAGCTAGGTACTGCTCTATATCAGCTTTACTGCGCGCATAGTTGTTGCGGCGTTGAATTTGCTTATCAATACCGTCGTTCTCACTAATTAAACCGGCTGAAGGACCAAGGTGCAGAGAGTCAATCGTTCCTGAGTAGATAAATCGTTTTATCCCTAATTTTTGGCACAGATCAATCAATTTTTTAGTGGGGTCAACATTATTTGCAACATAACCTGGATAGCTATTTGCAGGGGTAACCGCAAGATGAATAACACTCTCAACTCCCTCGAGGGCTGTTCGTAAAATACTTTCATCCCTGTAATCCCCAACAACAACGTCAATACTTTCCTGAGGCACTACGCCAGTTAGAGCAGATGGATTTCTCACCAAGGTCCGTGCAGATATTTTCTGGCGAACAAAGCTTTTTAAAAGTGCCTTACCAATAAAACCTGTAGCACCAATAACCAAAACCGTCGGAGTAGTACCTGAAGCAGAGTTCTGATCTACCACACTCTGCGAAAGCGCTTCCAGAAAGATTTTTTCATCTGCTTGAATGGTCGGATTAGCGAACTTTCGAATTCGCTCGAGCATAGTAATAACTTGAAGAGCAAATAAACCTGTCGATCCTTGGTAATCATGCGTGTTAGATCGAATCGTTTCGTAGCAAGCTTTGATACCACTACTCATACATATCTCGTATGGCCCACCCCCAATAGACTTAATAACTCTCGAGACTGCATAACGAAAATAGGTTTGTGTCGATTGCGCTAAGCGGCTAAACGCCGAGCGCCAGTTAACGGCCAAACGCTCACCATCTATAGATTTACCTGAGTGTCGATCAAGGGTGCAAATATCTTTCTCTATATCAGCTCGAGCTACGCCGAATAAACCTTCCACTTCTACATAGTGCTCTTCATAACCCTGATCGACGGCAATATCTATTTTAATGGCCGTTTGCTTCTGTCTACCGGCAATACTCCAACGGCTATAGTACAAACCTCCCGTGGGGAATTTCTTGCGCCCAAACAGGTCAACAAACTCGATATCCATTGTTTCGCTGGAGTCGCCACCAAGAACCCCAAGCAACTCCGACACAGTATGCACTGCTGTTTCATACAACAAGTTATCTGGCTGCCTTAGCATCCATAAATTCCAAGGGCCAGTATCAATCGGTGGCAGATGTTTTTTCCATACCACGCGAATGGATTTTATTGGCCCAATATCTCCACTGCTTACAATTTTTTGCAGTTTTTTATAGGGCGTGGAATAAATAAAGTTGTGATTAACACTAATAGTGACGCTATTATTCTCTGCGACTTCAATTAGCTCACGAGCATCTTCACAATTGAGTGCGATAGGCTTTTCCACTACCGCATGACACCCCGCCTCAAGTACTTTCTTAGCCAAAAGATAATGGCTATCTGGCTGAGTAAGTACATGCACAACATCCAGGTTTGCTTCTGCCAGCATTTTATCGGCATCATCGAAAACCTGGACACTCTGGCAATCGGATATAAATTGGTTAGCAGCATGGTTATTGAAGTCACAGACCGCAACCAGATCAACATTCTCCAGCATCGTAACGGTTCGCTTGTGATGGCTAGATATATTACCTACGCCAATAAAGCCAACCCTTAACTTATTTTCTTTAGCATCCATTACTTGTACTCAATCAGCTCTTGCCGGCGGCGAGACAACTGCCCCACCATATAGTTGGCCATTCCGGCAAACTCACTGATTTTCGCAGTTAAAATTAAAAACCCATAAACAAAAGTCGTACGAAACCCCAATTTCTTTCTAAGATTCCCTAGCAGCATTTTGCCAATGGATATACCGTATAAGAACAATACACATAGGGTGAAAAATGGGGATAAAAACAAGGAGCTTAATAACAACAATGGTATTAATGCGCCCCAGAATAAAGCGCTTAACACTTCTCTGAAAAAATACTTCTCTGGCCCACGACCATGTAGATGCCAGATATTGGCAAAGCCGTAACCCCCGCGCACAGCGCGTTTATACCATTGGCGTATGCGAAGAATATTTGCATCGTGCCGACTCATCGGACAGTCCAGTCGGTACACTTTGTATCCCTGCGCACGTGTACGTATACAGAAGTCATCATCTTCAGCAGCAATAATTTCATCTGAAAACCCGCCCACTTCCCGAAAGATATCGACTTTAACCATCATATCTCCCAACACAGCCTTAGCTTCTCCTATAGCCGTATTCCACTCCACATCCATTAGCCGGTTGTAAACAGAAACATCTTGGTTTTTTTCAGAACGACGGCCGCTGGCAATGGCCATGTCTGTACTCCTGGAAAATTCAGCTAAAGCGTACTCGATCCAACCAGGCTCAAGCTCACAGTCACCATCCATAAACTGAACAAACTCCAGCTCTGGAAATGCAGACAGCAACTTTTCAAAGCCTGCATTTCTGGCTCGAGCTGCAGTAAATGGTATCGAGGTGTCTAGCTCTACCACTAAAACGCCCAGTGATAACGCGAAAGCTACACTGCCATCATCTGAGCCTGAGTCAACATACACAATCGGTGAGTTAACCGCATATTTACGCATTGCCAAGAGGCTGTTTTTTAAACGCTCGCCTTCATTGCGGCCGATAGCAACAAAGCCCAGGGCATTAGGTGTGTTCACAGAGCTACTCATTGATACGCTTGGCTCCGACATAAGCTAAACCTTAGTGTGAGCAATGAGATCGCGAACAAAGTGCGGCGGCACGTGATTTCGATCTTTGGAAATCAAGCGTTTACAAAACCAAATACCACATCCCAAAACACGGAATACAGTCGCTACGATTGTATATAGCTTGCCATGATTTTTTTTGAAGTAGTGTGTTCTTGATTCAAACCAATATGAAGGTAGCCGAACAGTATTGGCGCGCCCTTCCTGGGCATCATCTGATGACTCTTTAATTTTGGTGGATGCAGATCCTATATGTGCCACCTTACTCGCAGGCACGTAGTGAGTCTTCCAGCCTTTTAACGCCGCCTGCCGGCACAGATCGGTTTCTTCAAAATACAAGAAAAAAGTTTCATCAAACAAACCCACCTTTTCCAGCATTTCTCTGCGCATCATCAAGCTGGCCCCCGCAACCCAATCAACCTGGGCTGGTTGATCTGGAATTCCAATAGGCACTGTATAGTTTTTTAGCAGCTTGGTAATTATGCCAAGACAGGCTCCGCCTTCGAGCTCTCCCCAAATAGATGGAAACCGGAATGCGGTAATATGTGGTTTTCCATCAACACCGTAAATATAGCTACCTGCCATTCCAAGCTTATGGTTTTCATCCATATAGTCCAGCAATCTCTGGATAGCGTCGGAATCTGGGAAAGCATCAGAGTTCAGCAGATAAAAGTACTCAGGTGGATTTTTTGAGTCGAGGTATTTTTTTATCGCAAAATTATTTCCCGCACCAAAACCCCCGTTATTGCCGGATTGCAGAACAAAAACCGATTCCCAGCCAGCCAATCCATCAGAGCGTCTTTGATCGACAGCATTTTTCATTTTCTCGTAGCTGCCGTCGCCTGAGTCATTATCGACAATGGTTATCGACCACTCATCATCAATATGACCTAGCGCCCCAATTGCTGCACTTACGGCCTCAAGCGTCATATCGGCGGTCTTGTAGTTTACAGTGACAACCGCAACTTTCATTGCTCGTCCCTTTTTGAAGCAAAAGTTTTCATCATACTTTTAAGCGCCTAGACACTGTTGAAATTTCGCTGCAAGAACTCTAACACTTGGTTCCAAAACCATACCGTCGTGATCTCCAGGCACTTCGTGCACTTCTACGCTTTTTACGTAGTCATTCCAACCGTTATCATGAATTGCCAATCTCATGTCAGATTTCAATACACGGCCACCAGGCAGATCAAAAGCTTTTTCTGGTTTGGGCCTGAACAATACGATGTCAAGGTCCAAGGGTTTCAAATCGTAGCGATCCAGCGCTTCATAAAATGCGACAGCGATTCTTTCCGACTGGAAATCGCCTGTAGGGGTTTGCGTTTCTTGCGGAGAGTCGTAACGCTTCCGGAACTTATCCAATTCCCATTTGTAGCGGCTTACAGCCCACTCAGCAAAATAAGCAGGTCCTTTGGATTTAAGCTTCTGCCAATGAATAGCCACGCGATCCACGGAGCTCAATGCTGGCATCCAAGGCAGAGGAGTATCAAGGAGGATAAGCTTTTCCACCTCCTCCCCTTGATCCATCAATTGCCTGGCCATTTCGAATGCTGTTATGCCACCACCAGAGAATCCACCCAGCATATAGGGGCCGCGAGGTTGCACCGCTTTCATTTCGGCAATGTAATCTCTCGCCATTTCCTCAAAGGTTTCATGTGGCTCGTGGTCTCCATAGAGGCCACGCGCCTGCAAACCGTAAAAGGCTCGATCTTGACCAACTAGATGTGCTAGGTGACGAAGGTTAAGAACGTTGCCGAACATGCCTGCAACCAGGAAGAACGGCGTTTTTTCTCCGGCTTTACCAGAATGCATAGGCACCAAATGGGTATAACGGGTCTGGTGTTTGGGCTCTTTTGCCTCGGTGGAATCACTGCCAGGCACATCCCCAATTACCTGTCGTATCATCTCTGCACAACCGGCAATCGTTGGCGCTTCAAACAGCACCGAAATCGGATAATCCAAATCGAAGGTTTGCTGAATTTTTGAAAACAGTCGCACGGCTACCAACGAGTGGCCGCCAAGGTCAAAGAAATTGTCCTCTACGCCAACCTGATCAACACCCAGGAGCTCTTCCCAGAAGCCAACCAGGGTGCGCTCAATTTCGTCTCTCGCCTCCACGTAGTCGTTGTCGAGGTCCGGACGAGCGAATTTGGTCGCATCACCATCAGCCTGCAAAGACGCAGCAGCGGCTCCAGCTTCTTCCACCAAACCCTCGATATCCAAAGAACTGACAATAACCTGCGGAGCACTGTGCGACTGCAATATGTTCGACAGTGCCCGAGTGCCTTCCGCCGGCAAAATCCCCTGGGAAAGGTTGTGTTGAAAAGCCATCTCTGCGGGAGACAACTGGCGCACTTCACTGGCAGCACTTGCATCAGGCTCCAGCTCTAATTCTTCAGAAGACAGCGACTCTGTGGCAGAAAAATCCACCTTCCCTTCCAGCCTTTTAATGGTCAACTGTGATACTTCCGCCAGTACCTGACCCGCTGCGTCCAGCAAGGTGACGTCAAAACTGGCAAAATCGTCATCCACACTAACTGGGCGCGGGGTACGCACCCAGCTAAATAAACTGTCACCGAGAGGGCGGAAATACCGGAAGCTGCCATAGGAAACTGGCACCCACAAATTCTCTGCTTTGTCACCGCTGGCGTAGCCGGAAATCAATTCCATGGCATGGCCAGTAGCCAGATCCAGCAAGGCTGGATGCAATTTAAAATGCTCTAAGTCACTGCTGTATTCAGAGTCCAGACTCAACTGTGCTACAGCTTCGTTATCACCATAAGCCTGTTGGCGTATCACATGCCAACGAGGGCCAAAATCCAAATGATCTTGCTGTCGGCTGCGTATCGCAGGAGCATTGTTGTTACCAGGCTGTAAATTACAGCGTGCCAGAATATCTTCAAGCACAACTGATTGTGGCTGCATGACAGATTTAAAAACAATTGCGCCCTGGGCATGGCGTTGCCAACCTTTGGCCCCATCGTTTTGAGTCTGCTCACTCTGTACTTCAAACTGGTAACCGCGCTCAGTTTTTTGCAACTTCACACGCACTTGACGAGACTCTTCATCGGCAATGTAAAGAGCCCGAAAGAACATTAGCTCACGAATTTCAAAAGGCGCTTGCTCGCCACACTCTGCCAACGCCGCCCTTGCCAGCTCGATATAGGCCGTACCGGGAAGAATAGCCTGCCCATCAGCCGTTCGATGTTCATCCAGAAACCAGTCTGTTTTGGGTGAAAAGTGGCCGAGAAGAATTTGCGTTTCTTGACCACCATCAATAACAGCAACACGCTGTTCAAATAATGGGTGGCTCGCCGACTCACTGTGCGACTCCGCCTTTTGTGGGGCAAAGCCCATATCCCGAGCGGTTGCTGCCGCCATGCCAACTTCATTCCAGATTCCCCAATTAATGGCAACCGTATATTGGCTACCACTATTGCGGCTTTGTGCGTAGGCATTGAGGAAAGCATTTGCAGCCACATAATCTGTTTGTCCAACTGGCGCAATGGCGGTACTTGTGGAAGAAAACAGCACCATAAATTCCAATGGTTCATCACGGAATAATTCATCCAATATCAAGGTGCCATAAACCTTGGGCGCAAAGACGTCTTCAATTTCAGTTTGAGTCTTAACAGGAATCAGGTTGTCTTTCACCACACCGGCAGCGTGAATCACGCCATTAATAGAACCAAAATGCTCTTTGGCTTCTGTTAACACTCGCCTCATGCCGTCTACATCAGTTACATCCGCACTCAACGCAAGTACTTCTGCACCACTGCCTTGCAACTCTTTTACTCGGCGAATACCGACACTGATTGCATCGTCATGTGGGTGTGTTGTCAGCCATTGCGCCCACTCTTCCTGCGCAGGCAGGGGCTTGCGGTTAACCAAAACCAAGCGTGCATTGGCATTTACCGCCAGGTACTTGGCCATTTCAAAGCCAATACCACCCAAACCACCGGTAATCAGGTAGACACCTTCCTGTTTAACCCGGGATGCCGGAGCTTCTGCCCCCTTCGCTGGCAAGTGATCGTAGTGTTGTTGCCAACGGCTATCATTCCGATAGGCAAACACTCCATTAGTGGCCGGAGCCTGCGCCTCGGCAAATAGCCGCTCTGCCAGATTTTCGATTTCTCCATCGCGGCCCTGCTCACCATTGCCCAGCAAAGTAAAACGCTGCGACTTAGCTTGGGGCAGCAAAACATCGACACTACTGCAAGTGACGCCGGGAAACTCACGAGGGATTACTTTACAGGGGCCAAGCACTGTGGATTTTTCAGGGTAAGGCAGCTCCTCGCCCTGTACTTGCTGCATCCCACTAGACGCAACAATCATATGTATCTCACGATCAGCCACGCCCTGCTCGCTCAGCGCCCTGGCTAGGAAAAACAGGCTATAAAAACCATATTCCTGGTTGCGGTGGAAGAAGCTGGAGCCGGGCCGAAATACTTCGTCCTGAGTTACCAGCCACAGGTGAACAATGCGGTTAGGCACCTTCCCACTGGCCACCAAATCATTGACCAGCGCTTTATAACCTTCACCACCCGCTTCTGGTGAAAGGCGATACTCCGTAGGGCTTATTTGGTAGTAAGCATCACCTTCGCGTACAGTCACGACTTCGTGGCCAGCGTTTTGCAGCCGAGCAATCAATGGCTGGCACACTGGCCCGTCATCAGCAAATACTAAATAGGTGCTGGGCTCAATTTGAGAGGAAGGCATCAACCCCTGCTGAACCCAAACCGGTTGGCTGAACCACTGCTCAAAATTATCGATTTTTTCCAGCTGAGCAAACGCGCGCTGGGAGGTATCAGCCAGCTTGCCTGGCTCAATCCAGTAATCTTTATGCTGGAAAGCGTAAGTCGGTAAAGGCACCCTGTGGCGATGCTCATCAGGCCACAGACTACTTTTATCCACATCAACACCAACCGCCCACAGGCGGCCAAGCACGGTTAAGAAGTAGGCATCGTCACTCACTTCTTCGTCTGGGTGCCTGAGCGATGAAAACACTCGCTGTGCCGGGGCGTTGCTGTTTTGCCGAGTCAGGGAGCCAAGGATATTACCCGGCCCTACTTCCAAAAATACTCGGCCGGGCTGTTCCAGTAAAGTATCGATGCCCGCAGCAAACAACACGGTATTACGCAGGTGTTCTACCCAGTATTGTGGGCTTGTGGCCTGCTCATCCGTAATCCAGGTGCCCGTTCTATTGGACACAAAAGGCAGTTGTGGCTTGCTCAGGCCAATACCCTTCAGGTAATCGCCAAACACATCAAGAATCCCATCCAGCATCGATGAATGAGCGGCAATATTGATGGGCACACGCTTGGCTTCTACATCATCAGCCGCCAAAATTTGTGATAGCTGCTCCAACCAATGAACCGGGCCAGATACAATGGACAGCATAGGGCTGTTGATACAAGCCAGCTCTAGTTTATTCTCCAACCGCTCATCAGACAGGTAAGGTCGCAGCTCATCCGCAGACAGAGGTACACTCAGCATCCCCCCTTCTGGCACGCCATCCATCAGTTTGCCACGAAGTGCCACCAAGCCCAGCGCATCTTCAAAAGAAAGCACACCTGCCACACAAGCGGCAGTATTTTCGCCCATGCTGTGACCAATTAACGCTTTGGGCTCGATCCCCAAGCTTATCCACAACTGGGCCAGTGCATATTCCACCATAAAGATGGCCGGCAGCTGAATGGACGGTTTTTGCAACTCTATCGCCGCTTGCTGCTGGTCTGCCTCATCAACAAATAACAATGGTTTTAAATCGATACCATTGCGTTGTTTCAGCAACTCAAAGCCTTTATCCAAATGCTCTCGGAATACGGCTTCGGTGTCATACAGGTCTCGCCCCATATTGAGGTACTGAGCACCGCCACCTGGGAACATAAAGACAACCGATTTATCGTCTTCATCGGCGATATGGGTAAATACGCGGCGGGGGTCATTATCCTGCAACAAACGGGATGCTTCAGCCAAACTACCACTCGCAAGCACTCGGCGATGTTCAAAAGGCTTTCTGCCAACGAACAACGTATGGGCTATATCTGCCAAAGAGTCGTTAGCGCCAGTTTGAAAACAGTTAGCCAGTTTTTCGCTGGCCCCATCCAGGGCCTTACGGTTGCGAGCAGACATAACCAGCAGTTGGCAATCACGGGCCGGCTCGCTGGCGGGGTCGGGCTCCGGGGCTTGCTCCAGCAACACAAAAGCGTTCGTACCTCCCACCCCCAACGAATTGACTGCCGCCCGACGCAAACCGTCTTTCTTTGGCCAGGGGCGCAGCTTGTCGTTGACATAAAATGGGCTGCTGTCGAAGTCGATGGTGGGGTTCGGCGCCTCGTAGTTCAGGCTGGGCGGTATTTCGCCGTGTTCAATGGCCAACGCCGCTTTAATAATACCGGCAACACCGGCAGCGGTATCCAAGTGGCCGATATTGGTTTTTACCGAGCCAATACCACAATAGCCATTGCGCTCAGATGATTCACGAAATGCTTGCGTCAAGGCAGATACTTCAATGGGGTCACCTACTGGCGTGCCCGTGCCGTGACACTCCACGTAGTCGATATCGTCCGCCGACAGATCCGCCATCGCCAGTGCTTCGTTAATCGCTTCGGCCTGGCCTTCGACGCTGGGAGCCAAATAGCCCACCTTGCCAGAGCCATCGTTGTTCACCGCAGAAGCAGAAATGACTGCGTGGATGTGATCGCCGTCATCAAGGGCATCTTCCAAGCGGCGCAACACAATGACGCCTGTGCCACTACCAAATATCGTACCTTTGGAGCGGTGATCAAAAGCACGGCAGTGCCCGTCTGGAGAGAGGATTTCCCCTTCTTTGTAGAGGTAGCCCACTCTATGAGGCAGCTCAATGGTCACGCCACCAGCCAATGCCATATCGCACTCGCCACTAATCAAGCTCTGGCAGGCCATATGAGTGGCTACTGATGACGTGGAACAAGCGGTTTGTACGTTGACGCTGGGGCCTTTCAGGTCAAAACTGTAGGAGACTCGGGTAGAAAGAAAGTCTTTGTCATTGCCTGTATGGCGCAACAAGAATAGGCCCACAGAATCCAACAAGTCCTGATTGGTCAGAATATTCTGGGCAAAATAGGCCCCCATGCCACAACCCGCAAAAACCCCTATGGCGCCATCGAAAGCGTTTTGATCACTGCCTGGCATATGCCCAGAGCGCTCCAATGCTTCCCAGGCGCACTCGTAAAACTGACGATGCTGAGGGTCCAAAATACCGGCTTCTTTGGGGCTAAAACCAAAGAATTCCGGATCAAATCCTTTCATGTTGTCTAACGGCGCCCCGGCACGAATGTAATGGGGGTTTTTCAGCTGCGCCGGATTAACGCCGCGCTCCGCCAACTCAGCTTCGTCATAAAACTCCACTGACTCCACGCCATTGCGTAGGTTGTTCCAAAACGCTTCCGGGGTGTTTGCTCCAGGTACACGCAATGCCATCCCCACGATGGCGATATCGTAGCCCGTTGTTTCTTCTGTATTAGCCATTTGTATCAATCACTTACTGAGTTACCGCGGAAGCAAGCCGCTGTTGAATCCCTATTTTATTATTATTGTCCTGTTACGTTACCTTTTAGGACTACCTGGCACGACGCCGCCTACCACCCATCATGGCACGTCGACGCTGGGCACGATCGGAGCTTTTCTTCATCGACTCCCCTGCCCCATCTGTATTGAGGAAGGCGGTCAACGACTTGATGGTCGGGCAACGGTACAGATCCGTCAGCGATACAGGCTGATCCAGCTCTGCTTTCAGCTGCGAGTGCACTTTCACAATCAACAGCGAATGGCCACCGAGGTCAAAGAAGTTGTCGTTAATACCCACCTTGTCCAGCTGTAGCGTCTCCTGCCAGACTTTGGCGATGGTTTTTTCAATGCCATCTTCCGGTGCCACATACTCTGCAACCTGAGCCTTCTGCAAAGATTGCGGTGATGGCAGTGCCTTGCGGTCGATCTTGCCATTGGGGGTTTGCGGAAAGGCGTCCAGAATCACCACATCATTGGGCACCATATATTCCGGCAGTTTTTCCCGCAAATGGGATTTCAGCGCTGCTATGTCAAAAGCAGGATCCCCCACCATCAAGTAGGCCACCAAGCGTTGGTCTCCGGGACTATCTTCCCGCAGTAGCATTACATTTTCGCGAACGCCAGCGTACTGGCCTATGCGCGTCTCGATTTCGCCCAACTCAATGCGATAGCCACGAATTTTCACCTGGTGGTCAACACGGCCAAGGAAATCGATAACACCATCTTCCTGGTAGCGAGCCATATCGCCCGTCCAGTAAATAGTGCCCTGTTCCATAAAGGGGTTGGTGATAAAACGTTCCGAGGTCAAATCCGGCCGATTCAAGTAGCCGCGCACCACACCATCGCCACCAATAAACAGATCCCCTGGCACCCCTGGAGGCACCGGGCGGCGATGTTCATCCAGAATATAGATCTGGGTATTGGCAATAGGCCGCCCAATAGCGACAGACTCTGTGTCACCAATAACCTGAGTGGTCGACCAAATCGTGGTTTCCGTCGGGCCATACATATTGGTCACGCGGCGTTTAACAATGCCGTTCAACTCTTGGGCAAGGCTGGTAGGTAGTGCTTCGCCACCCACCATCATGTAATCGATCTCTCCCAACGCCTGTTTGGCATCGTCATCGAAGGTCAGCATACGTGCCATTGAGGGCGTGCACTGGAAGTGCGTCACTCCGTGCCTGCGAATCTGTGCTGCCAGAGACTGATCGGCAGTGGCGTTTTTCGTATCGACAGATGGGTTGGTTAAGTCCCTGACCTGCTTCAATAATGGCAGGCTGTCCATCACCACATTGGTATCCACACCAAAGTCCATCAAGCAGGCAATTTCGTCGATATCCGCTGCCTTACAACGATTAATCATCGCTTCACAAGTGGCCACGTCGCCAAACAGTCCGCTGGTTTCAAAATAGCGTTCAAAGGCGAATTCCAAAATAGCGTCGGTATCCTCAGCACTGAGGTTCTTGATGTCGATATCTTCCGGGTTGCTGTCTGCACCGCCAGGGCGCTTGAAGGCCGGAAACGCCCAGGCAAAATCCAGCACCAGTTTCATGGCCGAGCTCAGGTAGTCCTTCATGGGTTGACGGACTAACTCGCGAACCTCATCGGTGTTATCACCCACCAGCGTATGCAGCATCAGGGAGACCTTGCCCGCAGCCGGATCGTGGCCTGCTTTGGCTCTGGCCTCGCGATAAATTTTGACCTTTTCTGCCAACTCTTCTACTGACTGCCCCAGCAGGTGGGTGAGCACATTAACGCCCAGCTCGCCAGCCTGGCGGTAGGACTCCGGATTACCCGCTGTGGTAAACCAAACCGGCAACTCTTTTTGCACCGGGCGTGGCAGAGTCTCGATATCTACCATTTGTCCCATGGGGTTCTCGAAAGCCACCTTTTCACCGCGCCAGAGCTTCTTCACGGTTTCGATCTGCTCCATCATCACCTGTTTATTGTTTTTGTGGTTTTCAGGTTTGATCACAAAATCGTTCGGCTGCCAGCCAGCAGCAAAAGACAGCGCCACTCGCCCGTTGGAGAGGTTATCGACAACCGCCCAGTCTTCAGCAATACGAATAGGGTGGTGCAACGGAGAGACACAACTGCCAGAGCGAATAGAGATATTCTTGGTGACAGCGGCAATGGCCGCACTGGTTACCGCCGGGTTGGGGTAAGGCCCACCAAAGGCGCCAAAGTGGCGCTCTGGCGTCCAAACCGCATTAAAGCCGTTCTCGTCAAAGTACTTGGAGCCCTCCATCATCAGGCGGTATTTGGCTTCACCGGGGCCATCATCATTGCCCCACATAAATAGGCCAAAGGACATTGGGCGCCCACTCACCGATATAGGTACTGAAGACGCATCTGGCATCGATAGCTTCTTATCACGATCCAGGTAGATGACTACTTTCAGGCCACGGGTGAGCGTCCAAAACAGCTCCAACACGGATATATCGAAAGAGAGGCTGGTGACAGCCAACCAGGTACTGTTGTCATCGTGAGGGATGACTCGATCCATCCCAACAAAGAAATTCACCGCATTGCGGTGTTCCACCATGACGCCTTTGGGCTTGCCGGTGGATCCGGAGGTATAAATCACATACGCCAGATTTGATGACGTGATATCAACAGCCGGCGCAGTAGCGGGACACCCCGCTATTTGCGGCCAGTCGGAGTCGATAGATATGGTTTTCGCTTGATGTGCGGGCAACTGAGACTCAATGGCCGACTGGGTGAGGATCACCGGCATAGCGGAATCCTCGATCATAAAGCGAATACGATCTGCCGGGAACGCCGGGTCCAGCGGCACATAGGCACCACCGGCCTTCATCACCCCCAGGGTCGCTACCATCAAATCCAAAGAGCGCTCTATATGCACTCCCACCATGGTGTCTGGCCCAACACCCAATGCCATCAAGTGATGAGCAAGCTGATTGGCGCGTTGGTTGAGTTCACTGTAGCTGAGCTCTTTATCTTCAAACACCAACGCAGCGGCCTCTGGCTTGCGCTGCACCTGCTGTTCAAACAATTGGTGGACACAGGCGGTCTTATCATAAGACGCCTCGGTATCATTCCACTCCACCAATACTCGATTTTTCTCTTCCTGTGACAGCAGTTCCAAACTGGCGACAAGCTGTTCAGGGTTGGCAGCCATACTGTTAATCAATGCTGCCAACTGCCCCGCCAGCTTGCTGGCCATATCACTGGCAAGTCGGTTTTCGTCATAAGCCAGATGCACCCGCCCAGATGACGTGCAAAGCAACGTCAGCACCCTGCCCTGCTCCAGCACCACATCGGCACCGTCATTACCAACTGAAACACCCACTGGCAACAAACCTGGCAATTTCAATTCAGCAGCGGTGCGCAATTCCGGATAACGTACTGCCACCTCATGTAACCAACTTCCCTGAGAGGCAGTTTCAGACATTTCCCGCCCAACGCGCTCAATCAGCTGATGGCAGCTGCCATTACTTTCAGCAGTAGCCCGAAGTATTGAATTGGCACTCATCAAACCAGGGGCAATCAGTGCATCAGCCCGCAGTTGCTCATTGGAAAAGGCAATATCGACCTGCTCTCGGCCAGCAAGACGACCCAGCAACAACACAAAAGCGGCGATAGCGTAATCACGGGCATCACCTGCCACCAATCCAGCAGGCACATCAATGGCCAGGGATTGACTGTTTGCTGCTTGATGGCTAGAAACCTCAGAGGCATAAGGCGCTGGAGTCGACTCCAGGGATACTAAACGGTTAAGCCAAAAGGCTTCTGCTCGACTACACTTGGCATTCACACTATCCAAGGCGTCCATGTTTGGTACAGCCAGAACACAGCCCGGCTCAAGCCGGCACTGTTCTGCCACTTGCGCAGGAGACAGCTCTTCTCCACCCACACTACTGAAGCCCGTCAGGCTCAACGCGCCCTGACTACAAGCAACCTGGATAGACTCATCACTAATAGCCAATACAGTGCCAACCGCCGAAGTGGCTTCAACGTCTACAGCCGTGGCGGAAGCCACCACAAATATCTGACTACCAATGACTGCTTTAGCACAGTTCAACGAATTGAGATAACTGCCAAAATCCAAGGCACGAATTTGCGCCTCCAACACCTGTGCCGAGCGCTGCCAATCCAATACGCCGGCCCCAGCGGGGCGCTGGTATTTTCCAAAATAGCTTCTTTTTGAAAGGTCTTGCGCTGTGCACTGAACCGTGCCGGATACCAGTTCGTTCACCAATTTTGGGAAACTCTCCAAGGCAGCCGCAAAGCACTTGGTATTGATAGACAGCGATGTCTCATTGGCAGAGACGCCAAACATTTGTTGCTTGAGCAAATCCCCCTGATCCACCCCAGGAGCCATTACATGCCAACTGATTCCGTATTCAGATTCACCATTCATCAACGCCCAAGCTGGGGTATTCAGGCCCGCATATCGAGGCAATGGGCCATCGTGGAAGTTGATGGCCAGCTGCTTGGGCAACGCAAGCACACTCTCAGAGATCATTTCTAGGTGGGTAATGCTAAACAGGTAATCGAACGGCTGCTTCGACAACTCGACTTCATAGTCCGAGTCCAGAGGGATAACAGGGATAGATCGGTCATTAGCCCAATCTGCAATGCGCGGAGCCCTTGTGATAATACCCAAAACAGAGTGACCTGATTCAATGAGTAGATCACCGCACTCCAGCAGCAGCGTATCGCCCCCGATAAGGAAGCAACTGAATGTACCTTCAGCATTCATTTTATTGAGAACCATTAGTTTTAATAAGCAAATTGAAGTCAATCACAAAGGAAGGGGGGATGACATGCAATAACAACGCGACACAGGCCGCTAATCGATCGATAAGAGGCATACAATCGCAAAACGAAGCGCCAATTAACTCGTTGTTATTGCTCAGAATTTCTAGAGGTACGCTTCCAGGCACGCTGGCGACTACCCAACAACCGCAAGGACAACGGCACCTTCCATAGCAAAAATAGGGGTGCAGCCAACAAATTTCGCCACACTTTCAGCGAAGCTCCCGTCTGCAGGAGGGCGCTACAGGAATAGGCCATTACGCACAAAATACCTACAACACCTACGTACACCAATACCCCATGAGCAGCCCATAAACCAACCAATAGTACACAACAAGCCAACAACAGCATTAAGGTAAAGGGGGGCACCATGAGATCAAGTACCGCATCAAAATATCGCCATTGACCGGTTGTAAAAAAGCGCTTCAGCAATTGTGGTAAGTACTGCTTAGCCACTTGATGGCGCCCCCCTTCCCAACGCTCCCGCTGGGAATATGCCTGACCTGCTGTCAAGGGCATTTCTGAACGAACAACAGCATCGCCCACATAAGCTACTCGATGACCTGACAGCAATAATCTCAAAGTCATCTCTAAATCTTCCACTATCGAATGAGCTGGCCACCCAAATTGCTGCAACAACTCTCGTCGAAAAGCCATGCCATTACCTTTAATGCCTGCACTCCCCCCTAAAGCGTACTGGCCACAGGGGCGCACGTGATTTACCCCAGCAAACCCCAGATAAGTGAATGAGGCACGCCAATTATCTTCACCATTGAGCACACCGTGAAACCCCTGAATCACATCAACCCCCTGAATACTGAGTGCAGAATTCACTTTGGACAAAAATTGCTGATCCACCTGCGTATCCGCATCCACAAAAGCCACGTAGTCAAAACCGTCCAAAACCTCCTGATGATTTGAAACCGCCCACTGAATAGCCTGCCCCTTACCAGGATTTAATGTATCGAACCGCTTCCAAACATGCGCACCTCGACTCAACGCCAGACTGGCAGTGGCATCTGTACAGTTGTCAGCAATAACGAAAACCTCAAAGCACCCACTGTAATCAGCCTGCTGAATGGAGTTGATAGTGGCAACTATGGAAGCCTCTTCGTTATGGGCAGGAATCAAAATGGCAATCGCGGCAGCAGCATCGTCCATGACTGGCATTATGGGCCTATACCGGCGCCACCAAGACGCCGCCACCAACAGCAATACGTGCAAAAAGAGCACCGCCAAGCATGCCCCTACAAGACACAAAAACCACCATACTATTCCGTCCAATGTCACCACCTAATACCAATCACCCGTCATATTTCCCTATAGACTTCACCAGAGCCCACACCAAGCATCACCAAAAGCAGCCGTCTATCCTACACATAATGTTTGCAGGCGAACTACTTCAACGACCACTACTACAGAAAGCAGCCCACTTACGACGAAAAAAAACCAATAACTCCATTAAAATCAAAACCTTATAAAAAATCCAAGCATCCAGACATTAGGTTCTAACAGTTCGCGTCACCCAAAAACAGGATACGTCAGGATCAATCCAGCCTATATACACCCTCTGTAGTGGGCTAAAATTGTCTACTGGGTCACACTAACTTTACCAATCAAGAGACCAAAAAACTGGCAAACCCCGCCAAGTGTATAGAAAAAGGTTATAAACCATGCGGCAGCTACTCCCTAATTCATCATTGTTGCACCTCATTAGCAGGCTAGCATTTGTACCTTTATGTCTAATTCTGGCGTCTTGTTCAACATCGACTCCAGTACAAAAACAAATTCGCAAAGCACCTACCATTACAGAAGTGTACAAGATTGGCGTAGGGGATCAGTTAGAGATTAATGTGTGGCGCAATGAAGAGCTGTCTGGAACGGTACCTGTTAGGCCCGACGGCATGATATCTACACCATTGGCTGGAGATGTTATTGCCGCCGGCTTAACGGCCGAACAACTTGCCAGCAACATCACTGAAATATTGGCTACATACCTTAAAACACCCAAGGTAACGGTTATTGTCAGTAACCCTGGCAGCACTGATTTTCAACGGCGTGTTCGTATTACAGGTGCAGTCAACTCACCGCAATCTATCGCCTTTAGAGACGGCATGACTGTACTCGATCTGGTATTACTGGCCGAAGGCCCTAACGACTATGCGGCACTCAGCAGAGCAAAACTTTATCGCCGCACTGGAAGCGGGGTCGAGGTTTACGACATAAACCTTGACGACTTGCTAAACAGAGGCAAGCTTGAAGCGAACTACCCTCTACAACCCTCAGACCAAATAACAGTACCAGAGCGACGCTTTTAAAGTAGGCACAGCACCATGAACTTAGACTTTATTCGGCAAATCGTACTCTCTACTTTGGAGGAGCTAAAAGCTAACATTAAGCTGTGCTTGGCACTGTCTGTTGTCGTTATGAGTGTGTGCCTACTGCTAGCCGCTAAATGGCCCAATACCTATAAAACTACTGCGTTAATCCAAGCTGACCGGAAAAGCGTAACAACCGACTTGTTGCGCGGCCGGGCAGCAATACAAGAAATCGCTCCTGTAAATATTGCAGAAGACATTATACGTTCTCGCCTTATATTGACTGGAGCAGCCAAGGAGCTCGGCATTATCGATGAAAAAAGTTCTCAGTACGACATTGACGAAGCTATCAATGGGCTGTCTGCCTCCTTTGAAACTGAGCCACTTAACAATAACCTCTTAAGAATTAGCTTAAAGAGCCAAGACCCCCAACGGTCTTATTCTTCACTGAATACATTGATTGACTCCTTCATTAACAGTGCTTCTCAACAAAAGCAAAACGAAAGTCTTGATGCCTATAATTTCATTAATAGCGAAGCCCAAAAGTATAAAGCAGAGCTAGAAGCGGCAGAAAAAAAGCTATCCAATTTTAAAAAACAAAACATGGATGGCACAGAATCTGGCGTCAGCGACAGCATCAATGAATTGCGTGCTGACCTGGATACACTTGTTATTGATATTGATGAGACCAAAACTAAAGTTCGCACTATTAAGGGAAAGCTGAACAAAGAAAGAGAATATCAAAAAGCAAAAGTAAAGCTTGCTGCTCTGGCTGAGCAACGAACTGAAATGCAGCGAGACCTGGACGAGCTCTTGCTGATTGGTACCGAAAAACATCCAGACATCATCTTGCTCCGCAGCCAACTGGCCACACTAGATGAACAAATCACTCAACTGCAAAAAACAGTTCCAGGCAGCTTTAATAGTGGTAATGCCAGCGAAGAAGTGGCCTTATTTGAAGTTCTCAGACGGCAACAGGCCGAAGCCGAAGTGAATCTCCAGGGCATGCAGCAGCGACAGCGATCGCTGAAAACCCTATTGACTAACGAGCAACGGCGGGCAGAAAGAATCGCCTCCAACCAAGCTGAACTCGCTGAACTGACGCGTGATTATGACACTACCAAGCAAATTTATGAGGAAATGCTCGAAAGACGGCAAAACGCCGATTTATCTGCTTCAATAAGTCGCGAAGGCAAAGGGATGACTTACCGGCTGCGCGAGAGTCCTGTACTACCTCTGCGACCATCCGGGCTACAAGCTCGTCATTTTATTTTTATTGGCCCTCTACTGGCAATATTCGCTCCAATAGGGCTAATGCTTGTTTATGTTTACCTGGATCCAAGAATCAGAAATGGCGAGACACTTAGCACTCAACTGCCAGAAGGTATTGAGCTGCTTGGCAGTATCCCTGCTTATCAAGCACAGGGAACCGAAACGAGCTGGTTTCAGGCCAATACACCTGTCATCATCATTGCGGCCGTTGCGATACTAGCTTACGGTTATAGTTCATTTCTTCTTATCATGGATTGAATCTCATGGCTGACTCATCAAGCAGAATCACTAGTGCGAAGCCATCGGTTATTCGCTTAGCCGACTCAGATACACGCTCCAAAATCAACCAAATCAATCAATATGTTGAGCGAAGCTTAACGTTTACACTCAACGAAGAAGAACAAAAAAAACTTTGGCTGCCTGACACATGTCAGCAAAAAGAGATTATTTATCCAAGCATGAAACAAAGTGACATTTTGTCCGCATATCGTGGCATTCGCACCAAAATTGTGAAAAAGTCTCAAGGCTCTGGAGCTGTAATTGCTGTGACGTCGGTAGGACAAGCTACGGATCATAACACAATGATTTCTTTCAATATTGCTACATGTTTTGCCCTAGATGAGAGTAAAACTGCACTTTTTATAGACTGCAATCCAAATGCAGGGGATACCGACACACTATCGATTCGTGATATGCAATTTGGCCTTACAGACTATCTAACTAGCTCCAGTGTATCCTTATCAGATATTACCTATCCTTCCGGCATAAACCGTCTAAAACTGATACCCACAGGAAACACCACAGAAAGTGCCGCAGAGCATTACAACCACCCTAAAATGGAAGTAATCATCAGTAGCATAAAGTGCTCTATGCCCAATGCCTTTGTTATTATGAATACTCCTCCAGTAAGACATTACCCAGAGACAGCTATACTGGCAGAGAAGGTCGACATGGTCATTTTAGTTGTGCCTGCCAAGAAAATTACGCAAAAAGATCTTCAGGAAGCAATACAAATCATTGGAGAGGAAAAAGTGGCCGGGGTGGTTTTTAACAGCTGATTATTACCAAAGAGAGCCCCCCAAGAGACATGACAATAAAGAGAGCTCATCGTGAAGAAAAATCAAATAACTCTAATATTGCTCCCAAGCATACTGTTAGCAACCAATGCTTCTGCAAATCGGCTTGACATTGAACTGGGGCTCGAAACGGCTTACACAAATAATGCAAATTTTAGCTTTTCCAATAAGCTCTCTGAGCGGCAAGACCGCCTAACTGCGAGAGCAACCGGAAAATATAAAAACACCTGGCTGAGCAGCGATATTGACTACCGTATAAGTCAGCTACTTTTTAATAAAGACTCTCAAGATAATCGCATTGAACTAGATGGCACCGCAAATATATTATTGGGTGCTGAAAACGGGCGCTTCAATGTCGCCATCAACAACTCTAAGCGGCAAGTGTTGGGAAATGCCAGCGAAACACCAAGTGCTGACAACCAACAAACCCGCGATGTTACCTCGATCCTTCCACGCTTCAATATCATACAAAACCAAGCGGACCAGCTCTCTATCGCCGGCATATACAGTGCTGTTAATTTTGATCAAAACCAATCGACACAAGATTCATTTGACAGTACTAGTACAGGCGTTGAATTACTGTATTCAAGGAACATAAGTCGTGTTGACACTATTAGCGCAGTAATACAGCAACTGGAAGTTGAATATGACGACATCTCTGTTGAATACGACTACCAAAGTGCCTTACTTCGCTATTCAACAGACTTAAGGCAACTGGATTATTCTATCGCCATTGGTTATAACTCTGTCGATCCTTCTATTGGGCCAAAAGATAACGCTATTCAGTGGGAACTGTCGGCTGCTTTCGATAATGGGGTTCATCAGGTCACGTTTTTAAGCGAGTCATACCTAACTGACCCATCTCGTGGCAACCAAAATTCAATCCTTCAGGATGGCCTGGACCAAGTCGCACTGGGCAATGGCTTTACGGCCATCGTAGACCAGTACAACCGCACTGCACACACCCTATCGTACAGCACCTCAAGTCTATGCAAATTGTGCAATGTATCCTTCACAATCAGTGCATCGGAAGAGGAATACAACGTTCAAACACAAGAAGACAATGATGAGCTCTTTATTACATTAGGCGGTTCCTACCAGCTTAGCCGCTCTTCTGAAATAGGCATTAGCTTATCTCGCCAAGAAGCAACGTATGAACCTGGAAGCACACTATCCAGTTTTGACGCAGACATCGTGTCACTGCATTACAACAAAGAGCTAAACAGAAATTTGGATATCTCATTTCTAATCAGCCAAAACGAGCGTACAGGATCAACTACTCAAGACAGCTTTGATGAAAAACGAGCTGTACTGGGGATTACATACCGAATTAACTAGCACTTATCAGTTTTTTGATGGCGGTCTTCCAGTCGGCCGCCTTTATACCCAACTCAGTTGCTTTTTGAGTACTCATCACAGAATATTGCGGGCGCTTAGCAGGCGTCGGGTAATTTTTACTAGCTAGTGGCGACAACTTTGCAACACTTTTGGAAGACTGTGTGGCATGCAACTGAAATATACATTTAGCAAACTCATACCAGCTGGTTTGCTCACTCCCACAATAGTGATATATACCCCAGCCATCGAAACTTTTATCTACGGAAAGTTCAGAAAACTTTAACAGTGCAGAAGCCAAGTCACCCGCATAAGTAGGGCAACCATATTGGTCATCAACCACTGAGACTTGTTCTTTTTCTAGAGCCAGTCGGCTCATAGTCTTAAAAAAATTACTTCCGTATTCGCTAAAGACCCATGAAGTTCGAACAATAATGTACCGCCCTATTCTCTGAGCGATCAGCTCCTCACCCAATAATTTTGAGCTCCCGTACACATTAATCGGATTGACTGCATCCACTTCTGTGTAAGGGCGTTCCGACTTACCATGAAAAACATAGTCGGTAGATACATGCACAAGAACAGCCCCAACACCTTCGCAGGCACGGGCAAGATTTTCAGCACCAGTTGCATTTACCGAAAAGGCCTGCTCCTTTTGTTCTTCCGCCTGATCAACAGCAGTGTAAGCTGCCGCATTTATGACAACAGCAGGGCATTCTAGCGAAATAACATTTTGCACAGATTCTAAATCTGTGACGTCCAGTTCTTTGGAACTATAGGAAGAGAACACCGTGAGTCGTCTGGTCAGCTCATCACACAAACAGCGACCAAGTTGGCCGCCAGCACCGACTATTAACACTTTCAAGGAAACAACTCCTTAAGAGTTTTCCCTAAACTGTCCTTTTCAGAAAGAACCGGATGTTCAACAGGCCAATCAATTGCCAAGCTTTTATCATCCCAAGCCAGGCAGCATTCATCATTGGGGTCATAGTAATCTGTACACTTATATTCGAAATCAGCACTTTCTGATAGCACCACAAAGCCATGAGCCATACCTGGTGGAACCCAAAGTTGCTTTTTATTTTCTTCAGTTAACGTAACACCCGCCCAGTGGCCAAAAGTCGATGAGCCCGGCCGAACATCCACAGCCACATCAAACACCTCACCTTTAACCACACGCACCAGTTTTCCTTGTGGCCGTTTTTTTTGAAAGTGCAACCCTCTCAACACTCCTTTCGCGGAACGAGAGTGGTTATCCTGAACAAAATCAAAATTAATATTCAACGCTTTTTTATACCTTTCCGCCTGAAAGGTTTCTAAAAAGAAGCCACGATCATCCCCAAAAACTTTGGGTTGGATAATCAGTACACCGTCGACTGATGTCGCCGTCACAATCACATTAATACCCTTCTGCCACTCGCCTTAGATAAGCGCCATAACCGGTTTTCCCAAGAACTTCTGCCTGTTTCATCAAAGACGACTGATCGATCCACTGGTTTCGAAAAGCAATTTCTTCTAGGCAACCAATTTTGAAGCCTTGTCGATGCTCCACGGTCTGAATAAATTTTCCAGCATCTAACAATGAATCATGAGTTCCTGTATCCAACCAAGCAAACCCCCTTCCCAGTACAGCGACGTTCAAATCTCCCCGCTGTAAGTAGGCGTTATTTACATCTGTAATTTCAAGCTCGCCACGAGGGGACGGCTTAATTGAGCAAGCAATATCAACCACATCATTGTCGTAAAAATACAAACCTGTTACCGCGTAATTTGATTTAGGCTGGGCTGGTTTTTCTTCAATACTTAAAGCCATTCCTTTTGAATCAAATTCAACCACACCAAAACGCTCAGGGTCTGTCACATGATAACCAAAAATAGTAGCCCCACTGGCTCTATTAGCAGCCGCAACCAATTTATCACTGAAGTGCTGACCAAAAAATATGTTGTCCCCCAAAACCAGAGCAACATTATCCTCACCTATAAATTTGCTTCCTATAAGAAATGCTTGGGCAAGGCCATCAGGTGATGGCTGAATTTCATATCTGAGCTCAATACCATATTTTGAGCCATCTCCAAGCACCTTCCGAAAGCTTTCCAAATCATCAGGCGTTGTAATAATTAACACATCACGGATCCCCGCCAGCATTAATACTGACAGGGGATAATAAATCATCGGCTTATCGTAAACTGGCATTAGTTGCTTGGAGGCACCCAGCGTTAACGGGTGCAATCGGGTTCCAGACCCTCCAGCCAAAATAATTCCTTTATACTTATTCATACTCATTTCAAAAACATCCAGTCGTCACAAATACGTAAAAAAAACATCAGTTTTCACTATCGACACCGATTCGCTCCAGTCGGTAGCTGCCGTTCAGAACTCGCTGCCACCAGTTACGATTTTCCAAGTACCATAAAACTGTTTTTCGAATGCCTGATTCAAAGTTCTCCTCAGGCCTCCAACCCAACTCTCGATCAATCTTTGAAGCATCAATTGCATAGCGCACATCATGTCCTGGCCGATCAGTAACATAGGTAATCAAATCGCTGTATCTATCAACACCTTCAGGCTTTTCAGGAGCCAACTCTTCCAAAAGGGCGCAAATAGCTTCCACTACTTCAATATTTTTTTTCTCATTGTGACCGCCGATGTTATAGGTTTCGCTAACACGTCCTTCTGTGGCAACTTTTGTTAAAGCTCTCGCGTGATCTTCCACGTACAACCAGTCCCTCACCTGCTGCCCATCACCATAAACCGGCAACGGCTTTCCAGACAAAGCATTTAATATCATGTGGGGGATTAGCTTTTCTGGGAAGTGATATGGGCCATAATTATTTGAACAGTTGGTTATCACTATGGGCAAGTTGTAAGTTCTTCCCCATGCCCTCACCAAATGATCTGAGCCAGCCTTACTAGCGGAATAAGGGGAGCTGGGATCATATTTAGTCTGTTCAGTAAATAGCTCGTCATTTAGTGAAAGGTCGCCATACACTTCGTCAGTAGATATATGATGAAAACGAAATTTTTTCTGCTTTTCCTCCGGCAACCTCGCCCAGTGCTCTCTGGCCACTTCCAGCAAAGAGAACGTACCCACCAGATTGGTCTGAATAAATGCGGCCGGGCCATCAATAGAGCGGTCTACATGCGACTCTGCAGCCAAGTGCATAACAACATCCGGCATGTGCTGAAAAAAAACTCTTTTTAGCTGCTCTGCATTACAAATATCCACACACTCAAACACATAGCGCTCTGAGTGAAAGTCTTTAGGGATTGAATCAAGATTCCCCGCGTAGGTTAGGTTGTCTACATTGATAACACTATAATCAGTATCTGAAAGTATATGCCTAACAACAGCGCTACCAATAAAACCAGCTCCCCCCGTAACTAATATTTTCATCTTGTTATTTTCCACTGCTATGATGTTTCTACATTAACATAACTCTTCTTCTGTTTTGCTCACACACAGAAGCAAATACAAACCATCCGGATATAAAAAAACCCCGCATCTCTCAATGCGGGGTTTTTTATCGAAGCAATGCTTCAGCTGTTAACTAAGCTATCGATCACTCAATAATCTTAGCAACAACACCAGCACCTACGGTACGGCCACCTTCACGGATGGCGAAGCGCAGGCCGTCTTCCATAGCGATCGGGGCGATCAGGGTAACGGTCATTTGAACGTTGTCGCCAGGCATTACCATTTCGGTGCCAGCAGGCAGTTCAACATTACCAGTCACGTCAGTAGTACGGAAGTAGAACTGAGGGCGGTAGCCTTTGAAAAACGGAGTGTGACGGCCGCCTTCGTCTTTGGACAGTACGTAAACTTCCGCTTCAAACTTGGTGTGCGGGTTTACGGAGCCAGGTACGGCCAGAACTTGTCCACGCTCAACTTCGTCACGCTTGGTACCACGCAACAGAACACCAACGTTCTCACCGGCACGGCCTTCGTCCAGCAGTTTGCGGAACATTTCAACACCAGTACAAGTGGTTTTGGTGGTTTCTTTGATACCAACGATTTCGATTTCGTCACCAACGGTAACGATACCGCGCTCAACACGACCAGTTACAACAGTACCACGGCCAGAGATGGAGAATACGTCTTCCACAGGCATCAGGAACGGTTGGTCAATGGCGCGCTCGGGCTCAGGGATGTAGCTGTCCAGAGCTTCAACCAGCTTCTTAACGGCAGTGGTGCCCAGCTCGTTGTCGTCTTTGCCTTCCAGAGCCATCAGAGCAGAACCAGCGATGATTGGAGTGTCGTCGCCTGGGAACTCGTAAGTGTCCAGCAGCTCGCGCAGTTCCATTTCAACCAGTTCCAGCATTTCGGCGTATTCTTCAGAGTCAACGCCGCCACAGTCTTCAGCCAGCAGGTCGGCTTTGTTCAGGAATACAACGATGTAAGGTACACCTACCTGGCGAGACAGCAGGATGTGCTCGCGAGTTTGAGGCATGGGGCCGTCGGTGGCGCCACAAACCAGGATAGCGCCGTCCATCTGGGCGGCACCGGTGATCATGTTTTTCACGTAGTCGGCGTGCCCTGGGCAGTCAACGTGCGCGTAGTGACGATCGTTGGAATCGTACTCAACGTGAGAAGTAGCGATGGTAATACCGCGCTCACGCTCTTCCGGTGCGTTGTCGATCTCACCGAAGTCTTTCATTTCACCGCCGAATACTTCAGCACAAACGCGAGTCAGGGCTGCAGTCAGGGTAGTTTTACCGTGGTCAACGTGACCGATGGTGCCCACGTTTACGTGGGGCTTGTTCCGTTCGAACTTCTCTTTAGCCACTGTAATATCCTCTTAGCTTCAGATTTTTAGGATTGAAAAAAACAGCCTCACAAGCTTTCACCCTGACCAGCTAGCGCTGGGTGCGGGCAATCACTTCTTCAGCGATATTGTTTGGAGCTTCGGCGTACTTCTCAAACTCCATGGTAAAGGTCGCACGACCCTGAGTTGCAGAGCGCAGATCGGTCGCGTAACCGAACATCTCCGCCAGAGGCACCTCGGCATTTACTACTTTGCCCATAGTGCCATCGTCCATACCCAGGATCAGACCACGACGACGGTTGAGGTCACCCACAACATCGCCCATGTTCTCTTCCGGAGTAACGACTTCCACTTTCATCATTGGCTCCATCAGCACAGCACCACCATCCTGGGCCAGCTTCTTGGTTGCCATTGATGCAGCGATCTTAAAGGCCATTTCGTTGGAGTCAACATCGTGGAAAGACCCATCGTACAGAGTGGCTTTCAGGCCCAGCAGGGGGTAACCCGCCAGCACGCCATTCTTCATCTGTTCGCTGATGCCCTTCTCCACCGCCGGAATATATTCCCGGGGTACCACACCGCCAACAATCTCGTTGACGAACTCCAGCTCTTCGGCACCTTCGGTGCCTGGCTCAAATTTCACCCACACGTGGCCGTATTGGCCGCGGCCGCCAGATTGACGAACAAACTTGCCTTCAATCTCGCAGGTGTTTTTAATCATTTCACGGTAGGCCACTTGCGGCTTACCGATATTGGCCTCGACACTGAATTCCCGGCGCATACGATCCACCAAAATATCCAGGTGCAATTCGCCCATACCAGAAATAATGGTCTGGCCGGTTTCCTCGTCAGTTTTGACGCGGAATGACGGGTCTTCCTGAGCCAATTTGCCCAAAGCAACACCCATTTTTTCCTGGTCTGCCTTGGAACGCGGCTCTACCGCCACCGAGATCACCGGCTCCGGGAACTCCATACGTTCCAGAGTGATCACCGATTCTGAAGCGCATAAGGTGTCACCGGTGGTGACGTCCTTCAGGCCAATACCAGCGGCGATGTCGCCCGCCAGTACTTCTTTAATTTCTTCGCGGTTGTTGGAGTGCATTTGCACCATGCGGCCAACGCGCTCTTTCTTGCCCTTCACCGGGTTATAAACCATATCCCCGGATTTCAAGGTGCCGGAGTAGACCCGGAAGAAAGTCAGCGTACCCACAAAGGGATCGGTGGCGATTTTAAACGCCAGTGCCGCAAAAGGCGCACTGTCATCCGCTTCACGGGTAGCGACCGTTTCTGCTTTATCGTCCAACACGCCTTCAATGGCTTTTACTTCTTCCGGCGACGGCAAGTACTCAATCACCGCGTCCAACACTGCCTGCACGCCTTTGTTCTTAAAGGCAGAACCGCCCAGCACCGGCACAATTTCATTGGCCAGGGTGCGCTGGCGAATGCCGGCTTTGATTTCTTCCTCTGTCAGGGTTTCCCCTTCCAGGTACTTATCCATCAGCTCATCGCTGGCTTCTGCGGCGGATTCCACCAGGAATTCGCGCATCTCCTCGCACTGATCCACAAGGTCAGCAGGCACATCGGCGTAGTCGAAAGTCATACCCATGTCACTTTCGTTCCACAGAATGGCCTTCATCTTGACGAGATCGACTACGCCTTTAAATTCGTCTTCCGCACCAATGGTCATTTGCAACGGCACGGGGGTGGCACCCAAACGCTCTTTGAGCTGGTCTACCACCATCATAAAATCGGCGCCAGCACGATCCATCTTGTTGACGAACACCATGCGCGGCACTTCGTACTTGTTGGCCTGGCGCCATACGGTTTCCGTCTGCGGCTGTACACCGGAGGAACCGCAAAGCACAACCACCGCACCGTCGAGAACCCGCAGAGAACGCTCCACCTCAATGGTGAAATCCACGTGCCCCGGCGTATCAATAATATTGATGCGGTGCTGGTCAAACTGCTGCTGCATACCAGCCCAGAAGCAAGTTGTTGCAGCCGAGGTAATGGTAATCCCCCGCTCCTGCTCCTGTTCCATCCAGTCCATGGTAGCGGCACCGTCGTGAACTTCACCGATCTTGTGAGACAAGCCGGTGTAGAACAACACACGCTCAGTCGTCGTGGTTTTGCCCGCATCCACATGCGCGCAAATACCGATATTGCGATAACGACTGATTGGAGTTTGACGAGCCACTATTTTTCTCTATTTCTGTGGATTCTTAAGTCACAAAAAGGCAGCTAAATAGCCACCTTTTTGTGAAAAGCCCAAAACCTGTTCGATAACAGTCGTCAGAACCGGAAGTGGGAGAAGGCCTTGTTGGCCTCGGCCATACGGTGAACGTCTTCACGCTTCTTCACCGCGGCGCCCTTGTTCTGGGAGGCGTCTACAATTTCGCCAGCCAGACGTTGAGCCATGGATTTTTCGCTGCGGTTGCGCGCGTAGTCCACCAGCCAACGCATGGCCAGTGCAGTGCGACGGGCAGGACGCACTTCTACGGGAACCTGGTAGGTAGCACCACCCACACGGCGGGATTTAACCTCAACCGATGGAGCGATGTTTTCCAGCGCCTCTTCAAACACCTCGATGGGGTCTTTCTTGGCGCGGCTTTCCACGGTGTCCAGCGCGCCGTATACGATGCGCTCAGCCAGGGACTTCTTGCCGCTGACCATTACGTGGTTCATAAATTTCGCCAGGGTTACGTTGCCGAATTTGGGATCCGGCAGAATTTCGCGTTTGGCGACAACTCTTCTTCTTGGCATGTCTTTGCTCTCTTCAGGTGGCCCGAGTACTTATGACTCGGCCTTACTCTCAGTTCGTACACGAGGTACGCAAATTTAGTAGCTATCCGTTCAAGTCAATTAAGACTTAGGACGCTTGGCTCCGTACTTGGAACGGCCGCGACGACGTCCTTCAACACCGGAGGTGTCCAGGGCGCCACGAACGGTGTGATAGCGAACACCCGGCAAGTCTTTAACACGACCACCGCGAATCAATACCACGCTGTGCTCCTGCAGGTTGTGGCCTTCACCGCCAATGTACGAAGTTACTTCGAAACCATTGGTCAGACGAACACGGCACACCTTACGCAGTGCAGAGTTTGGTTTTTTCGGGGTAGTGGTGTAGACGCGAGTGCACACACCGCGGCGCTGCGGGCAGGCCTGCAGGGCCGGTACGTCGCTCTTGGCTACTTTGCGTTTTCTCGGCTTACGAACCAACTGGTTGATCGTTGCCATTAAATAAACTCCAAAACCTTAATTTCACATCCGTAAAACGGACTATCTTAAAAACCCAACACAAATAACCCCTGACCCCACAAAACTTTGGGGGGGCTATAGGCGGGAGCGGCATTCTAATGACACCGCTACCGGACGTCAAGCGAATTACAAAGCCTCCCAAAGCTGCAGAGCAGCGGTGAGAGCGCTTTCAGAACCGTTGTCAGCAGGGACGCTGACAACGAGCCTACATGGACACTTTCTTATGCAAAAAAGCACGGCGTGTTCTGAAAGCGCTGTCACCGGTGCGGAACGAGATCCTCGCGGTCGCTCCGCTCCCTCAGGATGACAGTGTTTTTATCACTCTTCGCCGCTGGAACTCAGGGCTTCGCTCAGCGCTGCTTCCACATCGCTGGCGGTTACGGCCAGACCTTCGGCCTGCTCCGCTTCGCGCTCGGCACGACGTTGTTTGTGGTGCGCCAGACCGGTACCCGCCGGAATCAGGCGGCCAACCACCACGTTCTCTTTCAGACCGCGTAGACCGTCTTGCTTGCCGGTAACAGCAGCTTCGGTCAGTACACGGGTGGTCTCCTGGAAGGAGGCCGCAGAGATAAACGACTCAGTGGCCAGCGACGCTTTGGTGATACCCAGCAACAGGCGCTCGAACTTGGCGGGAATCTTGCCGTCCAGCTCCAGCTGCTCGTTCACTTCCATCACCCGGTTGAACTCCACCTGCTCGCCTTTCACGAACGGAGAGTCACCCATATCGGTGATTTCTACCTTGCGCAGCATCTGGCGAACAATCACTTCGATGTGCTTGTCGTTAATGCCCACACCTTGCAGGCGGTAAACGTCTTGCACCTCGTTGGCGATGTACTTGGCCAGCGCGTCCACACCCAGCAGGCGCAGAATATCGTGGGGGTTATCCGGACCTTCAGAGATCACCTCACCCTTCTCCACGTGCTCACCTTCGAACACGCCCAGCTGACGCCACTTGGGAATCAGTGCTTCGTAGTGGGTGCTGCCATCGGGCAACGGCTGACCGTCCTTAGGTGTGATAACCAGACGATTTTTGCCTTTGGTCTCTTTACCGAAGCTCACGGTACCGGAGATTTCTGCCAAGATGGCTGGGTCTTTCGGCTTACGGGCTTCGAACAGGTCGGCCACGCGGGGCAGACCACCGGTGATGTCCTTGGTACCGCCGCTTTCTTGCGGGATACGGGCAATCACCTCACCAACGCCGATCTGACCACCGTCGGTGGACATCACAATCGCCTTGGCGGGCAGTGCATAGTGCGCCGGAACCGTGGAGTTCGGGAAGCACAGCTCTTTGCCTTTGTCGTCCAGCAGAGTCACCAAAGGCTTCAGGTCTTTACCGGCCGCCGGGCGCTCGTTGGGGTCCAGTACTTCGGTGCTAGTCAAACCGGTCATATCATCGGTAGTGCGACGAACAGAGAGGCCATCTTCCATACCAGAGAACTGCACCTTACCGGATACTTCCGAGATAATCGGGTGAGTGTGCGGATCCCAGTTGGCCACTACATCACCAGCGGCAACGGAAGCGCCCTCTTTAACCTTGATAACGGCACCGTAAGGCAGCTTGTAACGCTCGCGCTCACGACCGTTCTTGTCTGCCAGCGCCAGCTCACCGGAGCGGGATACGGAAACCAGCTCGCCGGTTTCGCGCTCAACCACCTTGGCGTTCACCAGGCGAACCACACCTTCCTGCTTCACCTGGATGCTGTCCACTGCCGAAGCACGGGACGCCGCACCACCGATGTGGAAGGTACGCATGGTCAGCTGGGTACCGGGTTCACCGATGGACTGAGCGGCAATAACGCCCACTGCTTCACCGGAGTTAACCTTGTGACCACGGGCCAGGTCGCGACCGTAACACTCGGCACAGATGCCGTAGCGGGTGTCACAGGTAATCGGAGAGCGAACCAGAACTTCGTCGATACCCAGTGCTTCGATGCGCTCCACCCACTTCTCATCGATGATGGTGCCAGCGGGCAGAGCGATTTCGTCACTGCCGGGTTTGAGTACATCCTGAGCCACAACACGGCCCAGAATACGATCACCCAGGGACTCGATGATGTCGCCACCTTCAATCACTGGCGTCATCAACAGGCCTTTGTTGGTGCCACAGTCGTCTTCCACCACAACCACGTCCTGAGCCACGTCTACAAGACGGCGGGTCAGGTAACCGGAGTTGGCGGTCTTCAGGGCGGTATCCGCCAGACCTTTACGAGCACCGTGGGTGGAGATGAAGTACTGCAGTACGTTCAGGCCTTCACGGAAGTTGGCGGTAATGGGCGTTTCGATAATAGAACCATCCGGGCGGGCCATCAGGCCACGCATACCCGCCAACTGACGAATCTGCGCGGGTGAACCCCGGGCGCCAGAGTCGGCCATCATAAATACGGAGTTGAAGGAATCTTGATCTTCATCGTCGCCATCGCGGTTGGTGACGGTTTCAGAAGAAATGCCTTCCATCATCGCCTTGGCCACCAGGTCGTTGGCGCGAGACCAGATATCCACCACCTTGTTGTACTTCTCGCCCTGAGTTACCAGACCGGAAGCAAACTGGGCTTCGATTTCTTTTACTTCGTCTTCGGCACGGCCAATGATTTCCGCTTTGGCGTCGGGAATCATAAAGTCGTTCACGCCGATGGAGGCGCCGGACTTAGTGGAGAAATCAAAACCGGTGTACATCAGCTGGTCGGCGAAGATAACAGTATCTTTCAGGCCAACCTGACGGTAGCACTCGTTGATAATGCTGGAGATAGCTTTCTTCACCATCGCCTTGTTCACCAACTCAAACGGCAGGCCTTGGGGCACGATGTCCCACAGCAGGGCACGACCTACGGTGGTGTCGGCTACAAAGCTGCGCTCCTGGCGCTCGCCGTCTTCGTCGAAGGTTACTTCGTCGATGCGCACTTTTACACGAGCTTGCAGGTCAGCCTGCTTGCTGTAGAAAGCACGAGACACTTCTTTCACGTCGGTGAACAGAGTGCCTTCGCCCTTGGCGTTAATGCGCTCGCGAGTCATGTAGTACAGACCCAGAACCACGTCTTGCGACGGCACGATAATGGGCTCACCGTTGGCAGGCGAGAGGATGTTGTTGGTCGACATCATCAACGCGCGGGCTTCCAGCTGGGCTTCCAGAGTCAGCGGCACGTGTACCGCCATCTGGTCGCCGTCGAAGTCGGCGTTGTACGCAGCACACACCAGCGGATGCAGTTGAATGGCTTTACCTTCAATCAGTACCGGCTCAAACGCCTGAATACCCAAACGGTGCAGGGTCGGTGCACGGTTGAGCAGTACCGGGTGCTCGCGAATCACTTCATCAAGGATGTCCCAAACAACCGGCTCTTCGCGCTCCACCATTTTCTTGGAGGCCTTGATGGTGGTGGCCAGGCCACGACCTTCCAGCTTGGCGAAAATAAACGGCTTGAACAGTTCCAGAGCCATGCGCTTGGGCAGACCGCACTGGTGCAAGCGCAGGGTGGGGCCAACCACGATCACGGAACGACCGGAGTAGTCAACACGCTTACCCAGCAGGTTCTGACGGAAGCGACCTTGCTTACCTTTGATCATGTCGGCCAGAGATTTCAGCGGACGCTTATTGGAACCAGTGATGGCGCGGCCGCGACGACCGTTATCCAGCAATGCATCCACAGATTCCTGCAGCATGCGCTTTTCGTTGCGCACGATGATGTCGGGGGCGTTCAGCTCCAACAACCTTTTCAGTCGGTTGTTACGGTTGATCACGCGACGGTACAGGTCGTTCAGATCGGATGTGGCAAAACGGCCACCGTCCAGCGGTACCAGCGGGCGCAGATCTGGCGGCAGAACCGGCAGCGCCTCCATCACCATCCACTCCGGGTTGTTGCCGGAGTTGTAGAAGGCTTCCAGCAGCTTGAGGCGCTTGGAGTACTTCTTGATCTTGGTTTCGGAGTTGGTGGCGGGAATCGCTTCACGCAGCTCAGCGATATCGTCTTCCAGGCTGATGTCTTTCATCAGCTGCTGGATGGCTTCCGCACCCATCAGAGCGGTGAACTCGTCGCCAAATTCTTCCAGAGCTTCGAAGTATTGCTCGTCGTTGAGCAGCTGACCGCGCTCCAGAGTGGTCATGCCGGGATCGACAACCACGTAGGATTCAAAGTACAGCACCCGCTCGATTTCGCGCAGGGTCATATCCAGCAGCAGGCCGATACGGGACGGCAGGGATTTCAGGAACCAGATGTGGGCAACCGGGCAAGCCAGTTCAATGTGGCCCATACGGTCGCGACGCACTTTGGCGAGGGTGACTTCAACGCCACACTTCTCGCACACGATACCGCGGTGCTTCATGCGTTTGTATTTGCCGCACAGGCACTCGTAGTCTTTTACCGGGCCAAAAATCTTGGCGCAGAACAGGCCTTCGCGCTCTGGCTTGAAGGTACGGTAGTTGATGGTTTCCGGCTTTTTGACTTCGCCAAACGACCAGGAGCGAATCATGTCCGGTGACGCCAAGCCGATACGGATTGCGTCGAATTCGCCAGTTTGGTCCTGAGACTTCAAAAGATTCAGTAAGTCTTTCAAGGTCTTTCCTCCAGTGGGTAGTCTAGTTGCCCCGCTACGTAAAGTAGCGGGGTTTGCTATTTCTTATGCGATCAAGCCCAGGGCTTATTCGCTCTCCAGCTCGATATTGATGCCCAGTGAGCGGATTTCTTTAACCAGTACGTTAAAGGACTCCGGCATACCTGGCTCCATGCGGTGGTCGCCGTCCACGATGTTCTTGTACATCTTGGTACGACCATTCACATCGTCCGACTTCACGGTCAGCATCTCTTGCAGGGTGTAAGCGGCACCGTATGCTTCCAATGCCCACACCTCCATCTCACCGAAGCGCTGGCCACCAAACTGCGCCTTACCACCCAGCGGTTGCTGGGTAACCAGGCTGTAAGAACCGGTGGAACGGGCGTGCATCTTGTCATCCACCAAGTGGTTCAGCTTCAGCATGTACATGTAGCCAACGGTTACCGGACGCTCGAAGGCGTCGCCAGTACGGCCATCGAACAGAGTCATTTGACCGGATTCCGGCAGATCAGCCAGCTTCAACAACTCTTTCACCTCGCTTTCTTTGGCACCGTCAAACGCCTGAGTGGCCATAGGCACACCACCGCGCAGGTTGTTGGCCAGCTCCATGATTTCGCCGTTGTTGAGCTTTTTCAGGTCAGCCGGAGCGGCGCTGGCGCCAGAAGAGTAAATCTCTTGCAGGAACTCGCGCAGTTCAGCGGCTTTCTTCTGCTCTTTAATCATGTTGTCGATCTTGCGACCCAGACCCTTGGCAGCCAGACCCATGTGGGTTTCCAGTACCTGACCCACGTTCATACGGGACGGTACACCCAGCGGGTTGAGAACGATGTCTACCGGCTCGCCATTGGCGTCGTGAGGCATATCCTCTTCCGGCATAATTACCGAGATAACACCTTTGTTACCGTGGCGACCGGCCATCTTGTCACCGGGCTGGATGCGACGTTTAACCGCCAGGTACACCTTGACGATTTTCAGTACGCCGGGCGCCAGGTCATCGCCGGTTTCCAGCTTGCCTTTCTTGTCTTCAAAGCGGTCGTCCAAAATGGCGCGGCGCTCTTTCAAACCTTCTTCGGCACGTTCCAGCTGCTCGTTGTGAGCCTCATCGGCCATGCGCACGCTGAACCAGGCGTCTTTGTCGTAATCGGCGGCTACCGCATCGGTGAGCTCGTCGCCTTTTTTCAGGCCCGGCGCCTTAACCACTTTGCTGCCCACCAGCGCGGTGCGCAGGCGTTCGAAAGTGGCGTTTTCCATAATGCGGTATTCGTCGTTCAGGTCTTTGCGGAACTGATCCAACTCGGCTTTCTGGATGGCCAGAGAGCGGGCGTCGCGTTCGATACCGTCACGGGTGAATACCTGCACGTCGATCACCGTACCCTTGGTGCTGGAAGGCACACGCAGGGAGGTATCTTTTACGTCAGAGGCTTTTTCACCAAAGATCGCGCGCAGCAGCTTCTCTTCCGGAGTCAGCTGGGTTTCACCTTTCGGCGTAACCTTGCCCACCAGAATGTCACCGGCGTTGACCTCAGCACCGATGTATACGATGCCGGACTCGTCCAGACGAGACAGCGCAGATTCGCCCACGTTGGGGATATCTGCGGTGATTTCTTCAGAACCCAGTTTGGTGTCGCGAGCCACACAGGTGAGTTCCTGAATGTGGATGGTGGTAAAGCGATCTTCTTTTACCACGCGCTCGGATACCAAAATGGAATCCTCAAAGTTGTAGCCGTTCCAGGGCATAAACGCGATGCGCATGTTCTGGCCCAGGGCCAGCTCACCCAGGTCAACGGACGGGCCGTCGGCGAGAATGTCGCCGCGCTCTACCTTATCACCAGTGCGCACAATGGGGCGCTGGTTGATGCAGGTGTTCTGGTTGGAGCGGGTGTATTTGGTGAGGTTGTAGATATCCACACCGGCGTCACCGGCGTCTACTTCCTTATCGCTAACGCGAACCACAATACGACCGGCATCAACGCTTTCAATCACACCGCCGCGCTTGGCTACCTTACACACACCGGAGTCACGGGCGACAAAACGCTCCATACCGGTGCCCACTACAGGCTTGTCGGCACGCAGGGTCGGCACCGCCTGACGTTGCATGTTCGACCCCATCAGGGCGCGGTTGGCGTCATCGTGCTCCAAGAACGGAATCAGTGACGCAGCCACAGACACAACCTGTTGCGGGGATACGTCCTGATACTGAACATCCACTGGCGGCTTAACGGTAAATTCGCCCTGGTGACGCACAGAAACCAGTTCTTCCACCAGCTTGCCTTTGCTGTCCACTTCCGCAGACGCCTGGGCAATCACGGTCTCGCCTTCGTTGATGGCGGACAGGTATTCGATGTCTTTGGTGACCTTGCCGTTGACCACTTTGCGGTACGGACTTTCCAGGAAGCCGTAGCTGTTGGTGCAGGCGTAGGTGGCCAGGGAGTTAATCAAACCAATGTTTGGACCTTCCGGCGTCTCAATGGGACATACACGACCGTAGTGAGTCGGGTGTACGTCGCGCACTTCAAAGCCAGCGCGCTCACGGGTCAGACCACCTGGGCCCAACGCAGAGATACGACGCTTGTGAGTCACCTCAGACAGCGGGTTGTTCTGGTCCATAAACTGGGACAGCTGGCTGGAACCGAAGAACTCTTTCATGGCCGCAGCAACGGGTTTGGCGTTCACCATGTCCTGAGGCATCAGACCTTCGGATTCCGCCATGGACAGGCGTTCCTTCACGGCGCGTTCAACGCGAACCAGGCCAATACGGAACTGGTTTTCTGCCATCTCACCCACAGAGCGAATACGGCGGTTACCCAAGTGGTCGATGTCGTCGACGGTGCCTTTACCGTTACGGATATCGATCAGGGTTTTCAGCGCAGCAACAATGTCTTCGCGATCCAGTACACCGCTGCCGGTTTCGTCTTCACGGCCCAGGCGGCGGTTGAACTTCATACGGCCAACCGCAGACAGGTCGTAGCGGTCAGGGCTGAAGAACAGGTTCTGGAACAGGCCTTCCGCAGACTCTTTGGTGGGCGGTTCGCCCGGGCGCATCATGCGGTAGATTTCCACCAACGCTTCCAGCTGAGTGCGGGACGGATCGATACGCAGGGTATCGGAAACAAAGGAACCGCAATCCAGATCGTTGGTGTACAGGGTTTCAATGGCAGTCACTTCCGCTTCTGCCAACTGAGTCAACACCTCGGCGGTGATTTCAGTGTTGCATTCCAGCAGCACTTCGCCGGTTTCTTTATTGATAATGTCTTTCGCCAGAGCGCGACCCAGCAGGTACTCGGTAGGCACTTCCAGCTCGGTGGTGCCGGCTTTTTCCAGCTCACGAATATGGCGAGCGGTAATGCGGCGACCCTGTTCAACCAGTACCTTTTTGCCCGCTTTAATATCAAAAGCAGCAATCTCACCACGCAGACGAGACGGCACCAGTTCCATTTTGAAGACTTCTTTCTTCAGATCCACGCTGAAGTTGGTGGTGTCGAAGAACAGGTCGAGAATTTCTTCGGAGCTGTATTCCAGTGCGCGCAGCAGAATAGTCGCCGGCAGTTTGCGGCGGCGGTCGATACGTACATACACCAGGTCTTTGGGGTCGAACTCGAAGTCCAGCCAGGAGCCGCGGTAAGGAATGATGCGCGCGGAGTACAGCAATTTACCGGAGGAGTGAGTCTTGCCCTTGTCGTGGTCGAAGAACACGCCGGGGGATCGGTGCAGCTGGGAAACGATCACACGCTCGGTGCCATTCACCACAAAGGTGCCGGTGTCTGTCATCAGGGGCACTTCGCCCATGTAGACTTCCTGCTCTTTGATGTCTTTGATGGCTTTGTTGGACGACTCTTTGTCGTAAATCACCAGGCGCACTTTGACACGCAGCGGGGCAGCGTAGGTAACGCCGCGCAGCTTACACTCTTCCACGTCGAAGACGGGCTTGCCCAGCTGGTAGTCAACGTATTCCAAAGCGGCATTGCCAGAGTAGCTGACAATGGGGAATACGGAATTCAAAGCGGCGTGCAGACCGGTTTTCTGCCGTTCTTCGACGGGCAGGCCTAATTGTGTGAAGTGGCGGAAGGAGTCCAGCTGAATGGCCAACAGGTATGGCAATTCCATTACCTGCGGCAGCTTGCCGAAATCCTTGCGAATACGTTTTTTCTCAGTATATGAGTAAGGCATCTGCATTCCCCGTACGTACTACTGTGCTTGTGTAGAGTCCGGCCTCAGTGGCCGGGCCCATTCGTTACCGCATCACTGCCATAACGTCTTGAATATCGCCGCTTCGGGCTTGAAAAAGTGCTGCAAAAAAGTACAACGCCTGAAGCGGGAAAAGGCCGGTGGGCAAAATGCCCACCAGCCTCGCGCCTAAAACAAGTTAGGCCGCGTACACAGAATCGAACTTACTTAAGCTCGACAACTGCGCCAGCTTCTTCCAGCTGCTTCTTGGCTTCTTCAGCGTCGTCTTTGGAAACGCCTTCTTTAACCGCAGAAGGTGCACCGTCAACCATAGCCTTGGCTTCTTTCAGGCCCAGACCGGTGATAGCGCGAACGGCTTTGATCACGTTTACTTTCTTGTCGCCAGCGGAAGACAGAACAACGTCGAATTCAGTTTGTTCAGCAGCAGCGGCAGCTTCACCACCAGCGGCAGGAGCAGCAGCAACTGCAACAGCGGCTTGGGCAGAAACGCCAAATTTTTCTTCCATGGCTTCAACCAGCTCAACAACGTCCATTACGGACATTTCGGCGATTGCATTCAGGATGTCGTCTTTAGAAAGAGCCATTACTCATTCTCCTAACAAATTAAAAAGTTTAGTAACAAAAAGCTGCCTGCTTACTTTTACGTAAGTTAGGCCGCTTCTTTTTGGTCGCGAACAGCTGCAACAACACGAGTAACCTTGCTGGGCACTTCGTTGAAGGTGCGAACCACTTTGGTAACCGGCGCCAACATAACGTTGGCCAGCATGCCGAGGGCCTGCTCAAGGGTAGGCATTTTCGCCAGAACGTCGATTTGACCGGCGTCCAGCATCTTGCCACCCACAGACAGAGCCTTAACCTCGAACTCTTTTTCTTCTTTAGCGAAGTCTTTAAAGAGTCGAGCAGCAGCGCCTGGATCTTCCATAGAAAATCCAAACAGGCTGGGGCCTTTCAGTGATTCAGATACACATTCAAACTCGGTGCCTTCGATAGCGCGCTTCGCCAGAGTGTTACGTACCACACGCAGGTGGATACCATTCTCGCGAGCTTGCTTGCGCAAGGCGTCCATAGCGCCGACAGTCACACCACGTGCGTCGGCAATTACCAGTGACAGCGCGTTAGCTGCAGTCTCGTTAACATCAGCGACGATCGCTTTTTTGTCTTCGAGTCCAATAGCCACTTATTTCTCTCCTGGATTTGAAGTTAAAGATTGGGAACATTCCCAACCCGTTTTCGGTGATCAAATCCAGCGTTCTTAAACTGCAACTTACGTTACAAGAATGCTGATTTGGGTCACACGTCTGCGTAGGGAATTAAGAGTTGCGGTTCAAACTCCTCATAAAGAAGTTACTGCTGATCTGCGCCTCACCTACGGTCTTTGACGGCCTGCCTGCAACTGCAAAATACAAGGCAGACCCCAAAGTTCTTTTCGTCTTTACCGGATCAGATATCCAGAGAAGACTGGTCGATAGCGATGCCCGGGCCCATGGTGGTGGACAGGGTCACTTTCTTTAAATACACACCTTTGGCGGATGCCGGCTTGGCCTTTTTCAGGTCAGCGATCAGCGCTTCCAGATTCTCTTTCAGAGCACCTTCTTCAAAGCTGACGCGACCAATGCCGCCGTGAACGATACCGGCTTTGTCAGCGCGGTAGCGAACCTGACCGGCTTTGGCGTTCTTCACCGCAGTGGCCACATCAGGGGTTACGGTGCCGGTTTTCGGGTTCGGCATCAGGCCGCGAGGGCCGAGGATCTGACCCAGAGCACCAACAACACGCATAGCGGCGGGGTCGGCAATCACCACGTCAAAATCCAGGTTGCCGCCTTTCACTTGCTCAGCCAGGTCTTCCATACCGACGATATCGGCACCGGCAGCCTTGGCCGCTTCAGCAGCATCGCCCTGGGTGAACACGGCAACGCGAACGTCTTTACCAGTGCCGTTGGGCAGGGTGGTAGCGCCGCGTACAGCCTGGTCGGATTTACGGGGGTCGATACCCAGATTTACCGCCACATCAACAGTTTCGGCAAACTTCACAGTAGACAGCTCTTTCAGCAGGGAAACAGCGTCAGCCATTGGGTACTGCTTGCCAGCTTCTACTTTTTCACGGATAGCGCGTTGGCGCTTGGACAACTTGGCCATTTACACACCCTCCACTTCGATACCGGCACTGCGGGCGCTGCCAGCGATGGTGCGCACAGCGGCGTCCATATCAGCAGCCGTCAAGTCGGCTTCTTTAGTTTTTACAATTTCTTCCAGCTGGGCACGGGTCACTTTGCCTACCTTGTCGGTATTGGGGCGACCACTACCCTTCTTGATGCCAGCGGCCTTGCGCAGCAGTACAGCGGCAGGCGGCGACTTCATAATGAAGGTGAAACTGCGGTCACTGTAAACAGTGATCACAACAGGAACCGGCAGACCGGGCTCGATGCCTTGAGTCTGGGCGTTGAACGCCTTACAAAATTCCATGATGTTTACGCCGTGCTGACCCAACGCGGGACCAACAGGGGGACTTGGGTTGGCCTGACCGGCCTTCACTTGCAGCTTGATATAAGCTTCGACTTTTTTAGCCATGGTTTCACTCCAGATGGGTGGTTAGCGCCTCAGATAAATGCTGCCGTGGCAACAGTTACCGTCTCAGGCTCCCCGCCCTGCCGACCCATTCGGCAAGGCACTTAAAATTTTATCTTCGTAGGGCGGATTAGCGCAGCGTAATCCGCCAGCGCTCCGCTTCCGTACAGCATTGTGGGTTACGCTACGCTAACCCACCCTACACTCAGGTTTTCTCGACCTGGGTAAATTCCAGCTCAACCGGCGTGGTGCGACCAAAGATGGACACTGCCACGTGCAGGCGGCTCTTCTCGTAATTGACCTCTTCCACAACGCCATTGAAGTCGTTGAAAGGGCCATCGATAACACGCACAACTTCGCCCGGCTCGAACATGGTCTTGGGCTTCGGCTTTTCTTCCGAATCGTGCATACGCTGCAGAATGGCTTCCGCTTCACGCTCAGTAATCGGAGCGGGTTTGTCCGCCTTACCACCGATAAAACCCATCACACGAGGGGTTTCTTTTACCAAGTGCCAGCTGTCATCGCTGAGCTCCATCTGCACCAGCACATAACCGGGGAAAAACTTGCGCTCACTCTTGCGCTTCTGGCCGGCGCGCATTTCCACCACTTCCTCAGTGGGCACCAGCACTTCGCCAAACTGCTCTTCCATACCGTGCAGGGCAATACGCTCCAGCAGGCTGGCGGCAACTTTCTTTTCGTAGCCCGAATAGGCGTGTACCACATACCAACGCTTGGCCATTCTCAAACCCTATTAACAGACTTAACCGATCACCAACTTGGCCAACGCACCAAACAGTGCATCCAAACCCCACAACAGCAGTGCCATAACAATCACAACGGCCAGCACCATCAATGTGGTTTGGTTGCGTTCCTGAGCAGTGGGCCACACCACTTTGCGCAGCTCGGTACGGGCACCGCGAAACAGAGCAACAAAACCTGCGCCTTTGGCCGTTTTGGCCGCCACGAAAGCAGCCATGGCAAACAGAGCCAGAACACCCAGTACGCGGTACAACAGGCCGGGGTCGCTCTCCGCCATATTGGCGAAGTAATAGTTACCGCCGATGCCAGCAACCAGCAGTACAACCACCAGCAGCCACTTCAAACCATCCAGCTGATATTCTTTCTCTTCGCTTACCGCGCTCATCAACGCTTTCCTACTCTGCTAACTGCTTCACTACCGTAAATGGCAGGCCAGGAGGGACTCGAACCCCCAACTTTCGGTTTTGGAGACCGACGCTCTACCAATTGAACTACTGGCCTGTAAATCAATCACCCAATCTTCCACCAACCGGGCTTACTTCTTTAAAAATCAGCCACTTGAGCAACTTCTCGCAACGCCTGGCGGATTTTTAAATGCCAAAAAATCCCGGCGAAACAAGCAGTTCCGCGGGAAAATCTGGAGCTCTTGAGCAGATTTGAACTGCCGACCTCACCCTTACCAAGGGTGTGCTCTACCAACTGAGCTACAAGAGCGCTAACTTTTAACAAACAGCCCCAGCAAAAGCTGGAGCGGGTAGCGGGAATCGAACCCGCATATTCAGCTTGGAAGGCTGACGTTCTACCACTGAACTATACCCGCCGAACTTACTTAAAATGGTGCTGGGCTCGATTACTCCGGGCTTCCTGCCCTCCGCCCTTCGGGTCAGCGCTACGCGCTGCTCAAATTTGCTCCTGCAAATTTGTTGAACCACCGAAGCTTTCGCGTCAGAGCGCCTGCGGCGCATAAAAAGCCAGTCTGATCCCTTTGGCCACTCGCTTTTATTACGAGAAAGCCCGGCGCAAAACTGTTTTTACCAACCCCTACCTGGGGCGAACTACTTCGGGCATCCTGCCCTTCGAATATGGTGCTGGGGGGTGGATTCGAACCACCGAAGCTTTCGCGTCAGATTTACAGTCTGATCCCTTTGGCCACTCGGGAACCCCAGCAAACTTACTTCAAAAAAACTGCTTCAATGCCAAGCAAGCCCTTTTGGTCACTCAAACCCAAGGAAGCCCAGCAAAAACGGCCGGACATTTTCTTTATCCAACCTCGCCCTGTCAACATCTAAGTGCTTCAAAGGGCTACAAAAAATGGAGCTGGTGATAGGAGTCGAACCTACGACCTGCTGATTACAAGTCAGCTGCTCTGCCAACTGAGCTACACCAGCTTTTACCGCTTGCAAACATCCCTTCAAAAGGGCTTGCGATTAAACGGAGGCGGGATTCTAGGGGAAGTCGCTCGTGGACGCAACCGCTGTACAGCTTTTTTGGGAAATTTCCGTATCTGGGCTTTGGGAGAGGAGTTCGAACCAAAAACGCCGCGGCAATCGAGATTCCAGCGAAACAGCGAATTGCAGCCAGTAAACCTGGCTATCGATATCAGTTCCAGCACTTTGTGACCAGCGCTGATGAGCCACATTTCGTGCCGTGAGGCCAGCGGAAAGAGGCTCGATCAAAGCCAAATCGGTAACCGGCCCCACCACTACACACTCGCCCGTAGGCACTTCCGCTACAGCACGTTCAGACAGCAAGATTAGCTGCGACACATTTTTATCAACAGGGACCACAGGTGAGTCAAGTTCCTCCGGCTGCGACACAAACCAGTAAAACGCCACTGCATTTGCCAACAGCAGCACGGCCAAAAACCAGCGCATAGAGTCTTCCTTTATAGATATTGCCCGAAAACAACTCAGGGCATCAGAACAGCCAAACCATCCAGCACCAATTCAGGCACCCATTCAACCTCACCACCCAAATGGGGCAGCAGGTATTCTGCATCTCCGCCACTGAGCAGCACCGGAGCCTTATCAGACAGCTCCTTGCGAGCACAGCTAACCAATTCAACCACCATCGCCAAGCAACCATTGAGCACCGCATCGACCGTACTACTACCCGGCATACGCCTCGCCCCTTGCCACTGGCCGGCGACTTTTACCTGGCTGGTACCGGCATACAGAGCTCTGCGCTGCATCTCCAAACCAGGGACGATATAACCTCCCAAGTGGTTGCCTGCGTCTGTCAGAATATCCACTGTCACAGCACTGCCGGCACTGACTACTACTACGCCACCAGAAACTCTCAGTGAAGCCGCCAATATCGCCAACCAGCGATCAATGCCTAATTGCGTTGGATCCGGATAGCCGCACCCTACTCCAGCAGCAGAGTGGCTGGTAACTGCCAACTCCAGGGGCAGGCCCCAGTTATCCGACACCCAGCGAGCCAAATTAGCTTCAATATCCGGGCCTGCTACATTGGCCACGCGAACACGACCGGGGCAAACCTTCAGTGCCGCCAGGCCAGCCCCCCAACTCTCATCACGGGCCACAACCCCACGCTGTTCACCACAGCGCCATTTCGTCCGGGTATTGCCAATATCAATATCCAGTATTGCTGTCACTGCGCGCCCCTCAAGGAAATTTCTCCGCCATTGAAATAACGCTGCTCTCCTTCCACTAACAAGCCGATAGCACCGGTTTCAGAAACCCCATTGGCAATACCGCTAATCGAGTTTTTCGCCATGACCAGCTCCACCGGCTGACCGCGAAACGCATCGCTGCCCTGCCACTCTTCCCGGTAATGGCAAAAGCCTTTTTTCTGATAACTGGCCAGCATGGGTAATAACTCATTCAACAAGGCAACGACAACCTGGTTGCGGGAAACACTCTGGCCACTGACCCGCCTGAGGTCAGTCCAACTCTGGTCAATATCGGCGCCTTTACTCTCAGGCATATCAATATTAATACCGATGCCCACCACAACCTGACAGAAGCCCGCCGGGTCACCGATCATCTCCAACAAAATGCCCGCCACTTTCTTTCCATTAAACAGAATATCGTTGGGCCACTTCAGTTGCGCCCCGGAAATACCCAGGCTGGCCACTGCACGCTTTACCGCAACACCCACAGCCAAGCTCAGGCCTTCCAATGCCGCAGCGCCACCCTCAAAACCCCAGGCAACAGATAGATAGAGGTTGCGGGCAAAGGGACTTACCCACTGGCGCCCGCGCCTGCCCCGGCCCGCTGTCTGCTGCTCTGCGAGAACAACACAACCGCTGGCATCAGCTTCCTCTGCCAGCTGGCGAACAACGCTGTTGGTAGAATCCGTGGTGGTCAAAATATCCAGCCTGGCAAGCAGTGGCTCCGCAGCGGGTAACAAATCAGAGCGGATACGCTCGCCGGAGAACAGTTCAATACCGCCAGGAACGCAGTAACCCCGGCCTTTGATTTTGTCCACCTCAAGCCCCAGCTCAACGAGCTTTTGCACCTGTTTCCAGACCGCAGTACGGCTAATGCCCAGCAACGCACCCAGCTCCTCTCCGGAGTGGAACTGACCATCCGCCAGAGCATCGATCAATTTAACGCTTGAATCAGACACTATTCCCCCACAGGTCCGCAGCATTAAGCCAGATAAAACGTATGCCAAATGCCAGTATCACCAAGGCAAACAAGCGCTTTAGCAATTGCGCCGGAAGCCTGTGTGCCAATGCAGCGCCCCAGCGGGCGCTGAGAGTTGCCGCAATGGCGATGCCCAGAAATGCCGGCATATACACAAAACCCAGAGACCCCGCTGGTAACTCTTTTTCCCAACCGGCAGCCATAAAGCTGGCCGCAGAGAAAAGCCCAATTGGCAGACCACAAGCGGCGCTGGTGGCAATGGCGCGATGAATGGAAACGTTACACCACAACAAGTAGGGTGTGGTCAGTGAGCCTCCGCCTATGCCAAAAAGCGCCGAGAGCACGCCAATAATAGAGCCTGCCGAAGTATTGCCAAAAGCGCCGGGTAAATTGCGGTGGGCAGCAGGTTTCACTCCCAAGCCAAACTGTATGGACACGGCCACCATCAAGACACCAAAGATCAGCTGCAAAACAGCGCCAGACAACAGCGCGGCAATCACTCCTCCCAGCACCGCACCCAGAGCAACCCCCGGCGCCAGCTGAACAAACGCTGACCAAAGCACCGCTTTCTTGCAGTGGTGTACCCAGGTGGCACTGATGGAAGTCACTACAATGGTTGCCAATGAGGTACCAATGGCCAAGTGGGTAAGAGTGCTGTCATCAAACCCCTGGGCGGTAAACGCAATAATCAAAAGTGGCACAATAACAACACCACCGCCCAAGCCAAGCAAACCGCCCACAAAGCCAGCCAGTACGCCTAACAACAAGTAAAGGGTATATATTTCCATTAAAGGGTTGGCAGTGCCCGCTCCAGCATGGCTTTAATCTGTTCGAAAATCGGCCTGGCCTGTTCCGGCGATGCCTTTTTCAGAACCGGAGTATGTATATGGCCAGTGGGAATTTGTGAGCCCAACATATTGCGAAGGCGAATACTGCGATAGGAAATTTCGTTAGACAGGTAACCGCCGCCACCGCCCTGCACAGCGGTTGAGCCTGCCAGCTCATTGAGTGTACGAGCATCGAATTCACCCTTCTCAAGAGTTTCAACGCCGTGGTTATCATTAATTTGGTACTTGCCCTTGGCCTGCTGCATGGCCTTGACCGGTAAACTGAATTCCACAAACTCCGGCCCCTGCAGGCCATAGCGGCCCACATTGGAAATCACCGGCCTGGCCTTATCACCTTCGATATACTTGTTGAGATTATCTGGCGCCTGAGAGCTGCGGCGACGCCCAGGAAAGCGCTCCAAATCAAAATCGCTGCGCCCCTGACTGATGGTAACCACCATGTCGACAGAATTGAGGGCATAGAACGGGGCCAGTAAGGTCTCCACCTCGCCACGATCGAAATCCTCAAAGCGCACGGGGAAGATAACGCTGTTTATTTCCGCCCTGCGACCCTGATATTCGATCACCTGATCGTCTAGCAACAATGCAGCGATGCCAGAGGGATTGCCCTGTTCAATATTTCGATCCAACAAGAACGGATCGAAACCGGTGATAAGGATTTTCAATGGGGCATCGGTGAGGTATTCCAGGTCGTGGCGGCCGCGGCTTGAGTTTTCCAGAATCTCCACTAACTCAAGACGCTGTTTTTCCGATAAAGCAAAATTTGGATTTATAATGCGAAAGATTTCTGCAGCCTGAAGTCTGGCCCAGTAAAGAGGACGATCGTCAAAGTCTTGCATATTAGCTTTACTTTCAGTCCATAGGTAATCGCCAATAGTTTCCGCAAGAGCTTTGGCACCAGCATAGCTACTAGTTTGGGAAGACCACATCCTTTTAAAGCCATTCAGGTCTTTTTCCCAGCGATCGACAACAGAAGGAATAACCTTTCTGGCTTTTTCGATTCGCAGCTCCTCAACCGTAGATTCAGCAAAACAAATCATTGGCATCGTCACCGATAAGGCGACAGCAGAAATGAGCTTTTTCATAGACCATCCGAGTTATTTCGAGACGCCATGATTCTGTAGTTCGGTGTTCATCCCGTCAAGAGAGATTGCCGCGTCGCCCTATGGGCTCCTCGCAATGACGTTGTCTTTTTAAGTTTCTAGCCACAACGTGCATCACATTGGGACAAAAAGGCAGGAAGCCTTTTTGCACAGCCGCAGGCTGCCCGAAGGGCGAGGTGCATGGATGCACCGAGTGAACCCCCACACATATAGAGCGGGTTTCCCCGTGTGAGAGTATTCGGAGCACAAAAGCAAAACGCCCTGACTCTCTCGAATCAGGGCGTTTTAAATAAACCCTGGCGATGACCTACAGTGACTCAGGCCATCCCGGCCTTCGGGCTACGCCCGCCTACGCTTCGCTACAGCGCCCAAAATCGTTCCCGACGATTTTGTCACATGGGGCCCATTTTCCGTAACAATAGGCCGTAAGGTCTATAAATAAAAACCCCCAGCCGCTGTGCGACTGGGGGTTTGTATTTAAATCCTGGCGATGACCTACTCTCACATGGGGAAACCCCACACTACCATCGGCGATACATCGTTTCACTACTGAGTTCGGGATGGGATCAGGTGGTTCCAATGCTCTATGGTCGCCAGGAAAACGGGTTTGGATTGGCTGTCGTCTTATGTCTGTGTGACTGCGTTGTGCCATGTCCAAATAGGGTGGCAGATTCTTAAGCTCTTTCTAATGCTTTGTTCAAGTGTGTTTCTTACTTTTCTACATGCTTGTCCGAACGTCACTGCAATCAGCAGCCTCAGTTATATGGTCAAGCCTCACGGGCAATTAGTACGGGTTAGCTCAACGCCTCACAACGCTTCCACACCCCGCCTATCAACGTCATAGTCTTTAACGGCCCTTTAGGGGAATCAAGTTCCCAGGGAGATCTCATCTTGGAAGAGGCTTCCCGCTTAGATGCTTTCAGCGGTTATCCTGTCCGAACATAGCTACCGGGCAATGCTTCTGGCGAAACAACCCGAACACCAGAGGTTCGTCCACTCCGGTCCTCTCGTACTAGGAGCAGCTTTCCTCAAATCTCCAACGCCCACGGCAGATAGGGACCGAACTGTCTCACGACGTTCTGAACCCAGCTCGCGTACCACTTTAAATGGCGAACAGCCATACCCTTGGGACCGGCTTCAGCCCCAGGATGTGATGAGCCGACATCGAGGTGCCAAACACCGCCGTCGATGTGAACTCTTGGGCGGTATCAGCCTGTTATCCCCGGAGTACCTTTTATCCGTTGAGCGATGGCCCTTCCATACAGAACCACCGGATCACTAAGACCTACTTTCGTACCTGCTCGACGAGTTTGTCTCGCAGTCAAGCACCCTTCTACCTTTGCGCTCATAGCATGATTTCCGACCATGCCGAGGGTACCTTCGTGCTCCTCCGTTACTCTTTGGGAGGAGACCGCCCCAGTCAAACTACCCACCATACACTGTCCCCGATCCGGATAACGGACCTGGGTTAGAACCTCAAACATACCAGGGTGGTATTTCAAGGGCGACTCCACGCAGACTAGCGTCCACGCTTCTAAGTCTCCCACCTATCCTACACAAATAGGCTCAAAGTTCAGTGCAAAGCTGTAGTAAAGGTTCACGGGGTCTTTCCGTCTAGCCGCGGGTACACTGCATCTTAACAGCGATTTCAATTTCACTGAGTCTCGGGTGGAGACAGCGTGGCCATCATTACGCCATTCGTGCAGGTCGGAACTTACCCGACAAGGAATTTCGCTACCTTAGGACCGTTATAGTTACGGCCGCCGTTTACCGGGGCTTCGATCAAGAGCTTCGCACAAGTGCTAACCCCATCAATTAACCTTCCGGCACCGGGCAGGCGTCACACCGTATACGTCCACTTGCGTGTTTGCACAGTGCTGTGTTTTTGATAAACAGTTGCAGCCACCTGGTCACTTCGGCCAGCCTCAGCTTAGGGAGCAAGTCCCATCAC
>NZ_JATAAF010000039.1 GCF_030341905.1 Porticoccus sp. W117 | reverse complement strand
AAGAGATTTACAGGCGCCGGCAGGAGACAGTTGAACGCAGCTTCGCTGATGCTAAACAACTACACGGTTATCGATATGCTCGCTACACCAGGCTTAATAGAGTGGCTGGTCAGTGTCTGATGGCTGCGACTGCCCAAAACATCAAGAAAATTGCTCAGATGGCGGCCTGAGCCTCTATTGAGCCCTCTCTACACTCCAAACCCCTTGCTTAGCCTCTGTAAATGCCTCAGTGCGGTGTTTGCGAGACTCAACCTAGATTCGAGAGACTCTCCGGCTTTTGGGTTAGCAATGCCCAGAAACAACAAACCCCAGCAAAAATGCCAGGGTTTGTCAGCGATCTGACCGGCTCTGTCAGAGCCGGTGTTTTTGTTTGCAGGTTGTATCTAATGCAATGCTTAGAACTTACCGGTGACGGTCAGCATGGCATTGATCGGTGCACCTACGGTGGCCTGATGGGTCGAGTGAGAGTTAGGGAAGTACAGCTCGTCCGTCAGGTTTTCGATATTCAGCTGAATACGCAGGTCATCAGATACATCGTAGTAAACCGACGCATCAACGCGGGTGTAGCTAGGCAAAATGGGAGCATTAGCACCGGAGTTGCTGTTGGTGATAAAGCTGTCATCCTGGTAAGTAGCGCCGATTCCAAAACCGAATACATCATTTACCTGGAAGGTATTCCAGATTGAGAAGGTGTTTTCCGGCAGTTCGCGGGGAACACTGCCATTTGGCAGTCCGTCGGAACCAATTCTATCGCCATCCAGGTTGCTGTAGTTCGCAGACACATACCAGGAGTCATTCACCTGACCAGCAAGCTGTAGTTCGAAACCGGAGATTTCTGAATCGATCACATCAAGAGTTGACGGGTCATTATCGGCGGGCTGAGGTGAGCTCTGCTCGTTCTCAAACAGCGCTGCTGTAAAGCTAAGGCCTTCGGCAAAGTCCCATTTCAAACCGATTTCGCGGTTTTCAAAAGTGTCTGGATCAAGCGCATTATTGTTGCCATTAATGTTGGCAAACTGTTCGCCACTGCGCGGCAGGAAAGACTCGCTGTAGCTCGCGTAGATAGAAACATTTTCCTGTGGCTTATAGATAATGCCAGCACGAGGTGAAACTTCGGTATCTTTGCGGGTGCGAACGCCGAACGAAGATGAATCTGGGTCAACATTGTTAACTTCGATATCAAAGCTGTCAAAACGAGCGCCGACCAGGATATCCAGTTGTTCGGAAATCTCAATTTGATCCTGAATATAGAGCGAGAACACGTCAAGGCTGACTCGAGTGTCGTCATTCAAGTCTGAGAAGGTGTAAGAGGTCGGCTGGCCAGCAGCATTTACTCCCGTGCCGCCACTGAAATTGAGCGGGCGGGTAGCCAGGAATTGTTCTCTGTCGTTACCGGTTGTGCTGAATACGGGGTTGAAGCGATCTTGATCGGATGATGTATCAATATATTCACTGCCAACGATAATCGTGTGCTTGTCCAGCTCGGCGACAACGTTGGTCGACAGAATCAGATTTTGCCGATCGGTGGTGTCCACATAGCCGTCGAGGGTTACGACGTTTGTGGCGGGGTTGTAAGCCTGCGCATAGAAATTTTGATACAGCTTGTCGTAATCGCCGTAGAACAAGCTGGCGTTACCTTTTACTGAATCCGAGAAATTATGCTGCAAAGCCGCACGGAAGGTGTGGGCTTTTAGGGTAGTCAGATTGACATCCGGGTCAGCAAATACCGTATCTTCGAAGGCTTCTACCGGGCGGCCATCGGCGCCGGTTGGAATTCCACGATCAATAAAGCGCTCGTGATCCGCGTACTCGTAAGACAGGTCCAGGGTTGTGTCTTCGCTCAGCTCAAAGCGGGCGGTGGGGTTGATGCCAAGGCGGTCGCCATCAAAGAAATCACGATGGTTTTCCAGCCTTTCATACATGGTGTTCAGGCGAACAGCGGATGTTTCGCTCGTGGCCAGGTTGGTATCAACTTCTACACCCACGCCGCCAAAGGTGTTGGCGGCAGTCTTATAGCTATTGAACTGTGCGCCCAGTTCAGCCTTTTTGGATACGCGGTTGATAATGCCACCAGTACCGCCGCGGCCAAACAGCAGGGCGTTGGGGCCACGCAGAACTTCCACTTGCTCAACGTTGTAAAGCCCACGGTAATACTGAACATCGTCACGGTTGCCGTCCAGATAGAAGTCGGCGGTTGAGCGTACGCCGCGGAATACCACAGCATCCCGGTGGCCTTCACCCTGAGAGGTGTTGACGCCGGGGGTGTAGTCGATAATGCCACGAATACTGGTGATACCGCGCTCGGTAATTTGCTCAGAAGTAATGATTGAAAGGCTTTGTGGTACGTCGATGATCGGCGTAGGGGTTTTTATCGAGTTCACTTTCTCGACGGAGAGATAATTGCCTTTGGTAATAATCTCTTCATCGATATTTTTATTCTGCTTTTCGGCAAAAGCAGGACTGCTGGCGAGGGCAATGGCTGCAGCCAGCGGGAGTGGTTGAAACTTCATTAGATGTGGCCCCTTGTTACTTCAATGGTTTTTGTTGAATAGAATGGCGACCATTGTAGTGATAGAGGTTATTGTTGGCAATTGTTATTGATAATCAATCTTATTATTAATGTATAGCTTTTAGGCATGTCCAGTTGTAGATGGCTTTGAGCAGGGTGACTTTCAGAGGCTCTCGGGGCTTTCGGCGGACAATATTCGGCTGGCGCGTAGTTTGATCACTTTCATTTCGTCCAGCAGGACGGTTTCAAAGCGATAATCTCCCAGGGTAAAGCTGACGTTGCCGTCAGGGATATCTTCCAGCTGCTCAATGGCCAGGCCGTTGAGGGTTTTGGGGCCATCGGTGGGCAGCTCCCAGTCTGTTGCCTTATTGATATCGCGGATGGTGGCGGTGGCGTCGATAACAAAGCTGCCGTCTTTTTGCGACTCGATATCCTGTACCGCTTCTTCCGCCAGGTTGGTGGTGAAGTCGCCGACGATTTCCTCAAGGATATCTTCCAGCGTCACCAGCCCCTGTACTTCGCCGTATTCGTCCACCACCAGAGCGGTGCGATGTTTGGTGCGGCGGAAGTTCATCAGCTGGGTGTGCAGGGGAGTGTTTTCTGGCACGAAATACGATTCAGCCGCAAAGCGTTTGATGGCCTCTTTGCTCATTTCACCGGCGTTGCCCCGCAGCAGGCGGCTGGCACTGCGAATATGCAACAGGCCGATGACTTCGTTGATATTGTCTTCGAACACCGGCAGGCGGGTGTATTCGCTGGTGACAATGCGGTCGGTAATGGTGTCCAGATCGTCTTCCAGATCGATGCCGTAAATCTCGTTACGGGGCACCATAATGTCGTCCACGGTGACGTCTTCCAGCTCCAGTATATTGAGCAACATGCCCTGATTGTCGGTGGGGATGTTGGAGCCGGATTCGTCCACGACGGTGCGCAGCTCGTCTTTACTGAGAGCATCATTGCTGCCTTTGTTTGGATCGACGCCAAACAGGCGTACCAGACGGTTGGATACTTGGTTTACCAGCCAGACGACAGGGTAGAGTAGCGTTAACAGTGGCTTGAGCAACAAACTGAAAGGGAAGGCCACTCGCTCAGGATGCAATGCGGCAATTGTCTTCGGCGTTACCTCAGCAAAAATTAACATCACGATGGTGAGTGCGATACCAGCAAGAAATTCTGAGCCATTGCCATAAAGTTTTATGGCAATGGCTGCTGCAACAATGGCGGCAAAGTTATTGGCGAGGTTATTGCCGATCAGTATTACTCCGATCAAACGATCCGGACGCTCCAATAGCTCGCTAACCCGGCGGGCGCCACGGTGCTTTTTTTGCAGGTGTTTTAAACGATAGCGGTTAATCGCCATCATGCCGGTTTCAGAGCTGGAAAAGAATGCGGAGCAGAGCAGCAGGAGTGCTAGCAGGCTAAACAATAGCCACAGGGGCGTCGCGTCCAAGGAGGGGTAAACCTCTATTTGTTATGGGAGCAGTATGGTGCGATATGCCTGCAGGCAGGTCAACCGTTTTGCCCTGCATTTTGTCGGCCATAAAGTAGCCCGGGTGGAGTACAACGGAACCCGGGAAAGGGCTCTAAACAATGCTCTGATCCCGGGTTGCGCTGCGCTCCACCCGGGCTACGGATATTTACACCAGCAATACTTCGTAGACAAATTTACTGCCCCAGTACGCCAGGGCGGTGGCGATAAAGCCAATCAGCGTCCAGCGGATAGCTGTATTGCCGCGCCAACCTTTTACATGGCGCCCCCACAGCAGTATGGCGTAGATCAGCCAGGCTATAAGAGAGAAGGCAGTTTTGTGGCCCAGGTTTTGGCCGAACAGGTCTTCAAACACTGCAAAGCCTGAGATCAGCGACAAGGTAAGTAACAGCACGCCCGCCCACAGTACTTCAAACAGCAGCGCCTCCATGGTTTGCAGGGGAGGGAGAGCGCGCACCCAACCCTTCAGGTGTTTGTGGCGCAGCTGCCAGTTTTGATAAGCCAGCAACATGGCCTGGAACGCAGCGATGGTGAGCAGACTGTATGCCAATATGGAGCTAAGGATATGTACAACAGCACCGGTTCCGGGCTTGCTTTGTGCGCTGCCCGCACTGCTTATCAGGGCAATGGCCAGAACCGGTACCGTAATTGGCAGTAAAAACAGAAACAGGTTATGAGAGGGCTTGCGCAGGCTACTTAGTAATACGATTAGATTCACCACAAAAAAGATGGCCGCACTGACGCGCCACAGGCTTAAGTCCAGGCCGTTAGCGCTTGCCAGTAATTGCCAGGCAGCCAGGCCGTGAGTGGCGATTGCCAGGCCGCACATGGCCAGCAACCATTCTTTGCGCAGGGGCGAACTGCTGTTGCTGTGGCTGGCGGCGCGCACTTTTTGCGCCTGATAAAAGAAGGCAAAAATATAAAGGGCAATGGCCCCGTAGCCGGCGTACAAAGTGCTCATGATTGTGCGGTATCTCATCCTTTATATAGCAAAGCGAGTGTCGCACAGTTGCTTTGCAGATGCGAGGGGTTATCAATAAGCGCGCATTGCACGCCACTTTGTGCTGCTCGTAGCTCGTGGCTTCACATCAAGCTATACTCCTCGCCCTTGAACCCAATACAGCAGCGATTTCCCCCATGGCCATGTTTGAAAACCTTAGCGAACGCCTGTCGCAAACTCTCAAAAAAGTCACCGGCAAGGCCCAGCTCAGCGAAGACAATATTAAAGACACCTTGCGCGAAGTGCGTATGGCGCTGCTGGAGGCGGATGTTGCGCTGCCGGTGGTGAAGCAGTTTGTTGAGCAGGTAAAACAAAGTGCTGTGGGTGCAAAGGTCAGCAGCAGCCTCAACCCCGGCCAGCAGTTCCTGAAGATTGTTCAGCGCGAGCTGGAAATCACCATGGGGGAGCGCAATGAATCTCTGAACTTGGCTGCCCAGCCGCCAGCGGTGATTTTGATGGCGGGTCTGCAAGGCGCTGGTAAAACCACCTCAGTAGCCAAACTGGCCAAGCATCTCACTGAGCGGGAAAAGAAAAAAGTGCTGGTGGTGAGTGCCGACGTTTACCGCCCGGCGGCCATCAAGCAATTGGAAACCCTGGCCGGGGAAGTGGGTGTCGGCTATCAGCCCAGCTCGGCGGATCAAAAGCCCCAGGCCATTGCCAAGGCAGCCTTAAAAGCCGCCAAAGAGCAGCACGCCGATGTATTGATTGTGGATACTGCTGGACGCCTGCATATCGATCAGGAGTTGATGGGGGAAATTCAGGACTTGCACAAGGTTCTGAATCCGGTGGAAACCCTGTTCGTGATCGACGCCATGATCGGCCAGGACGCGGTGAATACTGCCAAGGCCTTTAACGATGCGCTGGCGCTGACCGGTGTGATCCTCACCAAAGTGGATGGCGATGCCCGCGGCGGTGCGGCGCTGTCTGTCCGTCATGTCACTGGCAAGCCCATTAAATTCCTTGGTGTGGGCGAAAAAACCGACGCCCTGGAACCGTTCCACCCGGATCGTATTGCTTCCCGCATTCTCGGTATGGGGGATGTACTCAGCCTGATCGAAGAAGTTGAGCAGAAGGTCGATCGCCAGAAAGCCGAGAAACTGGTTAAAAAGGTACAGAAAGGCAAGCGCTTTGATCTGGAAGACCTGCGCGACCAGCTGCAGCAAATGCAAAACATGGGTGGTCTTGGCAGCATGCTGGAAAAGCTGCCGGGCATGGGCAATATGTCCCAGATGATGGAGCAGGCCAATGCTGGCAAGCAGTTTTCCAAGATGGAAGCGTTGATTAACTCCATGACCCCAGCGGAGCGCCGTAACCCGGATATTCTCAATGGCTCCCGCAAGCGTCGTATCACTATGGGTTCTGGTACCACCATTCAGGATCTCAACCGTCTGATGAAACAGCACAAGCAGATGGCCAAGATGATGAAAAAGATGAAGGGCGGTGGCATGGCAAAGATGATGCGCGGCCTCGGTGGTATGCCCGGCATGGGCAATATGCCCGGTGGAATGCCCCCCATGGGCGGCATGAGTGGCGGCGACCTGCCGCCGATGGGTGGAATGCCACCTGGGGGTGGGTTGCCTTTCAAAAAGAAATAATAGCTGCGAGCGGCGCGCTACGTGCTGCGAGCAGATCGATAGAACGCCGTCATCCTGAGCGCAGCGAAGACAAATTGGCAGGAAAGCCAATTTGGGCGCCGTAGGCGGCCCGAAGGGCCGAGCGCCATGGATGGTGCGAGTCAATCTCGTGTCAGCCGCGAGCTGTGAGATCCTCACGCGGCTGCGCGGCTCAGGATGACAGTAATAAAGAACCGAGGAATGACAATCTCGCTCAATCTGCCCGTCGCCCCTAGTAGCCCGAAGCCTTCCTTTATTCCCCACAAATACGTATAATGCCGCGCCTTTCGGAGATAGTCAGCCCGGTTTCAATTGGCCCGGGCTTTGTTTTTATGGGTCTATCTCGTTAATTTTTAAGGGGTTTTTAACCCCGTTAAGTACAGGATAACAGTTACATGGTAACCATTCGTCTGGCTCGTGGCGGCTCCAAAAAGCGCCCGTTTTACCACCTGACCGTTGCGGACAGCCGCAATGCTCGCAACAGCCGTTTTATTGAGCGCGTTGGCTTCTTCAACCCTACCGCCCGCGGTAACGAAGAGCGTCTGCGTGTTGATCTGGAGCGTGTTAACCACTGGGTTAGCCAGGGCGCCAAGCCCTCCGATCGTGTCGCCAAGCTGCTTAAAGACGCTGGCGAACAAGCTCAAGCATAAATTGAGTTACGACGCGTAGCGTCTGAAGGGGAACAATGCGACCGGCATCAAACGACAGTGAGACACTTGTTGCTGAAAAGATGGTTGCTGGCCGGATTGTTTCTATCCACGGGGTGAAAGGCTGGGTAAAGGTGAATTCCTTTACAGAGCCCCGTGAAAATCTCTTCAAATACGGCCCCTGGTGGTTGAAAACTCCCAGGGGTTGGAGAGAAATCGAGTTCGATGAGTTTCGCAAGCAAGGCAAAGGCCTGATTGCGCACATTGTTGGCCTCGATGACCGGGATGAAGCGCGCAATTATTGCCAGCAGAACATCGCGGTTAGCAAAGATGTACTGCCGGAACTGTCCGGCGACGAGCTTTATTGGCACCAGCTGGAAGGGTTGACCGCGATAACCGTCCACGGCGGCGAACGCAAAACCCTCGGTGTGGTAAAGCAGCTGCTGGAAACCGGCGCCAACGATGTATTGATGGTGAAGGGCAACAGCGACAGTCTGGATCGCAAAGAGCGCCTGATTCCCTACGCGGATCAGTTTGTACTCAATGTTGATCTTGAAGCGGGTGAGATAGAAGTCGATTGGGATCCTGACTTCTAGGGGTGGCATGTGAAAGTTGCACTGGTCACATTGTTCCCCGAAATGTTTGCTGCCATTACTGATTACGGTGTGACCGGCAGAGCGGTAAGTAACGGTTTGTTGGAAGTTAAGGCTTTCAACCCCAGGCAGTTTACTGACGACAAACACCAGACCGTAGATGATCGCCCCTACGGTGGCGGCCCCGGTATGGTGATGTTGATTGAGCCACTACGGCAAGCCATCGCGGCGGCACGTCAGTGGCAAGGCCAGAGTAGTCAGGGAAAAGACAGTAAGGTTATTTACTTGTCCCCCCAGGGCAGGGTGCTCAACCAGCAGGGTGTAAATACCTTGGTGAAAGAGAGCAACCTGATACTGGTAGCGGGTCGCTACGAAGGTATCGACGAACGCCTGATCCAACAGGAAGTGGATGAAGAGTGGTCCATTGGTGACTACGTGCTCAGCGGCGGCGAATTGCCTGCCATGGTGTTGATGGATGCGATTATCCGCCATCTGCCCGGAGCGCTGGGGCATCAGGATTCGGCAGTAGAAGATTCTTTTGCCGAAGGTTTACTGGACTGCCCCCATTACACCCGCCCGGTAGTGGATGAAGATTATCAGGCGGCGGTTCCGGACGTGTTGTTATCCGGTAACCACGAAAAAATTCGACAATGGCGGCTGCGACAGTCCCTTAAAAGGACACTGACCCGGCGGCCAGAGTTGTTAAAAGACCTGCAGCTCACTGATGAACAGCAGGCAATACTGGCGGAGATTGAGGCTCAACAGGCCGATTGAAGTCTTCGCAAGCTGGCGAATGAAACGCCTTTTTTCGTCATTCCCGCGCATGCGGGAATCCATGAAGAAAGTAATTTCCTCTTTAGCGCAGCGCTACTCAAAAACCGCAGTTCTAACGAATTGCAAACTTTTAACGTACAAACTGAGGAGCGAACCATGAGTGGTAAGAACCCAATTATTGCCGAGCTCGAAAAAGAGCAAATGAGCAAAGAGATTCCTGCTTTTGCCCCGGGCGACACTGTTGTTGTTCAGGTGAAAGTAAAAGAAGGTAACCGCGAGCGTCTGCAGGCGTTCGAAGGTGTGGTGCTGGGCAAGCGCAACCGCGGCCTGAACTCTGCTTTTACCGTGCGCAAAATTTCCAGCGGCATCGGCGTAGAGCGTACCTTCCAAACCTACAGCCCGCTGGTAGACAGCATCAAAGTTAAGCGCCGCGGTGACGTGCGCCAGGCCAAACTGTACTACCTGCGCGAGCGCTCTGGTCGTTCTGCACGCATTAAAGAGAAGTTGGACAATAAGTCTTAATCGCTTCGATTGGATGCGAAAAGGGGCGGCTATTTAGCCGCCCCAGATCGCTGACAAACCCTGGCATTTTTGCTGGGGTTTGTTGTTTCTGGGCATTGCTAACCCAAAAGCCGGAGAGTTTCTCGAATCTAGGTTGAGCCTCGCAAACACCGTACTGGGGCATTTACAGAGGCTAAGCAAGGGGTTTGGAGTGTAGAGAGGGCTCAATAGAGGCTCAGGCCGCCATCTGAGCAATTTTCTTGATGTTTTGGGCAGTTGCAGCCATCAGACACTGACCAGCCACTCTATTAAGCCTGGTGTAGCGAGCATATCGATAACCGTGTAGTTGTTTAGCATCAGCGAAGCTGCGTTCAACTGTCTCCTGCCGGCGCCTGTAAATCTCTT
>NZ_JATAAF010000038.1 GCF_030341905.1 Porticoccus sp. W117 | reverse complement strand
TGGTCGGCAGGAACTAGCTCGTCAATGCTGACGAACTCCATAGTGGACTGGGTTTGGGGGCGGTCTTTTAACATGCCCCATTATAAAAAGTCCCCGCACGAGGGCGAGGACTTTGTCAGCAGTCTGACGCGCCCTTCGAGGCGCGTTTTTTTATTACCTTTTCTATCCTCTTTTCAAGGAACGAATCAAAAAGCGAGCTGGATTTAACGCTTGCGCCAATTCCCTGTCTATTGGCGCCACTTCGCCACAAATCTGTGCTGCCAGCAGTTCCGCTGCCAGCGGTGCGTAGCTCAAGCCCCGCGATCCATAGCCACAACTGATATAAAGGCCAGGGTGGTATTCCCCTGGCAATGGGATATGAGCACGGGCATTTTTATGCAGCAGGGCGAAACGCTCATTCATGGCGCTGGCTATGGGTGCAGGCCCCGCCATGGGTAGATAGTCCGGGGTGGTGCAACGAAAACCAACACGGCCCGTCAGAGATTCAGCTGTATCGGGCAGCTGCTTGCCAATAGCTGTGTCGGTGGCAGTCAGTTTTTGCAGGTTGGTTTGATGATCGCTGTCTCGCACTTGCGGATCATCATCTCTGAGGTTGTAAGTGGCGCCGAGTGTGAATTGGCCCTGGTGCGCTGGAGCGATATATCCTGCGCCGCAGATAACGGTTTTCAAGGCGGAATCATTCGACGGCACTTGGGTAATCTGGCCACGAATGCGCTTTAAAGGCAGGTGCTCGGTTTGCTGGAAGTTTGCCACGCTGTGACTGCAAGCCAGGACTACGGTTTCAGATGCGGCGATAACCTTTCCCTCAGCATTTAGCAGTTGCCATTCATCATCTTCGCGAACCAGCTTATTAACGTCAGCGGCCACCACAGTAATCGCCGGGTGTTGCACCAACTCCCGGCACACTTTTGGTGGAACCACCCAACCCAGTTGTGGGCAGAACAGGCCTTGGTTGCTTGCCAGTGGCAAACCTGCCAGGTCAGCAGCTTGTTGCCGATTTACCCATTGCACCAGCTCAGGACTATTGGCAAAACGTTCGCCAATTTTAGGGAAATCAGCGGACTGTTTGTCCGATTCAGACAGCAGTAATACACCGCATTGCTCGCCGAAACCCTCGCGCTGCCAAAGCGGTTGATAGTAGCGGCTGGCGTAGGCGAGGGCACACAAGCCGAAGCGGGAGAGGGGTGAGTCCTGTTTGGAAAACTTGGGGTAAATAATACCCTGCGGATTGCCGGAGGCTTCCTGTGCCAGTTCACCGTGGCGTTCCAGTAAGGTGACTTGCCAGCCCCGCCTGGCCAGTGCATGGGCGGCACTGCAGCCAGCAATACCGCCGCCGACCACAACTGCCTGTTTCTTTGCTGAATGCGAGTTGAGGTTGAGGTACCAGGGTGCTGCAACTGGCGAGTTATGGGTGGCAGGCTGCAGTGCTTCTTGCAGTTGTTCGATAATTGGCGCTGTGACCATCTGGCCTCGCAACATCTCTCGCTTGCTGCCAAACCCCGCTACTTTTTCTACCTTAAAGCCCACTGCCTGCAAACCGCGACGCACATGACCAGCAGCGGTAAAGGTGGCTGCGGTAGTGCCGCTGTCACTGAGATCGGCAATGGTGTGAAACAGTGCCTCGCTCCACATGTCGGGGTTTTTCGCCGGGGCAAAGCCATCGAGAAACCAGGCATTCACCGTCGGGTTGCCACGGCGTCGCCAAACAGGGTGGTCACTGCCTTTGAGTTGCTCGAACATATCGGCGGCGTCACCGAACAACAGCGTCAGCTGGATGCGGCCATTCTGTAGCCACAGAGAGTGAAACCCTGAAAGCTGTGGCGGGTATTGGGTTTTCAGTTCCTCCGCCAAATCCCCCAGCTCTGGCCACAACGCCAGAGCTTTTTCCAGATCAGCGTGGCTCAGGGGGAATTTTTCCCCCGACACAAAGTGCAGCCGCCAGTTGGCGGGAGCGGTTTGCAGCCACAGTTGGGCGGCACAGAGAAAGTTCAGGCCGGTGCCAAAACCGGTCTCAGCAATGGTAAAGCAACCGCCTGAATCGGGTAGCTCGCGCCAGCGTTGTTGCAGGTGGTTGTTGTGCAGAAAAACGTAGCGGGTTTCTTCGATGCCAGAAGCGCGAGAGAAGTAAACGTCACCGTACTGGCTGGAAATGGGCTGGCCGTTGTCGTCCCATTCCAGCTCTGCGGGTTTTAAAATATTTTTAGACACTGGCAGTTCAAACTTGTGGGGTGGGGTAGCGACATACTTTCAATATTGTCATCGCGAGCGCAGCGCGGCGATCTAGTGTCTTTTTAAGCAGAGAGATCAAAGACGCTGGATTGCTTCGCTACGCTCGCAATGACGGGTTTTCTTGTTCAAACTCTCGCAGGATTTGCTCGCACCAGCTTTCCAAACGTTGCTGGGAGAGATCGAATTGGTTTTCGTCGTCCAGTGCCAAACCAACAAAATGGTTTTTGTCGGCAGTCAATGCTTTCGACTCACCAAATTCAAAGCCATCCGCGGGCCATTGACCAATCGCTTTAGCGCCTAAATTAACCAGCTTTGCCCACAGAAAACCCATGGCGTCCTGAAACCATTCCGCGTAGCCTACCTGATCCCCTTGGCCGTAAATGGCAATGGTTTTGCCGCTGAAATCTACGGCGTCAATTTCATCCCAGATGTTTTCCCAGTCCTCCTGCAATTCGCCGAAATCCCAGGTGGGGATGCCAAAAATAAGGTGCTGGTAATCTTCCGTAGTAGAAATGGGCTCATCGGCAATATTGAAAACATCTACCCGATCTTCACCGAGAATGCGCTGGATTTTTTCCGCGGTCATTTCGGTATAGCAGGTGGATGAGCCGTAAAACAGGCCAATTTTATTCAAAGCAATGTAACCCACTGCTTTACCCAGGTAATGGCGTCTTTATCTGGTGTGAAGGTTTCCAGTGCGTCCAGAAACAGGGGTTCGCCAATACGTACTGCGCCAATATCGGAGAACATGCCGTCCAGCCGAGTGGCCGCTGCGGCATAGGTTTCGAAGGAACTGTCACCCAGGCTGATGACTCCGTAGCGACGGCCGGCAATGTTCGGCGGGGTGTCATTCAATGCGATGACAAAGGGATTGATGTTGGAGGGGAAGTCTCCAACGCCGGTGGATGACGTGCAAATCAGTAACACTTCGTCCGGGTGTTGCAGGTCGTCCAAGCTGGGATCCTCGGCCACGGCAACGCTACAGTTGTTGGCAGTGAGGGTTTCTTCCAAGGCATCGGCCACGTCCAGGGCAGTGCCGGTTTCGCTGCCCACAAGAATTCGGATTTTTGTCATGGTTTGTTCTATCGATATTTAGTGTTGGGGATTATACAAAAGCTCCTCGTCATTGCGAGGAGCCTTTCTTATAGAGAAAGGCGACGCGGCAATCTCGTCACTGGATCGCCGAGCTGTATTCAGGAGATCGCCGCGCTGCGCTCGCGATGACGGGATTGGCTAACCTCCACCCTCAAACCCAAGCTGCCGCCATGCCTCATAGACGATAACAGAAACCGCATTGGATAGATTCATACTGCGGCTTTCCGCCTGCATGGGTATGCGAATAATCTGCTGCTGTGGCAGGGCATCAAGAAACGCTTGGGGCAGGCCACGGGTTTCCGGGCCAAACACCAAGGCGTCGCCGGGCTGGTAGTCAGGGGATGCGTGATTGCGGCTGCCACGGGTGCTGATAGCAAACACCCGTTGGGGGTCTACATCTGTAACAAAGGCAGGCCAGTCCTTGTGGATACGTGCCTGCTGCCATTCCCGATAGTCGAGTCCGGCTCGGCGCAGCTTTTTGTCGTCCATGGCAAAACCCAGTGGCTCAATCAGATGCAGGCGGAACCCGGTGTTGGCGCACAGGCGGATAATATTGCCGGTATTCGGGGGAATCTCCGGCTGGTAGAGCACAATATCGAGCATTTATTCGCTGCGTTCTTCGTCCAGGTCGAACAGCTCCACCATCAGGTCATCGGACAGGGTTTCCAGGTGTTTTCTGAAATCCTCATCGTCGAGGGAAACAGGCAGCCCAACCACTGCCGAGGCTTCAAACAAGTGCTCGGAAGACATGGCAGCGACGGTGCGATTGGTGTGCAGCGATTCTATGTTCACCTTGAGCTTTGAAAGCAGAGCAGTCAATTCGCGAACAATACCTTTGCGGTCATGGGCCACTACTTCAACCTCAAGCAGCCTTTGTTCAGTATCCGCAGGCGTGTCGTAATCCTGTTCAACCAATATCTGCAGCCCACTTTCTCTCAGGGCATTGAGGCTGTCAGTCAATTGGCTCTGCTTGGCGGGATCAATCTCCACCAAAGCAATACCGGCGAACTTACCGGCCAAATGGCTCATGCTACTTTCCAACCAATTGCCGCCCGCCTGGGAAACTGCATCGGCCACTTGATTGAGCAGGCCGGTTTGATCGCTTGCGGAAATAGTGAGTATCAGTTTTTTGCTCATGGTTGTGTCCAATTGGGTAAGCAGGGAGGGTTATATGATGCCTTGTAATCGCCGATAATGGCAGTCCCCTGAACGACCACAATTTATGTTGCATATGCTGGAAATCCCGCCCGAACGCTTAACTCCCGACGTACTACAAGCGGTGCTGGAAGAATTTATCAACCGCGAAGGCACCGACTACGGTGCTGAGGAACGTTCCCTGGAAAGCAAAGTGAGTCAGTTGCGCACTCAATTGGCCAAGGGAGAGGTTGTGATTTGCTTTGACGGAGAAACCCAGAGCTGCAGTCTGTTAACCCGCAGAGAATTTGCCCGGCTTACGGAGTTTCAGGGTGATTGATCTGCTGCGCTCACAGGCAAAAAACCACAGCATAGGTACTTTGATTTTGACCCACGGTGCCGGTGCGCCGATGGATAGCGCCTTTATGGAGCAACTGACCGCTGCGCTAAACGCTGTCGATATTGACGTGGTGCGCTTTGAATTCCCTTACATGCAACAGCGCCGTGCTACTGGTCGAAAACGGCCGCCGGATCGCCAGGCGATATTATTGGACTATTGGCAAAAAGTTTATCAACAGGTAATGGCTGATGGCACTGAAAAGCCGGTTTGTATAGGCGGCAAATCCATGGGCGGCCGCATGGCCAGCTTGTACGCTTGCCAAGAGAACACAATTGCTGGTGTCTGTTGTTTTGGTTACCCGTTTTTTCCGGGTGGCAAATACAAAAGCGGGCGTATTGAGCACCTATTAACTGCAGCGACTCCCACATTGATTGTGCAGGGCACCCGCGATCCGTTTGGCAAACCGGAAATTATCGAGCCGCTGAACCTCAGTGCCGCCATTGAGTTGTGTTGGCTGGAAGCGGGGGATCACAACTTTAAGCCCACAGTGCGCTCCGGCATTGAACATCGTCAACATATTCAAACTGCTGCCCAGGCTGTACAGCGGTTTTTCTTATCCCTGAAGGAACACTGATGCTCGATAACACCCCGAACCAGATCGTTCTCTATTGCCGGGCTGGCTTTGAAAAAGAATGCGCTGCGGAAATTAGCGACTGTGCTGCCAGGGTTGGTGTCAGTGGCTATGTCAAAGCAAGGCCCGACGATGGTTATGTCACATACGTCTGCCATCAAAGCGGCGCGGCATTGCAGGTGATGGAGCGTGTTGCTTTCGAGGAACTGATGTTTGCCCGCCAGTGGTTTGCCGCAGCTCCGATGCTGGATAACTTGCCGCCCACTGACCGGGTATCTGCACTGCTGGAAAGCGCCCGTGCTTTAGGCCCGTTTGATGACTTGTCGGTAGAGCACCTGGACACCAATAATGGCAAGGAAATGTCTCGCCTGTGTCGCAAGATCAGCCACCCATTGCGAGCCGCCCTTAAGAAACAGGGGTTGCTGAAAGCCTCAGCTAAACAGCAGTTGCACGTGCTTTTCCTGGATGGCAGTTGCGCCTTTGTGGGAGTGAGCCAACAGGGCAATCGCAGCCCCTGGGCCATGGGAGTCCCTCGACTGAAAATGCCCAGAGAGGCCCCCAGCCGTGCGACCTTGAAACTGGATGAGGCCATCTTGTGGTTTTTGCAGGGAGATCGCCAACATGAGTTGATGAAAGCGGGCACTCTGGCGGTTGACTTGGGGGCAGCTCCCGGTGGCTGGACCTGGCAACTGGTACGTCGTGGCTTGTATGTGGACGCAGTGGATAACGGCCCCATGGACAAGGTTCTAATGGACAGCGGCATGGTGGCTCATGTGCGCGGTGACGCCTACACCTATCAACCCAAGGGTAATGTCAGCTGGCTGGTATGCGACATTGCCGACAAACCGGCGCGCACGGCGGATATGGTGGCGCGCTGGGCGAGTAAGGGCTGGTGTCGGCGCGCGATCTTTAACCTGAAATTGCCCATGAAGCAGCGCTACAACGCGGTACAGGAATGCCGCGAAATTATTGAGAGTGGCTTGGCTGCCGCCGGGCTAACGGCAGAGCTGCGCTTTAAGCAGCTCTACCACGACCGGGAAGAAGTGACGGGATTCCTTTCAATAGAGAGTTGACCAATAGAGAGCTGATCAATAGCCCGCTGACACTCAATGACTGAGCAGAGTAACTTTTTCTGCTTCAAGCAGCAGAGGAGCAATCTGGGTCAAAGCCTGATTGCGCTCTGGCGAGGCATGCCAGGCGTACCAGTCCAATTCTGAACGCATTTTTACCATAACGTAGCGTACGTTGGGGTACTCCAGATTGTGCATGGATTCGCCGGAAATAAAGCCGGGAACGGTAATGGCAGACTGCATAACGGAATTGATAATTTGGTCGTAGCTGACTTCCATGCCCGGGGCGACTACTCGCTGGATTAAAACGCTGATCATTGTGCTGATGTAACCTTATTTCTTCTGACTGATGTTAGGCGCTCCTGTCATACAGAGCGGCCGCGCAGGATACCACGGCCTCTATCGTTTATTAAGTGCTCTTGTTCGGTAGCCGCCCGACTGAGACAATGCGCCGATGACTGAAAAGCCCCAAATCGTTCTCGATACTACCGGATTGCTCTGCCCGGAGCCGGTGATGCTGCTGCACAACGCGGTGCGTGATGTTGCCAGTGGTGAACTGATAAAAGTGGTGGCCACGGATCCGTCAACCACCCGTGATATACCCAAGTTCTGCAATTTTCTGGGGCACGAGCTGCTGTCTGTCAGTGAAGAGGACAAACAGTACTTGTTTTTTATTCGCAAAAAGTAGCTGTAGGTCGGGCTTTAGCCCGACAAAGCAGTTAATTGTGTCGGCCTGAAGGCCGACCTACACCACTAACTATCCACAAGAATGGACATAGCCGCCATGGCCTCTGGATCCTCCGCCTTGATCATGTTGGCGATGTGGTGCTGGAAGTAATAGCGGAAGCCGTTTTCCTTGGTAGCTGGGTAAAGGCTTTTATCACCGGGCAGTACCGGGGTGGTTTCCACTTTGTTGTCGTCGATCAGCATGCCGTAGAGGGTGCCGTCGGCGTGCAACCGCCAGCTCACTACTTCTTTTAACACCAAGGTGCGGGAGCCATCTCCGGCCAGCACGGCGTGAGTGCCGATGGAGTCTGGCAATTCCTGGATAATTACGTTGGCTTGCTCAGCTTCGCCTTCTTCACAACTGTAATACTCGGCTGCGGTCTCCAGCTCAATGACCTTGTGCAACGGCGGCTCGGTGAACATGTCGTCGACACTGGCGTCGTAATAGCCTTGCCAGTGACCGTTGAGCGGATCCTGAATGTCCGGGCAGGGCACAATGTCATTAAGCCAAGGCACCATACCTACCACTTCACCATCCGCACGCAAGCCCCAACAGAGAATACGTACACTAAACAGTTTTTCCGGATGGGCACTGTTGGCGTACAGCATTTCCAGGCCGTCGAGTTCGGGAGAGAGTCGGATAATGCGCCGATTGAATTCATCGGAGAAAGGCTTCCCTGAAAACAGATCAACCACATTGTCCGTATTGTGGCCGTGGGTTGAGGTAGTCATAATACGCCTCCTCAGGGTGGGTGAATCGTTATGATTTTTTATATATTTGGTTCACCGCCTGCCTGAAAAAATACGACAGGCACGTCCTACACTACTCCTCATTTTTGCAAAGCACAACAGGGCTTCCTGTTTAGAAAACGATGGTTTAGAAAACTATGGGAAGTTACGTCCACCCCAAACAGGCAATCAGTTGCCAATGGCTTGAGCAATTGTTCAATCAGTTGTTCCTGGGAACCATGAGCACCCGCCTGATCGGCGGTGCTGAGGAACCGCTGTATTTACCCGCAGACGATACTTGCCCATACCATCGCCTGTATTATCGGGAAGACTACCTGTCCAGTGCACTCCACGAAATTGCCCACTGGTGTATCGCTGGCAACGAACGCCGCCTGCAAGTGGACTTTGGTTATTGGTACAACCCGGACGGTCGCACCGCTCAGCAGCAACAACAGTTTGAGCAGGTAGAGGTAAAACCCCAGGCGGTGGAATGGCATTTATCGGTGGCCGCCGGCCAGCGCTTCCACCTCAGTGCCGATAACCTTCACGGTGAAGCAGGCGCCAGCGACAGCTTTGCTGATGCGGTTTGCCAGCAAGCGCAGCAGTATTGCGCAAAGGGTTTACCGCAACGGGCGCAAACCCTGGTAGAAGCGTTGCAACAGCATTTGGGGACGCCGCTTTGTGAGCCGCAGCGCTATAGCCGAGAGCAGCTGTGAGGCGGGAAGAATTCTATCTGATTGATGCCTCAATCTATATTTTTCGCAGCTACTTTGCCTTGCCAGATAACTGGCACAGCGAGGAGGGTTGGCCCACCAATGCCGTTCAGGGGTACGCCAGCTGGCTGCTCACCTTACTGGAAAAGCGCCAGCCCCAATATCTGGCTGCTGCCCACGACGAGAGCCTGGGCAGCGGTTTTCGCCACCAGACTTATCCAGACTACAAAGCCAATCGAGCATTGCCGGATGAGGCTTTGGAATTTCAGCTGAACGCCTGCCGTGAATTGGCAGATTTGCTTGGTATTGCCCATTTTGCCAGTAGTAGTCACGAGGCGGACGATATTATTGGCACTCTGGCAGAGCAGGGCCGCAATGAAGGGTTTAGCCCGGTAATTCTGAGCCGGGATAAAGATTTGGCCCAATTGTTACAGCCGGGAGAGTTGATGTGGGACTTCCCCAATAACGAGCCCAAAGGGCTAGAGCAGTTGCAGGCGGAGTTTGGTGTTCAACTGTCGCAGCTGGCGGATTATCTGGCCCTTACAGGGGATGCTATCGACAATATTCCCGGCGTTCCAGGCATTGGCCCGAAAACTGCCGCCGCCATACTGCAGAGCTTTGCTTCTATAGATGACATCTTCGCCAACACTGATCAATTATCGGCGTTGCCGATACGGGGCGCTGCTTCGCTGGCAGATAAACTGGCTCCTTACAAAGAGCAGTTGCAAATCACTCGTCAACTGACCACCATTCGCTGCGATGCGCCGCTGGAGTTTGATACTCAGCAGTTGCAGTGGAAGGGAATTGATTACCCGGCGTTTGAGAGTTTTTGCCAGCAGATCGGGCTGGCGAGGCAGTTGTTGGTTCGGGCGGCCAAACTTTTGTAATACGTATACGTCATTCTGAGCGTAGCGAAGAATCTCTGTATTTGATTGAAGTGCGAGATCCTTCGCTACGCTCAGGATGACAATAAAACAGAGTGTTTTAATGAAAATCCTTGCCGACGAAAATATGCCCCTGGTGCGGGAGTTATTCGCTCCCTATGGCGAGGTAACCACTGTACCAGGGCGCAATCTCCGGCCTGAAGATGTCGCCCAGGCCGATGCGCTGTTGGTGCGCTCCATCACCCAGGTCAATCGCCAGTTGCTTGACGGCAGCGCTGTGCGCTTTGTCGGCTCCGCTACCATCGGCGTGGATCATATCGACCTGGATTACCTGCAACAGCGGAATATTACCTTTAGCGCAGCGCCGGGCTGCAATGCCAATGCCGTGGTGGATTATGTGTGTGTTGCACTTTGCTCTCTGAGGTTGGACTGGCAACAGCTCTGCGCGAGTCAGAAAATCGTAGGCATTATCGGGTGTGGCAATGTAGGTGGACGCCTGTACCGACGCCTGAAGAAACTCGGCGCCAGCGTGCGTTGTTACGACCCGTTTTTAGACGCTGAACAAAACTCAGACCTCACCAGCCTGGAAGCCGTGCTGGGCAGCGACATTGTTTGCCTGCACACGCCACATACCCGCAGTGGCCCCTTTCCCACCCATCATATGCTGTCTACCGAACAGCTGGCGCAGTTACCTCAGGACGCCATACTGATCAACGCCGGCCGTGGTGCCGCTATTGATAATCAGGCGCTGTTGCGTCTGCTAGAGCAGCGCAATGATCTACGTGTTGTGCTGGATGTTTGGGAGAACGAACCAGGCATTTCTCTGCCCTTGTTGCAAAAAGTTACCCTGGCAACACCGCATATTGCTGGATATAGCGTGCAGGGCAAGTGCAATGGTACCGCTATGGTTCGGGATGCTTTTTTGCGCTGGCTTGGCGAGCCTGCCGTGCCCGAAACGGAGCAGGGGGGCACAATGGAAGTTTCAGCGTCTTCTATCGGCGATGCTGTGGGACAAGTCTACGATGTTGCCGCAGATGATCGGCGAATGCGTGAGCAGCTGACGCAGCCCGGCGCGGCATTGGCGTTTGATTGCTTGCGCAAGGAATACCCGCCGCGGCATGAGTTCCATCGTTATCGGTTAACTGGGCAGGGGTTGTCTGAGTTTGATCGGCGAGTGTTGGGAGTGTTTGGTTTTCTCGAACTGTCATCCTGAGGAGGCGTAGCCGACGTGAGGATCTCACAACTTGAAGACTCTGAGATCCTCACGCCGCTGCGCGGCTCAGGATGACAGTGTCTTGTCCTGATATAGGTTGACACTATTTCAGGTTAAAAACGCCCGATGGACTTCATCGGGCGTTTTGTATTTTAGAGCCATATGCGGCCGCCGTTTATTGTATAACTCAACAGATTCTTCCACCATGACGGTAGCCTGCTCAATATTTTCAGG
>NZ_JATAAF010000037.1 GCF_030341905.1 Porticoccus sp. W117 | reverse complement strand
TGGTCGGCAGGAACTAGCTCGTCAATGCTGACGAACTCCATAGTGGACTGGGTTTGGGGGCGGTCTTTTAACATGCCCCATTATAAAAAGTCCCCGCACGAGGGCGAGGACTTTGTCAGCAGTCTGAGCCCCAGTTATACTGGGGCTTTTTTATTCCATAGAAGCTGACTACATTGATGTTGGGGGTTGGAAATCATTAATGACTAAGTTTGCCGTATTACTAATTTTAGTTTTTCTTGTGGCCTGTAGTGTAAGTAAAACTACGACCGATTTTGGAGGATATGAGGTTAAGTTTAGTAGGTCTGTGATTCTCTCAGCTAAAGGAAAGCATGCTAATAATTTTGGTGGAATATCAGGTATAGATTACATAGCTGAAGATAATAAGTATCTACTAATATCAGATGATCGTTCTGAAAAAGATAAAGCAAGAGCCTATGAGATTGCGTTGGATGAGAATCTGTCTATAGAGAGCCTGGACGTTACATATCTTAAGGATCGTCTCGGTCGTGATTTTTTACCGAAACAGGTTGATCCTGAATCTATCCGCTACTATTCAAAGAACAGCGTATTTTGGTCTACAGAATTGAGTGAAGAGGGGCCTGCAGCATTCATAAGTGATTTTGATGCTGGTTTGACAAAGTCATTTACTCTTCCCGAACATATTTATCCGCATCAAAACGGTTCGGCAGGGGCTAGGTCGAATAAATTTATAGAAGGCATCACATTTTCTATTGATAAAAAGTATGTCATTTTTTCATTGGAAGCTCCTTTGATTCAAGATGGCAGAGTACCCAGTTATACAGAGGGTGGCAGAATACGACTGTTAGTCTTTGAAGCCTCATCCCAAGAATTAGTCGCAGAATATTTTTATACATTAGATGCTATACCAGAGCGAGCAACGGCTGAGCCTTACTTGTCAGATAATGGCGTTTCAGAAATATTAATGATAGACACGAAAAATCTTCTGGTTCTTGAAAGATCTGGATGGCATATCGGCGGCGGAGAGTTTGATTTTGACAACAGAGTTTATTCTGTACAGATTCCTCTAATCGATAATTCTGAGAGACGGGAACCTTTAGGCAGAGATCCAATAAATTTGGAAAAAACACTATTTATGAGAGTAGGGGACTTTATTGGCCAACAGCAGGGGAACCTTGAGGGATTCACTCTCGGTCCCAATTATGGTGAACGGCAGAGCTTGTTGATAATTTCAGACAACAACTTCAGTTCCAGGCAAGATACCCAGTTACTTGAGTTTTTGCTTAAAAAATAATCAACATCTCTACTTGAATTGACTTTTCCATTACAACTCTTTATATCTTTTCTCTTTAATCTGGAGAGAGTATAGCAGGGTGTCAAACGTCAAATCCAAGTCGGGGCTCATCCGTAAGACAAATGAATCGGCTATCGTACGTGCAGCAGAAATAGAGTTTGCCGATAATGGTTTTAAAGGCGCTTCCATGGGGAGAATTGCCACTAAGGCCGGAATACCGAGACCAAATGTCCATTATTACTTTAAGAATAAGGACGAACTTTATACTCACGTACTATTGTCTATTGTCAATCGTTGGATTTTGCTTTTTGAAGACATACGCCCAGAAGATGATCCAGCCAGTGCACTTCGAAAATATATTCACGCAAAGGTTATGTACTCCAAAGATAATCCGGAAGCTTCACGGGTTTTTGCCAATGAACTACTGCATGGTGCTCCAGTTCTCAAGCCTTACCTCAAGGGAGAGCACAAGAAATGGTTCGCTCAAAAAGAAAAAGTGATTCAAAGCTGGATTGATCAGGGAAAGATGGATCCCATTGACCCCAAGACTCTCATGTTCACCATATGGGCTTCTACGCAGCAGTATGCCGATTACCGGATTCAGATAGAAAGTATTTATGGAAAGGTTTTATCTAATAGTCTTTGCGGCGACATTGCAGATAATCTTTCGGAGATTCTTTTAAAGGGCTGTGGCTTGAAAGTATGAGATAAATAGCTCTAAAATTAACTTAAATTAAGTTAATTTGGAGAGCTTCTTGATGATCACTCTCAAAGAAGTTGCTGAGGAAGTCGGTGTATCAATCGCTACTGTGTCTTATGCTTTAAATGGTCGTGGCTCAGTAAGCAAGTCCATGCAGAATAAGGTGCATGAAGCTGCAAAGCGGTTGGGATACCGGCCAAATCGCAAGGCACAGGCCATGCGAACAGGGATGACCAGATCAATAGGGCTGATATTGCCTGATCTAACAAATCCATTTTTCCCTGAATTGGCGCAGAAAGTTGAAGTGGCGGCCAGAGAGCAGGGCTTCACAGTGACACTTTTTGATACCCAAAACGATAAAAGTGCAGAAGAAGAAGGTTTTCAAATACTCAGTCAGCATGGCGTTGACGGAATCATTTGTTGCCCAGTCAGTAATGAACTCCCGACCTCTGTTAACAACCTAATGTGTCCAGTTGTACTTGTTGATCGCCCAATTTCAGGCTTTGATGTCGTCCAGTCTGACTATCGACATGGGGGAGAGCTTGTTGCCAATTATGTCAATAATAGTGGTCACCAATATGTCGGCATGCTATCTGGTCCCAAGAATATAGAAAGCGCAAGGCAAAGGCGTGAGGGGGTTTTGGCTGCTCTGGCGGAGCATATCGAGGTGGTCTGGGAAGTTGAAATGCCATTTTCAAAGGATTTGCCAGAAGAAGCTCGTCAGCATTTAAAATCTAATCGTGCCTCTCTAATTATCGCAGCAGATGATTTAATTGCAGTAGGGGCCTTTAATGAGATTGAAGAATTGGGCTTGCGGGTACCGGAAGATGTATCTGTTATCGGCTTTGACAATATGCCGTGGTCGACCTTGATAAGACCGCATTTAACGACAATAGATCAGCCTATAGGAACTATAGGATTAGAGGCTGTTAACCTATTGGCTCAGAAAATTAAAACGCCAGATCGTGCTGTAAAGACAGTCGTGTTATCGGTGGAATTGGTAGAGCGGAATTCTGTTCTTGCCCTGAATAGTGCTTAATATAGCGATCTGAGATATTTGTTGACGTTTGGATTTAAAAAAAGGCGCTACAACTGTAGCGCCGAACATTTAGGTAGGGAGAATAAATATTTCGTTAAAATTTGATAGAAAAGTCGACTCCATAAAGGCGCGGGCCGTTAAAGCTGTGGCTCTCAAATCCAACTACGGATAAAACACTTGTAGAGCCGGTCTCATCAGTGATGTTTCTTGCCCAAATTCCGATATCAAACTTATCGTTACGTATTCCAGCTCTGGCAGCACCCTCCCAGTAACCATCAACCGTAAAGCGTGGTTCTTCAACTGAAGTAAAGCGCGTATCAACTTCGTCGCGGTAACTCCAATCTGTACTGATGTAGAATTGTGAGCCATTATCTAGAGGTTTGCTGTATTCCAGCAACACAGCCCCTGTTATTTCAGGTGCAAAAGGAAAACGTCTGCCGTTCAGGTTTACAATGGTTCCATCAGTTGTGCTGAAAAAAGTATCGCCATCAATTTCTGTATCAACGTAGCCAATATTGCCAAAGATGGTGAGGTTGTCATTCACGCTAAATTCCAATTCAGCCTCAATGCCTTGGCCAGTTCCGCCATCAGCGTTTAGAAGTCGGGCAGTAAAGCCTCCATTTCCGGTATCCTCAAAGCCTTGTAGCTGCTGGTCATCATAGTCATATCTGAATAGAGAAAGATTGGCTCTCATGCGTTGGTCAAGCAGAAAAGCTTTCATGCCAACTTCGAAAGAGAGAATAGTCTCAGGATCTGCAGTATCAAAAGAAGAGAACGGCCCGCCAGCCTCAATGACACCACCGTGGTAACCAGTTGCCACTCTAGCGTATAGGTTGATATTGTCATTGGCCTTATAGTTTAGGCTCAAGTCCCAGGTAATCTCCTCAGAAGCCAATTGATTAGTTTGACTGGTAGGAGCGCCAAACAGTGAAATCGGGCCTCTGTTCAGAGAGGGGTCATAAAATGCTGTATTGAAGTTGGGTATGCCACCTAAATTATTTGGATTGGGCGTAAACTGGCCTGTTACTCGACTGGCCTCGGTTTCATCATCGCTATAACGCAGGCCTGCAGTCAGTGTTGCTCTCTCTGTGAGATCGAATTCTACTTGACCGAATACGGCCCAACTCTGCAAGTTTTGGCTAACACGTTGGAACGCACCAAAGCCTGGATCGCCTGGCTGGCCGAGGTCGAAGGGACCGGGGTTGGCGGGAATTTGAAAAGCATTATTCGCGGTAGTATTCGCGTATTCAAGATCTTCATCAAAGTAGTAAAAGCCAATCTGCCACCGCAGGTTTTCACGGCTGTTGTCAGCCAGCCGGAATTCCTGGGTGAACTGAGTGATATCGTCAATTACATCTGCATTGATCAGAGCGGGCAAGCCGGTCGCATCAATGTCTCCTACAGTTGAAGACTCGGCAGAAATAAAACTGGTCAATGAGTTGAAATCAAGATTTCCTACAGAATATTCCAGGCGTAAATTCACGCCATTCATATCGATATCCTGAAAAGGAACTGCATCATTGTCCAAAGCAATTTTGTCCTTTTCAAAAGCTTGTCGGCCAAAATCAGGATCTTCTGCGGTAGAGTGAAAAAGTGCTGCAACACCATCATATGAACGTGTATAGCCTTGCAGGAGTGCAGAAAATTGCTCATTTGGCGTCCAAAGCAACTGAGCGCGCATTGCAGAATCAGTGTAGGCTCCGACCTCGTTACCTGTCACTAGATTGTCGACCCAGTCGTCTTGAGATTGGTACAGAACTGATATGCGACCAGCTAACTCATCTTCAACTAAGCTGCCTCCAACTGCGGCCTCTGTGTTAATTGTGTTAAACCGTCCATATGAAACTCGCGCTTTACCTTCAAATTCATGAGCTGGTTTTTTAGATATCACATGAACTGCGCCTGCTGTCGAGTTACGCCCCCAAAGGGTGCCTTGGGGGCCGCGTAATACTTCTACTTGCCCTATATCAAAAATAGGCATGCCCTTGATGATGGGATTAGATAAGACGACTTCGTCGTAATAGAGTTCTACTGATTGCTGCGCGTTCAATGCAAAGTCGGAATTACCAAGCCCTCGAACGTAAAATCGTGGGTAGGTACGACCGAAAGTAGATTCGATATTAAGGTTGGCGACTCTGGCTGAGAGCACGCGGATATCATCACCCGCCACACCAATAGTTTCTATGCTCTCTTCAGATATGGCCGAAATAGAGATAGGCACTTCTTGGAGGTTTTGTTCCCGTTTTTGTGCAGTTACGACAAGCTCTTCTAACGCCGTTGCTTGCACGTTGCTGGAAAACATTGCACACCCAATTGCAATGGCTGAGTAAAGCCGGCTTGTGTTGAAGTTGTTTACTGATTTCATGACCCCTCTCTACTTTTTGTATGTTGGCGTTGAAATTTAGACTGAAACGTTTAACTTTAAAGTTAAACGTTTAACTCTAGGATTAAACTACTCCTGAGCTTTTTGAATGTCAATAGGCTTGTTTTTCCTAAGTTTTAGCGAAATATCCGTTAAAAATAGAAGGTTTTTGCCAGTTACACGGTCAAAATAAATTTCGGTAGGAAAATGGAATTAAACGTTTCACTATTGTGTGTACGATCTAAAATACCTAAAGGCCCAGTTAACGGGCAATTGCGGCGGTTTGTCTTATTCACTGCTGTGTTTTGATCGCCAGCGATCAAATAAAACCGCAATAATGATCACTGAGCCGGTAATAAGGCGCTTTGTTGGTTCAGTCGCCCCGATCTGAGCTAGACCATTTTGTAATACAGCAATAATTAGCACGCCCAAAAAGGCACCGATTACGGAGCCTCGGCCCCCCATTAGGCTGGTACCACCAATAACTGCAGCAGCAATGGCTGAAAGCTCCAAGCCTAGTCCAGCATTAGGGTCAGATGCGCCTAAATAAGCTGCACTAAAAACGCCACCTAGTCCGGCCATTGCACCTGAAATCATCAATACGATCGCTCGGTATGGTTTGGTTTCAATGCCAGATAATCGGGCGGCTGTCTCATTAGTACCAATAGCGGTGATATAACGACCAAAAATTGTGCGAGTGAGTAAATAATGAGCGCCCGCAACAATGCATATTGCAATTATGAGAGCAACAGACACGCCGGAGCTTGCCATGGGGAAAGCAATACTCTGTATTTGTGGGCCGATATACAGAGTTTGTGAGGCTGTTGTGGTGTAGGCCAGTCCTCTGGCGATCTCCAGCATGCCAAGTGTGACTATAAATGAAGGTAGGGCAAAGTAGCTGGTAATGATGCCGTTTACTGCACCACATAGTGCGCCTGCCGTAATGCCTAACAGGCAGGCTGCCCAAATTGGTAAGCCAAGTGAAATAGAGGCTGCTCCGACAATGGCGGCACTCAGGCCCAGAATCGATCCGACAGAAAGGTCGATGCCCCCCACGATTAAAACTAACGTCATGCCAACAGTGATGACTGTCAGCGCTGGCAGCTGATTCAGTACAGTGGAGAGTGTAGTTAACGAAAAAAAGTTAGGTGTAATTATGCTGAATAAAAGTACCAGAGCAATCAGAGAAGTAATGATAAAATTTTCTTCCAAGTGTTTTTTAACCCAATTCATACTGACTCCGGTGATGTTCTCTCTTGGTTATACTCACTGAATGCTGCTTCCAGGATTTCATCCTGACTCCATTTTCTTCTTGAGAAGGTACTTACGAGCTTGCGATTAGACATTACAGCGATACGGTCACAAGTGTTCATGAGTTCCTCTAATTCGCTGGAGACAACTATCAGGCATTTACCTTGGTTTCGCAGTTGATGCAGCTTTTGGTAGATGCGGTTTTTGGCTCCAACATCGATACCACGGGTAGGCTCGTCGAGTAAAAAAATATGACTATCTTTGAATAGCCAGCGCCCTAGCAACACCTTTTGCTGATTGCCGCCACTGAGACTTTCTATTGTCTGTTCTGGGTTGTGGCATTTAATGGCTAAGTCTTGAATCAAATTCTCAGTTTTTTGCCTTTCTTTTTTGAAGTTAATCAAACCTGTGGGGGAAGAAATACGGCCAAGTGCAGGGAGGCTGATATTGACACTGATTGGTAGTCCAGAAAGGATTCCCTGGGTTTTTCGTTCTTCCGCTAGATAGCCGATGCCAGCATTCACCGCTTGACCAGGTGAGTGAATTTCTATCATTTCGTTATCTCTATGGCGGCAAAGAATTTTTCCTGAAACCAGCGGATCAATGCCATAAATGGCATTTAATAACTCAGTCCTACCTGACCCAGCTAGACCGGCAATTCCGAGTATTTCGCCTTGCATACACTGTAAGCTAATTGGCTCAACAAGATTTGAAGTGCTTGCTTTTTGTATGTCTACACTGATGTCGCCTTGATCGGAGTTTGTACTTATTGAGTAATCCTCAGCCTCTCTTCCTGACATATGAGTAATCATATCTTTAACACTGAGTTTGGAGGCTGGCTCAGTGATTATTACCTCGCCATCACGCAGGATGGAAACTTGATCAGATACCTGAAGCACATCCTCTAAACGATGGCTTATGTAGACAATGCTAGCCCCATTTTTGGCAAGGTCGCGGATAATCTGGTGTAAATGGTTCGCCTGGGTTTCAGTTAGAGCGGCGGTCGGCTCATCGAGTAAGAGCAATTTGTGAGAACCGCGATCTTGGCCAGTTGAAAGTGCCTTTGCAATCTCAACTAACTGCTGTTCACTGAGGTTAAGTTTTGCTGTTAGCGTGTCTGGCGATATCCAGTCCAGGCCAACATTTTTTAGCAACTTGGCTGCCCGATAGTTGAGCTGTTTACGATCAATTGACGCTCCATTTCGGGGGAAATGGCGTAAACCAATGTTCTCGGCAACAGTTAGGGTTGGCAAAAGACTGAGTTCTTGTGCCACAAAAGAAACACCATCATTAAAGGCGTCACGAGCTTTAACTGGCTGATATGCTTTGCCGTCCAATAGCAGTTCTCCCTGATCCATTGGAAGCAGTCCAGATAAAATATTCATGAGGGTGGATTTGCCTGCACCGTTTTCACCAACCAGAGCGTGGATTTCTCCGGGCTGTAGGGTGAGTGAAACGCCCTTTAAAACTGGTGTGGCAAAAGATTTATGTAGATTATGTATTTGAAGGCGAGGCGGCATTTTTTATTTCACTGTGCGGTCTGATAGTAATTAATCAATTGATTCTTTTATGACTAATTCAACGGGTGTCGTACGATCGATCAGTGTGCTGTTGCCTTGCAATGCCTCAATTGCATATTCAATCCCATAGACTGCTAGTAAATGTGCCTGTTGGTCTGCAGTGGCCAGAATCTTTCCTTGCCCAACAAGCTGGCGTACGGCTGAAATATTGTCAAACCCGACAATGCGGATTTTCTCAGATTTACCGGCCTGCTCAATGGCTGATGCGGCCCCGAGCGCCATATTGTCATTGGCGCAAAGGATGGCGTCTAAATCTGGATATTTTATCAACAGTGCTGAAGTAATATCGGCCGCTTTAGTTTGATCCCAGGCTGCGCTCTGTATAGAGACAACCTTGATCTCTGCTTCACGCAATGCATCCTCGAATCCAGCCCTGCGTTGTTGTGAGTTAAAAGCACTGGGTATGCCCTCTAATATGGCGGCCTGCGCCCCGGCATCCAGATGGTTTGCCAAGTACTTGCCGACTTTATAGCTACCGGCTTTGTTGTCTGGCCCAACAAAAGGAATATCTAATTGGTATTGTTGAAGGACTTCCGCGTCTAGCTTATTGTCAATGTTGACCACCACAACACCGGCGTTTATAGCTCTGGCCAAGGCTGGAACAATGGCTTTAGAGTCTGCCGGGGCAATCACGATCGCATCTGCACCGGCTGCTACCATCTGGTCGATAAGAGATACTTGTTGAGCCAGATCGCTCTCATTTTTAATGCCGTTTACCAATAACTGGTATGCGGTTTTTTCGTCACTGAGGCTATTTGCCTGATGATTTTTTGCGCCCTCAGCCATATTTACAAAAAATTCATTGGCTAAAGACTTCATCACCAGGGCAACGACTGGTTGCCCAGATTGATTGTGGCTGTTTTCTACACGGTCAGAACAGCCCGCCAGCAATACAAGTAGCCCTATGACAGAAAAATGGATCATTTTTTGAATTCTAATATTGAACATTGGCTCTAGAATACGCATAGATATCGCCTCAAATTGCAATTCTGTTGTGGTGGTGACCTATGAAATCCTTGATCTCAGCTTCAGTTGGTGATGCGCCCTGCGCCGAATGACGAGTTACTGAGATGGCAGCGGCTGCGCTAGCGGTTCGAGCAGCGCTAAAAAGGTCTTCACTTTTTGCAAGGCAAGATGCCAGTACGCCGTTGAAAACGTCTCCGGCACCAGTGGAATCCAGTGGTTCTACGGAGTAGGCTGGAATCATTTCGTTCCTGCCATTCTCAGAAACAAAACAGCCTTTGTCCCCCATAGTAATGATTATGGACTGCGCACCAAGCTGCCTTAAAGCGATTGCTGCTTCGGATGCTGACTCATAGCATTGAGGCAGAATGCCAGTAAAACTCTCTACTTCAACTTCATTCGGTGTAATTAGATATGCAATGGAGAAAAGCTCTTTTGCAACTTCTAAGGCGGGGGCGGGGTTAAATATGGATTTGATTTGGTTTTCTGCTGCAACTGTCAGCGCGGATTTTACGCTTTCTACAGGAACCTCCATTTGGGTGAGTAATACCTCCGAGCCAATGATCTGCTCCTCTGCTGTCAAGACATCTTTTGGCGTCAAGTTGGCATTTGCACCTGGGCAAACAGCAATCATGTTTTGTCCACGAGAAGATACCAGGATGTTTGCAACTCCTGTTTCGGTGCCTTGGATTACCTTTATATGCTCGGTCTTGATGTCATTTTCAGTAAGAAACTCTAGAGCCATGCTGCCGAAGTTGTCTTTACCAATGCAGCCGATCAGGGAGATATCGCTACCAGCGCGCAGAGAGGCCATTGCTTGATTAAGGCCTTTGCCCCCCAGTGTAATATTTGACCTCCTTGCCAAAACAGTTTGAGCTGGTGTGGGGAATTCGTCCACATAGGCAGCGATATCACAGTTAATGCTGCCGACAACAACGACCTTTTTGTTCTGGTTTAAATGCATATTCCTGTTTCCCATTCGATCTTCTATCAAGCTCGACTTTGGTGAGTTTGGAGTGCGTTTTCAGCTCTGGTCGTATGCTTGAGAGGCTGACTTTAATTAACTTAAACGTTTAATTCAATACTATTTGATAATAATGTCCTTAGTATTTCCAAAAACTAACCAAATAAGAGCATGGCATAGCTATGCCTAGTATCGCCCCTTGACAGTCTTATATGAGGGTAGACATAATCAAACTTAAACGATTAACTTATGAGTTATAGGACATAAGGTCATACTGCTATGAAATTTCGACTATTAACCCAATTTATTCAGCTTGGTTTTCTCATGGTTGGATCCTTGGTGCTTCCCGCAATGGGTTCTGAGAAACCAAAAATCATAGTCGATGCAGATTTGTACCATTATGCTGATGACCATGAAGCGATCGTTATGCTTTCTACTTTGCATAACAGGGGCGCTCTAGAGTTACTGGGCCTGACATTGGTTGCTGGAAATCATCACCAGCAACAAAATGAAGTAGACAGCTTACGATTGATAGAGCGAATGAAGATCGCTGATGGTTTGCCAGTATACCTGGGAGCGGATCGACCTTTATTACACTCGCGAGAGGCCTTTCACCGCTTTAATGCGGAACGCTATGGTTCCGAATATGCAGGGGCATGGAGCAGAGATCCTTCTGTGGTTGAGCCAGTCGATGGTATGCCAACAACTAAGGTCAAAGCAAAGCACGCTGTAACTTTTATAATCGACGCTATTCGGGCTAACCCTGATGAAGTTACTATTGTTGCGCTTGGGCCCTTGACCAACATTGCATTGGCTTTTCGAATGGCCCCAGATATCAGTAGTAAAATTAAATCGATCATATATATGGGGGGTACGGCTTATGCGCCTGGTAACGTAACCCCCTCCGCTGAATTCAATTGGTGGTTTGATGCAGAGGCCGCAAAAATTGTTCTAGAAGAAGCTGTAGAACACGTTGTGATTCCGTTGGATGCCACGGATAAAATCCTGTTTAACCAGAAGCTTTATAAGCGGTTTGTCAAAAAATATCCCAATCACCCAATGACAACGCACTATCTGGTGCCGAAGTTTAAGAAAGTTTTTAAAGAAAATCCTGACTATACAATACCTGTATGGGATGCATTGGTGCCTGTTTACTTGTATAAGCCAAATTCTGTAACTGATGAAAGAGAGCTTTGGCTTGCTATCGACGCGGCTCCCGGGCCTAATTATGGTCGAGTTATACCTTTGCCCGTAAACTCGAAGGGCGAAAAGCCACCCTTTTTTGGTGCTCAAAAGGCCAAGGTAATCATTACTATGAATGAGCAAGAATTCTGGAAAATATATGAAGAACTAGTGTTTGAGTTCGAGTTTTAGAATATCTGAAAATTACTCGCCGGAGATATATCTAGGGCAACTCTGATTAATTCATCGATTGAGCGATAATAGCAGCATATCCACAACCCCGAGATACGAATGCGCCAACAATCCCTGACCGATGGTTTTGAAAAACACCGCAAGAAAACTCGCAAAGAGCGT
>NZ_JATAAF010000036.1 GCF_030341905.1 Porticoccus sp. W117 | reverse complement strand
CCACCTTCGACAGCAGCATCACCACAAGGGGCTTTACGGGCCACGAGATGCTGGATGAAGTGGGTGTGATCCATATGAATGGGCGGATTTACGATGCGAAGATTGCCAGGTTCTTGCAGGCGGATCCATTCATTCAAGATCCGTTGAATACGCAGTCGCTGAACAGGTATGCGTATGTTTGGAATAACCCACTCAATGCAACAGATCCCAGTGGTTATTTCGTATTTACTCTCATTGCAGTGGCGTTAACAGCGGCAGAAGTGGCCGTTGGAGTATACGCAATAGTTGCATTTGGTGTCGCGGGTTTCTTGGATGCTTTAGTGCAAGGCGCTAGTTTTGGTGACGCATTAAAAGCTGGTTTTTCAGCTGCTGTTTTATCGGCAGTGGGAGGGCAATATAGTCCAGGGGCAGGAGGGTTCGGGTGGAACCCGGCTACATTTAAGTATGTAGCAGCTATGTCTATTACTTCTGGTGTAACCTCGGTGCTCCAAGGTGGAAAATTTGGCCATGGCTTTGCATCAGCTGGACTTGGGGCAATAGCTGGCGGGGCTATCAAACTTGGTTCCAATATTAATGTTGCAGTTAGGGCAACAGTTAGAGCAGTTATCGGTGGAACTGTGTCAAAGTTATCTGGCGGTAAATTTGCGAATGGAGCAATTTCGGCAGCCTTTTCTGAAGTTGCTAGTGATTTCGGTCATTCTTTCAAAGATAACGACTCTGAGATAGTTGCCGGTGATGAAGAAGTTGCCACAGGAAATAGTCATAAGAAGAAAGAGAGTAAATACTACACTGTAGATGAGAAAGGTCGGAAATCTCAAACTGATTCTCAAAGGCGAAAACAATTTAAAGATAATAATTTAAAGGAGGGGGAGATCACGAAGTCGGAAAAAGCAGAAATTAAAGCTGTGTTATCCATGGATGAGGTGAAAGAGGCTTTAGAGTTATATTGGTCTGAAGCGCAAGCATGTGATTGTGAACCTTTTGGTGTGAGAGTATATAGGTTAACTTCAGATAGTGGAGAGGTGACATATAATGTAGGTATATATGGCGAACCGACACCAAATGGTCGAGGTATTAGGAATATTGAGCCTGTTGTGCAGTTTCAGGGCGAGTATGCATGGGAGCACGCATTTGATTTGCATGCCCATCCAAGTGGTACGCGACGGCCATCTTTTAGTGATGTAAATAGATCTAGGAATAATTCTGGGCAGCTAGGTGTTATCCAATATAGAAAAAACAGGTTTAACTTCTATAGAGGGGTTGATAGAAAATGAGAATTCTTTGCTTGATGTTGATGTTTCTCTTAACTCTAGGATGCACATCTATAAAAAATATATGTACGGAATTTGAATATTCTCAAGAAATAAAAGCTGTGGTCATAGAGATTCTACAAGATAGATTTTCAGGTGATTACCTGCACTTTAATTTTAACAATCCCACCATATTTCATGGTGAAAAAGGGTATGTAGAAATTATCGTTGCGAGTACAGTCAAAGTTAAAGGGAGGGAGTTTGGTTTTGAACCATCAATTTCTTTTGTTTTCTCGTGTGAAACTAAACAATTAGATCATGTTTATGAATTTATTTAAGAGGCCTCTAAACAACCTCTAATACAACCAGTACGGCTACATGGACTGGGTGGGGGATGCCATCAACGGCAGCAACGGCCAGCCTCTCACCACCTACCGCACCATCACCGCCATGGACGAACGGGGCAACGTCACCCATGAAACCCGAAAAGGGGACAACCCGAAAAGGGGACACCCGAAAAGGGGACAGATTTATTTTTTGAAAAATCGCCTCGGTTATAGCTGGAAATTCACCATTCAACGCCTCACTAGCCACCTGTTGGGGGATTGTTTTTGATCTGCTGCTGACTGAGAATTAACCACCAATCTGAGCCAACCGTTCCCTTTGCCCCAGTGGCATCGTCTACAAAGCCACCAGCGAAAGGGCCAAGGGTGAACAGAGCCAACAGTAATTTTTATCTCAAAAAGCTATAAAAACTTTGGCACTTATGCCAATTGGCTTCTATGCTGAAAGTAGGAATAGCATGGGGGCACTAATGAAACTGCAGCAATTTCGTTCCATCTGGGCGGTAGCGCACCACCAGTTGAATATCTCTGAAACCGCCAAAACCCTGTTTACCTCGCAACCGGCTATCAGCAAGCACATTATGCTGCTGGAAAATGAGTTGGGTGTGGAGATTTTTTCCCGTCGTGGCCGCCATATGGTGGAGATTACTCCCGCAGGGGAAAAGATTATCCAGATTGCCGGTGAGGTGCTGAAGCACGTGGACAGCATTCGTCAGGTGGCGGAGGAGTACAGTAATCCGGATAAGGGCAGTTTGCGCCTGGCGGTGACCCATATGCAGGCCCGTTATGTGATGCCTCAGGTGATTGAGCAGTTTCAGCAGCGTTACCCGGAAGTGGCCATTCAGTTCCAGCAGGAGAGTCCCGACCATGTGGCGGAGTTGGTGCGCGAAAGTCATATGGATATGGTATTGACCAGCAACGAATCTGTAGAAAGTCAGGACTTAGTGTTGTTGCCCTGCTTTCGTTGGCGCCAATCTTTGGTGGTGCCTAAAGATCATCCGCTGGCTCAGCTGGGGCAGCCAACGTTGGCAGAAGTGGCAGAGTTTCCATTGATTACCTACGCCAGTCATTCCGCTGGTCACAAGGAAGTGGAGCAAGCCATGTGCAACCGTAAGATACAGGCAAATATCGCCTGTACGGCATCAGACTCCGACGTCATTAAAAGCTGTGTGCGTATGGGAATGGGGGTTGGTGTGCTGGCCACCATGGCGGTGGAAAAAGCCGATCAGCTGGATTTGGCGGTGATAGACGCCAGCCATTTATTTACCCCATCCACCAGTTATCTGGGTATTTGGCGTCACGCGTTTTTGCGGGAGTTTCACCACCACTTTATCGAATTGTTGGCGGCCCAGCTGGACAGGGAATTAGTGGCGCAGGTAAGGCAAACGGATTCGCCGGATAAACGTCACCGTTTGCTGAAATCCGTTGAGCTACCGCTGCTCTAAACACTTCATCAGTCGTTCCACTTTATCCAGGGATTCCTGGTACTCGGCGCTGGCGTTTGAGTCGGCGACAATGCCACCGCCGCCCCAGCAATGCAGGGTTTGTTGGTCCGCTACCAGAGTGCGAATAGCGATGTTGAAATCCATACGGCCGCAACGGCTGATGTACCCCAAGCTGCCGCAATATACGGAGCGCTGGCAGCTTTCCAATTCATCGATAATTTCCATGGCTCGGCGCTTTGGTGCTCCGGTAATGGAGCCGCCGGGGAAGCAGCCCTGCAATAACTGCAGGCGGGTTTTATCGTCCGCCAACTGGCCGGTTACTGTGCTCACCAGATGATGGACGTTGGCGAAACTTTCCAGTGCAAACAAATGTGGCACTTCAATGCTGCCCGGGTGGCAGGCTTTACCCAGATCGTTGCGCAGCAAATCCACAATCATCAAATTTTCCGCCCGATCCTTGGCGCTGTTAATCAACTTGTCCGCATTGGCCAAGTCACTTATCGGGTCAGAACCGCGGCAGATGGTGCCTTTGATGGGCTTGGTTTCGACCTGACCACTTTGGTTGACCCGTAGCAGGCGCTCTGGCGATAACGACAGAATCGCCTGGTTTTCAGCGTTGTTTTGCCACTCCATATAGGCGCTGAATGGAGAAGGCGTTGCCTGGCGCAAGTGCTGGTAGGCGGCAAAACTGTCTCCCTGGAACGGTGCAGAAAAGTGCTGGGCAAAATTTACCTGGTAACAGTCGCCAGCGAGAATGTAATCGTGGATGCGATCGATGGCATGGTGGTATTCATCCGCACTGATGCTGGCGCTAAACGGCTGCTGCAAGCGAAACGGCTCTTTTACCGCTGAGGGAGTCTCCTGAAAGTTGGCGACAATGTTTTGGATACGTTCACGAATATCGTCGGGGCAGCTATCGAGAAAACTGAGCTGAGTAGACTGTTGTTGGTGGTCGCTGACCAGTGACCAGTGATACAAACCCAAACGCATCAATGGCAATTTTGCCACTGCCTCACGGCTGCTGTTGATGCCCTCGTAATGGGCGCCCAGGTCGTAGCTGAAATAGCCTGCCAAACCGCCGACAAAAGGAACACTCTGAGCCGCTACAGGGGGCTCCGGCAGTTTATTCAGTAATTCCTGTGCCTGGGCAAAGGCATTGAGCTGTTGGTGTTCAATAGTCAATAGCTCGGAAGGCGCTGCGGTGATTATGTCAAAGCGGCCATAGGCACTGGCCGGTTTGCCACTGTCAAACCAGATGGCATCGGGCAATGCCCGCAGTGCGTTAAAAATGGCACTGCAGTCGGCGATATAAGGCAGGGGAATGGTGTGGTGCATTCGGAGTGACTAAAAACCCTTGGCAACAGTAGGGTGGGTTAACGCAGCGTAATCCACTTTATGGGAAAGTCACGCATTCTAATGATATGTGCAAACTCTAGCCAGATATATTCAGTTGCTGCACTTCCACCGGAACTGGCGAGCGTTGCCACAACGCGTCAAACAGTTCCTCTTGATGGCGCACGTCAGCGGCGGCTTGCTGCAGCCATTGGCCAACTTGGTCGGGGCCTCCGCCAGAGCGTAATAATTGGTCGTCATCCAGCAATACCATCGTTGGCCAATCCGGTGTGGTGTCGCGGCGGTCACACTGGCGAATCTGGAAACGGCTATCCAGGGTTCGTTGCAGTGCCAATAGAGGATGCTGGCGGCCACTGTCTGGGTCGATATCGCGTATCAGCAACTGTACCTCGCAGTTTGATGAGTTGTTCAGGAATTGCCGCAGCGCTTCACCGCTATGGATGCTTGTCAGCAAGTCGTCATCAAACTGTTCGGAATACCAGCGAATCTTGCGGCGGGTAATGGCAACGGCTTTTTGCAATGCCTGGCTCAGGGCGCTGAAGTTTTCCAGTGGTGTGTTTATGACGCTGCTTTCTCTGGCGCGATGGCGGTAAGGGCCAAGATCCAACTCCATGGCCTGGTGTTTAATGCCCGCTTCATCAAAGACATCGCCAAACGCCACAAAACCAAATTGTTTGTAGAACGCCAGGGCGTGGCACTGAGCGTGCAGGTGCAGGCGTGTATGCCCCTCGCTGCTGGCATCGAGAATAATGCGTCGCAGCAGCGCTGAACCCACACCGGTTCCCCTGTGTTGTGACAACACCGCCATTCTTCCTACCTTGCCGCTGGGCTCAAGGCGTGCAGTGCCAATGGCCTGGCCATCTGCGCCATATGCCAGCCAGTGAGCACTGAGCGGTTCTTTGTCGTCGATCTCTATATCAACGGGCACTTGTTGCTCTTCCACAAAAACCGGCTGGCGGACACTCATCAGCAATTGCTGATCCTGCTGCCAGGTTGCGGGCTTGATAGTGAGGCTGGTGAATTCGATGTCTTCCATTTTTCTAGTATGTGTTTATGGACTCTCTGGTGCCAGATGCCTATCATGAAGAAAATTCAATATTCGAATCAACATGTTGATTTATTTTTATGATTGACCTTCGCCATTTACGCACTATCCGGGCCCTTGAACAGGGGGGCTCTCTGGTCGAGGCCTCGGAAATACTGCATCTCACCCAATCAGCGCTGTCCTATCAGCTCAAGGAGGTGGAAGACCGTATTGGCATGCCACTTTTTGTGCGTAAGTCGCGGCCGTTGCGCCTGACGAATGCGGGCCAACGCCTATTGCAGCTGTCGCAGCAGGTGTTGCCATTGATTGAAAAGGGCGAGCGCGATCTCAAGCAGATCACTGAAGGGCGGGCAGGGCGCCTGTATATGGCCATCGACTGCCACAGCTGCTTTGATTGGCTAATGCCTTCCATCAATCGTTTCCGAGACAGCTGGCCGGATGTGGAGCTGGATTTGAGTACCGGTTTCAGCTTTGAACCATTGCCGGTACTACTGCGCGGCGACCTGGATTTGGTGGTGACTTCAGACCCTCAGGCGATTGAAGGCATCCATTATGAGCCATTGTTTCGTTATGAAGTGAAGCTGGCACTGCCGAAAGAACACCACTTGGCAGAGGCTGGTTTTGTGGAGCCTGCGCAGCTGGCGGACCAAACGCTGATTACCTATCCCGTCGAACCCCAGCGCATGGATGTGTTCAAACACTTTCTGACTCCGGCAGGTGTTGAGCCAAAGGGCATTCGCACTGCCGAACTCACCTTGATGATTGCCCAATTGGTGGCCAGTGGCAGAGGGGTGGCAGCACTGCCCAACTGGGCGATGGCCGACTATACAAAGAACGGTTTTGTGAAAAGCTGTTCTCTCGGGGAAGACGGTTTATGGCGCACGCTGTATGCAAGTGTCAGGGAGGAACAGAAAAATAGCGCCTATATCAACGATTTTCTGAATACTGCACGAGACGTCAGTTTTGAGACATTGCAGGGTATTAAACGACCGTAGGGCAATTGTTGCTACTGTAGCCAACAGGTAGAATCTGTACCGTAGAAAAATAAGATTCAGGACATAACAATAATGACAACGCCCACCGGACAAGGCCTGCTTGAATGTTTGCTGATCGCAGCAAAACTGGAAGGGCGCCCCACCACTGCTGCAGCGCTGACCTCCGGGCTTCCCTTGGAGGATGGCAAGCTCACTCCGCAATTGTTTGTCCGCGCCGCCAACCGCGCCGGTATGGCAGGTCTGCTGGTGGAACGCACCCTGGATACCATCAAGCCCGCAGCGCTGCCCAGTGTGTTGATGCTGAAGGACGGCAACGCGGCGGTACTCACAGAACTGGATTTTGAACACGGCTTTGGGGTGTTGGTATCCCCGGATGAGCAGTACCAGCAATTCTCGCTGGATGAGCTGGCCGAGGTTTACGACAATCATTTGTTCTTGCTGCGCCCCATGCAGCAGTTCGATCAGCGCTCCCCGAAAATTTACCCCAATACCGGGCAACACTGGTTTTGGGGGGTGATTAAAAGCTCTTCAAGCATCTACCGGGATGTACTGATTGCTTCTCTGTTGATCAACCTGTTCGTGCTGGCCCAGCCGCTGTTTGTGATGAACGTGTACGACCGGGTGGTGCCCAACAACGCCTTTGAAACTCTGTGGGCGCTGACCATTGGTATTTTCGTGGTTTATCTGTTCGACCTGTTGCTCAAAGGCTTGCGCAGTTATTTTGTGGAATTGGCGGCGAAGCGCTCTGATGTGATTTTGTCGTCACAGCTGTTTGAGCGGGTATTGAACCTGAAAATGAAGCATCGCCCTGTGTCTGTAGGGGCTTTTGCCAATCGCCTCCACGAATTTGATGCGCTGCGCAATTTTATTACCTCATCCACCATCCTCACGTTAGTGGATATTCCCTTCCTGATTCTGTTTGTCATTGTGATGGCCTTCCTGGGGGGCTGGTTGGTGGCGGTGCCATTGCTGGCTCTGCCCATTGCCGTGGTTTACGGCATTGTGGTGCAGAAAAAGCTGCGCCCGGCCATCGAAAACGTGATGCGCGCCAGTTCCCGCAAAAATGCCATTCTGGTGGAAGGGTTGATCGGCGTGGAGACCGTCAAGTCTCTGGGGGCGGAGAGCAAGGTGCAGCACAATTGGGAACAGTCTGTTGGTTACGTCTCCCAGTGGGGGCTGCAAACCCGCGCGACTTCCAACACCGTGCTGCAAGTGGTGCAATTTCTGCAGCAACTGGCGATGGTGTCGGTGGTGGTGTGGGGTGTTTATCTGATTGCCGATCACTCCCTTTCCCTGGGTGGGTTGATTGCCTGTGTCATTCTCAATGGACGAATCATGGCTCCTCTGGGGCAGATTGCCGGATTGCTGAGCAGCTATGATCACGCCGAGGCCACCCTGAAGTCGCTCAATGAAATTATGGCGTTGCCGGTTGAGCGGGATCACAACAAGCGCTTTTTACATCGCCCGGTGCTGCGTGGCGATATCCAGTTTAAAGGGGTGACTTTCAGTTATCCGGAACAGGCCAACCCGGCATTGTCCAACATCAATATCCAGATTCGCGCCGGCGAACGGATTGGCATTATCGGCCGTATTGGCTCCGGCAAATCGTCGCTGGCCAAGTTGTTGTTGAGGCTGTACGAGCCGGGCAGCGGCTCAGTGACCATTGATGGTTTTGATCTACAGCAGGTGGATCCGGCGGACACCCGCAACAACATCGGTTACCTGTCCCAGGATGTCACCCTGTTTTACGGCACCATTCGCGACAACATTGCCTACGGCGTGCCCGCTGCAGAAGACGCAGAAATTGTCGCCGCCGCCGAAGGTGCCGGCGTGGCGGACTTTATCAATCGCCACCCACTGGGCTATGAAATGCCGGTAGGGGAGCGCGGAGAAACCCTTTCCGGCGGGCAACGTCAGGCCATTGGCCTGGCTCGTGTATTACTGCGCAACCCGCAAATTTACCTGTTGGATGAACCTACGGCCTCTATGGATATGGGCAGTGAGCAGCGCATTCGCGAGCAGCTGAAAGTGGTCACTGCTGGTAAAACCCTGATTCTGGCCACTCACAAAAGCAGCATGCTGGAATTGGTGGACCGCCTGGTTGTGCTTGACCAGGGGTCGGTGGTGGCCGATGGCCCGAAAGATCAAATACTTGAAGCCCTTAAAGAGGGCAAACTGGCGAAGAGAGGCTAAACGTGAACCTTAAAAAACTCTCCCGCTATCTGGACGACACCAAAAGCGTCGACCTGAAATACATGTCCTACTCATCGGAGGCGATGCTGCAACAGTCGCCAGTGATGAGCCGCCTGTTGCTTTGGATCGCCGGGTTATTTCTGCTGGTGATGGTGGTGTGGGCTTCCTTTGCCAATATTGATGAGTTCACCCGCGGCGATGGCAAGATTGTGCCCTCCAGTGATATTCAGATAGTACAGAACCTGGAAGGCGGCATTCTGCTCGATCTGATGGTCAATGAAGGTCAGCTGGTGGAAGCGGGCCAGGCATTGTTGAATATCGACGATAAAACCTTTTCTGCGGACTTTGGCGAGCTGACCCTGGAAATTAACCAGCTCTCGGTGCGTGCCGCCCGCCTGCGGGCTGAAGCAAGTGGAACATCACTGAGCGACGAATTGGCAAAACTGCAAGGGGAGCAGAATGAAAGCCTGATTTCAGAGCAGCGCCAACTTTATCAGGCAAGGCAGCGGGAATTTCGCTCCAAAGCCAATGCCTTGCAGCAGAAGATTACCCAGAAGAAGCAGGAATTGTCCGCAGCCAAAGCCTCCCGCGAAAACCTCTCTCGCAGCTATGAACTGCAATTGAAGGAATTGGAACTCAATCGCCCGTTGGTGGCAGACGGTGCTGTCTCCCAAGTGGAGTTCCTGCGCCTGGAGCGCCAGACAAACGATAAGCTGGGTGAGCTGAACAAGGTAAAACTGGAAATTCCGCAACTGGAATCTGCCATCAGAGAGGCCGAGCAAACCGCTGCGGGCTTTGCCGAAGAATTTGCCGGCAAGGCTAGGGCCGAACTGACTGACGTGCTCGCCGAGCTTCAATTAAAGCAGGAAAACAGCCAATCCCTAGAAGACAAAGTGTTGCGCCGCATTGTGCGCTCGCCGGTCAAGGGCATGGTAAAGCAGCTTAAGGTGAAAACCATTGGCGGTGTTATTCAGCCGGGCATGGATTTGGTGGAAATTGTCCCGGTAGAGGATTCGCTGTTGGTGGATGCACGTATTCGCCCGGCAGACATTGCTTTTATCCACCCTGGACAACCCGCACTGGTGAAATTCACTGCCTATGACTTCTCCATTCACGGCGGCCTGGATGCGGAGGTTGTGCAAATCAGCCCCGATACCATCGTCGATGAAGAAGGGGAGAGCTACTACCAGGTGCGCCTGAAAACCGCCGGTGCCTATATTGGCAACGGGGATCAGGAGCTGCCTATCATCCCCGGCATGGTCGTCAATGTGGATATTCTCACTGGTCAGAAGACCGTTCTCGATTACATCCTTAAACCCATACTAAAGATGAGGGAATTGGCTCTCAGAGAGCGTTAATTTTCATATATCTAATACTTTATTACCCCTAAGTGGTTCTTTAGTGCTATTTAATGGCGTTGATTCACAGGCAAAGTGTGACTAATATCACACTTTAAGATTATGTCGGGCTGAAATTAACTCGAGTTTTTGGCAAATTAGCTGAGTTTCATGGTGTAAACGCTTGATTTTAAATGTAACAAATAAGTAACAACACTTTGAAAACAAACTCAGATATAAGCTGAAAGTTCATAATACTGATTCATTTAGTGTGTGAACCCTGATATTTCTCAGCGACACATACAACAATAAACATTGAGTTTGATAAGACTGCTTTACAAGGATTCAATCATGGCAAAGCGCACACTGCTTTCAATCTTCTCCCTGATGTTCACTGGTGCGGCATTGGCCGACACGTTGAGCGTTGAACAGGCGGTTAACATCGCACTACAAACCAATCCGGAAATTCGCCGCGAACAGCGTGAAGTGGACGCTCGCGATCGCGAGGTACGCCAGGCATTGGCCAAATACTACCCAACTCTGGATCTGGTAGCCGCCTACGGCTTTCAGGAGCGTGACCCGGTGGTTGGACGCGACCCCTTTACCGGCGAACTGCCTCCCGGCCGCACTCGCAATGAGTTGGAGCGTAGCGAGTTGCAGCTGAACCTGAGCCAATTGGTATTTGACGGTTTTCGTACCCAAAGCGAACACCGCAACCAAAAAGCTCGCCTGAAAAGCGCCCAACACCGCACCGAGTCCGTTGCTGAAGATATTTCCTTGCGCGTGGTTCAGGTGTATATCGATGTGCTCAATAGACAGCAGATATTGGATATTGCCAAGGAATCCCTGGCTTTCCATGAAGATGTTTACAAGCGTATGGAAAAGCGTTTTGATTCCGGTGCTGGCAGCAAAGCAGACCTCAGCCAGATTTCCGGTCGTCTGGCGCTGGCCAAAACCAATCTGGTAACCGCCACCAACAACCTGTTGGACGCCCGCATCAACTTCCAGCGCGTAGTGGGCCGTTTCCCTGAAGAGGGCGAATTGGTCACTCCAGGCAGTTACGGCAAAGCGTTGCCCACGACGGTTGAAGAAGCCGTAGCGCGCGCCTCAGCCAACCACCCGCTGCTGAAAACCGCCGAAGCGGATGTGGAGGCAGTTCAGGAAACCTACAAACAAACCAAAAGCTCTTTCTATCCCTCCCTGCACATCGAAGCTCAGCGGGACTGGAACGACAACATCAACGGCGTGGAAGGGCGCATCAATGACACTCAAGTAATGCTACGTCTGCGCTACAACATTTTTAACGGTCAGGCGGATGTCGCTCGCAAACAGCAATTTGCCCATCTGGTAGAACAGGCCCGCGAAGTACGTAACAACGCCCGCCGCGCGGTGGAAGAGGAGTTGCGACTTTCCTGGTCTGCCCACGAAGCGCTGGCCAAGCAGCTGCCTGCTTTGAGAACTCATGTTGAAGATTCTCTGTCTACCAGGGATTCCTATACCCAACAGTTTGATCTGGGTCGCAGAACGCTGCTGGATTTACTGAATACTGAGAATGAGTACATTGATGCCCGCATTGCCTACCAGCAAGCCCGGCACGATGTGTTGTTTAGCGAATATCGCATTCTTCGCTCCACTGGTGACTTGCTGGGAACCATGGGTGCAGGGCTTTAATCGTATACAGATAAGAACAGTAGTCAGCTAGCGGCCATTTACAAAATGGTCGCTGCTTTAGGTGACAGATAAAGGTGAAGCAATGGAAACTCAAGATATGAACAACGGAACATCCAACCCCATAGGTATCGTTAACGGAACCGATGGCGGTGTTCTGGTAGCGGTTTCAACCGGCGGTGTGGCCCGCGACCTGAAGGTCGGCGACCCTGTATTTGAAGGGGAAGCGCTGCGTGTTCATAGCACTTTGAGAATTGACGTTGCTGACATCCAGGGCGACCTGCAGCAGCAAGTTTACTCCGCCCGCAACAGCATCGCCTTTGCTGATGGCTCCATTCGTGAAGTGCCTCCCCAGGGTATTGCCAATCTTGATGCCAACAGCTTTTTGCAGATGGCGGAATTAGGGCCCGAGCAAGGGCAGGGCGCTCCAACCTTTGAAGAACTGATGGCGGCGCTGGAAAACGGCGAAGACATTAACGAGCTGCTGGATGCCACCGCTGCCGGCGAGCAAACTGCAGGCAGTGAAGGTGAGCTGGGCCAGAGTGTGCGCTTTGACCGGGTAGAGCAGAGCGTCTCCCCGGAAGCCGGCATTGACCCGGACATTGCCTTTGCCACAGTGGCTGCCACTCAGGATCAAGACATTCTCGGCGATGCCGTCAATGCCATTCCTTCTTCGCAAGACATATCCGCTCAGAGTGGCAACGATGGTGAATCCATTGCCTTCAGCGTTGCCAGCAGCTTTACTGACCCGGATGGCCAACTGACTTTCAGTGCCGAAGGCTTGCCCGAAGGGCTTAGCATTGACCCTCAAACAGGAGTAGTCAGTGGCACCATCGCCCCAGATGCCAGTGGTCAGAACAGTCAGGACTACAGCGTTACCATTACTGCCACCGATACCGGTGGTGCGCAGGTTTCAGAAACCTTTACCTGGACAGTCACCAACGTGCCACCAGTGGCACAAAGTGATGACTTTTCCATCGATGAAAGTACCCAGTTGCAAGGCAATGTACTGGCTGACAACGGCAATGGTGCCGACACAGACGGTGGCCAGGATAGCGATGCCCTAACCGTATCCACTACGCCATTATCTGGCCCCAGCAATGGTACGTTGCAACTGAACACCGATGGCAGCTTTACCTATACCCCAAATGACGGCTTTGTTGGCACCGACAGCTTCACTTACTCAGTCAGTGACGGCCAAGGCGGCGAAGACAGCGCCACAGTGACAATCGCTGTACTCGATGCAACAGCGCCTGTTCCCACTATCGTTCTGAACCCTGTCACCGACGACAATACTGTCAATGCCGCTGAAGCAAGCGGCGATGTTGCCATTAGCGGTATCGTGGGTGGCGAATTTAACGCTGGTGACACAGTTACCGTTACAGTCAACGGCAATAGTTTCACTGGCACTGTCGATGGTTCTGGTGCTTTCAGCATCGATGTGCCCGGCAGTGACTTGGCTGCCGACAGCAGTGTTTCTGCAACTATTGATACGGCCGATGCCGCGGGCAACACCGGCAGCGCCAGTGTGACTTCCAGCTACAACGTAGACACCACAGCTCCACTGCCCACGATTTTTGTAAACAGTATTACTGCAGACAATGTTATCAACGCTGCAGAAGCAGCCGGTACTGTATCCGTAAGCGGTACAGTTGCAGGTGAATTCAACCCCGGCGATATCGTGACTCTGGTTGTCAATGGCACCAACTTCACTGGTGCCGTCGATAATTCAGGCAACTTCAGCATCGACGTACCTGGAAATACACTGGCGGTAGACAACAGTGTAGAAGCCTCTGTGAGTACAACAGACGCAGCAGGTAATACTGGAACTGCCAGCATTACGCAAAATTACAGCGTCGATATAACAGAACCAGTGCTGGCTATAAGCACCAGCGATGCGGACCTCACCGCCGGTGAGACCGCCACCATCACCTTTACCTTCACCGAAGTCGTCAGTGGCTTTGTGGATGGCGACATCAGCGTCAGTGGTGGCACCCTGGGCGCGATCAGCACCAGCGATGGCGGCGTCACCTACACCGCGACCTTTACCCCGACCGCCGACAGCGACGGTACCGCCACCATTGCCGTGGCCGACGACAGCTACGCCGATGCGGACGGCAACCTGGGCACCGGCGACAGCCTCGACATCGAACTGT
>NZ_JATAAF010000035.1 GCF_030341905.1 Porticoccus sp. W117 | reverse complement strand
ACGGGCCAGTTCGCCTGGGTGGATTTGATGTCCGGCAATGTAAAGTAGGCGCCGTCCCATATTGGACGCTAAAAATGTAACCTATGTACTGGTACTGTTTTGTAACCTATGTCTGTGTACCGTACACGTGTTTCTTTTGGTTGCTTGTTCTTTTCACGAGAAAAGAAAAGTAACTCGCCAGCAGGCGAAAACTTTGCTAAAAATTACTCAAAAAAATAACGACGAAGCTAAATCCACTAGATTGCCGCGTCGCGTCGCTGTTGACTCGCACCATCCATGGTGCTCGGTCTGCGGTGGTCTTTGACGCCTTCTGCCAATTTATCGCAATTGACGAGGCGCTCAACTCACTTCAATCGTTTCCGTCCAGCCAAAACGATCTTCGATATGGCCGTACTGGATGCCGGTGAGTTCTTTGTAGATACGTTCAGCCACCGGCCCGGTCTGATTGTTGTTAATCAGATACTCCTGATCACCCATGCCGAATTTGCCGACTGGTGCGATAACTGCAGCGGTGCCGCAGCCGAACACTTCGGTAATGGCGCCAGACTGGATATCAGCCAATACGTCGTTTACGTCGATTTGCTGTTCGGAAATGTCATACCCCAGGTCAGCGGCCAGCTCGATCACTGAGTAACGGGTAATCCCGGGCAAAATGCTGCCGGTGAGCTTGGGCGTGATGATCTTATTGCCGTAGACGAACATGATGTTCATTGCGCCCACTTCTTCCACGTAGCGGCCTTCGATGGCATCCAGCCACAGCACCTGGGAGTACCCCTTGTCGCTGGCTTCCTGGCCCACGAACAGACTGGCGGCGTAGTTGCCTCCGGTTTTGGCATCGCCCACACCGCCTTTTACTGCGCGCCGGTAGGTATCGGAGATATAAACTCCCACCGGGTTAAAACCGCCTTTGAAGTAGGGGCCAACCGGGCCGCCAATCAGAAAGTGCAGGTAGCGGTTGCTGGGCATTACACCCAATGCATTCTGGGTGGCGATCAGGCTGGGGCGAATGTAGTAGGAAGCGCCGGCTTCCGATGGTACCCAGCGATGATCCAGCTTTATCAGCTCGCGGATGGACTCCAAAAACATATCTTCATCAACCGGTGCCATAGCCATGCGCAGTGCAGAGCGGGTAAAGCGCTTAGCATTGTCCCAGGGGCGGAACAGGTTGATGTTGCCATCAGGACGGCGATAAGCCTTGAGACCTTCAAAAATTTCCTGAGCGTAGTGCAGTACGGCGCAGGACGGGTCAATAGTGAATGGCCCGTAGGCGCCGATGGTGGCGTCGTGCCAGGCACCATCGCGGTATTCCTGGGTGAACATGTGGTCGGAAAAAACACCGCCAAAGCCCAGTTCCTGAGGAATGGGTTTGCGCTGTTCGTCGCTCAATGGGCGGATGGTGATCGCCATGGGGTCTCCGTTGCAGTGCCAGTCAAATGCAAACCGGCAATTATAGAGGAGCTTGTGGCTTTTTTTCCTAACATTTTTCCTAAAAAAACCATGCATTTGCTGTTTTTGTTTGATCTGGATGCCCGTCGCAGTACAAATGGGCTTTATTTGCCCGCCTATCGATGTAGAATCTTCGTTCCCATAAGTCCTGTCACGGAGCACAATAAATGATTAGCTGTTCACTGTTTGAAGATATTGGGGTTTGTCTGCTGGAGCTTGGGGAGCATATTTCTGAAAAGAATATGAACACTGCCCGCGACCAGATCAATGAATACTTGGAAACCCACCCAGACCTGAGCGGTTTGGTGGTGCATGCAGAATTTTTCCCCTGGTGGTCGGAGTTTGCTGAGCGGATTGGCCAGCTTACCTTTAACGGTAATCACCACCAGACCCTGGTGCGAGTGGCCATTTGTAGCGACGTGGAAGTGGAAGGCATTCTGCCCGCCATCGGCCAGCACTTCTTTGCCGCCGAGGTGAAGAGCTTCAAAGAAGACGAAGTGTCTGAGGCGCTGCATTGGGCTCAAGGAGAGTAGCGCTAGGAGAGTAAGCTCTCCCATTGCATTTCTGCTCTAAGAGAGTATCCTGCGCGCCCGCTTTCCACCACCGACACCCACAGGGGCTGAATTTATGGGCAGCTTTAACTGGCAGGATATTCTCACCACTGTCGCAACACTGTTTTTTATTATGTCGCCTCTGGGTGCGGTGCCGGTGGTGTTGTCGCTGCTAAAGCGCTTCGATGATCACACCAAGCGCCGCATAATTATCCGTGAGTTGGTGTTTGCTCTGATTATTCTGGTGAGCACCCTGTGGGCGGGTAATGCTTTTCTCAGTTTCCTGGGGCTGGAACAGCCCACCCTGAGCATCTCCGGCGGTATCCTGCTGTTTATTATCGCCATCCGCATGGTGTTCCCAAAACCCAATGCAGACGCAGAAAGCGCGGTCGAGGAGCCTTTTCTGGTTCCTCTGGCCATGCCTATGCTGGCGGGGCCATCTGCTATTGCGGTGTTATTGCTGTTAAGCACTAATGAGCCGGATCGGGTCTGGGAGTGGACGGTTGCGCTGGTAATTGCCTGGGTGATTGTTGGCGTTATCTTGCTGGCGTCCCCCTTATTGTTGAAGATTCTTGGCAACAAAGGGCTGCGGGCACTGGAGCGGCTGATGGGTATGCTGCTGATTATGCTGTCTATTCAGATGCTGTTGAACGGCATTTCTCAGTACCTTGAAAGCCTTCCCGGCTAACCTGTTTTTGGGCGTCATGCCCGTTCTACTTACTTGAAGTTCGTCATCCCCGCGTAGGCGGGAATGACGGACACTCTCAAAATTCCTAAAACGGCTTCACCACCACCATCACCACAATACCGATCAGCAGCAACACTGGCGCTTCGTTAAACCAGCGGAAGAATACGTGGCTGCGGTCGCAATTGTCTTTCTGGAATTGCTTGAGAAAATAAAAACAGGCGCCGTGGTAGGCCAGTAGCCCTGCCACCATCGCCAGCTTGGCGTGCATCCACCCCTGGCTCATGAAAGTGGGAACCGCCATTAGCAGCAGCATGCCCAGAATTAGCGAAGCAATCATCGATGGTGTGGCGATTCCACGGTACAGCTTGCGCTCCATCACTTTGAAACGCTCTCGGCCTACCGAATCCTCGGCAGCTGCGTGGTAAACAAACAGTCGCGGCAGGTAAAAGATGGCTGCCATCCAGCACACAACCATGACGATATGGAAGGCTTTGATCCAGAGGTAGTGTTCGGCCAGCCAAGTCATTTCGCTAATCCTGTTTGAGTTTTGCTTGCTGGGGAAGTTGCCGAGCGCGTTTGGGGTTGCGCTGCTGTGACCGAGGCCAGCAGGGATGCTGGCCTCGAGCCCCCATGGAAGGGTTTACGGCGTGTCATAGCAGTGCAACCCCAAACACGCCACCCACTTTATTGATAATACCCTTCAATCTGTTCTTTGGTGAGCACGCCCTGTACCTCCGACTGCAACGGCGCCAGCCTCGCGCGGCTAATATACACCGCCTGCACATTTTCCTGGCGCATTAACTGCAGCGCCTCCTGCAAGGTGGCGCGGGCGTGAATGGGTTTCAGCTGGCGATGGTCGCCGGGTATCTCGCGCAAATGAATATCGCTGTCTTCTTCCCACAGCGTGGCGCTGTGCTCTTCCAGAAAGTGAGCGAGGTCGGCGGGTCGCACCAACAGTTTGGGTTCGCCCACGTCTTCCACCACCAGGCACTCCGGCTTGTCAGCCAACAGCTCACGGGCTCGGTCACGGGAAATCACATAGCCACAGGTTTGGTACTGGCGGCACATCAGGCTGGTGACGCCGGCGCGACTCAGCATTTGGTAAACCGGCGAAGAAAAACGGTTGAGGTCGCGGCCACCCAGAAAGATACCCGGCTGGCGTGATAACAGGCGCGCGGTCAGCGTGGCCACCATAATGGCCAACATAGCGGGCATGACAATGCCGGGGGTGTAGGTGAGTTCTAACACCGCCAGCAACGCCGCCAGCGGCGCGTTGAGTACCGCCGCCATCATGGCGCCCATGCCTACCATGGCGTACAGGCCTACGGCAGAACTCTGCTGCGGCATCAGCAGCCCGGCAACAATTCCCAGTGCTCCACCCAGGCAGGCGCCGGAAACCAGTGCCGGGGAAATAATGCCACCGGGCATTCCCATACTGATAATGGATGACGCTACCAGCAACTTGGTGACCCCAATGGCAACCAGCATTCCCAGCCCCAGTTGCCCCAACAGGGCATTGCTAATGGTGTCGTAGCCCAGCCCCAATAATTGCGGCAGGGCAACGCCTGCGCTGCCGGCGATCAGTGCCGCCACCGCAGCTCGTAGCAAAATGGGGCGATCCTGAAAGCGCAGCCCCAGTAAATGAAACCGCAGCAACCCGGCAGCAACAATACCGATCAACAGGCCGCACACTGCAATGTAGGGCAGCTCCAAAAGGCTTCCCAATTCCATGGCGGGTACAAGAAAGGCCGGGTCATCACCGTAGAAAACCCGCGATACCACCGTGCCGCAAACGGCAGCGAGAATGATCGGCATAAAACCGGCGATGGTGTATTCCATCAGCACCACTTCCATGGCGAAGATGACCCCTGCCAATGGCATGTTGAAAGACGCGGCAATGGCGGCGGCCACGCCGCATCCGGCCAGCACTCGCAAGTTGTTGTTGGGCAGCTTCATCTGCCCACCGAGGGCACTGCCGCAGGCTGCCCCAAGGTGTACCGCCGGGCCTTCGCGCCCCACCGGGGCGCCGCTGGAAAGCAACAGAGAGCCACACACAAATTGCACCAGTGCGTTGCCGCTGGGCAGGCGCCCCTGGTGTTGGTGCACTCTGTTGACCACGTGGCTGATGCCGGTGTTGCGGCGATGAGGTTTAACAAAATGCAGGATTGTTCCCACCAGCAAAATCCCGCAAAAGGGCATCAGGAAGTGGCTGGCTGTGGAGAGCGCTTCAAAGGCCTCGGTGCCGCTACTGTCCAGCAGGCTATGCAATGGCACCTCAAATGACAGGCGGAACAACACCGCTACCAAGCCGGTGAGCAAGCCGCACAGGCAACCGAGAATGGCCATTTGCGGTAGCGCGTCGGTGTGGGCCAGGCGGTGGCGAAAGTGGTCGCCCCGTCGGCGTATGCGCTGCCAGCGTGAATGGTGATCGGAAGAGGAAGAATTAGACATAGCTTCTTGTCGGCCTGTTTGCTGTATTATAAGCCGCTATTTTGACTTTGATACCTCTGGATATTGTGATGCCTGACCAGGATCGCCTGGTAGTAACCCCCTACAATCCCCGTCGTCGACAGCAAATCTGGGTATTGGCCATTGCCGCTGCCATTCTTTGCCTGTTTGTCGGTTTGCTGTTGGGTGGCCAGTGGTTTGATTGGCAGATGAAGGAAAAGCGCCGCGTGCAGGCAGAATATGAGCAGCTGCAGCGCGACCATGAAGAGCAGACCCAGGCGCTGACCAGTGCTCAGCTCAACTCTCAGGTGGACAGCGCCGCTCTGGAAACTGTGCGTGTGGAGCTGTCGCGATTGCAGGGGGAGTTGGCGGAGAGCCGCGAACAATTGCGCCTCTATCGCAATTTGTTGCAAAAGGAAGGGGTCGCGCAGGGGCTGATTATCAACGGCTTCGACCTCTATCGCACGGATACCGGTGAGCTGGAGTATCAGCTGATTGTGCAGCAACGCGCGGGGAAATTGAAAACGGTCAAAGTCACCGCCAGCGTTCAGGTGCTGGGTGTGATTGGCGATGACAGTAAAACGTTTTCCCTGAAAGAGCTGGACTCAGAACAGGATAAGGATACCCTGGCGCTGGAGTTTCGCTACTTCACCATTCATCAGGGTGTATTGCAGCTGCCCGATGGTTTTGAACCACAAAACGTGTTGGTACAGGTATGGCCTGCGGGGCAGGCCAAGAAAAAAGTTGAGCAAGAATTTCAATGGCGCCTTGAGGCCGAAGAAGCAGAGGAACAGCAAAGTGAAAAATAAAAAACCCGGTACAAACAACTACAGCAATGGTGCCACTACCTTGATCGCTGAAGGTACCGAAATTACCGGCGAAATTCGCTTCCATGGAAACCTGGAAGTAGAGGGCCGGGTTATTGGTAATATTGTCGCTCTGGATGACAATAAGGCCAGGGTGCGAGTGCTGCAGACTGGCCAGGTACAGGGTGAGGTTCAGGCACCCTCGGTGGTGGTCAATGGTCTGGTGGAAGGCGATCTGAAGGTGAGCCATCAGCTGGAACTGGCTGCCCGCGCTGTGGTGGATGGCAATGTTCACTACCGCTTGATCGAAGTGGAGAAGGGTGCCCAGGTCAACGGCAATTTTATTCGTGTGAGCGAGGAAAAAGAGTCTACCTCTGACAAGCGTGAGCGCCACTCAGACAGTGCGTCAGCGGCGGTAGAAGTGTAAAATTCGGCAAAGTGCCGTTGATTGGCAATTGTCTAGCTGTAGATTAGGTTGTTATGTCTGAAATAGAGTCTTTTGTACCGCCCACCCTGCTGGTTACTGATAACGCCGTGAGCAAAGTGAAGAACCTTGTCGCGGAGGAAGGTAACGACGCGTTGAAGCTGCGGGTCTTTGTTACCGGTGGTGGTTGCTCCGGCTTCCAGTACGGTTTTTCCTTTGATGACGATGTGGCGGAAGACGATACCCTGATCGAGCAAAGTGGTATCGCCGTGCTGGTAGATCCCCTCAGCTATCAATACCTGGTGGGCGCCACCGTGGATTATGAGGAAGGGCTGGCTGGCTCCCGCTTTGTGGTCACCAACCCCAATGCCAGCACCACTTGTGGCTGCGGCGCTTCATTTTCTTTGTAGAGTGCCTGTACGGGAATCCGTTATGAAAACCGTTTTTCTGATGCTGCTGACCCTGTGCGCCCTGCCATTGATGGCGGATGGACTGGCAGTGAATACAGAAACGGTAGTCGACGAAGCAACAGAAAAGCCCATCCCCCCAGGTTACATTGCCCGCCTGGAACTCAATAAGCCGGAAGAGGTGGAAGCCACTTTGAAGCGAGTGGAAGAAATTTACCTCACCGGCCAGCTGGACAGCAACGAGCCGCCGGTCACTTTTATTATCCACGGCCCGGAAGCGGTAATTTTTCTCGAAGAAAACTACGAGATGTACCGGGGCGTTGTGGATTTGGCGGAAAAACTCACGCAGGAAAAAGTGGTCGACATCAAAGTCTGCCGCAACCGCCTGAGAATTGAGGGGCACCGGAAAAAGCCCCTACAGTCTTTTGTGGGTACCGTGCGTTTTGGCCCTCGTGAGGAACGCCGCTTGCACCGCGCCGAAGGCTACGAATACTTTTCTGCTAATGAAAGGTCTGCAAATCAAGAGCCTGCAAATGAAAAGTCTGCCAATAGCCAGTGAATGCGGGCAGCACTGATTCCACAACTCGCCCAGCCCATGACGGCTTTCTGATTACCCGCGCCAGCAGCGATATTGCTGGCCGTGCTCAAGTACAACTTTGGGTGTCTACTGACTCCGGCCCTGCGTTGTTGCGTTGCAATGACCAGCAGCCACTCTTCTTTATTTCGGATTCTGACAGCGAACGCGCTCAGGCTGCTTTACAGCAACACGGCTTGGGGGTACAGGTTAGCCCTCTTGAGCTGAAGACCTTTCAGCAACAGCCGGTTTGCGCTGTTTATTGCCATAGCCTGCAGCAATTCTTTAACGCCCGCCGCGCTGTGCAACAGCAGGGAATTGAACTGCTGGAGTCGGATTTTCGCCTGCAAGATCGCTTTCTGATGGAGCGTTTTATTTGCGGTGGTTTGCGCTTTAGCGGGACGCCGGTGGTTCGACAGGGTTATACCGAATATCAAAATTGCAAAGTCAAAAGTGCCCCTTACCAGCCAACGCTGAAAGTGCTCTCGCTGGATATCGAGTGCGATATGGGTGGTGAGTTGTTTTCCATCGCTCTCTACAGTGGAGGTGAGCAGCAGGTATCGGAAGTATTGATGTTTGGCGAACCGCAGCCCTGCCCGGATACCCAGGTGCATTGGTATTCCGACGAGGTGGCTTTGTTGCACGGGCTGCTAGAGCGCATTCAACAGCTCGATCCGGATGTGTTTATTGGCTGGAACCTGGTGAACTTCGACTTTCGCACCTTGTTGGCTCGCGCTGAGCACTGCAAGGTGAAGTTTGCCATTGGCCGTGGTGGCGCCTTGCCTCGCTGGCGCGATGCCCGCGACAGCAACCAGGGTTACATTCATATCCCCGGCCGGGTGGCGGTAGATGGCATCGACGGCCTGCGTTCCGCCACTTACCAGTTCGACAGCTTTGCTCTGGAAAACGTCGCTCGGCAGCTATTGGGCCGAGGCAAAAAAGCCAAAGATGTGGACGACCGCATGGCGGAAATTCGCCACAATTTTCGTCACAACAAACCTGCACTGGCGGCCTACAATTTGGAAGATACCCGCCTGGTGTGGGACGTCTTTGAGCACACCCGCTTGCTGGATTACCTGGTGTTGCGCACCCAGCTCACCGGCTTGGAGCTCGATCGCAGCGGCGGCTCTGTGGCGGCGTTTACCAACCTCTATTTGCCGCGCCTGCATCGTGCCGGTTATGTGGCGCCCAACCTGCCCGCGGATGGTGGCCTAGCCAGCCCCGGTGGCTATGTGATGAACTCCCTCCCGGGGCTGTATCACCATGTGTTGGTGTTGGACTTCAAGAGCCTTTACCCTTCCATTATTCGCACTTTTAAAATTGACCCGCTTGGACTGATTGAGGGTTTGCAAAGCCCGGAGCAATCCATTGAAGGTTTTCGCGGTGGTCAGTTTCACCGCCACAAACATTTTCTGCCTGACATTATCACCAGCCTTTGGCAGCAGCGTGACCAGGCTAAAAAAGAAAATGATGAGGCCCGTTCTCAAGCCATTAAAATTTTGATGAATTCGTTTTATGGGGTGCTGGGGTCAGGCGGTTGCCGCTTCTACGATACCCGCCTGGCCAGCTCAATAACCCTGCGCGGCCACGAGATTATGCAAACCACCGCCCAATGGATTGAAGAAAAAGGATACCGGGTTATTTATGGTGATACGGATTCTACGTTTGTCTGGCTGGAGCATTGCACCAATAACGAACAGGCGCGCAAGATCGGTAAAAAACTGGCAGATACCGTCAATAAAAGATGGCAGGCAGAATTGTTGCAAAAGCACAGCTTGGAGTGTCATCTGGAAATCGAATTTGAAACCCATTTCAGCCGCTTTTTAATGCCCACCATTCGCGGCTCCGAAGCGGGCAGCAAAAAGCGCTATGCGGGAATGGTTGAGACGGACGATGGTGAAAAGCTGGTTTTTAAAGGTTTGGAAACCGTGCGCACCGACTGGACAGAATTGGCCAAAAACTTTCAGGTGCAACTGTTTGAAAAACTGTTCCACGACGCCGACCCCTGCGAACTGATTCGCTGCGCGGTACAGGATACGTTAAAGGGAAACTGTGACGATCAACTGGTGTATCGCAAACGCCTGCGGCGGCGCCTAGACCAATACCAGAAAAATGTGCCGCCCCATGTGCGCGCCGCTCGCCTGGCAGATCAGAAAAATCAGGAACAGGGAAAAAATCTGCGTTATCAACGCAAGGGTTGGATCAGTTATGTGATGACAGTTAATGGCCCTGAGCCATTGGAATATATAGCCAGCCCAATTGACTATCAGCACTACATCGATCGCCAGCTAAAGCCGGTGGCGGACGCTATATTGCCGTTTGTGGGGTTGGAATTTGAGGAGATTGTTAGTGCGCAGATGGGGTTGTTGTAAAGCTGCGAGCAGCGGGCTACGGGCGGCGAGCAGTCAGAGCGGGGTGGTACCCTTCTATTCTTTCCTGCTGTCATCCTGAGCGGCGCAGCCGCGTGAGGATCTCACAACTGGCAAGTAGTGATGGCCAGAGTTGAGGCAATGCTACACTCATCGGTGAATATACAAGGACGCTGGATAGTATGTGGTACAAACGCTATGGCTACAGAACGGTTTCAGGAGATGCAGGTGATATCGGCTGTGTAGCCTTTTTGTTTATACCGCTGCTGTCAATTGGTTTAGCGGTAGCTTTAGTTTATTTATTTCGGCTTGCTTGGTTAGGTTGGCTGTTTATTCCTTTTGCTCTGGTTGGGTTTTATTTTTCGTCCAAGTACGCTGCAGGGGAGGGGCGCCGCAGGCGTACAAAAAGGCAGGCGCTTCATATTAAAAAGGCACACAGATATATTGAAGCTGGTAAGACGGCTCGCGCTTTGGAATCTATTCGCAGAGCGAAAATCTATGGAAAAATACCCAAAGAGCTCAAAGAGTTTGAAAAGCATAATTAGTGCATACCACTCGGTCTGCTCGCCGCTCGAAGCCCGTGGCTCGTAGCATTAACTAAAATAAACCCCACCCAAAACCACATCACTCTCCGCCCCCGTCACCGCCGGTAAATTCCCCGGCAGTTTTTCCAATGTCCGCTTGGCCATCCAGGCAAATGCAACGCACTCCACCTGCTTGGGATCAATACCCAGAACTGCTGTGGTAGCCACTTGTGCCGGGTGCAGCATGGCTTCCAGTCTTGCCGTCAGTTGGCCGTTAAATGCGCCACCACCGCAGAGGAATACTTCGTTGACGGTGCCGCAGTTTTTGATGGCATCTGCCACGGTGCGGGCGGTAAATTCCAGTAGCGTGGCCTGTACATCTTGAGCAGGTAGGTCACCGCCCAATTCAGTCAGGGTTCGTTGTAACCAGGTGAGGTTGAAGTCTTCCCGCCCGGTGCTTTTGGGAGTGGGGCGTTGCAGGTAGGGGTGGGCCATAAAACGTTTCAGCAATTCCAGTTGCACTTTGCCGCTGGCGGCCCACTGGCCGTTTTCATCGTAGGGTTGCTGCAGCTGTAACTGACACCAGTCGTCCATCACCATATTGGCGGGGCCAGTGTCGTAGCCAATGGCATCTTCTCCGGCGGGCAGCCAGGTAATGTTGGCAATACCGCCCAGATTGACCACTGCGCGGTTGCGTTGGGGGTGGCGAAATAGTGAGTTGTGCAGCGCCGGAGCCAATGGTGCGCCGTGTCCGCCAGCGGCCATATCCCGGCGACGAAAGTCTGCCACGGTGGTGATGCCGGTGCGTTGAGCAATAATGTTGGGGTCGCCGATTTGCAGGGTAAACGGGTGCGCCTCCACAGCTTCTGGTGGGCGGTGGCGCACGGTCTGCCCGTGACTGCCAATGGCAGTAATCTGCTCAGGCCGGATGCCGGACTTGGCCAGCAGTTGTTGTGCGGTGGCAGCAAACAGTTCGCCAATGGCGTGGTCGGTGTGGCCTAGTAAATCCACATGATCATCGCCGGGAGTAGACAGTGTCAGTATGTCTCGGCGCAGGGCTGGGGGAATGTCGCTTTCAATATGAGCGATGGTGTTGGGCTGTGTACCGTCGAACTCAACCAGCACCGCGTCGACAGCATCCACACTGGTACCAGACATCAGGCCAATAAACAGTTGAGTGGCCTCGGAAGTTTGGTTGTTCATGGGTGTTTAGCCTTCGTTTTTCGCGGGCTTGTCCAGTTGCGCCAGTTGGCCCTTGCCGCTGTGCTTGGCCAGGCTGGCCATCAGCGGCTGGGTTTGTGCCAGGAAGTCGGCTTTGTGTTTTTCGGCGATGGGTTTTGCCTGAGGCAGCTTCACCGTGCGCGGATTGCGATGCACGCCATTTACCAGGAATTCGTAGTGCAGGTGGGGGCCGGTTGCCAGCCCGGTGGCACCTACGGTGCCGATGGTTTGTCCCTGGCGTACGCTTTGGCCGCGCTTGACCTTGCGCTTGTGCAGGTGCAGATATTTGGTGCTGTAGCTCTGGCCATGTTGAATCACCACGTAGTTGCCATTGGCGCTTGTATAGCCAGCTTTCACTACCTTGCCATCACCAGAAGCGTACACCGGTGTGCCGGTGGGGGCGGCGTAGTCGATGCCCCGGTGGGGTTTAATTTTTTTGGTGATCGGGTGCAGGCGGCGCATATTAAAACCGGAACTGACTCTGGCGAAGTTTACCGGGGTGCGCAGGAATGCCTTGCGCATGCTCAGGCCTTCCGGGGTGTAGTAATTGGCGTGGCCGCTGGCGTCTTCAAAACGCACTGCCTTAAAGGTTTTCCCCTGGTTGGTGAACTCGGCAGCGAGAATATTGCCGTTACCGATTTTGTCGCCATCCAGAAACTTTTCTTCGTAGAGCACCATAAAGTGGTCACCCTTGCGAATATCCAGGGCGAAGTCGATGTCCCAACCAAAGATGCCCGCCAGTTCCATAATCAGGTCATGGGGAATGCCCACACTATCAGCGGCCACAAACAGAGAGCTGGTAATTTCCGCTTCCCGGTAGGTGCTGACGACCTGGGGCTTCAGTACGATGTGCTCGGCGCTGTATTGGCCGTCCTGTTGTTTGAACTCCCAGGATTCCAGCTGGGAAATCTGATAGCGCAAGGTGTCCAGTTCGCCGCTGTCAGCAAGTCCGAAGGCGAGGGTTTCGCCAGGCATAATGCGCTTGAGTTTTTTAGCGCTGTCGCCAGAGCTGACGAACTGGTGTACATCCTGTGGCCCTAGAGAGGCGCGTTTAAACAGGGTGCTGAGATTGTCGCCGGATTTAACGGTGATTTCTTTCCAGTTCAGTTGCGGTTCAGTGACAAGCTGCGGAGGAGGTAGCTGTTCAACCGCTTCTGGCAGCTGGGCCTGAAATTCACTGATAGCAACAGCAGTGGCTTTTTCCACTTCCGCTGGTTGTCGTTTCGCGGCAGCTGGTTCACTGGGCAGCAACGCCAGACAGGCAGAAACCGCCAACGCAACACCGCTAGCTGCCAGCAAATGTGTGCGTGGCAGGCTGTTACTAAAAAGCCTGCCCCACAAGCTGGTGTGCCTGGGGCTGGTCATCGGTTTGGTTGAAGTTGCTGGTTTCATGGCGGCTTTTATAACAGAATCCGGCACTTGCATAAAGAAGTGAAGTTAAACTGTGATGTGGGTTTGCTGGTGATAAGGCCGGTTTGTGATCTTGTTTTTGTTTTCGGATACGGTAAGGTGGCGGCCTTTATTCCATTGGCTTTTTGATATTTGTGAGTGTTGCAATGACGATGACTGGCGCTGAACTGATCGCCGACTTGCGGGAGCGCGGGCTGATTGCCCAAATGACCGCAGACGAAGAGTTGATTTCCCACCTGGATCAGTCACGTACTCTTTATTGTGGTTTTGACCCCACCGCCGACAGCTTGCATATTGGCAGCCTGGTGCCGTTGCTCACTCTGAAGCGATTTCAGCAGGCAGGCCACAAGCCCATTGCACTTGTGGGTGGTGCCACCGGCCTGGTGGGTGACCCCAGCGGCAAATCGGAAGAACGCAACCTCAATACGCCGGATGTGGTCGCCAATTGGGTGGAAAAGCTGCGTGCTCAAGTCAGTGCTTTTATCGATTTTGAGTGCGGCGATCACTCCGCTGTTGTGGTGAATAATCTGGACTGGTCTGGCGACGTCAAGGTGTTGGACTTCCTGCGGGATATCGGCAAGCACTTCGCTGTTAACCAGATGGTAAAAAAGGAATCTGTGAAACAGCGCATTGAGCGAGAAGGTGAGGGTATCTCCTTTACCGAGTTCAGTTATATGATTTTGCAGTCCTGGGATTTTGCCGAGCTTAATAAATCACACAGCTGCACCCTGCAAATCGGTGGCAGTGACCAGTGGGGCAATATTACTGGTGGTACGGACCTGGCCAGGCGCTTGAACGGCGGTGAGGTCTTTGGGCTGACCATGCCGCTGGTAACAAAGTCTGATGGCAGCAAGTTTGGCAAAACCGCGTCGGGCACCATCTGGCTCGATGCGAAAAAAACCTCTCCTTATGCTTTCTATCAATTCTGGATGAACAGCGCGGATGCCGATGCCTATAAGTTCCTGCGCTACTTCACCTTCCTGAGCGTAGAGGAAATTGCTCGTATCGAGCAGGAAGATGCGCAAACTCAAGGGCGTAAATCTGCCCAGGGCATCCTTGCTCGGGAAGTGACTGGTCTGGTACATGGCGAAGAAGGGCTACAAGCGGCAGAGCGTATTACGGAAGCACTTTTTTCTGGCGGTCTGGACAGTCTTACTGAACAGGATTTTGAACAACTGAAGTTGGATGGCCTGCCCGCTAGCGATTTACGTGCTGCTGATCTGGATGGCAAACCCCTGACGACCCTGTTTGCTGAATGTGGCATGGTGAAAAGCGGTAAAGAAGTGAAAGATGCCTTGGGTCGTAACGCGGTGCTGATTAATGGGCAAGCAAAAGGCATGGAAGATAATATGAATGCCCAAAGTTGCTTTGCAAAAGATGTGGCCCGTTTTGGTCGTTTCTTCCTGGTGAAAATGGGTAAGAAGAAGCACCACCTGTTTGAATTGGTCTAGTTGACTCTAGTAACTGCCAAAAATCCCCGGCCATTGGAGACTGTGTGAAAACGCAGTTCGAGCTGCCAAAATACCCGCATCGTCAGATGCGGGTATTTTTGTATGCGACACATCCAAGGTGAGAGCAGAACGCAGACCAGCCTGTTGCCAGCGAGCGTAGAGG
>NZ_JATAAF010000034.1 GCF_030341905.1 Porticoccus sp. W117 | reverse complement strand
CCATGATCCGTATGCGTATCTGAAAGATGTGTTGGAGAAACTGCCAACACAGAAGAGCAACCGGATTGAGGAATTGCTGCCGCATAATTGGAGTGAGTCGGTCAAGGGGTGATGACCGGACGCTTACGTTGGTTTTGACCACCACCAAACGAAAAACCCCCAGCCAATGGCTGAGGGTTTTAAGCAGTAAGCATAGTCAAAGCACCCAAAGAGACGGAGCGCTCTGCCCATCACGCGCAGCTTTAACCAACTATATACTGCATTCTTTATCAGCTTTATTAGACGAACCAACAGGTTTTAAGTAGTTACGAACAACTTCATTCTCACGCTTCCACATCAAGCTATCAATAAAGTAGTGGTGGATATTGATAAAAACAATGAATGAAACCAAGAAAAAGCTTCCCCCAAAGACCTCTTTGTGCGATTCCCAAAATACTCTATCCAAGGCATCTGGAACAAAGTAAAACGCAAGCGCCGCCAGAACGAAAGCAGGCCCCCACCAATGTAGCCATATGCGCTTTTCTATACCTTCAACACCTTGAGACTCTTCTCTGTTTTGAATAACAGCTGCAGGAAAAATGAGATATTGCAAAGAATGAAACAATGGCACAAACAAAAAGAACTGAGGATGCTTAAACAGAGGCAGCATCCATACGTACTGAACCAACACGCCGGTAACCCCCGAAAGAGAATCACGAATACCAGCAACCCAATGACGATATGCTAACAATAGCAATATAGCTACAAGACCACCGTACGCCAGAATTTGCGCCATTTGCACCCACAAAGGGTTAAGCGATGGTATCGAATAACTTAAGCCCCAATAGTTTGTAAAACGTTCTTGCAAACCGAACATACTCAAAAATGAAGCACCCCAAAGAGCATACAAGCTCCACTTAACAAGCCTTTGCTCCCAAGCCGAGAAAAATGAATGGTTAATACCTGACATCACCATAAGCACACCATACCCTTGGCGCACGTAATGCCAACCGACAAGAAAAAACATTGAATATAGTAGGCCAATTAATAAGACGGCGCTTTTCAGAAAAAATGCTGCAATACATAAAGCACAAATCACAGCGGGAAGGGCGAATCCTACAAGCTTGAATACAGATCGCTTCTGAAGCTGCTCCGAGTGCAGCCGATAAAACATCAAATAGCTAATTAAGAAATGAGGCCCATTAACAAAGAAAGCAAGAAGCCAAGCAGTATACCAAAAGTCGACCTTGCTAAATAAATCTGTAAAAGTCCACAATACACATAAACCGAGGAGTGATAACCCACCAACCAACCAAAAATCTACTTTGTTATTTATTAATGCTTGAGAATTAGACATAGCACTTCCAACAAAAAAGGGGTCCGACAGGACCCCTTAAGCATTCGTATAGGTTATTTAGCTTTTTTCAATTAAGGAGTAGGTGCAGTACCACGACAACTTGAAGGCATATATTTGGCAATACCCGCATCAGAAACAACACAGTCCCAAGTAGTACCAGAAGCAGCATTATAGGTAGGAGTCATAGTAATAGTACCAGCATCCAAGTCTGTTATACCTGTACCTTGGATAGATACAACAATCGCAGCAGTACCAGTTGTAATTGCAACCTGCTCAACAAACTCAGAAGTAATATTAGTAGCTGTTGTGTCTAAACCGGCTTCTTGGTTCGAGTCACAATCTGCAAGAGTGCCACCATTTGTAGCCAAACACTCAGATACTGTGGTTTTTGCGCTACTAGCGAAACCAAAAACCTCTGACATCTGCGAGCGTGCAACATAGTCTTGATATGCAGGAAGTGCTACTGCGGCTAAGATACCAATGATTGCGATAACAATCATTAATTCAATTAGGGTAAAGCCCCCTTGACGCTGTTTCATAGTATTCTCCTTGGAAGTTTATGTTTTTTTATGAACAGTCGTAGCGACTTTAGCAAGAGGTGTGCCAGATTTTAAATCAATCGTTATTCAAATATTCAAAAACCACAAAGTCAAACAAATTCAAACACTTAAAGCAGCCGCCTTAAAGTCGCGAGCTTGTCACGTCGCCACACTCCTCGCGATGACGAAGCTCAAACCCCTATTCAAAGACATCTTTGGTCACTTAGCCGCGAACTCAAGTGACGTTTTTTGTCACCTTTTAAGCCACATGCTCCGGCTATCGACAGCATCAGGAGCTATGAACCATTGCTCTTATATATTCGGGTTGCCATAATCTGGCATGGACTCCCGACTGCGCGGGAGTGACGGGCACTAACGATAAAAACGGATTCACATAATGACACCAGCCAATAGCGCATTAAGGGGCTTACCAAAACGCCTGGTTCAGGACGGCCTGATTGAACATGAAGCCGCTGAAGAAGCGGTGGTTCATTGCCAACAGCAACGCCTGCCCTTTGTAGAGCATATTGTTACTGCCAATATTCTACCCGCCCAATTGGTAGCTACAGTGGCCGCCAATGAATTTGGTTCACCACTATTGGATCTAGACTCTTTTAATGTAGATACCGCCCCAAAGGAGCTGGTAGACAGTAAGTTAATACGCCGTCATAAAGCTCTGCCTCTTTACAACCGTGGCAATCGCTTGTCTCTGGGTGTCTGCGACCCCACCAATCACCAGACTATTAACGAAATCCAGTTCCAGACCGGCATGACCATTGAGCCGGTGCTTGTTGAGTACGACAAGCTGGAAGCGGCCATTGAGAGTTTCCTCAACCAGCAAGAAGAGGACTTAGGAGAAGCACTAGGCACCCTGGATGACGTACACCTTGACGATCTGGATGTTGCCGCGGTTGAAGACCCTGCTGATGAAGACCATGGTGGTGATACCGACGATGCCCCAATTGTTCGCTTTATTAACAAGCTGCTACTAGATGCCATTAAGCTTGGTGCCTCAGATATACACTTCGAACCTTACGAACGCAGCTATCGTGTTCGCTTCCGCATTGACGGTGTACTTCAGGAAATGACAAAACCTCCCGCCAACCTGGCCCCCAGGCTGGCAGCACGCCTGAAAGTTATGTCACAACTGGACATTTCCGAGCGCCGCATCCCCCAGGATGGCCGGATTAAACTGAAGCTATCTAAGTCAAAGGCCATTGATTTTCGGGTAAATACACTGCCCACCCTGTACGGAGAAAAGATCGTTCTTCGTATTCTGGATTCCAACAGTGCCAAAATGGGCATTGACGCATTGGGCTACGAGGAGGACCAAAAAGAAGCCTATATGAATACCTTGGCCCAGCCCCAAGGCATGATTCTGGTTACTGGCCCCACCGGTAGCGGCAAAACGGTATCTCTTTATACCGGCCTAGGCATTCTCAATACCCCAGAGCGCAATATATCCACTGCGGAAGATCCCATCGAAATCAATATGGATGGGATCAACCAGGTCCAGATCAACACCAAAGTGAATCTGACTTTTGCGGAAGCACTGCGAGCCTTTCTGCGGCAAGATCCGGATGTGATTATGGTGGGTGAGATTCGCGACCTGGAAACTGCGGAAATTTCCATCAAAGCAGCACAAACCGGCCACTTGGTTCTGTCCACATTGCACACCAATAGCTCGCCGGAAACACTGACCCGCTTGCTAAATATGGGCGTTCCTGCCTTTAACGTAGCAACCTCCGTCAGCCTGATTATCGCCCAGCGTTTGGCACGCCGGTTGTGCCAGCACTGCCGCCGCCCGGCAGACGACATACCAGATAAGATTCTTACCGAGGAAGGCTTTGATAGTATTGATCTGCCTCGCGAAGAATTCGAACTGTACCATCCGGTAGGCTGCCCCAAGTGCACCAATGGCTACAAAGGCCGTAGCGGTGTTTATGAAGTGCTAAAGGTTACCCCCGCTATTTCACGCATTATTATGGAGGGAGGAAACTCCCTGCAGATCGGCGAAAAGGCCAAAGAGGAAGGCTTCAGAACTTTGCGCCAGTCGGCACTTTTAAAGGCCGCCAAGGGTATAATCAGTTTGGAAGAAGCTAACAGGGTTACTAAGGATTAGAGCCAACTGGTGGATTACGCTGCGCTAATCCACCCTACAATACACTGACGATACTATCGTAGGGTGGATTAGCGCAGCGTAATCCACCGATAATAATAAAGATTTCGAAGGATTGGGTTATGGCAACCGCAGAAGCGCAAGTATTTGTCTATAAAGGCAAAGATCGTAAAGGCACCCCTGTTCAGGGTGAGATTCGTAGTGCCAACGCTAATTTTGCCCGTGCCCAGTTGCGCAAGCAGGGCATTACTGCCAATAACGTTAAGAAAAAGCCCAAACCATTGTTTGGCAGCGGTGGCAAACCCATCAAGCCCGCCGATATCGCCGCCTTTACCCGTCAAATGGCCACCATGATGAAAGCTGGCGTACCTCTGGTACAGAGTTTCGATATTGTTGCTGAAGGCTGTGAAAACACTAATCTGAAATCCCTGATTGAATCCATTCGTGACGATGTGGCTGCAGGTGCCAGTTTTGGTTCATCACTTCGTAAACACCCAAAATATTTTGATGATCTATTTTGCAGCCTAGTGGAGTCTGGTGAAACATCCGGCGCATTGGAAACAATGCTAGATCGAATTGCGCTTTACAAAGAAAAACTGGAAAGCCTGAAAGCTAAAGTTCGAAAAGCTATGACCTATCCTGCAGCCGTACTCGCTGTTGCAATTATTGTGATGGGGATTCTACTGGTTAAAGTTATACCGCAATTTGCGAAAACCTTTAGCAGCTTCGGTTCTGAACTACCTGCCTTTACTCAGTTCGTGCTAGGTATTTCAGAAGCAGCCCAAGCAAATTGGTGGCTTTGGCTAATTGTATTAGTGGGCAGTATTTTTGCCTTTAAAGAGGCCAAGACTCGCTCCCCAAAATTCTCTGACACAATTGACAAATACACCCTGAAAATCCCCATTGTCGGCGTAATCTTAAACGAAGGCGCTGTAGCCCGATTTGCTCGCACTTTATCCACTACTTTTGCAGCTGGTGTACCACTGGTGGATGCTTTGGATTCAGTAGCCCGAGCTTCAGGCAACGCAGTATACCGAGATGCCATTTATAAAGTACGGGATGATGTAACCACAGGCGTGCAACTTAATAGCTCAATGAAAAGCACTGGCGTATTTCCAACACTTCTGGTCCAGATGGCAGCCATTGGTGAAGAATCTGGCGCATTAGATAGCATGCTAGAAAAAGCTGCTATTCACTACGAAGAAGCTGTAGATAATGCAGTAGACAACCTTACCACCTTGCTAGAACCGATGATTATGGCGGTTATTGGTGTATTGGTAGGCGGCATGCTGATTGCGATGTACTTACCTATATTCCAAATTGGTCAAGCTATTTAAAAAACGTCACCTAAAACAATAACAACGAGAAAAACACACAATGCCAGAACTCAACCTCCCGCCCACCCTTCTGGTGGGCGTTGCCGTTATATTAGGCCTGTTAGTCGGCAGCTTCCTCAATGTTGTGATCTACCGCCTGCCCATGCAACTACAAATCAGTTGGCGGGAGATGGCGCGGGAGATTCTGGAATTAAAAGCTGAGGTCGAGCCCCGCATTTCCTTGGCATTCCCCGCCTCCCATTGCCCCAGCTGCAACGCCCCCATCAAGCCCTGGCACAATATTCCAGTAGTCAGCTACCTGCTACTGAAAGGCCAGTGCCAAAGCTGCAATACCAAGATTTCCATTCAATACCCGACGGTTGAGCTATTTACCGGTTTGCTGTCTGGTTTTATTATTTTCCACTACGGTCTATCTGAACAGGGTTTGTTGGTACTGTTGTTTACCTGGTGTTTGATTGCTTTAACCGGTATCGACTTCGGCCACAAGTTGCTGCCTGACAACATCACACTACCCTTGATGTGGATTGGTTTGCTGGCCAATACTCAAGGCGTCTTCACTGATCTCACCAGCTCGGTAATTGGCGGCGCCGCTGGCTACTTGTCATTATGGTCGGTATATATCATCTATAAAAAGCTCACCGGCAAGGAGGGCATGGGCCACGGGGATTTCAAACTGCTGGCAGCCCTGGGCGCCTGGATGGGGTGGCAGTTTTTACCGATGATTATTCTGCTATCCGCCGTGGTAGGCGCATTGGTAGGCATTGCCGGAATTTTGGTAATGGGGCGCGACAAGCAAATTCCCATCGCTTTTGGGCCCTATTTAGCGGCGGCGGGCTGGATTGCACTATTGTGGGGGCACGACATTCTGGCCTGGTACACCCCCATGTTGGCGCCATAAGGCTACTGCTGTAACGATATCTGCCCTTCTTCCACCAAGGTAATCGCTGGCAACAACAAGCCCACATCCAAACGGGTTTCCAGTTGGTAATCCAGCTGTTGGTTGCGATTTTGCAGAATACCACTGAGGAATCGCGCACCGCCCAACAAGTTAACCCCTGCCTCCACATCAAGCCGTACATCGCCATAGGCGGGTAATTCCGGAATACTCCCCGTGGCGCCACTCACCACTTTGTAACCGTTGAGCTTAAGGCTGTAAGACAACCCTTTTACCGGCAGCGCCACCGAATTCGGGTTTAGCACTCGCAGCCCCACTTTAAAGCGCTGCTCCAATAGGCTATTGCTCGATACAGGCGCAACAGAAACCAGATTGACTTCCGGGTTTTGAAAACCGGGCGTTAAAGACGCACAACCCGCCAGCAGCACAGCAGCCAGCGACGCCATCGTTCGAGAAAAGACTTTTCTTAGCAGAGTAACTGCCGCCATTTCACACCTCTTTCACTTGATTTTTTCTGTAATGGACGCATCTACTCTACCTGCTGGCCAAATAAATCTCCCTGATTTATTTGGCCAACGCCCAGAAAAGCCTGGCGATGTTGCGTGGAACCTCTTGGCTTTTCTGGGCTCGCGCTGGCTTAACGCCAGCGGCGACACATCCATGTGTCGCATACTAACCCAGCACAGTGGTTTTTTAGGGTTTTGTAGTTATTTTTACGATTGGCTACACCGGAGGAAAAAATGTTACGTATCGGGCTATTTTTGCTCACCAATCTGGCGGTGCTGATTGTCGCCAGTATTACCCTGAATATCCTGCAAAGTCAGGGTATTATCGTCGGTCAAACCGGCAGTTTGCTGGTATTCTGCGCCCTGTTTGGTATGGGTGGCTCGCTGATATCTCTGCTGATTTCCAAATGGATGGCCAAACGCGCCTCTGGCACCCAGATCATTGAACAACCCCGTACCGCTGAGGAACGCTGGCTGGTGGATACCGTGGCCGAGCTTGCCAAGAAAGCCGGTATCGGCATGCCGGAAGTGGGCATCTTCCCCGCCCAACAATCCAATGCATTTGCCACAGGCTGGAACAAAAACAACGCTCTGGTGGCGGTGAGTGTTGGCCTGCTGCAGCGTATGAACAAAGAGGAAGTACGCGCGGTACTGGCCCACGAAATTGGCCACGTCGCCAACGGCGATATGATCACCCTGTCACTGATTCAGGGGGTAGTGAATACTTTTGTAATGTTCTTTGCACGCATTATCGGCACGGCAGTAGATCGCATCGTATTCAAAAGCGAAAGCGGCCGCGGTATCGGCTACTGGATTACCACCATCTTTGCGGAAATCGTGCTGGGAATACTCGCCTCTATGGTAGTGATGAAATTCTCGCGCTGGCGAGAATTTCGCGCCGACGCCGCTGGCGCCCAATTGGCGAGCCGCGCTGCAATGATCAGTGCCCTGCAAAGGCTGCAGGAAGAGATGAACGCGCAAATCCCCAGCCAAATGCCCGACACCATGACCGCCTTTGGCATCTCCGGTGGCTTCAAGCAGGTAATGAGCAAACTGCTGCTCAGCCACCCACCACTGGAGCAACGAATTGCTGCGCTTAAGAACTCGCCAGCGGGGATTCAATAAAGAACTTACTCAGGAATTAAAATCAATATAGCCCTCGTTTTTCAAAAAACGAAGCACCTGTTGCGCTGCTGATTCCGCGGTAATATCAGTGGTATCAATCACCACATCGGCATTCTCCGGCACCTCATAGGGGTCGGAAATGCCAGTAAATTCCTTGATCGCTCCGGAGCGCGCCTTGGCGTACAGCCCTTTGCGATCCCGGCGTTCACACTCCTCGAGAGGGGTGGCCATATACACCAGCACAAAGCCGCCCACCTCTTCGATGTTCGCTTTCACCTCGCAGCGGATGCGGTCAAAGGGAGCGATCGGCGCACAGAGAGCGATGCCGCCATTTTTGGCAATCTCCGAAGCCACAAAACCAATGCGGCGAATGTTGAGGTCGCGATGCGCTCGGGAAAAACCCAACTCTGAAGACAAATTTTTGCGCACGATATCTCCATCCAGCAAAGTCACCGGGCGGCTGTCATTTTCGAGAAACTTCACTCGGAGCACATTGGCAATGGTAGATTTTCCCGCGCCGGAAAGTCCGGTCAGAAACACACAAAAACCTTTTTTGTGGCGCGCAGGATAGCGTTTTTTCAGCACATCCATCACTTCTGGAAAACTCAACCAATCCGGGACCTCTGCGCCTCTCTGCAAAAGGCGGCGCAATTCTGATCCAGACACATGTTGGGTTTGGGTGCCTTCAGGAACATCGGCGCTGGCGCAGTATTTACCCCACTCTTCCACATAACTGATTTGCGGAGACGCACACAGGGTAACCCCTAATTCATCCTGCCATTTTTCAAATAAATGCTGGGCGTCATAGGGTTCGTAAAACGATTGCCCCCTGGCGTTTTTGCCTGGTGATGCATGATCGCGACCGACAATCAAATGGCTGCAGCCGTAATTTTTTCGAACAATGGCATGCAGCAATGCTTCCCTTGGCCCAGCCATACGCATTGCCAGGGGCAGCAAAGACAACATGGCATCGCCTTCAGAGTAGCGCGGCATCAGCGCCCGATAACAGCGCACACGGGTGTAGGCATCCACATCGCCGACAATGGTTGGCCCGATGGCTGGGTGAATTAATAGTTTGGCGCCCTGCTGTTCACACACCTGGCGGCTGATTTCGTAGTGCACCCGGTGCATGGGGTTGCGGGTTTGAAAGGCGACCACTTTTGACCACCCCATATCGGCAAACTGTTCCCGCAACTGCGCCGGCGTATGGCGCAATTGCACAAAGTCGTGATGCTGAGGCAGTTCAATACCCTCTACCCTGCCAGCCAGCGCATATTCGTGCATTTCGTGAAAGCAGCGCCGCACCCCTGGGTGAGCTTCATCGGTGGTGCCTAAAAAAGTTTCCGCATAATGGTTGCGATCCCAGCGCCACACTTCCGATACCTGCACAACGGCGAGTGCGACACCCTCCGGATCGCGCAGTACCAAGTGACCAGATTGCTCCGCTTGCTGTGCGGCTTTCTTATCGACGGTCAGCATCACCGGCAGCGGCCAGGCAGTACCACAGGGCAGGCGCAAATTTTTGCCAATGCTATCTATATCCGCCGAACCCATAAAACCCGTCAGCGGAGAGAAGCCGCCATTCACCAACAATTCCAGATCACATTGCTGGTGAGCATCCAGATACCATTCCGGCCAGTCTATGGACTGTGCATGCAATTGCTGGCGCCGCTGGGGGCTCGCCAACAAATTCACCAGAGTGCCGCCATGGGGCTTGGGCAAGGCATCAGCCATACAATGTGTTTCCTTATTATTGGTTTAACCGCAGGTAGGATGGGTTACTATGCCAACAAGATACCCTACCCTGATGTTGTTTCACATAGTAATAAACGCGCTACTTATGCCTGAGCTTGAAACAGAGCTGTGCCAACTGGAAGCTATCCCCGACGGCGGCAGCAAAGAATTTTATCCCAACGGCGAAGCCCTGTTTGCGGTGCGCCAAGGCAGTGAAGTATTTGTCTACCGCAACAGTTGCCCACATACAGGCATGCCGCTGAACTGGCAGCCGGATCGGTTTTTTGATGTGGAGAAAAAATTTATCCAGTGCGCCGTGCATGCCGCCATTTTTCAGCCGGATACTGGTTTGTGTGTTGCCGGGCCATGCAGTGGTGAATCCTTAACAGCCATTCCCTGCGAAGTTAAAAGCGGTTCGGTATTTGTCCATTTACCAACTTCACCATAAAGACCTGTCACCATAAAAACCATGACTACAGTTACCATCCCCATTCTGGAAAACCCCAACTCCGGGCCTTCACTGTTTACCGAACAGACTCTTTCCCTTGAAGACTACAACGGACTGATTATCTCCCCCAGAATCGATGCCCTGAACTTCCGCCACCGGGTCAGCGAGCCGGGCTATTTCAGCGACTGGCATGTAGCCGGCGACCCAACTCTGATTGTGATTCGCCAGGGAATGCTGCGTATTGGCCTGCGCGATGGCAGCTATCGAGATTTTTCAGCGGGAGATGTATTTATTGCCAAAGATCGACTGTCTGACAGTGAAGTCTTTGATGAGCAGCGCCATGGCCATACGGCGCAAGTGGCCGGCACGAAAACCCTGTTGGCACTGCATATCAAACTGGAAAGCCTTTAAGAGCTATTGGCAATTCCAGGGCCGCTCCCACTGGGATACCGGCTGAGCACTGCGACATTGCTGCAAATAATTCCGCAACATCTTCTGACAAGCACTGTCGCGATCGCTTTTGCGGCTGTAGTAATCCAAAGCCTGCCTCTGCCAGCGAGCACCGGTCATGCGCTGTTGCAGCCGCTCTTCAATCACCTTCAGGTAACGTTCACCATTAGCGATGCCAAGGATTTCCAACCCCTGCTGTGCCACGGGCAACAGCTGCTCAATAATTGCTGTTATATCGGTTTCCTGTGGCCGACAGCCATTTACAGGCCACAACAATTTACTGTCCAGACCCGCCTGAGCCGCCCGATAGAAATTGTATTCAGCAAAACGAAACGGCACGAAGCTGATCAGATCGTCGATGCGGTCTGCCAACCCCATGGCAAGGCCAATGGCAAAAGCGGCATTGGCCATCATGTCGATACTGGTGGGGCCAGCAGGGATCGCGCGAAACTCGATTCTCACATGGCCACTGCCGCTGGGGCAGTACACCGGCCGATGCCAGCTCCAGATAGTACCGATGTGCAACAGCAGTTCTTTCAGTGATGGCAGGTCGTTGTCATCAAGGTTCGAATCAACCGCGGGCAGCACCACCGGGTACAGCGCCACCGCTTCGGCAAACAGCTCCCAAGGGCTGTGGCGCAACCAGCCAAAGCCAAAATTGACTCGCGTGGGTTGCCGCCAGTTGGCATGTCCGCGCTGGCGCACATCCAGAGATTGCTTGAACAGGGCGATACGGGTTTCGTCCCACAAACGGTGGCCGAGAAATACAGGGGAATTGGCCGCCACCGCTACTACCAGAGGCGCCGTCAACTGCGCGGCGTTAAACACCTGAACAAAACACTCTGGCGGCACCATGCAGTGCACCTGAAAAGACGTATTGGCACCTTCTGCAGATATATCGGCAAAGGAAACAGACAGCGGGTCTGCACCGTTAATGTTGATGGTGAAGTCTTCACCGCGTTGCTGGTACAGATGTGTGGCGAGGCTGTGGTAGCGAGGCAGCGGTGTAATCAGCCCCTTGTGCAAATGCTCCCGCCGCAGGGTAGGCAAAATACCGATGGGGATTACATCCACTCCCTGCCTGGCAGCCACCGCTTCCAACTTGGCGGTTTTCGCCTGCATTTCGTTGTGGAGTTTTTCCAGAGGGTTTTGCCCGATGGCAAAGGCGGACAGATTGAGTTCGATGTTGTATTGATTGAGTTCCGGCTGAAACTGAGAATCACCCAGAGCATCCAGCAAGTTTTGATTACACTGGCTAACAGAGCCCTGGGCGTCTGCCAGGTACATTTCCAGTTCAGCCCCCATATGCAATGGGTCGCTGCCAAAACCCGGCTGCTGCAACACCTGCTTTAACTGTTGCAGCTGTTCATCCAGTCTCGCCTGAAAGGTGAGAAAATCCTTATCGGTATACCTGCGGTCTGTTACTCCTGTCCCCATAGCGGCCACAACCGTTGAAAGTTTCAGTGGTCAGCTACTGTGCCACAAACTGCCCAACGGCAAATTGACAGGGGTCAATCGTGGTAATTCAATGGTACACGGCTGGTAATGCCCGTCAGCAGCACCCAGGGAATGGTGCCGGCGTATCTGGCTACTTCGCTGGCACTGAGTTGGTCGCCATTTTGCCCTTTGCCCCACAACACCACCGGGTCGCCCACCTTGGCATCCGGCAAGTGGGTCAAATCCACCGACAACATATCCATCGACACCCGCCCCAACAATTGTGAGCGCTCACCATTCACCAGTATTGGCGTACCGCTGGGTGCCTGGCGGGGATAACCATCGCCGTAGCCCACCGCCACTGTGCCCACGCGGGTAGGTTTTACCGCGCGCCATGCCTGGCCATAGCCCACCCCGTCACCGGCCTCCAGCTGGTGAATGGCCATTACCTTTGAACGTAACGTCATTACTGGCCGCAGTTTGTTGGCAATGGGGTGAGAAGCGGCAAACGGCGAACAGCCATAAAGCACCAGTCCTGGTCGCACCCACTGGCCTCGACTACGCGGCCATGCCAATAACCCGGAGGAATTGGCCAGGCTCACTTCCCCTTGCAAATCCGCTGAGGCGCTCTCAAAGCGATCCAGTTGTTGCTCTGTGAACGGGTTATCCAGCTCATCAGCGCAGGCCAAATGAGACATAAGGCGAATTGCGCCCACATTGGCGCTATCTACCAGATCGTTGTAGGCGAGGCGAAAGCGCTCGCTGGTAAAACCCAGGCGGTGCATGCCGCTGTCGTGTTTTAGCCACACGGTCACCGGCTTTTCCAAACGGGCGGCAAGCAGTTTGTCCAGCTGGTCGCGGCTGTGAATCACCACTTCAAAATCAAAGTGGGCGATCTCTTGCAACTCGCTCGCTTCAAAAAAACCTTCCAATAACAGCACCGGCTGGCGAATACCGGATTCCACCAGTTCCAGCGCTTCTTCAATACTGGCGACCCCGAAAATATCTGCTTCCGGCAGCGAACGCGCCACCTCGGCAGCCCCATGGCCATAGCCATTGGCTTTGATCACAGCCACCACACGGGCCGCTCCAGCCAGTGACTTCACCAGCTGAAAATTATGCTGCAGGGCGCTGCGACTGATGTCAGCCTGGATAAATCTGGCCATATTAGCGATTAATTTTTATGAAAAGTGCCATTGTACTCTTAATTTTACTCTGCCTATCGTTACTTGTGCGGGTTAAACTTTGGAGATATTCGCAACACTTTATCGAGCATTTTGTTTACGTGTAACGTAATTACTCATAAAATGCCCGACACACATCGCTTTCACTTCTGGAGAACACCATGCCACACAGCTGGGCGCAATTTGACTGGCAAGACCCGTTTCTGCTGGAGCAACAACTCACCGATGAAGAACGCATGGTGCGGGACGCCGCCCGCCAATACGCTGAGGAAAAGCTGGCACCCCGGGTGCGTGAAGCCTTTCGCAACGAGCACACCGACCGGGAAATTTTTAACGAGATGGGCGAGATGGGCCTGCTGGGCTCTACCATCCAGGGCTACGATTGCCCCGGCGTCAACTACGTTTGCTACGGCCTGGTGGCTCGCGAAGTGGAGCGCGTGGACTCCGGCTACCGCTCCATGCTCAGCGTGCAATCCAGCCTGGTGATGTACCCCATCTACACCTACGGTACGGAAGAACAGAAACAAAAATACCTGCCCAGACTGGCCACCGGTGAGTGGGTGGGTTGCTTCGGCCTCACAGAACCAGACCACGGCTCCGACCCCGGCGGTATGAAAAGTCGCGCCAAAAAAGTGGACGGCGGCTACATCCTCAACGGCGCCAAAATGTGGATTACCAATTCACCCTTTGCCGATGTATTTGTGGTGTGGGCCAAAACCGAAGACAACGTGATTCGCGGCTTTATTCTCGACAAGGGCATGAAAGGCCTGTCCGCACCAAAGATAGAGGGCAAACTGGCATTGCGGGCATCAGTGACCGGCGAAATCGTGATGGAAGATGTATTTGTACCGGACGACAACCTGATGCCCGGTGTGCAAGGACTGCGCGGCCCGTTCGGCTGCCTGAACAGCGCCCGTTACGGCATTTCCTGGGGCGCTCTCGGCGCCGCCGAAGCCTGCTGGCACGCTGCCCGTGAATACGTACTGGATCGCAAACAGTTCAACCGCCCGCTGGCGGGCAACCAGCTGATCCAGAAAAAACTCGCGGATATGCAAACGGAAATCAGCCTGGGCTTGCAAGGCTGCCTGCAAGCGGGCCGCCTAAAAGACGAAGGCAAACTGGCTCCAGAGTTGATCTCCCTGCTGAAGCGCAACAACGCCGGCAAGGCACTGGATATCGCCCGCCAGGCTCGTGATATGCACGGCGGCAACGGCTGCTCCGACGAATACCCGATTATGCGCCACATGCTCAACCTGGAAGTGGTGAATACCTACGAAGGCACCCACGATGTGCACGCGCTGATTCTGGGGCGCGCGCAAACCGGCATCCAGGCGTTCTGCTAACCGCACGCGCAAATACGAAAAAGGCCCGCCAACCATTACGGTTGGCGGGCCTTTTTTATTACCTTGTCCCGTCCTGAATAACGTTGACACTTTTCAATCACCAAATTGGAAAGTGATATGAAATCAACAGCTAAGCGCACTCAGCGTGATTATTCGTTAGCCTTTAAATTGTCCGTTGTTGACCAGGTTGA